>CAWJRE010000051.1:0-34335 GCA_963845075.1 uncultured Alphaproteobacteria bacterium | reverse complement strand
CATCGACGAACGCTCATCGACGGACCACGACAGGACGACGTTTAACACCCTGCCCCTCAGCTCTGCTTTCGCCGAACCGGGTCGTCGAGATCAGAACCGAAAGGCAAACAGGTTTGGAAAACCTGGCCCTTGTCCTTCACCCGTCTATGCTGGCTCAAGCCTCTTTCAAGGCCCGGATTAAGCCGTTGCCGGCGCCTGCAGTCTCGGACAGGATACGTTCACAAAAGCCGCTAAACTCTTCCGTCTCTTAGAAAAAATCCGTGCAGGATCGATGCTAAGAGCGGCCTCGTCTCTCGATTTTTGCGGAACGTAAAAGAGCGCGCCGACAAAATGGGCCGGCACGCCCTTCCCCTATCTAGCGGCTTTCGGCAGGTTTGCCAAGCCTTGTTTACGTGTTTCCCGGACGCGGTGCAGCGCGCAGCGCTGCACCGCGTCCGGGTCGCTACAAGCTCGGCAATTCGGTCTGAGAAGGTCCCGGTTCAGCAGCGCACCACTCCGTGCTGCGCCGCGCCCTGGACACGATCGACCTAATGCGTCTGCTCCGATCCGGCGAACAAGCTCGCCGGCTCGATTTTCACGCCGGGCCCCATGGTCGAGGAGATCGCGACCCGGTTGATGAAGTGGCCCTTGGCCCCGCCGGGCCGCGACTTCTGCACGGCGTCGGCGAACGCTTTGATATTCTCGATCAGCTTCTCCTCGCTGAACGAAGCTTTACCGACGCCGGCCTGCACGATGCCGGCCTTTTCGGCGCGGAATTCGACCGAACCGCCCTTGGCGCCTTTCACGGCGGTGGCGACATCCATGGTCACCGTGCCCACTTTCGGATTCGGCATCAGGCCGCGCGGGCCCAAAACCTTACCGAGACGACCGACCAGCGGCATCAGGTCGGGGGTGGCGACCACGCGGTCGAAATCGATGGCGCCGCCTTGCACCTTCTCCACCAGGTCTTCGGCGCCGACGACGTCGGCGCCGGCGGCCTTGGCCTCGTCGGCCTTGACGCCACGCGCGAACACGGCGACGCGGACCGAGCGGCCGGAGCCGTTCGGCAGATTGACGACACCGCGCACCATCTGATCGGCGTGACGCGGATCGATGCCGAGATTCATCGCCACTTCGATAGTCTCGTCGAACTTCGCCTTGGCGCGTTCCTTGACCATCTTCACCGCTTCCGCGAGCGAATAAAGCTTCTCGCGATCAATCCCTTCGCGGATTTTGGTCGTGCGTTTTCCGAGCGCGGTCATGACTTCACCTCCAGCCCCATAGATCGGGCGGAGCCTTCGACCATGCGCATGGCCGCCTCGATGGTGTCGCAGTTCAGATCCTTCATCTTCTGCTCGGCGATCTCGCGCACCTGCGCCTTGGTGACCGAACCGGCCACATCGCGGCCGGGCGCCTTCGAGCCGCTTTGCAGGCCGGCCGCCTTCTTGAGGAAATGCGACATCGGCGGCGTTCGCGTCTCGAAGGAAAACGAGCGGTCGGCATAGACCGTGATGGTGACGGGAATCGGCGTGCCCTTCTCAAGCTTCTGGGTCTGGGCGTTGAACGCCTTGCAGAACTCCATGATGTTGAGGCCGCGCTGGCCGAGCGCAGGACCGATCGGCGGCGACGGATTGGCCGCGCCGGCCGGCACCTGCAATTTGACATAGCCGGTGATTTTCTTTGCCATTCGCTACTCCTGTTAGTGGTGCGGATCTCGACGGTTGGCGGCCGCCTCACCTCCCACGTGGCTCACACTTCTACTCCTTCTCCCCGCGTGCGGGGAGAAGGCCGGGATGAGGGGACCTATCCGCTGGGCTCAAACTCGCGGCAACGCCCCCTCACCCTCGCTTCGCTCGACCTCTCCCCGCACAGCGGGGAGAGGTGAATTTCACAACTTCTCCACCTGTCCGAATTCCAGTTCGACCGGCGTGGCGCGGCCGAAGATCGACACCGCCACTTTGACCCGCGAGCGGGCCTCGTCCACTTCCTCCACGGTGCCGTTGAACGACGCAAACGGCCCGTCCGACACGCGCACCTGCTCGCCCACTTCGAAGGTTACGGAAGGCTTCGGCCGCTCGATGCCTTCCTGCACCTGATGGATGATGCGATCCGCCTCGGCGTCGGACAGCGGCATCGGCTTATTGTCGGAGCCGAGGAAGCCGGTCACCTTCGGCGTGTTCTTGATCAGATGGTAGGCCTCGTCGGTCAATTCCATTTTGACCAGGACGTAGCCCGGGAAGAATTTGCGCTCCGCGTCGACTTTCCGGCCGCGCCGGACTTCGACGACCTTTTCCTTCGGCACCAGGATATCTTCGAACAGATGCGAGAGCCCGCGCTGTCTGGCCTGCTCGCGGATCGACTCCGCGACCTTGTTCTCGAAATTCGAATACGCGTGGACCGCGTACCACCGGTTGGTCATGGGGTTCATCCGGATCGTAATGGCCTGTGGCCGTAAACCGCCTAAGAGTTGATGCCGAGCAGAAAGCCGATGCCGACGCGCATGACCTGATCGGCGAGCAGGAAGAAAATCGACGCGACGAAGACCATCACGAACACCATCATAGTGGTGACGGTCGTCTCCTTGCGCGTCGGCCAGGTGACCTTCTGCGCCTCGGCCCGCACTTCCTGCAGGAACTTGAATGGGTCGATCTTCGCCATGTTCAACAGTTGGGTATTTGGTTCGCTAAATAAGTATTCCCCACCCGCCTTTCAGGAGGAGACCGCAACAGCCGTCCTTTTTGGGGAATGTTCGCCGCGGAAGTCCGTCACCGGGCCGCTGGCGATAGGGAAGCTTCCTACTGCCAGCCGCTTAAACCGTCAAGCGCGGAAGCACTTATCGGCGTGGAGGCCGCCCGGCGGCGCCCTTCGAGCCTTGGGGGTGTATTGATCGGCGCCCTTGAGATTTTAGCAGCGCCTGATCTTTTCGGGAAACCGCGGATCATACTCCAGCGGCTGCCCTCGATCGCTGTTGGTCAACCGGCGAGTTTTTTCCACCACGGCAGCGATTGCTGCGCGGCGAGCTGGCCCTCGAGACGGGCGGCGATTTCGCGGGCCGACATGGCGACTTTCGTCAGTCGAAGGGCCTCGGCCATGATGGTATCGGAGCGGTCGCGCTCGCGCTCGAAGTCCGCCCGGTGACCGGCCGCACTGGCTTGCATGCAGCTGTTCTCCACTTCAAGGCGGGCAAGTTCGGCTTGCAGCATCTGAATCCGGGTGTTCAAGGCATCGATGTCCGCCCGGTGACCACCCGGTGACCGGGCGGGCAGCCGCTTGTACTGGATTTCGGACAGATCGACGTTGACCCGGACCTTGCCGTCGTTTCCCGCATGCCGCGGCAACCGCAAGCGGCGCACCAGCGACCGGGCGGCTTCCTGGGTGGTGCCCAGCCGGTCTGCAAGATCAATGTAAGTCAGGCTTTCGACGCCCATCGCGGTCGGCTCCAGTAGCGCGGATGGGCCAAGCCACCCGGTGACCACTCGGCGCTAAGCTGCGCTGTGTTGGTTAATGAAGCGTTTACAGCCCGCCAGCCTGCCCGAAATACTTTGCGGGACAGGTTGTATGTGTAGGCATGTATCGCTGAATAACGTGACGCGCCCCATTCGTGCCGGGATGCGCGGTCGTCTTAAAGGCTTTAGGCTTGCCGCTGGCAGGAGTGGCAGGACTCGAACCTGCAACCCCCGGTTTTGGAGACCGGTGCTCTAGCCATTGAGCTACACTCCTAGGCCGCCGTTCACATGCCTGCGGACTTTGCGCAAAGCAAGGCCCTAACGGAAGCCTTCCTCTTGTAACCTGCATCTTGCGGAAATTTCGCGGCATTGCCAATGATGAAGGCCCGCCACGACGGCCGATCCCATGCCGACACGACGCACGGTCATTCTTGTCGCTGCTTTTCTTGCGGCTGCTTTTGGCGCTGCCTCGGCCCCGCTTGCGCTGAGCCTGCGTGCCACGGCGGCCGATGCATCGGCACTCGCTTTCGTGACCGACATTTACAGCGCCTATAAAGGCAAAGATGCCAAGGGCCACCCGCTCGACGACGAACGCGCCATCCGGCGCTATTTCGAGCCGTCGCTCGCAGCACTGATGGTCAAGGACCAGAAGATCGCCGCCAAGCGCGGCGAGGTCGGCTTGCTCGACTTCGATCCGTTCATCGACGCTCAGGACTGGGAAATTTCCAACTTCGATATCGCGGTCGACGACACCGCGCCCGGCAAGGCCACCGCCACGGTCAAATTCACCAACTTCGATAAGGCGGCGACGGTGCGGCTCGACCTGGTCAAGATCAAGAATGACTGGCGGATCGCCGACATCACGTGGCTACGTGACGGCAAGCAGGACAACTTGCGAAAGATCTATGCCAACTGAGGGCTGACGCTTTCAGCGTAGAGGCATTGGAGCGGGTGAAAAGAATCGGACCCTCGTCATAAGCCTCGAAGGCAAAAGAGCTTCTGCTCAGCCCGCCAAAAACCGGTCGAGCGCGACGTTGAAAAGCCGCGAAAACCCCCGTAGGTATTAGCTCAGCGCGTTGGCTTGGCAGCCGTGGAGTCGCAAAATGCTCCTTGGGGCTCTCAAAGTTCTTCGACGAGCAGATAACGCCATGAGGAGAGCCGCCAAAATCACGGTGGCTCTGCCAATCATCGCAATCGGTCTTATCGGCGTATCGGCACCTCTGAGCCGGGCGACTGAGACAACCATCGAGCAAATGCCCGCCAAGCTCGAAACTCAGTTTGCGCTCAGCGCGCTACCTCCGGCAATGCGGGACCAGGCAACTGTTTATCTTCTTGATCCCAAGATGGGCTATCAACTCTCCAGACCGGGAACGAGCGGTGTGACTTGTCTTGTAGAGCGCACCGCATGGGAACAGGCCGACTTTCGCAACGACATCTATGTTCCCCTCTGCTACGACGCCGAGGGCACAAAGACTTACCTAAAAGTCATTATGGATGTTGCCGCGCTTCGCATTCAAGGAATGAACCCGGTTGCCTTAAAAGCTGAAATTGAAAATCGTTACAAGAACAAAACCTATAAGACTCCCGAGAAACCGGGCTTGTCCTACATGGCCGCACCGATCATGCGCACGTGGATGAATCCTGACTGGACGGTTCATACCATGCCGGTGCCGCACCTGATGTTCTACGCTCCGAACCTCACGAACGAAGACATCGGAGCCGTTCCAAATGCCGATCATTCCTTTCCGTTCATATTCAAAGAAGGCATCGCTGAGCAAAGCTACATCATCCACCTCGTCGGCGAGGCGGAAAAGACCAAGATCATCGCTGACGAGAAGGCTCTTCTCGACGATCTCTGCGCCTATCGCGAATTTCTCTGCCTCCCGAGCAAAAAACACTGACTGCGCCCAACGACGACGGGAATCCGCCGCCACGCTGACGGATGCGCCGCACCGGCCCGTAGGGCGTTGCCAATTGCTGGTTAGCCCGACGCCTTTGCCAACCCGAGCTATTGCCTAAGTCATTGAGAAGATTGGAGCGGGTGAAGGGAATCGAACCCTCGTCATAAGCTTGGAAGGCTTCTGCTCTACCATTGAGCTACACCCGCAACGCGCGCCCTAACTTACTGATGCGGCGCGAGAATACAACGCCTCTCGCGCGCCGAATGCCCTAAGGATCAATCCACCCTCACACTCCGTATTATAATGTCACGTAAGGACGTGCGCCTCGTCACAGTCCTAGACGGCCGCTGTGTCACACTGAAGCTGTCGACGGTGCGGTCGGCAAATCCGGCGATCAAACTCCTCGCACCAGCGCCGGGATAGCCAATGACCGACCAACCCCCTACCGCCGGCCGATACGGCGAACGATCCGAGCCTCATTCGAGTTTGCGAGAAATCCGATCGCCAATTGTTTGTCACCAAAGATAACGTGGCGAACCAACGTGCTGCCCGGAACGATCCGTTCGAATTGGGACAATCTAAGCCAGCTCTACAACGTCATCGTTGCGGCGTTGAATGACGGCTTTCGCGCCGACATCCTCAAAGCCACCGAGCAGATCTAAAGATCGCATCATACAAGCAATCGCACACCCACGCCGCCGCAAATTCAGGCGCGAATGACGATAATTGCGGCAGCGATTGACGATTCTATTTGCACATTAATCGACCTTATGGAGCGAATTTATATTTCCAATTTTTTAGATGTGTGAACCAATGCTACCCCTATCACACTAAAAAAACTCCGCCGCAGAACGCATCGATTTCAGCAATGCGCGCAGCGATGCGTTGCGCGCAGGGAGACAGTCATGAGCAAAGATCCAGACACTGCAGGTAAGCCGGCTGGCAATGCCGACGTGAAGCGTCATCGCGCCGGAGCGAAGAAGGGTCCGTCGCGGCGTTCGTTCCTGAAAGCCGGCGGCGCGATGCTCGGCGGCGCGGCCGGCGCCGGCGCCATCACCGGGTTTCCGACCATCTGGGCGCAGGAGATCAAGGACATCGAGCTGCGCCATGTCGGCGTGTCCTACTCGGTCGTGAAAGCGATCGGCGACCAGGCGTCCAAGGATCTCGGCTTCAAGGTGACGATGCAAAATCTCGACACCTCGGCGGCGATCAACCGCTTCATCACCCAGCCGGACTCGGTCGACATCGCCGACGTCGAAGGCTGGCAGTCGAAGCTCGCCACCAAGCGCGGCGTGCTGCAGGGCATCGAGGTCAAGAAGATCAAGGAATTCGACAACATCCTGCCGATCTTCACCAAAGGCGAGCTCGAAGGCCACAAGATTCCGCGCCAGGGCATCTCGCCCTACGAGGCGATGTACATCGGAAAGCCGACCGATACCGAGCTCCATGAAGGCGTCACCGACTACATGACGTTCCTGCCGCAGGTCTACAACGCCGACTCGATCGGCTACCGGCCCGACCTCGTCGGCCACGAAGTCACCGAGTGGAAGGAATTGCTCGATCCGAAGTTCAAGGGCAAGGCTGCGATCCTCGACGTACCGGCGATCGGCATCATGGATGCGGCGTTGTGCTTTGAGAGCGCCGACCTGATCAAGTACGGCAACAAAGGCAACATGACCAAGAAGGAGATCGACTTCACGGCCGACAAGCTGATCGAGCTGAAGAAGAGCGGTCACTTCCGCGCCACCTGGACCACGTTCGACCAATCGGTGCAGCTGATGGCCGCCGGCGAAGTGATTATCCAATCAATGTGGTCGCCGGCCGTCGCCGCGGTGCGGGTGAAGGAAATCCCCTGCATCTACGCGCCGGTGAACGTGAAGAACGGCAAGGAAGGCTATCGCGGCTGGTGCAACGGCATGGCGCTGATGAAACATCTGAGCGGCAAGAAGCTCGACGCGGCCTATGAGTATCTCAACTGGTATCTGTCGGGCTGGCAGGGCGCGTTCGTCAGCCGCTACGGCTATTACAGCCCGGTGCCGTCGAGCGCTAAGAAATTCATGACCGACACCGAATGGGCCTACTGGTACGAGGGCAAGCCCGCCCCCGGCCCGATCAGCGATCCCTACGGCGTGCCGATGGAAAAGGCCGGCACGGTGCGCGACGGCGGTTCCTTCGTGAAGCGCGTGACCAACATCTCGTGCTGGAACACGCTGATGGATGAAGCCGCCTACATGAACAAGCGCTGGAACGACTTCAAAGTCGCCTGACGCGCGCGGGCCGGCTTTTCCTCTGGGCCGGCCCGCTTCTTGCTGGACGCTGATCCTTGACCTTTGCGGATGAGGCGACTTCATGGCCGCGCGCGATGACGCTTTCGGCTGGCTCTACATATCGCCGCTGATGCTGGTGCTGCTGCCGTTCTTCGTGGCGCCGATATTGGTGGTGTTTGCCGCAAGCTTCATGCAGAGCGACGGCTTCGGCGGCATCATCGCCAGCCCGACGTTGCAAAACTATATCGACATTTTCAGTTCCGGCCTGACGGCCAATCTCTATTACGAGACCGTCAAGTTCACGATTCTGACCTGGCTGTTCTCGCTGATCATCGGCTTCTGGGTGGCGTACTTTCTGGTCTTCCATATCCGCAGCCCGCTGCTCGCCATTGGCCTTTTTCTGCTCTGCACCGTGCCGTTCTGGACCTCGAACATCATCCGCATGATTTCCTGGATCCCGCTGCTCGGCAAAGAAGGCTTGATCAATATGGCGCTGATCAAAGTCGGCGTCATCCACGAGCCGCTCGAGTTCCTGTTGTTCTCCGGTTTCTCCGTGGTGGTCGCCTATGTGCATCAGCTCACGATCTTCATGATCGTGCCGATCTTCAATTCGATGGGCCGCATCGACAAGCGCGTGGTGGAAGCAGCGCTCGACGCCGGCGCCAGCCGCTTCGACATCATGCGCTATATCATCCTGCCGCTGTCCAAGAACGGCATCGCGCTCGGCACCATCTTCGTCGTCTCCATCGTCATGGGCGACTTCTTCGTCATCAAGGTGATGAGCGGCGGCGGCTCGGCGTCGGTTGTCGGCGCGCTCTACGAAGATGTCGGCGTGCTGCAATACCCGACCGCCGCGGCGAGCGCGGTCGTGCTCACCATTCTGGTCACGCTGATCGTCACCGCCATCCTGCGCACGGTCGACGTGCGCAAGGAGATCACCCGATGAGCGCGGTGCCGGTATCGCAGGCGGTCGCAGCACATGCGATCGCGCCGCGCGCCGGCGGGCGGCCCTGGACCTTCTACGTCCTGCTTACGGTCTTCATCCTTTATGTGCTCGCGCTCTATGGGCCGATGATCTGCATCTACATCCTGTCGTTCCAGGATGTGCGCGGCGGCCTTGTCTTCCCGATGAAGGGACTGTCGCTGCATTGGTTCGTCGACCTGTTCACCCAGGTCCGCACCGGCGACGTGAAGGGCTCGTTCGACCGCTCGGTCAAGCTCGCCATCATCGTCACCATCATCACCGTGGTGGTGTCGTTCCTCGCCGGGCTTGCCTTCCGCCGGCGCTTCCACGGCGACGGCGTGGTCTTCTATCTGATGATCGGCAGCCTGGTGGCGCCGGGGCTGGTGCTCAGCATCGGCATCGGGTTGCTTCTGAACTTCGTCGGCATTCAGGCGGCCTGGTACACCTCGGCGGTCGGCGCGCAGCTGTCCTGGACCTTGCCGTTCGGCGTGCTGGTCATGTTCGCGGTGATGTCGCGCTTCGACCGCGCCTGGGAAGAAGCCGCCTACGACCTCGGCGCCTCGCGCTGGCAGACGATGCGGCTTGTCATCATTCCGATCCTGGCGCCGGGCCTGGTCGCGGTTGCGCTGTTCGGCTTCACGCTGTCCTACGACGAATTCGCCCGCACGCTGCAGACCGCGGGCTCGCTCAACACGCTACCGCTCGAGATCTGGAGCATGACGCTCAACGTCACTTCGCCCTCGCTCTACGCGCTCGGCACCGTCACCACCATCATCTCGTTTGCCATTATCGTCGTCTGCCTCGGCACCATCGGCCACCTGCAGAGGCGGCGCGCCAGCCGCGTGCCGGCTTAGCAGGGAGGATTGCATGGAAGTCGGGTCCGGCCATATCGAGCTTGCTGGCGTCGTCAAGACCTTCGACGGCTTCGTCAACGCCGTCGACGGCGTCAATCTCAAGATTCCCAATGGCGCCTATTGCTGTCTGCTCGGCCCATCGGGCTGCGGCAAGACCACGATCCTGCGCATGATCGCGGGCCACGACGACCCGACGGCCGGCGAGATCCTGATCGGCGGCGAAAATGTCGTCGGCCTGCCGCCGGTGGCGCGCCGCACCGCCATGATGTTCCAGTCCTACGCCCTGTTTCCGCACCTTAACGTGCGCGACAACATCGCCTTTGCGCTGCAGGTGCGCGGCATCGCCAAGGCCGAGCGCCGCAAGGCCGCCGACGCCATGATGGAGAAGGTCAGGCTCACCGAATTCGCCGACCGGCTCCCCGCGCAACTTTCCGGCGGCCAGCAGCAGCGCGTCGCGCTCGCCCGCGCCGCCATCACTGAGCCGCGCGTGCTACTTGCTCGACGAGCCGCTTTCCGCGCTCGACGAATTCCTGCGCATCCAGATGCGGCAGGAGCTCCGCCATATGCAGCGCGAGCTCGGCATTACCTTCGTGCACGTCACCCACACCCAGCTCGAGGCAATCGCGCTCGCCGATCTCGTGGTGGTGATGGAGAAGGGCAAAATCCGCCAGGCCGGTCCGGCCCGCGACGTCTATGACAGCCCCAACGACCGCTACGTCGCGGAATTCCTCGGCGGCCAGAACGTGCTGTCGGGCCGCATCCAATCGGTCAATGGCCAGCATGCGGTGATGGCGGCCGCCGCCGGCGGCGGCATCCGCGTGCCGTTGACGCCGGGCGTCAATCTTTCGACCGGCGACGCCATCGCGCTCGCCGTGCGCCGCGACGATATCGATCTGATCCGGCCGAGCGACAAGCCGCCGGCCGGCGAAACCACGGTCGAGATGGCGAGCCGGGTGCGAGCGATCGAGTACCAGGGCTATTTCGTCAAGGTCATGCTCGACGCCGGCAGCAGCGCGGATTTCGTCGTCTACGTGCCGGAGCGGAAGTTCTTCTCCAACCCGTTCGGCATCGGCGACACCGTCCTCGCCACCTGGCCGATGAACGTTGCGCGCGTGCTCCGCTGACAAGAGGAAGGAAACACATGAACATCAGCTTCGTTCTCAACGGCAAGCCGACCAGCGTCGATGTCGAGCCTTCCATGTTGTTGTGCGATCTGTTGCGCGAAAAGCTTTCGCTGACCGGCACGCATGTCGGCTGCGACACCAGTCAATGCGGTGCATGCGTCGTGCATGTCGGCGACAGCTCGGTGAAAAGCTGCACGTTGCTGGCGGTCGCCGTCGACGGCGCGAGCGTCACCACGGTCGAGGGCCTCGGCAAGCCCGACGCGCTGCACCCGATGCAGCTTGCCTTCCATGAGAACCACGGCTTGCAGTGCGGCTTTTGCACGCCCGGCATGCTGATGAGCTCGGTCGAGTTCGCCAAGCGCCATCCCAATCCGACGGAGGCCGACGTGCGCCATTGGCTCGAAGGCAATCTCTGCCGCTGCACCGGTTATCAGAACATCGTCAACTCGGTGCTGCGCGGCACCGCCGCGATGCATGCCGAACAGGGAGCATGAGCATGTCAAACGTCATCGGCATCGGCGCCCGGCCGCTCCGCAAAGAGGATCAGCGCTTCCTGACCGGCCGCGGCAACTATGTTGCCGACATCAAGCGGCCGGACATGGTGATGGGCGTGTTCGTACGCTCGCCGCATGCGCACGCCGGAATCAAGTCGATTGACGCGACCGCGGCGCTTGCCATGCCGGGCGTGCTCGGCGTGTTCACCGGCGAAGATCTCAAGGCCGCCGGCGTCGGCGGATTGCCCTGCGGCTGGGGCATCACCGGCAAGGACGGCTTGCCGATGAAGGAGCCGCCGCATCCGGCGCTGGCGCAAGGCAAGGTGCGCCATGTCGGCGATCCGGTTGCCTTCGTCGTGGCGGAAACGCGCGAGCAGGCGCAGAGCGCCGCCGACGCGCTGGTCGTCGATTACGAGGTGCTGCCGGCGGTGGTCGGCGTGCTCGACGCCATCAAGCGCGACGCGCCGCTTCTGTTCGACGATGTGCCGAACAACCTGTGCTGCGACTGGGCGCTTGGCGACAAGGCGGCGACCGATGCCGCTTTCCGCAAGGCCGCGCATGTGGCGCGCATCAGCCTGGTCAACAACCGGCTGGTCGGCAATCCGATGGAGCCGCGCGCGGCCATCGCCGAATACAACGCGGCGACCGGCCACCACACGCTCTGGACCACGAGCCAGTTCCCGCACGTTGTGCGGTTGTTGATGGGCGCTTTCGTCCTCAACATCCCGCAACACAAGCTGCGGATCGTCGCGCCCGACGTGGGCGGCGGCTTCGGCGTGAAGCAATTCCACTATGCCGAAGAAGCGGTCATCACCTGGGCCTGCGCGAAAATCGGCCGGCCGATCAAATGGGTCTGCGAGCGGAGCGAAGGCTTTATCTCCGACGCACAGGGCCGCGACCACGTGACCGAAGCCGAGCTTGCGCTCGATGAGAACGGCAAGTTCCTCGGGCTGCGGGTCAACACGCTCGCCAATATCGGCGGCTACATTTCGACCTTCGGTCCCAACATCCCGACCAATCTCTACGGACCGCTGCTCGCCGGCGTTTATCTGACGCCCGCGATCTATTGCGAAGTGAAGGTGATCTTCACCAACACGGTACCGGTCGATGCCTATCGCGGCGCCGGGCGGCCGGAGGCGACCTTCGTGCTGGAGCGGCTGGTCGACGTCGCCGCGAGCGATCTCGGCATTGACAAGGCTGAGATCCGCCGCCGCAACATGATCCCCAAGGAGGCGTATCCCTATCAAACGCCAGTCATGGTCGAATATGACAGCGGCGATCCGAAGGGCTGCCTGGAAAAGGCGCTGGCCGCATCGGACTGGGCGAGCTTCGCCAAGCGTAAATCGGCGTCGGCCAGCAACGGCAAGCTGCGCGGCATCGGGCTCAGCACGTATGTCGAGGCCTGCGGCCTGGCGCCGTCGCGCATCGCCGGACGGCTCGGCGCACGTGGCGGGCTTTATGAGAGCGCAACCGTGCGGGTACATCCGACCGGACAGGTGACCGTGCTGATCGGCACGCACAATCACGGCCAGGGTCACGAGACGACCTACGCGCAGATCGTCTGCGAGAAACTCGGCGTATCGTTCGAGGATATCGATGTCGTGTTCGGCGACACCGACAAGGTGCAATTCGGCATGGGCACCTACGGCTCACGCTCGCTGGTCGTCGGCGGCGCGGCGCTCTCCAAGGCGAGCGACAAGGTCATCGCCAAGGGCAAAAAGATCGCCGCGCATCTTCTGGAAAGCAGCGAAGAGGACATCGAATTCGAAGCCGGCGACTTCAAGGTCGCCGGCACCGATCGCAAGAAAGCCTTCGCCGACATCGCACTCGCCGCTTATGTGCCGCACAATTATCCGCTTGAGGTGCTGGAGCCGGGTCTCGAGGAGCAGGCCTATTACGATCCGGTGAATTTCACCTATCCGGGCGGCGCGCATATTGCCGAAGTCGAGATCGACCCGGAGACCTGCATCGTCAGTCTGGTGAACTACACAGCGGTCGATGACGTCGGCACGGTCATCAATCCGATGATCGTCGAGGGCCAGCTCCACGGCGGCATCGTGCAGGGTATCGGCCAAGCGCTGTTTGAGAATTGCGTCTATGACGACGTGTCGGGCCAGCTCCTGTCCGGCTCGTTCATGGATTACTGCATGCCGCGGGCCGACAACCTGCCGCGCATGACGGTGGCGACCCACAGCACGCCCTGTACGCACACTCCTATGGGTGTGAAGGGTTGCGGCGAAGTCGGCACGATCGGCTCGCCGGCGGCCGTCGCCAATGCGGTGGTCGATGCGCTGTCGCATCTCGGCGTGAACCATGTCGACATGCCGGCGTCCGCCAATCGCCTCTGGCGCATCATCAAAAGCTCGTCGCTGCTGCAAGCCGCCGAATAGGAATGACCGCAATGAAAGCCTTCGATTATCACAAGCCGAGCTCCGTTCCTGAAGCGGCCGCATTGTTCGCAAGCGGATCGGAAATTCGCCCCCTCGCCGGCGGCATGTCGCTCCTTCCGACCATGAAGCAGCGGCTTTCGGCGCCGAGCGCCGTGATCGATCTCTCGGGAATCCCGGCGCTCAAAGGCATCAGTGTCGGCGCGGATACGATCACCATCGGCGCGATGACGCGGCACGCGGACGTCGCCCGCTCGCCCGAAGTGCTGAAAGCTCTACCGGCGCTGGCGCAGCTCGCCGGCGGCATCGGCGATCCGGCCGTGCGCAATCGCGGAACGATCGGCGGCTCGCTCGCCAACAACGATCCCAACGCCGACTACCCCGCCGCCGCCCTCGCACTCGGCGCCACGATCGTGACCAGCACGCGCGAGATCGCGGCCGACCAGTTCTTCCGCGGCATGTTTGAGACGGCGCTGGCGCCCGGCGAATTGATCACGGCGGTGAAGCTGCCCATCCCCCTCGCCGCCGGCTACGCGAAAATGCCGAACCAGGCGTCGCGGTTCGCGCTGGTCGGCGTCTTTGTCGCAAAGTTCGCCGACGGCGTGCGCGTCGCTGTGACCGGAGCGGCCCCTGCAGTGTTTCGGGTGCCGGCCTTTGAGGCGGCGCTTTCCAAGCGCTTCGAGCCGGGAGCTGTCAACGGGCACGGTGTCGATCCGGCCGGGCTGAGTTCGGACATCCACGCCGAGGCGGCGTTCCGCGCGCACCTGATCAGCGTCATGGCCAAGCGTGCGGTCGCGACCGCACTGGCCAATAGCTGATGCCTGAAGTCCGAGGACGGCGATGAATACGCTCGTGCAGAGTGCCGGCGCCCGCGCCGCACCGCAAAGCCTGGCGCGGCTCACCGCGCAGCAAATCCTCGACGGTTATCGCTCGGGGCGTTTCACGCCGCGCGACGTGATCGACGAAGTCATTGCCGCGCTCGAAACCACCGACGCGCGTTGCAAGGTGATCGCGACCGAGATGTTCGCCTCGGCGCGGGCCGAAGCGGATCGCGCCACGGCCGCCTGGAAGAACGGCGAAGCCAAAGCGCTGACCGGCGTGCCGATCACCATCAAGGATCTGATTTACGTCGCTGGCACCCCGGCAAACGGCGGCGCGCCGATGCTGGACGGCTTCGTGCCGGACACCGATTCCGCCGTCGTCACGGCCGTCAAAGCCGCGGGCGCGATTGTCACTTGCAAGACCACGACCTGCGAGTCCGGCTATAAGCTCACGGCCGACAGCCCGGTCTCGGGGATCACGCGCAATCCCTGGTCGCTTAACCGCACCAGCGGCGGATCGAGCGGTGGCGCGGCGGCTGCCGTCGCGGCTGGCTGCGGCCCGCTCGCCATCGGCACCGATGGGGTCGGCTCGATCCGGGTGCCGAGTTCGTTTTGCGGCGTGTTCGGGCTTAAACCGACCTTCGGTCTGGTGCCGCGGTCGCCGGGTTTCTTTCCGCCGTCATGGCCCTCGCTGGCGCACACCGGACCGATCGCCCGCACCGTCGGCGACGCCGCGTTGCTTCTCGAAATCATCGCCGGTTATGACGCGCGCGATCCGGGCAGCTTGCAGGTCGAGCGGCGCTCGTTTGCGGCCCGCGGCGGCAGGCTCAACGGGCTGCGCATCGCATTCAGTCCCGATCTCGGCTATGCCGCGGTCGCGGGCGACGTGCGCATGGCCTTCAAGCAAGCGGTCGACACGCTTGCCAATCTCGGCGCCCACATGGTTGCCGACGATCCGGGCCTGGAGCCCGACATTTTGGAGCATGTGCTCCAGCCGATCGCCTTCACCGAGCAGGCCGCCGCCATATCCGAACGCGATCCGATGTTGTTCGCGCGTTCCGAGGAGGAATATCGCGCCGTCATCGCCAAGGGCCGGACCTATAGCGGCGTCGACTACATGCGCGCCACGCACCGGCGCATGACGCTGCGCGGACGCTTTGGCGATCTGTTCCGCCGGGTAGACGCGTTGATCACCCCGACTGTCGCGGTCACGGCCTTCGCCGCCGGCACCATCGGCGTCGACGAGATCGACGGCCGCAAAATCGACCGCCATCTCGGCTGGTCGCCATTCACCTGGCCGATCAACCTCGCCGGCCTGCCGGCCGCGACCGTGCCGTCCGGTTTCGATCGCGACGGCCTGCCGATCGGCTTGCAGATCGTGGCGCCGTGGCTGGCGGAAGAGACCATTCTCTCCATCGCGGCGGCATTCGAGCAGGCGCGACCCTGGTCGGGCCAGTGGCCGGCGCTCGCGGCCTAAAAAATCACCCGCTCATTCCCGCGCAAGCGGGAATCCAGGGCCTAGTGCAAAGAGCTGGGTCCCCGCCTTCGCGGGGACGAGCGGAGGTTGCCACGCCCGCGGCACTCAAGATGATTTCTGCTGAACGAGGCTCGGGCGCCGGCGCGGCGGCGGCTCCGGTTTGCGCGCCGGTTCGTTTGGCGGCGGCTTGGCGAGCGGCCGTTGCGCCTCGTCGATGCTGCTTGATGACAAACCGACATAGTGCGCGAGGTAATCGTGCAATGCGTCGATAGCGGGCGACGTCGCGCCGGGCGCCTTGTAGAGCAAGAGGTCGATCTTGGGCAGTGTCGGAAAGCCTTCGGCGGGCGTCAGTTCGCGCATTCCAGTCACGAGCGCGCAACGCCCCAGCACGGTAATCGCCATGCCGGCAAACACCGCGGCCTGCAGGCCGCTGACGCTTTCGCTCACGCAAGCGATTTGCCATTTGCGGCCGGCGCGCTCGAGGTGATTTATGGCGTGCTCGCGATAGATATTTCCGGGCGGCAGCAGCGCGAGCCGGACCGGATCCTCGAATTGCGCGCGCGAATGCTCGCCCACGATCCAGACAAGCTGCTCTTGGTGAATGACCAGCCCGCCGGTGAAATTGTTCATGCGGGTGACGAGCGCAACATCAACCTCGCCGCGCTGAACGCGATCCACTGTCGGAGTCGAGAGTGCGCATCGCAACTCGACCTGGATGCGCGGAAAGGCCTCCTTGAACACCGAAAGGATCGACGGCAGCATATAGGCGGCGTAGAGATCGGGCGTGCCGAGCACCACATGCCCGTGCACTTCCGGCGACGACAGCCGCGACAACAGCTCGTCGTGCAGCCGAAGGATGGATTTGGCGTAAGCCAGCACCATGTCGCCATCCGGGGTCAGCGCCATCCGGCGGCCTTCATGCTGAAACAGCACTTTGCCGGTAATATCCTCAAGCCGCTGAATTTGTAGGCTGATGGCCGGCTGGGTGCGGCCGAGCCGGCGCGCGGTCTCGGTAATGCTGCCGGTGTCGACCACCGAAATCAGCGAGCGGAGCATCCGGATATCAAGACTGATCAGATTCATGGGCTCGCATTCGTCCGAGATGGAACCAGCACACCAGCCAGTCTGCCATGCAAGCCTCGTGCAAGAGCGATGTCCCGAGCGCCAAAATTTTGTGCAGCCCATCCGGACTATACGCGCGGCCGGTCCCGGTGGACAGCGGAACGCAGCGCGTTCCGCCACGTTTGTCACCCGTTAGCCGTTCCTATAATCTGACGACAACCAGCGGAAGCACCCCGCATCGCGGCGGCCTGAATTTCCCGCAAAAATTGGGAGGACGACCATGAAGACCTTAGCCGGCCGAGCGCGTTTTTGGCTTTTCGGATGCGCCGGACTGACGCTCGCGCTTTCAGCCCTCCCGGCTTCCGCTCAATCGACCGACCCGATCAAGATCGGCGTGATCGGCGAGGAATCCTCGGTGGCGGGCGCTTCGCTGACCAAAGCCGCCGTCATGGCCGCGGACGACATCAATGCTCACGGCGGCGTCAACGGCCGCAAGATCGAAGTCATCACTTACGACAACCACTCGTCCGCCTCCGACTCGGTGCGGGCCTTCCAGCGCGCCGTGAGCCAGGACAAGGTAGTCGCGGTGATCGGCAGCTATATCAGCGAAGTCGTCCTAGCGCTCGAGCCCTGGTCGGCGCGTCTGCACATGCCATTCATCACGCCGGGCGCCGCCAGCAATCTGATTTCCAAGGCCGTCCACGACGATTACGATCACTACAAATACACGTTTCACGGCTGGCTCACGTCCGCCTTCATCGCGCAGGCGATCTGTGACTACACCCAGGATATGCTGGTCGGTCCTTTCCATCTGAAGACCGCCGTGGTCATGAGCGAAGACGCCGCCTGGACCACGCCGCTCGACGCCGGCTATCTCGAATGCCTGCCGAAAGCCGGTCTGAAGGTGCTCGATCATATTCGCTTCAATCCGGACACCGCCGATTTCACCCCGATCTTCCATCAGATCGAAGACGCGCATCCGGACGTGATCATCACCGGCATCAGCCATGTCGGCGTGCAGCCGACGGTGCAATGGCATGACCAGCAAGTGCCGATACCGATGGTCGGACAGAGCTCGCAGGCCACCACCAGCACGTTCTGGAAGGACACCAACGGCGCGGCCGAGGGCGTCATCACCGCCACGGCGGCCGCGCCCGACGTCGCTTTGTCGCCGTCGACCATTCCCTTCGCCGAGGCCTACATCAAGAAGCACGGCGTCACGCCGGCCTATGTCGGCTACTCGTCCTACGACATGGTGCATGTGATTGCCGAGGCGATCGAGCGCGCCGGCGGCTCGACCGATCCGGACAAGCTCGTCACCGCGCTGGAAGCGACCGATCACGTCGGAACCGTCGGCCGCATCCAGTTCTACGGCCGCGACAACCAATTCACCCACGCGATGAAATACGGACCGGGGCTGGTCACGACCATTGCGATTCAATGGCAGAACGGCAAGCAAGCGTGCGTGTGGCCGGCCGACAAGTGCAAGGCCAAGATCACCTTCCCGGCATTCGTCAAAACGCCGAGTTGAGCTTTCCGCGATTGGCTATCGGGCCGACGGCGTGGCTGAATTAGCGCTTGACGGCGGTCCGGACACGTCTCGATCATTCGGCGGTTCCTTGGGGGCGGTTGGGGAACGATGCGAGCAGTCCAGATCCTTGTCGACGGATTTGCGATCAGCTCGCTTTACGGCCTCGCCGCTGTCGGCTTCACCCTGATCTTCGGCGTCTCCGGCGTGCTCAATCTCGCCCATGGCGGGATCATGGTCGTAGCCGCGATCGTCGGCTGGGCGGCGGCCGGCGAATTCGGGCTGGGCACCTATGCGGGCACGCTGATCGGCGTGATCGCAGGCCTGATCACGGCCTACGCGACCTATCTCGTCGTCGTGCGGCCGATCCAGCGCTCGCGCGCCATCCGGCCGGAGGAGACCGAAATTTTTGTTCTCACCGGAACGCTGCTCTGGGGGATCATGATCCAGGTCGGCATGGCCTATCTGTTCAGCGATAACCCGGTGACCATGCGGCCGCTGATCGCCGGCGTCGTGAACATTTTCGGCGTGCGCACGCCGACCAACGAAATCCTGATCGCCGCGATCGCCTGGGCGGTCATCGGCCTGCTCTGGCTTCTGGTCAACCGGACGCGCACCGGCAAGGCATTGCTCGGCGCTTCCATGAATCCACGCGGAGTCACGCTGCTCGGCTACGAGCTCACGCAGCTTTATTTGATCGCGTGGACCATCTACGGAATTCTCGCCGGCATCGCCGGCGTGCTACTCGCATCCTTTCTCGGCGTCAGCACGACCAATGCCGGCCAGCTCACCGCCAGCGCCTTCTCGATCGTCGTCCTCGGCGGGCTGGGCAGCGTTTCCGGATCGCTGATCGCGGCTTATGTCGTCGGCTATCTGGAAACGATGACTGCCTATATGATCGCGCCGACGCTGCGGCCGATACCTTCGCTCATTCTTCTGGTGCTGGTCGTGTACGTGCGGCCGCAGGGCCTTCTGGGCCGGCGGTAGGAGGGCTTGAATGACCTTCCTGCGCTCCCGCCTGTTCTGGATAGCCGCCGTCGTCGTTGTGATCGCGGCGTTGCTGCCGTTCTGGCTGTCCGCCTATCTGCTCGGCATTCTGACTGCGGCTTATTATTTCGGCGTCTTCGCCATGGCCTGGGATTTGTTGTTCGGCTTTGCCGGCGAAGTGAATTTCGGCCCTACCTTCCTGATCGGGCTCGGCGCCTATACGGCCGCGATCCTCAACGCCAACTACGGCGTGCCGATTCCTGTCTGCGTCATCGCGGGGGCGTTCGCGGCCGTCGTCGGAGGAATCCTGCTGGCGGTGCCGGCCTTGCGCCTGCGCGGCCCCTATTTCGGACTGGTCACGCTGGTCGCGGTCCTGCTGCTGCAGAACTTCGTCGTCATCTTCGCGGGCGTCACCGGCGGCGAGATCGGCATGACCGTGCCCGACGTGCTCTCGATCGACGCGGACGTCAACTACTGGTATGCGCTGGCATTCCTGGTGCTGTGCGCCGTGCTGCTGTTCGGCCTGTCGCGCTCGGCGGTCGGGCTGATCCTCCAGGCCAGCGGACAAGATGCGGTCGGCGCCGCCGCGCTCGGCTTCAATGTCACCAAGCACAAGATCGCGGCCTTCTGCGTCAGCGCGCTGTTCTCGGGCACCGCCGGCGCGATGCTGATCTTCTATATGGGCACAGCGTCGGTCAACACCGTGGTCGATGTCTCGATCGCGGTTCAGATCATCATCGCAGCGGTTCTCGGCGGGCGCCGGACCATTCTGGGCGCCGCCTTGGGCGCCGTGTTCCTCATCCTCGCCACCGAATTTCTGCGGCCGCTCGGCCAGCTCAACACGTTCGTGGTGTCGGCCGTGGCGCTCGCGGTCATCTTGTTCTTCCCCGATGGCCTGCTCGGCTACGCGTTGCACCGGAGCGAACGCGAATGACCGGCGCGGTCCGTTTGCAGGTCAACGAGCTCGGCAAGCGCTTCGGCGGCGTGGTCGCCGTCAAGAATATGAGCTTCGATCTTCGCGCCGGCGAAATCGTCGGGCTGATCGGTCCGAACGGCTCCGGCAAATCGACCGTCATGTCGCTGATCATGGGGCTCACGCGCGCCAATTCCGGGGCGATCCGGCTCGACGGCGTCGACATCGCGGGCTGGCCGGCACATCGCATCGCGCGCGCCGGCGTGAGCATCGTGTTCCAGCATTCCCGGCCGCTGCAACGGCAAACTGTGCTGGAGAATGTCAAGCTGGCGCTGCTGCCCGACTCGCTGTTGCGGCTTGCGACAGAAGCTTCGGCGGCGGAGCGCGCCCGTGCCATCGCCGAGCAGGTCGGACTGGGCGGCGTTTTGCAAAGGCATCCATGGACGCTGCCGTTCGCCGATCTGCGCCGCATGGAGCTCGCCAAAGCGGTGGCGCGCGATCCCAAAGTGGTGCTGATCGACGAGCCCTTCGCCGGCCTGACGGCGGGCGAGATCAAGGTCTTTTCCGATCTGATCCGCACATTGCGCGACGAGGGCCGTGCCGTGCTTCTTGTCGACCACAGCGTCAAGAGCGTTGCCGCGCTCGCCGACCGCGTCATCGCCATGTATCTCGGCGAACGGATCGCCGAAGGCAGCGCCGACGAGGTGATGCAGAACGAAACCGTGCGCCGGGTCTATATCGGCGGCAAGATCGAGAACGTCGAGCGCAAAGCGGCCGCGGCCGATCGCACCACGACCTTGCTCGCTATCGACGACGTCGAGGTGTTCTACGGCAAAGCCACCGCGCTCGACCGCGTTTCGCTGCATGTGCAACAGGACGAGTTCGTTTCGATCGTCGGCCTCAACGGCGCCGGCAAGACCACGCTGTTCAATGCAATTTCGGGGCTCGTGCCTTATCGCGGCGCGATCCGCTTTGCGGGACAAGACCTCAAGAATCTCACGGCGGCGCAAATCGCGCGCGCCGGCGTGGTGCATTGTCCGGAGACGCGCGAATTGTTTGGCCATATGAGCGTGCGCGAGAATCTCGAACTCGGCGGCGGCCACTTGAGCAACGCCGAACGGCAGCGCCAGCTCGCGTGGGTGTTCGATCTCTTTCCCATTCTCGAGCAACGCCAGGCACAAGCAGCCCGGACGCTATCGGGCGGCGAACAGCAGATGCTGGCGCTGGGACGCGCGCTGATGATGCAGCCAAAGCTGCTGGTTCTCGATGAGCCGACATTGGGGCTCGCGCCGGTGATCCTCGGTCTTCTGTCCAAAGCGATCGAGCGGCTGCGCAAGGAGCACTCGCTGACGCTTCTGCTCGCCGAGCAGAACGTGACCTTCGCGCTCCCCCACTCCGACCGCGTCTATGTGCTCGATCACGGCCGCATCACCTGGCACGGCGATCCGGCGCGGTTCGCCGAGGAAATGAGCACGGGATATCTTTGAATTGTTTCGTCGCTTCGCGCTACGCCAGCAAACGGCGCACGGCTGAGGCCCACCCCTTAAGCTTTCGCTCGCGGGTCGCGGCATCCATTTGCGGCGTGAAGCGTTTGTCCCGTTGCCAAAGCCGGTCGAAGCGATCCGGCTCCGGAAAAAAGCCGGCATGCAGACCGGCGAGATAGGCTGCGCCGAGCGCAGTCGTTTCGTTGATGCGCGGCCGATCGACAATGCTGCCGGTCAGGTCGGCAAGACGCTGCATGGTCCAATCGGAAGCCGCCATACCGCCGTCGACGCGCAAAATCCTGTCGGCGCCGTCACCCTCGCTCCAATCAGCATTCATAGCCGTCAGAAGGTCGACGGTCTGAAAGCAAACGCTTTCGAGTGCGGCTTGCGCCAATTCGCGCGGCCCGGTCGCGCGCGTCAGGCCGAACAGCGCGCCACGCGCGTCCGGGCGCCAATAAGGCGCACCGAGGCCGACGAAGGCCGGCACCAGATACACCTCCTGGGTCGGATCGGCGGCTGCGGCAAGTGGGCCGGTGTCTTCCGCCCGTTGCACCAGATGCATGCTGTCGCGCAGCCACTGCACGGCGGCACCGGCGACGAAGATGGAGCCCTCCAGCGCGTAAGTGCGTTTGCCTTCGAGCTGATAGGCGATGGTCGTGAGGAGCCTGTTCTTCGATGCGACCGGCTTTTCGCCGGTGTTGATCAGCGCAAAGCAGCCGGTGCCGTAGGTGGACTTGATCATGCCCGGTTTGAAGCAGGCCTGGCCGATCAGCGCGGCCTGCTGATCGCCGGCAATGCCGTAAATCGGGATCGCGGCGCCGAACAGATCCGGATCGGTTACGCCGAAGGCGGCCGACGAGTTGCGAACGTCCGGCAGGACGGATTTGGGCACGCCGAGCAACGCGAGCAGATCGTCATCCCATTGCCCGCGATGAATGTCGAACAACAACGTGCGCGAAGCGTTCGTCGCGTCGGTGGCGTGAACCTTGCCGCCGGTGAGACGCCACAGCAAATAACTGTCGACGGTTCCGAACGCGAGTTCGCCGCGCGCGGCAAGGGCCGCGTTCGCCGCATCTTTCTGCAGCAGCCAGGCGACCTTCGTGCCGGAGAAATAAGGGTCGAGCAAAAGGCCGGTCTTTGCTGCAAACGTAGCCTCGTGCCCGTCGGCCCGCAGCCGCGCGCAGAGACCGGCAGTCCGCCGGTCCTGCCAGACGATTGCGCGATGCACGGGCCGGCCGGTCGTGCGGTGCCAAACGATTGTGGTCTCCCGCTGATTGGTGATACCGATGGCCGAGATGTCTTTGGCGCTTGCGCCGGCATTGCGCATGGCGCTTCGGGCGGTCTCGATCGCCGTCGACCACAAATCCTCAGGCTCGTGCTCGACCTCGCCATCGGCCGGAAAATGCTGCGGAAACTCGCGCTGGGCGAACGACGCGATCGACGTATCGGCGTCGAAAAGAATGGCCCGCGTCGAGGTCGTGCCCTGGTCGATCGCCAGCACATAAGAAGCCACGCGCTCCTCCCCCTATGCGGCCCTTTCGCAAGATTGCCGCCGTTGGTTCAACCATGGAACGCACGCAGAAACAGGCCGCGACCTGCAGCATCATCGACGATTGAAGTAATGATTCCTAGATGCAGGACGGATCGCAGAAGGACGGGAGTTCACTCCGGCTTGGCGGGTGGAATGCGACCGAAGGCTTATTGCTGAAGCAGAAGCTTGCCATCATCCGCCAGCACCAGCGCGGCGACATCGCGAAGTTCCAGGCTGCCGATCTCGACCACGTCGAGCCGGGCGGGCGCCGCTCGGACCGTTCCATTGGCGGTCTTCACCTCAGCGACAAACGCGTTGCGCGATGGATGAATACCGAGCCGCGCGGCGTCGCGTGCAGTCAGCGCGACGACCGACGCGCCAGTATCGACCACAAAGTCGATGCGGCGGCCATTGACCCGGCCATCGACGTCAAAATGGCCTTGGGCGTCGCAATAGCGACCGAACGCGGGCGGGCGCCGCCTACAGGAGCCGGAACCGTGGTGCGCACTTCCTGCGCTGCGGGCGCCGGCGCCGGGCCGATCTTGGAAAGATAGCGGGGCGCTAAGGCGCCGAAGCCAAGCACGAGTGCGGCAATTACGATGATGGAGCGCATGAAACGAGCTGCCTCTTGGGCCGCATGTGATCATGCGCTGGCGAACGCTCCCCTAATGCAAACACCGAAACCCCGCGACTTTGCCGCGCGATGCTCAGCCGTCCGTTAGCGATTTCACTCGAATTTTAGCTAACGCATCAGGGATGGCAGCGTAGCTGTCCATGCCAATCACAGTAGCCGAAGCCGATGCGGCAGCAGCCAAAGGACCGAGGGGTGCAATAGTAGAACTGATAGTCGATACCGCAATGGTTGGAGCAATAGGGGCGGCCGCTGAAAAAAACGATCACGCAATGATTGCGAAAACGCGGCGGCAGCGACAGCGGGCCTTGCCAATCCGCTTCCACGACCGGACTTGACCGGTCAAGCTAGCAGTGCCTGAAAAAAGTCGAGAACAACCCCATGCAAAGTAGAAAAGAGCGCCCCTCCAATTGCGTGTGCTTGACTGCCACAAACACACCTATCGGTGGCTCTCACTGAACTTTAGGGTGGTTTTCAAACGCATCCGATCGCGTTCGCCGGGGCGGGGTCGACCTTGCCCGCCAGCAACGCAGGCCAAAGCATCCCGTCGTGCCTGTTCGAGGCTGGCGGCAGCCATTAGACCGTGTCCATGGTCGTCGTTTCCTCAGCCGTCGTCCGAGGTACTACGCCATCGACGGTGGCCAAAGCGCTCGATGTGGTCACCTTGCACGCGAGGCGCTGAATGGAAAACCGCAATCTGATCGTGCACTGCCTCCACGGCGTAGTCGACCTACCCTGACGGACTGGGCTCAAAGAACAGACGCACGTAGCCCGTTTCAAGCCTTTGGTGTTCGTATTCCTTCGCCCGTTCACCCGGGCTGCCGGCTGGATTTTTAATCTTAGCTCAGATATAAGGCTAGATCTTATAATTGACTATGGTAATAGTGATAAACGATGCAAGCGATTTCGCGAACCGAATTTCTTGAGCTTTTGGGACTGACCAGCGGCGCATTCGACCAACTGCAGCACGCTGGGCACGTTGCGCTTGCCTTCGGGACGCCATTGCCGGCAACGCCGGGGCGCTATCTTGATCTCGACCTCGTCGCGATGGCGATTAACTTAGGGCTCACGCCGTCGCTCGGTCGGGAAGTTTCAACCGTCATTGTGAGCGGCTTTTTCCATCAGTGGGCAAGCGGTATCGGTCACGCCGAGGCTGATCCGTCTCAGAATTTTTTCATGGCTGTGGGCGGGGTCGGCACGAGCGCGGTGACCGCGAGCGGAAAAACTCTACTCGTCACACACGGAACATTGAATCAAATCGCGGATGATTTCAGAGACGTGAAGGACCTGGTCGGCTATTTCACCGTAAATGTGTCCGAAATCATCCGACGGCTCCGCGCGCGTGCTCAGACGGCGGGTATAGATCTCAGTCGTCCGTTCTTTTTCCTGCCTGATGACCCTCGGTTCGCTCAAATCCTCACGCAAGTGAAACGCGAACGCAACGCGCGGATCGCGCGATTTAGGCGAGATAAAAAGAAATTCGCGGCTGCAAAGGCGCGCCGCCGCCGGCAACAAATCTCTGAACTGCCCCGAGTGAGAAACGTAGACCATCAGTTTGCGATATAGGATTACGGAATGAGCGTTTGCCGCCTTGATACCCCGCTTCTGTCCGGGCTTATGAGCGTGCTGCACCGGCAATCAGGAGGCCTAGGAACAAAGGCGTACCGTCTTCGCGCGCTGAGAGCGCCAAAGAAAGCAAGAGTCGACGTCGTGTTGGTGCGGATACAGACGACCAAGCGCCGCAGAACAGCCGAGTGGCTACACGGCACTGACGAAACTCGGGCGTAATGGAGATGCGTATGGTTCCACGTAAAGGCAGGAGGCCTGAAACTGAAAAGCAGACGCGCGAAGTTCCTGCGCGCGACAGCATCTCACCAGATCCATCCCGTGTGTCCCAGCCCGAAACGGGGGCAACCCGTCAGGACAATGCACATCCGGCAAACGAGCTCGATTCCACGGGCCAGCAGCAGGGTTTCGGACCATTTGAGGAAACGGAAATAAAAGATCGCGATTTTATTAGTAGACTTGTAGGGCAACTTTTTCGTGCCAGCGCGAGAGGCGATGACAAATATGATGACGATGCGCTTTTCTTCCCTCTGGCCGTTATTAAAGACAAAAAGCCACGCGACACGCTCGACGCAATGCATCTCGCGCAGATGAGCGCGGTCCACCTGGCATTAATGAAAATCGCTGGACAGCATGCTAGAGCCGAAACGGTATATGAATTAGAATACGCCGGCCGGATGCTAAACCAGCTCGCTCGCACCTACTCGGCTCAGCTTGAAGCATTCAATCGATATCACGGCGGGACCGATCAAAAAGTCACCGTCCAGAACGTCTCGGTTGCCGAAGGTGGGCAGGCTATCGTTGGCAACGTCACGCAGGCCGCAGCAAGAGCGGCGCCGGAGGAGGCAGGGAAGGCTAAGCCGGCTCTCACCGATGCCCGACAAGTCCCGATGGAGATCATCGGCGAATCGAAGCAAATGCCAGCTCCGATACGAGCGAACTCGAAAGCGCTTGGCTCGTCCGATCCCCACACCGAATCGAACTGATGCGGGCGCAATAGGCTTTTTCCAGGACCAGAAGGTTGGCCTGTAATCCCGCGCCATAGGAGAGCGAGCCATGAGGAAAAGTGTTGATCAAAAATTAGCAGGCGATGCGCCTGCTACCAAATCCATCGATCAGGCAATGGAGTTGGGAATGGGCAAGATCGGAGACGCTACTGAGGTCACGCTTCTCGGCGATCCGACTGTCTTTATGCCTGGGTTCGGGACTAGCGATCCAGATTTCTTTTTCGGTCTTCTCCATCAGGTCTGCAATGCGGGCAAAAAAGGACGATATCCCGATGAAAAAGGGATCAAGTTCATGCTTGCATTTATCAGGCGGATTGAACCTCGCGACGAAATCGAGGCCGCGCTGGTTGCTCAGATGGCCGCGACGCACACAGGAGCCATGCGGTTCGCAAACCGCTTGGCTCACGCCGAAAGCCTCCAGGAACAAGATAGTGCGGACCGGGCTTTCAATAAACTCACACGAACGTTTGCCGCACAAGTCGAGGCACTTCAGCGGTACCGGTCCATCAGCGAGCACAAGGTCTTCGTGCAACACGTATCCGTCAATCATGGCGGCCAGGCGATTGTCGGCAATGTCGCGCGGCGCGACGAAGGGGTGTTAAAGAAGCAAGTGCGGGTAACTCCCGCACTCGCCGATGCGCGGCAAGCTCCGATGGAGACTTTGGCCGAAGCGCAGCGTGAGCCGGTTCGACCGGGGCAGCGGCGACCGCGATGACGGGCACTCATCAGCGGAATACCGGCCCGATGCTCTCCAGCCCGCGCTGCGGAGCCATGACCCGCTCTGGCAAGCCGTGCAATTCTCCGGCCGTGCGCGGCAAAAAGCGCTGCCGGATGCATGGGGGTGCGCCAGGTTCGGGCGCACCGCTCGGCAATCAAAACGCGCTTAAGCACGGCGTCTATACGCGCAAAGCCCTGGACGAACACCGATCGGTGCAGGAGTTGCTGCGCCAATCGCGGATGCTTTTGAAACGGATGAGCGATAGCGAGTAGCCGAATCGCGGTTCGGCCGCGCCGCAGCCAAGCGAACGCCAATGCCAGCGGTTTCGTCGTGGGCGATGAAAAGTATTGATCTCAACGAATAGGCAGGACCTCCGCACGCTCGGTGCTGGCCGATCGATTTGCGCATCTGGTGGGCTGTCTGCCGATTTAGTATCTGACCCAGTGACGCATGCAGCTGGCTGCCAAGCGGCTAGCTGATCGCAGCGTTAAAATATCCGCCGTCGCGAGTGAAGTCGGCTATGAATTGGAAGCGCATTCAGCCGTACGTTCAAGAAGTTCGTCGGCAAATCGCCGGGCCAATGGAGGTCCGCCTCTTGTTGAGCGCATGGCGCTGCTCCGCGTCTTTCTGCGACGTCCACCAGCCGGGTTAGGCACCAACAACAAAAGTCGGCGTATTTGCCGCGAAACCGCCGCTGAAGTCCCCACTAACCTCCTGAGCAATCTACGTCAGGCAGCCTATCACATCGATCCGGCCGTGTGGGTGCGCGACGTCTTTAGGCGTCAACCCCACGACCTGGCAGGAAATCTTCCTGCGGATGCCGCGCGGCGCTTCGATCCTGGCCTTGACTTTGCCCCAGGTCGGCAAGACCACAACCGCAGCTTGGGCGATCGCGCACGCCATGCGGTTTATGCCCGGCTCGTTGTCGGTGATTGCCTGCCCGGCCCAGCGGGCAGAGCGCCGAAGCGGTGCGGCGGGTCCGTGACTTCCTGCTCAAGGTCGGTGGCAAGCTGGTGAGCGACAATGTCTATGCGCTTGAACTGGACAATGGTGCGCGCGTCCTGGCGCTGCCGGGTAGCGACGATCGATCCGTGGGCTCACGGTCGACGCTTGGATTGTCGCCGATGAAGCGGCGCGGCTCAGCGAAGACACTATTGCCGCCTTGCGGCCGATGAGCGCGCGCCGGCCGCAGGCGCGGCTGGCTATGCTCTCGACGGCGTGGAGCCGCACCGATCCATTCTGGACCGCGTGGGCGAGCGACGATCCCACTTGGATCCGCCTGAAAGCGACGGTGGATATGGATGCCGAGCTTGTTTCCAGCTGGACTATTTAGAGCATGGGAACGCAAGGCGCTTGGTGAACACGCGTTCAAGCGGGAATATCTCGGCGTTCCGGTCAGCGGCGCCGCCAGTCCCTTCACCTGGGAGCTTTATGCGCGCGTGACCAATTTGCGCGCGCCGTTGATGCCACCCGGCCCAAGCTTTCGGGCCACCGCCGCAGCCGCCGCCGGTAATGCCCAATCCGTTTCGCGATCCAACCTTGCAAGGAGCCTCCATCACCTGCGATTCTATCGACCCACGCCTTTGGACTCGCTCACCCGCGTCGCTCGATCGCCCATGATGTCGGTGGCTATTGTACCTATGTGCCAGGAATACTTGGCATTAAGGAATTCAACGAGTTGCCGCAGGCCTCTATGGCAGTGCGCGCGCGAGTGCGCTGGCCCACGTTGACGCCCGCTACGACCGCAATGCGCTGATCGTCGCCGATCTCGCAACGACACCAGTTATGGCGAGCAGTTGCTCGAGACCTTTGGCCGCGTGATAGGCGTGCATATCTCCCACCACTTCAGCCGCGATCGGTCGACCGCGGCTGTACTCATTTCCCGTGGGCCGGTCTCATCTGCTGGAAGCGCTGCACAGTAATTTGCAAGCGGGCCAAGTGTGCCTTGCGGATGGACCAGAGGCGCGGCACGCTTATGCCCAACTGGAAGCCCTTGAGCCGGAGATGCGCGAGGGCGGGATAGTCTATAAATGTCTACCGGGGCAGCATGATGATCTGGGCATTTCTTGCGCCATGTTGAATTGGGCGGCCCGTCATCCGCATCTGGAGGCGTGGATGGGCAACGATGGTGGCGGCACGCCGGCCGAAGCGGCGGCGGCAGACCTAACATCATGGGCTGCGTTTACGTGACGCGTTTGCGGCGCCTTTCAGACCGCTCAGCCCGGGCTCGCCGCTCCATTTATGTTTCCAAATTTGCTCGCAATTCGCCGCCCGCGCGACTGTTAGTGTCGAAATGACCCCGCAGCGCCAGCGCTAAGGAGCATGCTGCCGCCCGCCCTTAATTCCTCAAATGTGATCCTATCGGGGCGGACCGATCGAAGCAGCATTTATAGGCGACTATCATCGCTTTCTTTTCTTTTTTGTCTTAGCAAGACGAACCCCTAACCCCGCGATTCCGTCGTCTTCAATAAAAACAACGCCCGCAGTTTCAAACGCCGCTTGAATACGCGAAAGCGTGGAAACGTAGGTGGTTGCACTACTGTTGGAACTTTCAACGCGTCGAACGGTGGCCGCCCCGACACCGGATGCCTTCCACAAATCCTCCTGGCGCCAGCCAAGGAGCGCGCGTGCAGCCCGAATTTGGGCCGGCTCGATCATCGAGAACCCTTCCTGCGATTCTACCCTCCTTCAATTTAACCTCGCTTGACAACACCAACCAACTTGATATACTATAGATCACGAAATAGCTAATATATGTCGTGAGTGAGCGGTAGGAGCCAAGGATGTACTTAGAATCATTCGTCCTGAACAGACGCCGCACGTTCATCGGCGGCTCGGATGCCCGGATCATCATCGGCAATGACGAAGAGGCGCTCGTCCGGCTCTGGCGGGAAAAGCGGGGAGAGGTCGAGCCGGAGGATCTATCCAGCAATCTTTTGGTTCAGCTCGGGGTGGTGACCGAAGACCTCAATCGGCGCTGGTATGAGGTCAATACAGGGCAGGTCCTCACGGATGTCCAGCGCCACATTCGGCATCCGGTGCTGCGGTGGATGGCGGCGACGCTCGATGGGCGGGTTCAGAGCAGTGAGGCCGTGTTCGAGGCCAAGTTCATGCTGCCCTGGTCATTCTCCGAAGAAGCGGCGGTGCAGAAATACATGCCGCAGCTCCAACACAATATGTGGGTGGTGGCGGCGCGATCAGCTGTGTTGTCGGTTATTACCGGCGGCGGCAAATGGGTGGAGATCACCACCCACGCCGATCCGCTCTACCAGCACCTCATTGTCACAGCAGAGCGCAAGTTCTGGCGGTGTGTGGAGAACGGCGAGCCCCCTACCCTCTTTGGCGTTGAGCCACCGAAGCCACGGATTGCGGCGGTCCGCATCGTCGATATGAGCACGTCCAATGCCTGGGCAGAATGCGCCGGCGATCTTTACGCGCACCCGGCATCTCGAACACGAGCGCGCCAAGGTTGATTTGAAAGGCCTCGTGCCGGAGGACGCGCAGCAAGCGATTGGCCATGGCGTGCGCGCCAAGCGGTCCAAATCCGGAGCCATCAGCTTTGAGCTCCTAAATGCCGAGGATGGCCATGCAGCAGTCTAGCGGCTCGATTGGCAGCCTGGCGGCCGCGCTTGCGCGGGCGCAAGTCGAGCTCATCAATCCGGAAAAGTCGATGGTGGCCACCATCCAACCGGAAGCCGAGGTGGGGCGAGCAGATCTTCCGCTATGCGCCCTTATCGGACGGGCTTAATATCATTCGTAAGACCTTGGGCCAACATGAAATTGCGACCCTGCAATCCACATCGATCGATCAAGCAGCAGGTCTCATTAGACTAAAGACGGTACTCGCGCATTCTTCCGGCGAATGGATCGCATCGGATTGGCCCGTTTGCGCACTTGAAGACATGGCAAGCCCGAAGCGCATGGGGGCGGCCCTTACCTATGCGCGGCGGTACGCGCTTTTTGCGCTCGTCGGCATAGCCGGTGAAGATGATCTCGATGCTCCTGACCTCCACGTCGCCGAACCTGTCGACCCTAGCGGCGCCCACGTAGTTTCTTACCATCGCGCGCGACCAAATGGCGGCGATGGACAGTTCAGCCATAGGACCGCCCCGAAAACAAGGGCGGAACCAGCCCCACTTATGGCCGATTCAGGGCTGCGAAGAAAGCTTTCAGCGATGTTGCGCGACCAGCTCTTGCGCGACATCGAAGATCTTAACACCGAAGAAACCGCTGCCGTTTGGGCGCGCCGCAGACTTCCCGCCAAAAACACGTTGCATGAAGCGGATGCGCGACAAGTGGAGGAAGCTTTTCGGCTAATGGCTGCGATAACGAGCGAAAGCAATCGTCGTGATGACCCGCAATTTCAGCCTGCTATTGGAGATTTAGCCCGGTGACGTCAGCTGCTGCAGCATGCTCCGGAGGCCATTGACAAGAGCGAACTTGCCCATCCCGAGCCGCGGCGCATTCGCGACAAGGATCACCTTAGATTTGTCTCGACCCAACCGTGCCTTATCTGCGGCCGCATACCTGCGGATTCGCACCATTTGCGTTTCGCGCAAACCCGCGCTTTATCTCGCAAGGTGAGTGACGAATTCATTGTTCCGCTGTGTCGCGGGCATCACCGCGAAGTCCATCGCTGCGGCGACGAAACGGCATGGTGGCGAGATAGAGGAATTGATGCGTTGGGTGTGGCGCGGGTGCTTTGGCTTGAATTCCACCCGCAGTACCGAACAATGGCGAAGTGATACTCTGACTTCGCTTACCGCGCGCAAATTGACCGACTGGTAGCATGCAAGCGAGCCAACAACGGGAGCACGAAGTCACGCCAGCATGATGCGTTTGATTTTCCGGGAGGTCGAACCAACAATCACACCGCCCTCTTGAGCACCAGACTACGAATTTGGGGGTCAAGAGTTCGAATCTCTTCGGGCGCGCCAATGAAATCAATGTTTTAGCATTTTCAGGCTGGTTCGATAAACATTGCAAGGTACACATTCGGGTACACGGCCGCACCGGTGCGCGTTGGAAATCAAACGGAAATCAAACGGAACAAGAACGCAAGCCAGTCAATGGATTGAAAACAATCAAGGAAATGACCTCCAATGCTTTTTGATTTCCGTCCGCTTCCCCCTAGTCGTCGATGGAGCTTCATCGCGCTGGACCTTGCCGGCGCATTGATGACAGGTCAGCCCTTCCTGGATCGTCTGGTGAAGCGGCAGTGCGGCGTCTTATTCCTGGCCGCCGAAGGTCAGCACGAGATGCGGGTCCGGTTGGAGGCGCTCATCCGGGAGAAGTGCGGCGGCATGAGCCGCGCTCCTTTTCGCTGGTTCGAGGACGTACCAGTGCTGCTGCAGCCGGATGGCTTGGGCGTTGCTTGGTCGCCATGGGCCGGCAAGCCGCGGCTTCGCTGCAGGAAGAATTCGGGCTGCCACTTGGGTTGATGATCATCGACACCATCGCGGCTAGCGCCGGCTACAGCGGGCTCGGCGCCGAGAACGATAACGCCGTTAACCAGCGGCTAATGAACATCTTGAAGCTCGCGCACAGGAGTTCGACTGCTTCGTGCTGGGCGTCGATCATTTTGGCAAGGACGTCAATTCGGCACCCGCGGCGGCTCCAGCAAGGAGAGCTCTGGCGACCTGGTGCTGGCCTGCCTGGGCGAGCGCGAGCTCTCTGGCCGGGTGATCAACACCCGGCTGGTGATACGGAAGTGTCGGGGCGGCCGCACCGGACAGGAATATTTCTTCGGTGTGCGTGAAGTGCAGCTGCCGGAGCTCGACGAAGACGGCGAGCCGATCACCACGCTTGTGATCAAATGGGGTGCACAGCAACCGCAGCCGGTGAAGCCGGCGAAAGATTCGTGGGAAGAGGGCCGCAAGACCGAAACCCGCCAGTCCATGCTGCTGCTGAAACGCGTGCTTATGACGAAGCCCGCTCGTATCGACCCATGCAACCAAACACCATATTGGTCTGCGGAGCTGGTATTGCCGGACCGACACTCGCATTCTGGCTCAAGCAGGCGCTCGCTTTTCCCCGACCGTCCTAGAGCGTGCGCCCGCCCTTCGGTCGAGCGGGTATGTCATCGATTTTTGGGGGATAGGATACGACATCGCTGAGAAGATGGGCCTGCTGCCCGAGATTCTCGGCCGAGGGATATCACGTTAAAGAACTTCGTGTCGTCGACAGCCGTGGCCATCGGATCTCGGGCTTCGGGACCAAAGTATTTGATGACCTTACCGCTGGTCGGTTCGTATCGATAAAGCGAAGCAATCTCTCACAGCTTATCTTCTCGAAAATAGCCGATGATTGCGAGGTCTTATTCGGCGATACTGTTAAGGCGATTGATCAGCAGCAAGACGGTACACGTGTCACGTTCGAAAGCGGAAAGGAGCGGCGCTTTGATCTGGTGATCGGTGCAGATGGCCTCCACTCAACCGTAAGGCGGCTCGCCTTCGGTCCGCCGGAAATCTATGAGAAGCACCTCGGTTACACCGTCGCCGCGTTCGAGGTCACGGGCTATCGACCTCGGGACGAAGACGTGTATGTCATTTATGAACAGCCAGGGCGGCAAGTTGGGCGTTTCGCGCTTCACGGCGATCGTACTCTCTTCCTGTTCGTGCTAGCGCGCGATTTCGGCCACAGCTCTTATTCGCATATTGTAGACGCTCAAAAATGGTTCTTGCGAGACGCATTCGCAAAGGACGAATGGGAAATGCCGCAAATACTTGCGGCGCTGGATAGCTGCACCGAGTTCTACTTCGACCGTGTCAGCCAGATCAGGATGGATGCTTGAGTCTTGGGGGCGGGTCGGCCTGATCGGGGACGCTGCATTTTGCGTATCGCTCCTCGCAGGTCAGGGCTCAGCCCTCGCGATGACCGCGGCATATGTATTGGCAGAGGAGCTGGATATAGCGAATGGCGACTACCAGGCGGCTTTCCGCCGTTATGAAGAACTGTTACGTCCTTATATCGTTGGCAAGGAGAATGCAGCCATGAGATTCGCGAGTTCCTTCGCCCGCCAACACGCGATTGGGTCTCGCCCTTCGCCACCTTGTCATGCGTACTTTTCGGATACCGATGATCGCGAAGTTCGCAATCGGCGGCGATCTGGTTGCGGACCAGTTCAAGCTGCCCCAATATACGTTTTGAGGACCAGCTACTGCCTCCGAGTGTGCGAGCTTCCGCCGATTTCTT
>CAWJRE010000050.1:0-58332 GCA_963845075.1 uncultured Alphaproteobacteria bacterium | reverse complement strand
GTGTCCGACATCTCGGCGCAAAACGCACTGTCCGTTCCGATTCCGGGGAACCACCAACAGTGTCACCGTGCCGGCGATCCGCACGCGGCGCGCCGACACGACGGTCGAAATTCCTTCCGGCGGGTCGCTGGCGATGGCGGGCATGATTTCAAAACGACACCAAGCATCAGGTCAACGGCCTGCCGGGGCTGATGGAGCTTCCCGTGCTCGGACCGCTGTTCAAGAGCAACGACTACATCAATCAGCAAACCGAACTGATGGTGTTGGTTACACCCTATGTGGTGCGGGCGGTGGCGCAGAAAGATCTATCGCGTCCCGACGACGGCTTCGCCGATCCGAGCGACCCGGCGCAGGTGCTCCTCGGCCGCTTCAACCGCATCTACGGCGTGGGCGGGATGTCCGATCCGCTCGACAATTATCGGGGCAAATACGGCTTCATTCTCGACTGAAGTTGCAGCGCGAAGGAGACGACGATGCAAATTGTCCGCAAAGCGGTCGCCGGGGAGTTGGCAAGACTCCGCACGGCGCGCGGACTGGCGGCGCGCGCGGCCTTCATCGGCGGCTGCGCGATGTTTCTGTGCGCGTGCAACACCGATCAGCAGGTCACCGCGGGCGCGCCTGATGTTCCCTATGACTATCGCCAGCGCCATCCGATCACGATGACTGAGGGCGACCAAACGCTGCAGGTCTTCGTCGGCACCAGTCGCGGCGAGCTCAATGCCGGCCAGCGCGCCGAGGTGGCGCAGTTCGGTCATCGCTGGAGGCGCGAGGGCGCCGGCGGCATTGCCATCGAATTGCCGGTCGGGGCCAGCAACGAGCGCGCGGCGGCAGATTCCGTGCCCACAATTCGTTCGATCCTGGCCGCCACCAGCGTGCCGCCTAACGGCATCGTCGTACGCGGCTATCCGGCTCCCGGACCCAATATAGCGCCCATTCGCATCAGCTATCCGCGCGTCATGGCGCAGGCGGGCCCTTGCGGCATGTGGCCGGAAGACATCGGCCCGAGTTTCCGGCGCAACTATTTCGAAAATCAACCGGTGTGGAATCACGGCTGCTCGACGCAGCGCAATCTTGCCGCCATGGTCGACAATCCAGCCGACCTGGTGCAGCCGCGCGAAGAAACGCCGAGCTACACACCGCGCCGCACGACGGTGGTTGAGAAATACCGCGCCGGCGTTACGCCGGCGACGCAATATCCCGATGCCAATGTCGCCAAAATCAGTGAACTCGGCAAATGATGCCGCCGCATGAGTATGATGAAACCCGCTAGCCAAGGCGCTTGGCAGGACAGCGCGCCCACAGACGTCGCCGGCCGCGAAGAGCGCATCGCGCCGGCGCCGCGCATCTCGGTGCAGGCGTTCTGCGAAACGGTCGAGACCGCAGCCGCCATTCAGGCGGCCGGCGAAGATCGGCGCATGGCTAAAGCACATTTGCGCATTCAGATGGGCGGCCTGATCGCCGCCGTCGAAGCCTATCAAAACGCGCCGACACCGAACGTCATCATCCTGGAAAGCGACAATCGCAGCGAGGATATCCTCAATGGGCTCGACCAGCTTGCACCGGTGTGCGACGCGCAGACACGCGTGGTCATCATCGGCCGCATGAACGACGTCGCGCTCTATCGCGAACTGGTGCGGCGCGGCGTCAGCGACTATTTGATCGCGCCGGTCGGCGCGCTCCAAGTAGTGCGCGCGGTCTGCGGCTTGTTCTCCGCGCCCGACGCCAAACCGGTGGGCCGCATCATCGCGGTTGTCGGCGCCAAGGGCGGCGTCGGCGCCTCGACGATTGCACACAATGTCGCCTTTTCCATCGCGCGCGATCTCATGCTCGATTCGGTGGTCACCGATCTCGATCTCGCGTTCGGCACCGCCGGCCTCGATTTCAACCAGGACCCGCCGCAAGGCATCGCCGAAGCGGTGTTTTCGCCCGATCGCATCGACAACGCCTTTATCGACCGGCTGCTGTCGAAGTGTACCGATCATTTGAGCCTGCTGGCGGCGCCGGCGACGCTCGACCACGTTTACGATTTCGGCGCCGACGCGTTTGAGGCGATATTCGATTCCTTGCGCGCGACGGTGCCGAGCGTCGTGCTCGACGTGCCGCACCAGTGGAGCGGTTGGACCAAGCAGACGCTGGTCGGTGCCGACGACATTCTCATTGTCGCGGCGCCGGATCTCGCCAACCTCCGCAACACCAAAAACCTCTACGATTTCCTCAAGGCCGCGCGGCCCAACGATCAACGCCCGCTCTATTGCCTCAATCAGGTGGGCGTACCGAAACGCCCGGAGATCAAGGCGGGCGACTTCGCCAAGGCGCTCGACGATGAGCCGATCGCCGTCATTCCGTTCGAGCCGCAGCTATTCGGTTCGGCCGCCAACAACGGTCAGATGATCGCTGAAATATCTGCCAATCACCGCACCACCGATCTCCTGCGGCAATTGGCGCAGAAATTGACCGGCCGTATCGAACCGAAAAAGAAGAGTTCCAGTCTGTTATCACCGCTGATCGAGAAGCTGCTGCAACGACCATTGTAACAGTCGGCGTTTGTCGGAGTTGCGTTCGTGTTTGGTAAGCGTTCCTCGTCTCCTGATAGTCCGGCCGCCGCCGTCGCGGAACGGCCGCAGCCGGCGCCGCGTCCAGCCTCGCCGCCGCCTGCTCCGCCGGCAGCTCCGCCGCAGGGCGGGCGCGCGCCGTTCCCATCCGCGGGACTCGGTGCGCCGATCCTCGGCACGCCGACGCCGGGCAAGAGCACGGCAGGACCGGCAGGCCCGCCGCAGCAAGTCCCGACCGCGGTCGATCTGAGGCGCTCCGACACCTACTATGAAACGAAGGGCGCGGTGTTCGGCGCCCTGATCGAGGCCATCGATCTCGGCCAGCTCGCCAAGCTCGACGCCGATTCCGCGCGCGAGGAAATCCGCGACATCGTCAATGAGATCATCGCGATCAAGAACATCGTGATGTCGATCGCCGAGCAGGAGGATCTGCTCGACGATATTTGCAATGATGTTCTCGGCTATGGGCCACTCGAGCCATTGCTGGCGCGCGATGAGATCGCCGACATCATGGTGAACGGCTCCGGTACGGTCTATATCGAAGTCGGCGGCAAAATTCAGAAGACCGGCATCCGGTTTCGCGACAATCAGCAGCTTCTCAACATCTGTCAGCGCATCGTCAGCCAGGTCGGCCGGCGCGTCGATGAGGCTTCGCCCATCTGCGACGCGCGCTTGCCGGACGGTTCGCGCGTCAACGCCATCGTGCCGCCGCTTGCGATCGACGGGCCGGCGCTCACCATCCGCAAATTCCGCAAGGACAAGCTGACGCTCGAGCAACTGGTCCGCTACGGATCGATCTCGCCGGAAGGCGCGGAGATCCTCAAGGTGATCGGCCGCTGCCGGGTGAATGTTCTGATTTCCGGCGGCACCGGCTCCGGCAAAACGACGCTGCTCAACTGCCTGACCCGCTATATCGACAACGACGAGCGTATCGTCACCTGCGAGGACGCGGCCGAACTGCAGTTGCAGCAGCCGCACGTGGTGCGATTGGAGACGCGGCCGCCCAATCTCGAGGGTGAAGGCCAGATCACCATGCGCGACTTGGTGCGCAACTGTCTGCGCATGCGGCCTGAACGCATCATCGTCGGCGAGGTGCGTGGACCGGAAGCGTTCGACCTGCTGCAGGCCATGAATACCGGCCACGACGGCTCGATGGGCACGCTGCACGCCAACATGCCGCGCGAAGCGCTGTCGCGCCTGGAATCGATGATCACGATGGGCGGCTATGCGCTGCCCTCGCGCACCATTCGCGAGATGATCGTCGGCTCGATCGACGTCGTCATTCAAGCAGCGCGCCTGCGCGACGGCTCGCGGCGCATCACCCACATCACCGAGGTGGTGGGGATGGAAGGTGACGTGATCATCACCCAGGATCTGTTCGTGTACGACATCGCCGGCGAGGACGCCAACGGCAACCTGATCGGGCACCACCGCTCGACCGGCATCGGTCGGCCGAAGTTCTGGGACCGTGCCCGCTACTTCGGCGAGGAACAGCGGCTTGCGGCGGCGCTCGACGCCGCGTCCGCCGATCTGGCGAAATGAGGCGGAGAGGACCATGAACGCATCGCTCATCTTCGTCATGGTCGCGATCGCGATCGGCGGCGTGGCGTGGGTTTTCATTTATCCGCTGCTGTCCGGTGAACGGAATACGGAGCGGCGGATGGCAAGCGTCGCGCGCAAGGAGCCGATGCAGCAACGCACGCCGCGCTCGGGTCAGAAGTCGCGGCGCGAGCAAGTCGAAGGCACCCTGAAGCAATTGGAGGCGCGCCAGAAGGCGTCCAGGCGCGTACCGCTTTCCATGCGCCTCTCGCAGGCGGGACTGAGCTGGACGCCCCGCCGCTTCATGGTGATATCCGTCTCGCTGGGCTTCGTCGTTTTTGTCGTGCTGATGCTGACGGGCGTTGGTCTTTTGCCATCGCTTGGCATCGCGTTCGCCGCCGGCGGCGGACTTCCTTTCTGGGCATTGTCGTTCTTGAAGAAACGTCGCGAGGCGAAATTTCTCGAAACGTTTCCCGATGCCGTCGACGTGATCGTGCGCGGCATTAGGGCCGGCCTGCCGTTGCTCGACAGCCTCAAGCTGATCGCGACGGAAGCGCAAGAGCCGGTGCGGAGCGAATTCCGCAGCATCATTGAGACGCAGACGATCGGCATTCCGATCGGCGAAGCTTGCCTGAAGCTGTATGAGGACATGCCGCTGCCGGAAGCGAATTTTTTCGCGATCGTCGTGTCGATCCAGCAGCGCGCCGGCGGCAATCTCTCCGAGGCGCTCGGTAACCTGTCGCGCGTGCTGCGCGACCGCAAGAAGATGAAAGCCAAGATCAAGGCGATGTCGATGGAAGCCAAGGCTTCCGCGTCCATCATCGGCGCGCTGCCGATCGCCGTGATGCTTCTCGTCTACATCACCAGTCCGCAATACATCTCGCTTTTGTGGACCGAGCCGCTCGGCCGCATGATGCTCTTAGGCAGCGCCATCTGGATGTCGATCGGCATAATGGTCATGCGCAAGATGATCAATTTCGACTTTTAGGACGGGTCATGCTCCGCACGATCGAGCAATTCATCGACGCGCAGTTTCTCACCATGGTGTTTGCGGCAATCGCCGCGGGCGCAACCGTGCTGACACTGGCGATGCCGCTATTGGCGCGCGATACGCTGTCGATGCGCATGAAGGCCGTGGCTTTCGAGCGCGAGAGGATCAGGTTACGCGAGCGCGAGCGTCTGGCGCAGGGCAACAAGGTAACGCTGCGGCAATCGCCGAGAGCGTACATGAACACGGTTGTCCAGAACTTCAATCTCTCCAAATGGGTGGGCGAAGAGAAGGCGCGCCTGCTGCTGATACAAGCCGGCTATCGCGGGCACGCGCCCTATGTCACTTATTTGTTCTTTCGCATGGTGATGCCGATCGCCATGCTGCTGCTGGCGCTGTTCTACGTTTTCGTCGTGATCCAGCTCGATCAGCCGACCTTGATCAAGCTCGGCATCGGCATCGGCGCCGCTTATTTCGGCATGTTGAGCCCAAACCTTTACCTGAAGAACAAGATCACGCGGCGCCAGGCCTCGATCAAGCGGGCATTTCCCGATGCGCTCGATTTGCTCTTGATCTGCATCGAATCCGGAATGTCGGTCGAGGCGGCGTTTCAGAAAGTCAGCGACGAAGTAGGCACGCAATCGGTCGAGCTTGCGGAGGAATTCACGCTAACCACCGCCGAGCTGTCGTATTTGCCGGATCGCCGGCAGGCTTACGACAATCTGGCGCAACGGGTTGGCCTGGAAGGTGTGAAGGCGGTCTGTCTCGCCTTGCAGCAGGCGGAGCGTTACGGCACGCCGCTCGGCACCACGATGCGGGTACTGGCGCAGGAAAACCGCGACATGCGCATGTCGGAAGCCGAAAAGAAGGCTGCCGCTTTGCCGCCGAAACTTACCGTGCCGATGATCCTGTTCTTTCTGCCAGTGTTGTTCGTCGTCATTCTTGGCCCGGCCGCCATCAAGGTGATGGCGATTTAATAAGCGCCGGTTCGTCCGCAGCGTGGCGCGTCAGCTGGCGCCGGCTTCCACGCGGGCGGAGCGCGTTGTTTCGTGCAAATCTTTGCGATGGGCGAGCATCTGCTTCAGATAAGCGGCGTTGGCGGCGGCTTCGTCCGCGGGCAAGTCGGCACGGGCGATGTTTTCAGCTTCGGCGAAGCGGCCTTGCAGGCCGACGACAAGCGCGAGGTTTTGCCGTACCCGGGAATCCACCGGATGCTGGGCGGCGGCGCGACGAAGCGTGGCTTCGGCTTCGCGCAAGTTCTTTGAGAGCGCGTAGGAGAGCCCAAGATTCGACAAGACTGACGGCTCGTCCGGGACGATTTTCAGCGCGGTCAAATAATAGCGCTGCGCGTCGGCGTGGCGACCCATCTGATCGAGTACGGCACCCTCCGCCGACAGGATGTGCCAATCGGGCTGGTCCGGCGTATGTGCGCGGTCGAGCACTTCCAAAGCTTGTTCGTAGTTTCCGGCTTCGGCCAGCGCGCGGCCATACGCGCCAAGCACCGCCTTGTTGCGCGGATTTTCGATCGAAGCCTTTTCGAGCACGGCGACGGCTTGCGCGCGTTGCCCGGCGCGGCGGAGCGCCTGGGCGTAGCGCATGGCCTTTTCGAGATTGGTTGGATCGGTGCGATATTGCTGGCCGTAGACGTCCACGTCGCGGCGCGCATCGGCGCTGTGGTTCTCGGTGGCGGCTATCGGCAAGGAGTTCTTGCGGCGCCGAAGCCGTCGTCTCGCCCAGTTGCATGGTCTGGCAACCGGCCATTGCCATCGCGACACCGGCAAGCAACGCGGCCGACGAAAGCAGGCGGGGAAGCTGGACTTTAGCCCTGACGGTCGGACGCATGGTGATCGCTGCCAAAACAGGGCTCGCGGCGCAGGCCGCTCCGTTGCCGCGGGCTGGTCAGCAATAGAACGTTAACCCTAACGACTGGTTAACGTTTTCTGGCCGACCGAAACGGCTGATCGCGGCGGTCTTGGCCACCTTGCGGCGCCCAGTCTTGGGCTAGCGAATCCCGATCGTGCGGACGGCAAGCGCCACGGCCTGCGACGCCAGCGGCTCGACCGCGACATAGACGTTCTGCACCAGTTCGGCGATTGAGTATTCGGACAGCGACAGCGTGAGCTGCCCGGCTTCGATCTTGGAGAGGTCGAGCACGTCGTTGATCAGCCCCAGCAGATGTCTGCCGTTCGCCTGCACACGCTCAAGCACGCTGCGCATTTTTTCCGGCGCTTCACCATAGATACTGTCCAAGATCAATTCAGTGTAGCCGAGGATCGCGTTGAGCGGCGTGCGCAACTCGTGGCTCATATTGGCGAGGAATTGGGACTTGTGCTTGCTCGCGGCCTCGATCTGGTGGCTCTTGTCCTCAATCTCGTGAAACAGTCGCGCGTTCTGGATCGCCAGCACCGATTGCGCCGCGAAGGTCCGCATCAGGTCGACGGTATTGGCCGCAAATGCTCCCGGCGTGCGGCGGCGCACCACCAGCATGCCGACGACTTCGCCGCCGTGGATGAGCGGCGCCACCAATCGTGCACGAAAGCCGGCGCGCAAAATGATCTCGTTCAGCGGCGACTGGGCATCGTCCTGCAGATCGGCGACTTGGATCGGCTCGCCCCGGGCCATCGCCAGCGCCAGATTCGGATCGTCGAGACCGACGCTCCGCTGTCGCAAGGCCGCGATCAATTCCTGATTCATGCCGTAAGTGGAGCGCAGATAGAATTCGCGCTGCCGCTCGTCGAACACGTAGATGGCTCCGGCGTCAGTGCCGGAAAGCTGTACCGCCTTGGTGACGATGGTTGCCAGCACGGTCTCGAGATCGAGCGTGGAATTGACCGCTTGCGAGACTTCGCCGAGCGCCTTCAACTCGCCGACCGAGCGCCACAGCTCATCGGTGCGCTGGCGCAACTCGCCAAGCAGGCGCGCATTCTCGATTGCAATGACCGCCTGGGCGGCCAAGTTCGTGAGCAGTCCGATCTGTTTCTCGCTGAACGGTCGCGCCGCGCGCCGGTAAACGACCAGCGCCCCGACATGCTCGTCGTCCTTCAACATCGGAATGGCCAGCACGGTGCGCACGCCGCCAAGCTCGACGGCGGCGATCATGGCCGGGTCGCTTCGATCCACGTAGCCCGGCCATTTGGTGGCATCGACGATCTGCGCCACCTTCTTGTGCAGGTAGGGCAGGCGTTTACGCGCTTCGGCGAAGGCGGGCGGCGTGTTGTGGGTGGCGACCAGCGCAAATGCGCTGCCGTCCCATTGAAAGATGTTCCCGAAGTGAGCGCCGCAAATGCGTACCGCCTTTTCCAAGATGGTCGCAAATACCGGCTCAAGCTCGCCCGGCGAGCTCGAGATCACCTGCAGAACGTCGGACGTCGCGGTCTGTTGTTCAAGAGAGTCGCTTAGGCCGTCGGTGCGCTGGCGCAATTCGTCGAACAGCCGCGTATTTTCGATGGCGATGACCGATTGCTGTGCAAAGTTCTCCAGAAGATCGATCTGCGGCTTGCTGAATTCGCGCACCTCTTGCCGGCAGAGCGCGATGGCGCCGACGACGCGTTGTTCCTTGAGCATGGGAACGAGCAGCAGCGTGCGCGCGCCGCCCAGATCGGCAAGCTCAACGAGCGGCCGAAAGCGCCGCTGATAACTCGGTGTGGCGGTGATGTCGGCGATGTGCACGAGCTGTTTGGTGGCGGCGAGGCGAGCCAGTGGAACGTCGGGCTCAGGTCCGGCGGCGATTGAAACCTCTTCAAACTGCTCGCGGGGGAGCACAGTCGGCTCCTTGTCGAGACGCTCTCGATAGGCCGCGGGCGCGCCGCGGCTGGCGGCGATGCGAAATCCACCGCCGTCGCTGAGCAGAAAATTGCCGAACTTGGCGTCGCACAGACGCATTGCGTTCTGCAGCACCGCCTCGAAGACCGGAGCGAGATCGCCGGGCGAGCTCGAAATAACCCGAAGCGTTTCGGTAGTGGCGATTTGCTGCTCGAGCGATTCGGTTAAGTCGTCGGTCCTCTGACGCAGTTCGCGCAGGAGGCGGGTGTTTTCAATGGCAATAACGCCTTGGCTTGCGAAATTCTCTAGGAGATCGATCTGCTTGTCGCTGAAATCCCTCACCTCCTGTCGATAGATTGCGATTGCGCCGATGACCGCATTTTCCTTGAGCATCGGCACGATCAGGACGCTGCGCGCGCCGGCCACGTCCGCGAGCTCGACCAGCGGCCCGAAACCGGCCAGATACGCCGGCTCGTTGGTGATGTCGGCGATATGGACAAGCTGTCGCGTGGTGACGAGCCGCGCCAGCGGCACATCCGGGAATTCGCCCGCGCCCGCCGTCGATTTTCCGTTGCCGCGCTTGCGGGGAAGCACCAAGGGATCTTTTTGCAACAGGGCACGATACCCGTCTGGTGCGCCATGGTTGGCGGCGATACGGAATCCGGCGTCATCGGCAAGCAGCAGATTGCCGAATTTAGCCTCGCACAGCCGCGTGGCGTTCTGCAGCACGGTCTGAAACACCGGCTCGAGATCGCCGGGCGAGCTCGATATCACTGCAGCACGTCCGATGTCGCGGTCTGTTGCTCGAGCAATTCGGCAAGGTCGTCGGTGCGCTGGCGCAACTCCCGCAACAGTCGCGCATTTTCGATCGCGATCACGGCTTGCGACTTTCGGAAAATCCCGACGACCCGGTCATTCGATAACCTCGTCGGCGCGCGCCAAGAGTTGCGCAGGGATCGCGCCAAGAGTTGCGCAGGGATACTGATGCCGAGCACCTTCGCCGTCTTGAGGTTGATGACAAAGTCGAATTTCGTCGGCTGCGTGACCGGCAGATCGTCGGGCTTGGCACCGTTGAGAATGCGGCCGGTATAGGCGCCGGCTTGCTGATAGGCATCCGGGATGTTCGGTCCGTAGCTGATCAGGCCGCCGTCGAAGGCATAGCCGCGATTGTGATAGATGGCGGGCAGACGATTCTCTGTCGCGAACGCGATGATACGTGTGCGTCGTGTATCAAAAAACGGATCCGAGGCCACGATCAGGGCAGCGACGCTCTCGTGCGTGAGCGCGGCAAAGCTTGCGTCAAGCTCCGCATCGTTGCTCGCCTTGGCGACGAACAGCTTACGCCCGATGTTCGCTGCGGCCGTTTCTAGGTCGTGCAGCTGGCCCGCCGCGGGCGGAAAATTCGGGTTGAGCATGGCGCCGAACAGCATCGCCGCCGGCACGATTTCCCGCAACAATCCGAGTCGCTTGGCCTCGATGTCGTTGCTCAAGATCACGCAGCCGGTCGCGTTGCGGCCCGGCCGATTGTAGCTGTCGACCAATCCGGCCTTGATCGGTCGCCGCCCATGACGAACACGATTGGAATGGTCGATGTCGCGGCGTTCAAAGCATACTACGGTGCTCGGCGAGAGGGGAGGTGCCGAATTCCAATGCTGCAGTGGTTAAGGCGCTCGTTGGAACGAGCATGGGCCACATTCGCGCTTCCGAAGACGATGCTCGCCGACGGATTCTATTTCTCGGGCGTGCCTCAATTCTCGGGCATGCTATAGTTTTCGGGTGCCCTATGCGGTGTGACCGTCAAAATCGCCGACTTCCGGCGTTTTCTTTTTCCGCTGTGGCGTCATCTTCGCTGGGTCTGGCTCGCCCGGAACGCCGCGCGGCCCGAGCTTTTGTCGCGCCAGATCGTCCTCGGTAGGCCGCTCATCTTCGCTGACTTTGGGGGACATGATTTCCCTTCTTTTTCGGAACGACGCCCAAAGAGGCAACTGGCGGTGGCTGTGCTTGGTTCCTCGCCGCGCGGGATCGGTTCGCTTGGCCGCGTCAGCAGAGCAGGGAATATCGTGATCTTCACCACGTCGCGCTCGGCAGGAGCGCGTCAAAAGCTGAGAAGCATTCGCGGCTTTAAGCCAGAACTTTTCCGGCGAATTCGAGCGGCTCGCCAACGTAGCTCGATACGTCACCCTTAGGGCGCTCGCCGGCGATGGCTTGGCCTTCGACCATATAGTGCACGGCTTCGGCGATGTTGGTGGCATGGTCGCCCATGCGCTCGATGTTTTTCGCGCAAAACAGATGGTGGATGCACATCGAGATCGTGCCCGGGTCTTCCATCGAATAAGTGAGCAGTTCCCGGAACAACGAGACATAGAGCGCGTCGACTTCCTTGTCGGCCTTCCACACGCGCAACGCTTTGCTGGGATTGCGGTCGACAAAGGCATCGAGAACCGCCGCGAGCTGTGCCACGACCAGCGCGGCCATATGCTTGAGGCCGCGCATGAGCGTGCGCTGCGAGTTGTCGCCTGAAACGGCAAGCACGCGTTTGCCGATATTCTTCGCCAGATCGCCGACCCGTTCGAGATCGTTGGCGATCCGCAACATCGCCACCAGCGCGCGCAGATCGATCGCCATGGGCTGGCGCAGCGCGATCGTCGCAATCGCTTTCTCTTCGATCTGGCGCTGCAGCGCATCCACGCTCGCATCGGCGGCGATGACTTGCCGCGCGAGCCCGGTGTCGCGCCGCGTCAACGCATCGATGGAATCGGTGACCTGCTTTTGAGCAAGGCCGCCCATTTGCGCAACCAATTGAGTAAGCTTGATGAGGTCGGTGTCGAAAACGCGGGCGGTGTGCTCGGAGACGTTCATGTTATTTCCGCAGGCGTTGGTGACTCGATCGGGGCGCGCACCGCTTTAGCTTTCACTTTAGCTACGCTGCAATCCCGGGCACAAACTAACCCAACGCCTTGATGATTCTACGATTTCATGCGTGACGTTCCGATGACATTCGGGAGCGGCCGACGAGCCAAAGCGTACTTGTGTTGTTCGCATCTGGAGTGCCGAGCGGTGTCATCTCAATAACACCGAAGCTTCACCGAATTCAAAGAAATGGTCGGGCCTGTCGGCTCAGCAACGCGACGCGAAAGCGCAAGAAGGCAATCGGAACAGAATGATGCAACGATTTTGGTCGACGTGATCGGGGCGACGCGTATGTTCCGACGACGGTTCGTCGGCTGCCGCTGGCTGCGAAGATGATCCGCGATGGGAACCCGCGCCGCTCCGGTGCGGGTACTACACGACGCAGCCATGCACACTCAACGTTTTGTTTAGCTGGTTTACCACCTCGCCGTCGTCGATGAGCCGTTGTGGCCTCGAGCATCACCGCTTTCCCATGACGGCGACTATTTGTTCTCGAAATCCGCGACAGTCGATCGAGCGAAAAACAGAAACGACTTAAGCAAGCACACGAACCGGCTTACCGTCGAGAAAGGCGCGGATATCGTCGACGATCCCGGCGAAGAACGTCCGATAGTTTTGCGCGGTGACATAGCCGAGATGCGGCGTCAGCACGACGTTGTCGAGGGTGCGGAACGGGTGATCGATCGGCAGTGGCTCGATATCGAAAACGTCGAGCCCGGCGCCGGCGATCCGCTTCTCGTGCAAGGCCGCAAGCAAGGCGGCTTCTTCGACAATCGGGCCGCGCGATGTGTTGATCAAAAATGCGGTGGGCTTCATCAGGCCGAGTTCGCGCGCACCGATCAGTCCGCGCGTGCGCTCGGACAATTGCATATGAATTGAAAGGAAATCCGCACGCCGAAAGAGATCATCGCGGCCGACGAGTTCAGCGCCCACTTCCTTGCACCTCTCGGCCGTGAGGTTCTGGCTCCAGGCGATGATGCTCATTCTGAAGGCGCGCCCGATCTCGGCCATCCGGGTGCCGAGTTTGCCGAGGCCGAGCAAGGCGAGCGTCATGCCCTCAAGGTCGAGGCCGATCGTAGTCTGCCAAAGCGTTCCGGCTTTGAGGCGGGCGTTTTCGTGGCTGATACGGCGGGCAAGGTCGAGCATCAGGCCGGTCGCGATGGCGGCCGTTCCGTTGCCGAAGGAGGACGTTCCGCAAACGACCACGCCGCGCTCTTTCGCGGCTCCGAGATCGACGGAGGCATTGCGCGAGCCGGTGGTAATCAGAAGCTTCAGATCGGGTAGCCGCTCGATCACGGTGCGCGGGAAGGCGGTCCGCTCGCGCATCGCGCAAACGATGCCGAAGCCTTGCAAAGCCGCAACGACCGCGTCGGCCGAACCGAGAGGCTTATTGAAAACTTGAATATCGATGTCGTTGGCGACTTTCGACCAATCGGCCATCGAGAGCGCGACATTCTGGTAATCGTCAAGGATTGCGCAGCGAAGCGTCATCAATTGCTCGTCGTAGGGGGCGTCACCAAGGATCCAGCCGCAATGATAGGCCCAGAAACGGAGAAACCGGAAACGATAAGCGCGGTAGGCGCCGTTGCTGTCTGGCTTGTAATTGTGGTGCGGGCGCGCAGCTGCGGACCCGTAACGACTTGCGCTTGACTTGTGCTTCGTCTCTAAGCGCGAGCCTTGGCGGGCTTGCGGTAGCCGGAAATCCTTTTGTGGCGCGCGCCGTTACCGGATGACGCTTTGGGAGTCGCTTTGGCGAGGCACGCGGGTCCCGGCCCGCGCATATAATAAAGTTCGGGCCGGTAAGGATTGAACGCATCGCTGAAAGTGCGTTGCAACTCACGAACCGCGGTCGTGAAATTCTGCAACATGATACGCTCCCTTCGCGTTCGAGGGCGCCGTTTGGGCTGTCTGCCGCCGTCGCCGCTTATTGGTCGTGCGAACGAAGGGCCGGGTTCAAAGCGCCGGTCCGCCTCAATTTTCGGCGAAAAATCATTAAAAATTGGTGCGAATCGTCGGATAGACGACAGTTGTCGCCTGCAGTTGCGATCAGGCTTTACGAAGCCTTACGGGCTTTGGAGAAAGCGCGTTCCGCTACCGGCTGGTTCGCCCGGGCGGCGATCAATAACGGCATCCCGCCGGCTGGTCGTAGCGTTACCCGCGCCACGGGCTTCGGCTTATGCCCCGCAACCGGCAGGAAGCGAAAGGCGCGGATGAGCACGGCCAAGATCACCGCCGCCTCGATGGTGGCGAAACTTGCGCCGATACAGACCCTCGGACCGCCCCCGAACGGCAGGAAAGCGTAACGCGAGCGCGCCTTAACCTTGTCGACGGCGAAGCGGTCAGGGTCGAAAGCATTCGGGTTCTCCCACAATCGCGTATTCCGGTGCAAAGCGAATATGGGAATGTGGACGCGGGTCCGGGCGCTGATCTGCGAGCCGCCGAGCACCATCGGTCCGTTCGGAAGGCGTCCGACGCCCGGTGCCGCTGGGTAGAGACGCATCGCTTCGGAGATGACCTGGCGACAGAAAACCAGCCGATCGATATGGGCGGCGGTGAAGGGGCCCGTGCCGACGACATTCGCTACCTCGTCATAGGCTCGCTGTTGGCTGGTCTGGTCCTTGGCCAGCAACCAAAGCGTCCAGGTCAGCGCGACCGCCGTTGTCTCGTGGCCGGCGGCGATGAAGGTCAGAAGGTTGTTCACGACCTCGGCGTCGCTCATGCCGCGGCCGGTTTCGGGATCGCGCGCCGCGAGGAGTTGATCGAGAAGATCAGGTTGCGCCGAGGGTTTGGCGCGCCGCGTTTCGATAATGCGGCGCATGTCGCGGTGCAGGAAATCGCGCGAACGCATGGCGCGGCTTCGGTTCGGAAACGGCATCCATTCCGGCACGGCAAACATCGTGTAGATCAGATGCCACGGAATGGTATCGAAATTCTCGGTGAGCGAGCGGCTGTAGCGCTCTGGATCGAGGCTCGCGGAACCGCCAAGCATCGATTCGACAATGATATCGAAGGTGGTGCGGGTCATGGCGGCAGCCGCGTCGACCGGACCATCCGACTGTGCGGCTTTCCAGCGCTCGACCTGCCGCTCCGCCATCGCGGCGAAGGCGGGCACGAACGACAATATCGTCTCAGGCCGGAAGATCGGCGCTGCGGCCCGCCGTTGCCACCGCCATTCGGCGCCTTCCGCAACGAAGATCGAATTTTCTCCCACCACAGGTTTGAAAGAACGGCGGGTCGCCGGGTCGCGGCCGAAGGCGTCCGCCTTCTCGACCAGGATTTCACCAATCACGTCAGGCTCGCAGACCAAGAGAACGTCGGAATAGCGTGTACGCACGCGCGTGACGCCTTGCTCATAGGCCGGTTGCGGGATTGTCTCGATATAGTTGCGCCAGAGCGTCGGCAGTCCGCGGAGGCCGAGCGGCCTCGGCGGCGGCTGGAACGGAACAAAGTCCGGGTCTACGAGCATCGGATTGACCTTGCTGCGCCTTGTCTTTACCTAACCGCTCGCTACATCAGCGACAAATTCCGCAAATTGGCGCAGGGCGCCCCAACGATTGAAGGCAGGGCGGTTGCGCCCGTACCACGAATGGCCCGTCAATTTATCTACCATATGCAAGGACTGTCGAAGACTTATCCGGGCAACCGCAAGGTCTTGGACAACGTCCATCTGTCATTCTATCCCGACGCCAAGATCGGCGTGCTCGGCGTCAACGGCGCCGGTAAGTCGACGCTCCTTCGCATCATGGCCGGGATCGACGACGAGTATTCCGGCGAGGCCTGGGCCGCCGACGGCGCCCGCGTCGGTTACCTGCCGCAGGAGCCGCAGCTCGATACCGCAAAATCGGTGCGCGAGAACGTCATGGAAGGCGTGGCGGTGCAGAAGGCGATCCTCGACCGCTACAACGAATTGGCGCTGAACTACTCCGACGAAACCGCCGACGAGATGACCAAGCTTCAGGACGAGATCGAGTCCAAGGGGCTGTGGGACCTCGATTCCAAAGTCGATCAAGCGATGGATGCGCTGCGTTGTCCGGCCGATGATGCCGACGTGACGAAGCTCTCCGGCGGCGAGCGGCGTCGCGTGGCGCTCTGCAAGCTCCTCCTCGAGCAGCCGGATCTGCTTCTGCTCGACGAGCCGACCAACCATCTCGATGCCGAGTCGGTAATGTGGCTCGAAGGCCATCTACGCAATTATCCGGGCGCCATCCTGATCGTCACCCACGATCGCTACTTTCTCGACAACGTCACCGGCTGGATTCTCGAGCTCGATCGCGGCCGCGGCATTCCCTACGAAGGCAATTACTCGTCCTGGCTTGTGCAGAAGCAAAAGCGCTTGGCGCAGGAAGGCCGCGAAGAGGAAGCGCGCCAGCGCACGCTCGCGCGCGAGCAGGAATGGATCGCTGCTTCGCCGCGCGCGCGGCAGGCCAAGTCCAAGGCGCGCTACGAGCGCTACGAGGATTTGCTCAAGAAAGCCGGCGAGAAACAGACGCAAACCGCGCAGATCGTCATCCCGGTCGCCGAGCGTCTCGGCCAGAACGTCATCGATTTCGAGAGTCTGACAAAGGGCTTCGGCAACAATCTGCTGATCGACGATCTGACCTTCAAATTGCCGGCCGGCGGGATCGTCGGCGTGATCGGCCCGAACGGGGCGGGCAAGACCACGCTGTTTCGCATGATCACGGCGCAAGACAAGCCGAACTCCGGAACGATCAAGGTCGGCGATTCGGTGCAGCTTGGATATGTCGATCAATCGCGCGATACGCTCGACGGCAAGAAAAGCGTGTGGGAGGAGATTTCCGGCGGGCTCGATCAGCTCCAGCTCGGCAAGCGCGAGGTCAATTCACGCGCCTATTGCGCGGCTTTCAATTTCAAGGGCGCCGATCAGCAGAAAAAGGTGGGGCAGCTCTCCGGCGGTGAGCGCAACCGCGTGCATCTCGCCAAGATGCTCAAATCGGGTGCCAACGTGCTGTTGCTCGACGAGCCGACCAACGATCTCGACGTCGACACGCTGCGCGCCCTCGAGGAGGCGCTCGAGGATTTCGCCGGCTGCGCGGTGATCATCACCCACGACCGCTGGTTCCTCGACCGTATCGCGACCCACATCCTCGCCTTCGAAGGCGACAGCCATGTCGAATGGTTCGAAGGCAATTTCCAGGACTACGAGAAAGACAAGATGCGGCGGCTCGGCATCGACACCGTCATTCCGCAGCGGATCAAATACAAAAAGTTCTCGCGCTAAGCCTCTCAACAAAGGAGTGCCAGCGGTTCAATTTCGCAGCCGTTCTGGAACCTTGGTTTCGGTCGGCCGAGCGACGACGCTGCCCGGACTTTACGGCAATCGGCACGCGCGCGGAGGGGCCGCGCCGGTCCTGATATGCGCACCGCTGCGGTTTCTTGCACCTTACATTTTCAAGTTCCAATCCCCATATGACGTTCAGTTCGCTTGGCTGGAGCATGATCGGGAAAACCCGGCCAGGGTTTATTCGGTTGGGTGGCGGTTTTCCGAAAAGATGATGCTCCATCAAGAAGTTGGCGCGCTGATCGCTTCAGTCTGACGATTGCGCGCTTAAGAGCGCAAAACTCCATTTTTCAGAAAGACACCGTTGCGCCGTTTGAGCCCCGACCGAAAGGAGATGACATTGACGACCAAAAGCAGCGAAGAGCGTTCGACCGCGGCGCGGGCACGCGCCGAGGCAAGCTTCAAAAAGGAAGAGCGTGCCAAGGACGGCGCTCTGGCGATGATGGAATATCTCGCCAATGCCAAGATGGTTCGCGAACGGACCGAGCGGTTGCGGGCGCTTCGGCTGGCGAAGCAGGAGGTCGACAAGGAGCGTGAAGTTCCAGCCGCTGCCAACAAAAGCAAGGGCGCGAAGAAACGCTAACCATGCGAGCCGCCGGCGCCCGCATCGGTTGCATGGGTGCGAGGTGCGCCTTGAAACGAACACACCAATAGTCTATTGGCGACGGTGGTCTGATTCCTGATTAGGCCAGCAACGAGCCGCGTGTACGGACCCCGTCGACCGCTTTTTTGGTTCCGAACGGATTCTGGCTCGCTTCATATTTTTTTGCTTACCGACAGCCCAGATCGCGCGGGATGTCCTATCCCACCCGCAAGTCGGCTGGCGCGCCTCGCGCGCCGGCGGGTTTTGCATCTTACAAATAGAAAGCAATATCTTGACCACTGACACAAACTGCAAACTCGACAGCTCTTTCACCGCTTTTGAACTCAACGAATCTCTTTTGCGCGCCCTCGCGGAGGAAAAATACCAAACTCCGACGCCGATCCAGGCGCAGACGATACCGACGGTCATGTCGGGGCGCGACGTGATCGGCATCGCACAGACCGGTACCGGCAAAACCGCCGCATTCGCGCTGCCGATCCTGCATCGACTAGCAGCCGATCCGCGACCGGCAACACGCAGGAACTGCCGGGTTCTGGTTCTCAGCCCGACGCGCGAGCTGTCCGGTCAGATCCTCGACAATTTCCGCACATATGGCCGCCACCTTCGCATCAGCGCGGCATTGGCGATCGGAGGCGTCGCGATCGGGAAGCAGGTTCGCGCGCTTCTCAGCGGCGTCGACGTCCTCGTCGCAACGCCGGGCCGGGTCCTCGACCTCGTGAAAAGCAACGCGCTTCGCCTCGGCGAGGTAGACTGCCTGGTGCTGGATGAGGCCGACCGCATGCTCGACATGGGCTTTATCCACGATATCCGCAAAATCGTCGCCAAGCTTCCGGCTGCTCGGCAAACCTTGATGTTCTCCGCTACCATGCCTCGCGCCATTGCCGACCTTGCTGCGCAGATGTTGCGAGAGCCGGTGAAGGTCGCGGTGGCTCCGGTGGCATCCACGGCCGAGCGCGTTCAGCAGCGCATTATCCGCGTCGATCGCCCTGCAAAGCCCTCCATCCTCATCGACGTATTGCGGCAGGAGACGATTGACCGCGCGCTGATTTTCACGCGCACCAAACACGGTGCCGATAAGGTCGCTCGCGGATTGAACCGGGCTGGCATCGCCGCCGAGGCAATTCACGGCAATAAATCGCAAAGCCAGCGCGAGCGGGTACTTGCAGCCTTCCGCAAGGGCGACGTGAAGACGCTTGTCGCCACCGATATCGCCGCCCGCGGAATCGATGTTGACGGGATCAGTCACGTCGTGAATTTCGACGTACCGAACTTGCCGGAAACCTACGTCCATCGCATCGGTCGAACGGCGCGCGCAGGCGCTGATGGTGTCGCGATTTCGCTGTGCGATGGCGACGAAGTGGCGTTCGTGCGCGATATCGAGAAGCTCATTCGCGTGTCTATTCCGGTGAGCGACCGGCGCACGCATCACTCACGAGCTGAGGAGCGGCCAACTAAGATTGGAAACAACCGCGCCGCGCCTGATAGGAGCGCCAAACGTCGGCGGCGGCGCGATGAGGCGTCGCGCAAACAACGACGTCGCGATGATTCGCCTAAGAACGCTATGGGGCTGGGGTCGGTTGGTTTCCTGAATCGCCATGGGCCGTCCAGGCGGGACGCTGCCGCAACTGTTCCACGTTCCGCCGGCCAATCAGAAGGATCATAACGTGCCGAAGGAAGAACTCTTGCAATTCGAAGGTCTCGTCCTCGAGATTCTACCTGACGCCCGCTACCGCGTTCAGCTCGACAACGGTCACGAGCTCGTCGCCTATACGGCTGGAAGGATGAAAAAGAACCGGATTAAGACACTTGCCGGCGACCGCGTGACAGTCGAGGTTTCGCCCTATGACCTGGAAAAAGGGCGCCTGGTCTTTCGTCACAAGGACGAGCGCGCCGGTTCCGCGCCCCGCCCGATCCAGCGCCCTCAATTTCGCCGACGGTGACACAAGAACGGCTTGGCATGGCGGGCCTGCGCGTCGACGACCAGCGAAGGACTGCAGTCTGGCAGAAGTGACTGCAAGTCTTTTCAATTCGTCGGCCAGGAGTTGAGAGCGGAGATCGCGATGACGGACCCTGTACACAAATTCAAGATCGGCCAGACCGTTGATCTCATACCGTCAATGGCCCGATCGGCGGCGTCGGGTCATTATGAAATCATAAGTCTGCGTCCCGCCGATGGTGGCAACCCGCAGTATCGTATCAAGAGCAAAAACGAAAGCCACGAGCGCGTGGTTTCCGAGAGCGATCTCATTCTAACTCAAATATGAGCCTACGCTGGCTTCGCCAACAAACCGTTGAGCACCAGCTCGATGTGAGCGTCGAAATAAGTTTTCAGGTCGAGTGGATGGCGGTCGCCGAACATCATCATCCAAGTGTCGACCAAAGCGATAGGCGCGATGATCACCAGGGGGCACTCGGTCACCGCCGACTGGCGGATTTCGCCGCGGTCCACTCCGCGCTGAATGGTCTTTTTCAGTAGATCCATGCACGGGCGCTGGATCTCCTCCTGATAGCGATCGGTCAGGGCGGGAAACCGCGACGCTTCAGCGATCAAAAGGCGCGCCATTTCGCGCCGCCGGCGATCTTCGACAATGTGTTGGTAGATGAAGCTGAACTGCTCTCGCAAGAGGTCGGCGGTGGAGCCTTGATGGCGCTCGAGCATCTCTTGCACGGTGTCGAGCGTCACTTTCATGAGCTCGCGCACCATCGTGATGAACAGGTGCTCCTTGTTCTCGAAATAGACGTAGATCGTGCCCTTGGTCACGCCGGCGCGCTCGGCGATCTGATCGAGCGTGGTCACGGCGTAGCCGTTGCGGGAGAATTCGGCGAAAGCGGCTTCAAGGATCTCGTGCGGGCGCTCGGCTTTGCGCCGGCGACGGGTGTCGGTCCGCCTTTCGATCACTTCAGCCATGGACGATCTCAGCCTCCCGGAGGCGAGTATAGTTATTGACTAACCGGATAGTAAATAACTAATGTCGTCCCCGGTCAGGGGTAGTGAAAGTGTGGACGTCGGGGAACATACCCTCCGCGCAATGGCACGAATGCCGCCGTGCGACCAGCAAAATGCCCGGGTTCCCTGGGCGTCTGCCGGCTGACGTTGGCGCGCTTTCACCGGCCAGCCGCCGGCATGAACGAGCCCCCGCCGAACGGTGGGTGCTTCTATCCGCTCGGTGCCGGCGCTTGGCGAGACGCGTCGCTGGCCACGAAATCGTACATGCCGCGAACAGTACGCCGGCTGCTACCGGAGTGAAATAGATGATCAAGCGCATGGTGATCATGCTCGTGGCGGTCGCCGTCGTGTTTGGCGGGATCTTCGGATTCCAGGCGTTCAAAGCGGTGATGATCAAGAAATTCATCACGGCGCTGAGCAATCCGCCGCAGACCGTCTCGGCTGCCACGGCGGGAACCAGCGAATGGCAATCGAAAATCGAGGCGATCGGCTCGCTGCGCGCGGTGAGGGGCGCCGATCTGTCGCTCGAGGTCTCCGGCGTTGTCGAGTCGATCTCGTTTAATTCCGGGGACGATGTCCAGGAGGGCGCGACGTTACTCAAGCTGCGCACTGCCGACGACGTCGCCCGGCTCGAATCGCTGAAGGCCATGGCCGAGTTGAACGAGATCACCCTCGATCGCGCCCAAAGACTTTTGAAGACGCAGGCGGTCAGCCAGGCGCAATTGGATTCCGACGCCGCCAATCTGAAGAACGCCAAGGCGCAGGTGGCACAGCAGCAAGCCATCATCGACAAGAAAATCTTGCGGGCGCCATTTGCCGGTCATCTGGGGATTCGCGCCGTCGATCTTGGGCAGTATCTCGGCGCCGGCACTCCGATCGTGACGCTGCAGGCGCTCGACCCGATCTATGTCGACTTTTTCGTGCCTCAACAGTCGGTCGATCAGGTCCGGCTCGGCCAACAGGTGGCGGTGAAGGTTGACGCCTACAAAGATCAGACTTTTGCCGGCGAGATTTCCGCGGTCAATCCGAAAGTCGATATCGGCAATCGCAACGTGCAAATTCGCGCGATGCTGAAAAATGCGGACCACAAGCTGCTGCCGGGTATGTATGCGACGGTCGATATCGCCATCGGTTCGCCGGTGGCTTACGTGACGCTGCCGCAGACCGCGATCACCTACAATCCGTACGGCGACACGGTCTATGTGGTCGAGAGTAAGGGCAACGATACGCAGGGCAAGCCGCAGCTCGTCGCCCGGCAGACCTTCGTCACCATCGGGCCGACGCGCGGCGACCAAGTGGCCATCCTCAGAGGCGTCGAGGAGGGGGACACCATCGTCACTGCCGGCCAGATCAAGCTGCACAATGGCTCGGTCGTTATGATCGACAATTCGGTGACGCCGACCGCTGAAGCAGCGCCGGTTCCGATCGACCGTTAAACGCGCGCGCCATGAACTTCACCGACATTTTCATTCGCCGGCCGGTCCTAGCCTCCGTCATCAGCCTGTTGATCCTGGTGCTCGGCATCCGCGCCTATTACGCGCTGCCGGTATTGCAATATCCGCGCACCGAGAACGCGGTCGTTACGGTCACCACCACCTATTACGGCGCCGATCCCGATGTGGTGGCGGGCTTTATCACAACGCCGCTCGAGATTGCGATCGCTCAGGCCTACGGCATCGACTACATGACGTCGAGCAGCCAGAGCAGCACCAGCACGATCACCGTCTATCTGCGGCTCAATTACGATGCCGACAAAGCGCTGACCGAAATCAACACCAAGATCAACTCGGTGCTCAACCAGTTGCCGACCGGCACGCAGCAGCCGGTGCTGACCGTCAAGATCGGGCAGACCATCGACGCGATGTATCTCGGCTTCAACAGCGATACGCTCGCGCCGAACCAGATCACCGACTACCTCGTGCGCGTCGTGCAGCCCAAGCTGCAAACCATACCGGGCGTGCAAACCGCCGAGCTGCTCGGACAAAAAGTGTTTGCGCTGCGCGCCTGGCTCGATCCGCAGAAGCTCGCTGCACACGGGCTAACCGCGACTGACGTCACGGCGGCGCTTGCCGCCAACGACTTCATCTCGGGCATCGGCAACACCAAGGGCCAGATGGTGCAGGTCAACCTGACCGCATCGACCGGGCTTCATTCCGCAAGCGAGTTCCGCAATCTCGTCATCAAGCAGACGAACGGCGCGGTGGTCCGCCTGCAAGACGTCGCCAACGTCACCCTCGGCGCCGAGGATTATGAATCGGAAGTGGGCTTCGACGGCAAGCAGGCGGTCTATATCGGCGTGCAGGTCGCGCCCGCCGCCAACCTTCTGGAAGTGGTCCGCGGCGTGCGCAAGATCTGGCCGGACGTCCAAGCGCAATTGCCGCGGGGCCTGAACGGCGAGATCGTCTACGACTCCACCGAATTCGTGAATGCCGCGATCTACGAGGTCGTGCTCAGCCTGGCCGAGGCGCTGGCCATCGTCACGCTTGTCGTGTTCATGTTCCTCGGTTCGGTGCGTTCGTCGCTGATACCGACGGTCGCCATTCCGCTCTCGCTGGTCGGGACGTTCACGATCCTTCTGGCGCTCGGCTACTCGATCAATCTGCTCACACTGCTCGCCCTGGTGCTCGGCATCGGCCTCGTCGTCGACGACGCCATCATCGTGGTCGAGAACGTCAACCGCCATCTCGAGGAAGGCGTGGCGCCGGTTCCCGCCGCCATCAATGCCGCGCGCGAGCTCGGCTGGCCGATCATCGCCATGACGGTGGTGCTGGCCGCGGTTTACGTGCCGATCGGCTTTCAGAGCGGTTTGACCGGCGCGCTGTTCGCGGAATTCGCGTTCGCTCTCGTTGGCGCTGTGACCGTCTCGGGCGTGGTAGCGCTGACGCTGTCGCCGATGCTGTGCTCGCTGCTGCTTAAGCCGCACGATCCACAGCATCGCGGCTGGGAGGAGAAGCTCACCTATTTTATCGATCGCAGCTTCAATTGGCTGCAGAGTGCCTACGAGCGGCGCTTGCACGGAAGCCTCGATTACCTGCCGGTGACCGTCGTTTTCGCGCTGATCGTGCTCACGAGCATCTATTTCCTATTCGTCACCGCCCATACCGAGCTCGCGCCGCAGGAGGATCAGGGCGTCATCCTCTCGCTGTCGAATGCGGCGCCGAATGCGACGCTCAAGCAGCGCCAGCTCTATGCGCACGAGATCTATCGGATCTTCTTCGAGCATCCGGAGACCGATCACGTCTTTCAGATCGACGTGCCTGGGCAATCCATTTCCGGCATGGCGCTGAAACCGTGGGACCGCCGCGCGGTGTCGACTAACAAGCTGCAGCCGATCGTGCAGCAGGAGATAGCGAAGATTCCGGGTGTGCGTGTCGTCGCTTTCCAGCCGCCGCCGCTGCCGGGCAGCATCGGACTGCCGGTTCAGTTCGTGATCGGCACGACCGAGCCGTTCGAGCGCCTGTACAACATTGCCCAGGAGTTTCTGCGCCAGGCGCAGCAGAGCGGCTTGTTCATCTTCCTGGATTGCGATCTGAAAATCGACAATCCGCAATCCAACATCCTGATCGACCGCGACAAGACTGCGCAGCTCGGCTTGAAGATGAGCGATGTCGGCGGTTCGCTCGCCGCCATGCTGGGCGGCGCCTACGTCAACTATTTCAGCATGAGCGGACGCTCCTATAAGGTCATCCCGCAGGTGCAGCAGCGCTTCCGCCTTAATGCGAAGCAACTGCTCGACTACCACGTTCGCGCGGCCGACGGCACGCTGGTGCCGTTATCGACCATCGCGACGGTGTCGACCAAGACGGTGCCGGAATCGCTCAACCACTTTCAGCAACTCAACAGCGCGACCATCCAGGGTGTGGCGATGCCCGGTGTCGCGCAAGGCGATGCGCTTGCCTACTTGCAAGACCTCGCTGCTCGCACGCTGCCGCGCGACTACTCGGTCGACTACGGCGGCTTGAGCCGGCAATACGTTCAGGAAACGAGCGGCTTCGTCACCACTTTCGGGTTCGCCCTGATCATCATCTTCCTCGCGCTCGCCGCCTTGTTCGAAAGCTTCCGCGATCCCGTGATCATTCTCGTCTCGGTGCCGATGTCGATCGCCGGTGCGCTGATCTTTGTCAGCGTCGGCATCGGCGGCGCGTCGCTCAATATCTATACCGAGGTCGGACTGGTCACCCTGATGGGGCTGATCTCCAAGCACGGCATTCTGATCGTGCAATTCGCCAACGATCTGCAGGCGGCCGGCCGCACGAAGCGCGAAGCCATCGAGCAGGCCGCCTCGATCCGGCTGCGTCCGATCTTGATGACGACCGCCGCCATGGTGCTCGGCGTCGCGCCGCTGATCACCGCCGCCGGCGCCGGCGCCGTGTCGCGTTTCCAGATGGGTCTGGTGATCGCCGCCGGCCTCTCGATCGGCACGATATTCACGCTGTTCGTGGTGCCGGCGGTGTACATGCTGCTCGGCGCGGATCGCTCGAAGGCATTGGCTGCCAAGGCAGCGATTGCGCTGCCCGCGCATGCCAGCCCGGCCGAATGAACAGCCGATGGTACACGAGGCGAGAGGTGAACGCAGGTCATGGAAGATTGGAGTGCGCGGCAATATCTGAAGTTCGAGGACGAACGCACGCGCCCGCCGCGCGATCTCTTGGCGCAAGTGCCGCTGCGATATCCGCGACTTGTATTTGATCTCGGCTGCGGTCCGGGCAATTCCACCGAGCTTCTGGTCGGACGCTACCCGGAAGCGGAAGTAATCGGTCTCAATTCCTCGCCGGACATGTTGCGCAAGGCGCGCGAGCGCCTGCCGCAAGGCACATTCCTCGAGGCAGATATTGCGTCCTGGTCGGCTCCGCCGCGCACCGATCTCCTTTTTGCCAATGCGTCTTTCCAATGGATTCCAGATCATCCGCGCGTGCTGCGGCGGCTCTTGGAGGCGCTACCGTCGGGCGGCGTGCTGGCCGTGCAGATGCCCGACAATACGCGTGAGCCATCGCATGTTCTGCAGCGCGAAGTGGCGGCAAATGGTCCCTGGGCGGACAATCCAGGGATTAAAGCGGCGCCGAGGGGCGATCTGCCCTCGCCCGAGGAATACTATAACCTGCTCGGGCCGGTTTGTTCGCGCATCGACATCTGGCACAGCATCTACAATCACGTGATGGCGGCGCCGCAGGCGATCGTCGAATGGTTCAAGGGCTCCGCCCTGCAACCTTACCTGTCGGCGCTCGATGCGCAGTCGCGCGAGCAATTCCTCGCCGTTTACGGTGAAAAGATCGCGGTCGCCTATAAGCCGCGGTTCGACGGCAAAGTGCTTTTGCGGTTTCCGCGGCTGTTCATCGTCGCGGTGCGATGATCTGCTGATTGCGCTCGCTGAATTCGCCCGCTTGACAGATTTCGCCCGGCGTCTAAACTTAACCTGTTGGTAAAGTATTTCCACGGCGGCCGGGTCGCGCTCGGCGCAATGACACGTCCGGCAATCGTGCATTTTCCACGAGCAGCGGAGGCGAACATGCCAGTCGTTGAAATCGTCGGTCCCGCGCCGTCGACTTATACGCGTGTGGCCCGCATGGTCTGCGAGGAAAAACAAATCCCCTACGAACTCAAGCAATCGCTGCCACATTCACCGGACGTCGACGCCATTCACCCGTTCGGCAAGGTTCCGGTGATGCGTCACGGCGATTTCGAACTGTGCGAGTCGAAAGCGATCTCGACTTACCTCGATCTCAGCTTTCCAGGCCCAAGATTAATTCCGACCGAACCGCGCCATGCGGCGCTTACCGAACAGTGGGTGTCGCTGGTCAATACAAAAATGGACGGCACGTTGGTGCGCTCGTATCTGCTGAACTACATTTTTCCGAAGGGCAGCGACGGCAAGCCGGATCGCACCGTGATCGACGCGGTCGTGCCACAGGTCGAAAAGGAAATCGCACTGCTGGATCGCGCGGTCGCCAAAGGCGGCTTCCTGGCCGGCGACAGCTTCACGCTTGCCGACATCAACGTGATGCCGATTCTCGCCTACCTGAGGAACTTTCCGGAATCCGCAGCCGCCATAGCGGCGGCGAAGTCGCTCTCGGCCTATTACGACCGCCTCGCGGCGCGGCCGAGCTTCCAGAACACGGTGCCGCAGCGGCCGCAGGCCAAAGCATCTTGACGCATTGCATTCGGCCGCCACTGCAGTGAAAGTGCGGGACGATGCGAATCGTCCCGCTGCTTTTTTGCGCCCTATTGGCCGTTTTTGTTGACGCCCGCGGCGCACGCGCCGCCGACGCGGCGTTCCAGTCTTTCCTGCAATCCTTGTGGCCGCAGGCACAACAGCTCGGCATCTCACGGGCCACTTTCGATGCAGCGACGCGCGACCTCGAGCCCGATTTGAGCTTGCCCGACCTTGTCATCCCGGGCCGGCCCGAAAAGCCGCAGGCTGGGCAGCCGGAATTCGTGCAGACGCCGGCGGATTACATTAAAGAGAGTGCGATCAGCGGGCTCGCGGCGACAGGCCGCAAGCTCTATGACCAGTATCGGCCCGCATTGGGCACCATCGAGCGCCAGTTCGGCGTCGATCCGACCGTCGTGCTCGCTATCTTCGGCCGCGAAACCGACTACGGCCGCGCCAAGGATACGCGCAGCGCGATCCGCGTGTTGGCGACGCAGGCCTATCTGGGCAAGCGCAAAGACAAATTCCGCGAAGAATTCCTGCTCGCGATGAAAATCGCTCAGGACGGACAGATCCGGCTGGCCGACATGAAAAGCTCGTGGGCCGGCGCAATGGGGCTGACGCAGTTCCTGCCCTCGGACTATCTGAAATACGCGGTCGATTTCGACGGCGACGGCCGCGCCGACATCTGGAATTCGGTGCCCGACGCGCTCGCCTCGGCGGCAAAACAACTTGCCGACAAGGGCTGGCAGCGCGGCCTGCACTGGGCCTATGAGGTGCATCCGCCGGCGAATGTCGACTGCACCATTGGCGTGCCGGAGAATACGCTCACCATCGACGAATGGCTCAAGCGCGGTTATGTGCCGGCCTATGGGCGCACGCTCTCGCCGGCCGAGCGGGCGGCGACAGCCTCGCTGGTGCAGCCGGAAAGCATTTTCGGCCCATCCTTTCTCGCGCCGGCGAATTATTTCGCGATCAAGGAATACAATTTCTCAGATCTCTACGTGCTGTATGTCGGGCATCTCAGCGACCGCATGCTCGATCCGCGGCCGTTCGAGACGCCGTGGGGCAAGCTCGCGCTGTTGCCGACCCGCGATCTCGACCGCATGCAGGAAATCCTCACCGCGCGCGGCTATTATCACGACAAGATTGACGGCAAGGCCGGAATGAAAACGCGCGCCGCGGTCGGGGACTATCAGAAGCGCAACGGACTGAAAGTCGATTGCTGGCCGAGCGCGGCGCTGCTCGCACACATGCAGGCCGCGAAGGGGAACTGAACGTCCGTTCGTTGAACAGATCCCGTTTGTCGAGGACTTGGCAATACCATTCCGCGAAAGCGGAGCCAAGTTCGCCGCAAACTTCGAGATCGAATTTTGGCCCCCGCATGGGGCAACCGATAAATCGCGCGCGCGGCGCGCCGGATCGCGTCATCCAAAAGATACCGTTGCAAAAAAGTTGCGCTCCATGTGCTCGCTATGAACGTGGTTTGATTGACCTCAGCATTGACCAAGACACCATTGACCAAGACACCATTGACCAAGACACCATTGACCAATTGACACCATTGACAGATCAAAGACAGCGTGCCAAAATCTTCTAATTTTCTCGGTGTGAAGAATGCTGCAAACCGGGAGAACGCCATGAGAAAGATGAGCTTGATTGCGGCAACTTTAGTCGGAGCTGCAATGCTCTGCGCAGCACCCGTTTCGCTTCAGCGATCTCCAGAAACAGGTTTGACGCTGTCCTTAGAGAGAGCAGATGCGCGAGTAGGGCGGCCGCTGACGCCAGGCAGCGTTGCAGGCGTGCACCGCAGGGTGGAGCGGCGGGCGGTTCGGCGCTGCGCGGCCGGCGTCACCTGCTACTAAGTCTCGATGAGCGCAAAGTCTGCGTGAGGTTTTGTTCCGCGTGGTCTAGCTGTACGCTGGCACAAATCATCTTCCCACGAGGCGGAGGTCGCTTAAGCGGCGGCCTGTGGCGAAGCGTGAGTGCGCGCCCTAGTCTTCGCCCGGTACGGCGAGTGGCAAATGATCGTCGTCTTCGCCGGAAAAGCCGAGCGCGCGCTTCAGCCTTTTGGAGATCGAGCCGGTTGTGTTCGGCTCGCCGTAGCCATGTGAAGCATATTGCGCCCGCACGCGCTCCGCGACCACTTCGCCGGGGATCGCGGCTGGTTGGCATATGCGCCGGCCGCTGTAACGGCGCATCAGATCCACGTGGATGTGATTGTAGTGATAGATGTTGGCGCCCGGCGCCAGCACGGTGGTGAATTCATTGCAGGCGGCGAGCTGCACGTCATGGAGAAAGGCCTGCTCCTCGGGTGAGCCGCGCCAGCCGTATTGCACCGTGACCTTGTGGCCGTCGGCGAGCACGAAGCTGGCGATGTCGAGCGCGTTGCCGAAAGCATGCTCGGAAATGTGCGCGTTCGGATTGCCGTTCATGCCGCGGCATGAATAAGCCGATATTTGTCTGATCTCCACTACCGGCTGATGGAACCAGCGCAACGCCGCGGGCTGCACGGCCGTGGCGATCCATTGGTCGAGCGCCGACACGAGCGGGCAGGCGAGCGTCGCCGCCGGCTTGACCTCCACCGGCCCGACCGTTGCCGTCACGCTCGGGTCGCGCGGCGGGCCGAGCGGCACATGCTCTTCGACCCCGGGCGGCACGGGTTCGTGCAGCGTGTACGGGGGCGAGGAATTTCGCTGCGGGTAGCTGGCCGCCGGCGGCGAGCTTCCCCGTCCTGGCAACGTTCCGCCATACGGGTGCGGCGGCTCCGGTTCAAAGGCGGCGTCATCTTCGTGTGGATCCTGCACGCCCGGCGCATAAAGCGACATCGGCCGCCCCGGTGTCGCCGGCGTTGCGGATCGCATCGGGCCAAGCTGAGCCGGAGCGGCCGGCGATGGGAGCCCCTGCGGAACGGCGGTCGGCGGCGGGCCGTATTCCGGCGCCGGCCCTGACGCGACGTTCGGAGGCAAGGTGCTCGATTGGACGACAGGCCAATGCTGCGGCGCCGAGCCGGAGGAGAGCGCGGCCGGCGGGCGCACCGGCTCGTCGCTGTAGCCGAGTGGTCCGCTCTCGCCGAGCGCCGATATCCGGATAGGGTAGTCAGCCCCGCATATGCCGGGCCCGTTGATCGCCGAGATGCGCACGCGCGCCGGACTTTCCTTGATCGCCCCGGAATTCAGGCAGGCGACTTCGGCCTCGCCCCGCCACGTTTCGCGCTCGCCGGAATAGAAATTGTGCCCGCAGCCGGCGAGCGCGATCAACGCCGCACCAGCGATCGCGCCAAAAATCCACAGCCGAACGCCACGCAACATGCGCGGCACAATGCGAGATGTTCCGTTAAGGACTGTTCAATGATGTTTGTTCCGGTGGAAAGAAGGAACGTGTTAACCATGATGGATCGTTGCTTTCGATGGCCTGCCGATTGGACGTGCCGATCACCCGCAACTCGCTGTGCGATCTCAGCCTCGATCGCGCGCCTCAAAGTGGGTCACGACGAATATCGCGATGAGCCGCGATCAAATATCGTCGCGCCGTCTTGCGCCCGATCGGACCTCTCGCCCTTATTGAAAGCCCGCACTGCTAGGCGCTCGCTGCCGATTTCAGACCGCGGCTTCCAAATGAGGATTTCCGAAACGAGAACTTGTTTGTTTAGGATCGTCTGTCATGAGGCCGTCACGTTTCCTTTCGGCACTCGCGCATAAAATCGCAATGTCGTTTGCGCAACATTTTAGTGATCTGAAAGTTTCTTCCACATCTCATGAGGTTGAGAACAATAACTTTGCTGAAATTGCTCTGCACAAATCTTCGCCGCGTTGCAGCAATTAACGCGCTTCAAAGAGGCCGCTTTTTCTGCTAGTGCTTTCTTGCCAAACTGTGATGGAGGTCTAACGCGTGGATATCGCGATGAAGCTCAATGTGCTTGCGGTATGCGCTGCTTTTGTCTTTGTGAGCGCAATCCTACTGGGGGCCTTCTGAGTTTCGAAAGCGCGATCCGGAAGCAAGGGACGAGGGGTCTTCCGAGAGTGGTCGAGCTTAGGCGCTGAGTTCAACGGCGATGACAGAATAAGAAACACCGGAGCGGATTGTCGCTCCGGTGTTTTTATTTGCGCCCGCCTGGCCCGAAGTCCGTCGCGTCGCGTGAAGCAACGGCTTGGCTACTCGGCGGCGTTGCGCACGGCGGCGAGCGGATCGTAATTGAGGATCGGTGCCAGCCACTTTTCGGCTTGCTCGAAGGTCCACTTTTTGCGCGTCGCATAGTCTTCGACCTGGTCGCGCTCGATCTTGCCGACACCGAAATAGTAGCTTTCCGGATGGCTGAAATAAAAGCCGGATACGGATGCGCCGGGCCACATCGCAAAGCTTTCGGTGAGGCGCACGCCGATCTGCCGCTCGCCGTCGAGGAGGGCAAACAGCGTCGCCTTCTCGGTGTGATCGGGCTGTGCGGGATAGCCGGGCGCGGGGCGGATGCCGCGATATTTTTCCGCGATCAACTCCGGGCCGCCGAGCTTCTCATCGGCCGCGTATGCCCAGAACTCGCGGCGTACACGTTGATGCAGATATTCCGCCAAGGCTTCGGCCAGCCGGTCGGCAAGCGCCTTGGCCATGATCGCGGAATAGTCGTCATTGGCGCGCTTGAAGCGATCGACTACACTTTCCTCGCCGATCCCGGCCGTGACAACGAAGGCGCCGACATAGTCGGCGAGCCCGCTTGCGCGCGGCGCCACGAAATCGGCGAGCGCCACGTTGGCGCGGCCTTCGCGGCGCGGCAGCTGTTGGCGCAGCGTATGCAACACCGCCATCGGCACGCTTCGCGCCTCATCGGCGAAGATGAGGATGTCGTCGCCTTCGCTGTTCGCCGGCCATAATCCGATCACCGCCCGCGCCGTGAACCAGTTTTCCGAAACGATCTGCCGCAGCATCGCCTGCGCGTCCGCCAATAGGCTGCGCGCGGCTTCGCCGGCTTGCGGATCGTTCAGGATGGCTGGAAATTTTCCGTTGAGCTCCCAGGTAGCGAAGAACGGGGTCCAGTCGATGAAGTCGATCAACTCCGCGAGCGGAATGTCCGTCAGCTGCTGCGCGCCGGACAGTCGCGGCACTGGCGGCCGATAGTCGCCCGACCAGTTGAGCCGCAGTGCGTTGGCGCGCGCGTCCGCCAGCGCCAGCCGCTGCTTGCCTTCTTCACCGCGCGCATGTGCCGCGGAGATGCGGGCATATTCGGCGCGCACTTCGTTGATGGTATGCGCCCTCGTCTCGCGCGAGAGCAGCGATGACACCACGCCGACGGCGCGACTTGCGTCGTTGACGTAGAGCGTCTGCCCGCGCCGGTAATTGGGGTGAATCTTTACCGCCGTGTGGACACGGCTGGTGGTGGCGCCGCCGATCAGCAACGGCACGTCAAAGCCTTGCCGTTCCAGTTCGGCCGCCACATGACACATCTCGTCGAGCGACGGCGTGATCAGGCCGGATAGCCCTATAATGTCCGCCTGCTCGGTGATAGCCGCCTGCAAGATCTTTTCCGCCGGCACCATCACGCCGAGGTCGACAACGTCGTAGTTGTTGCAGGCGAGCACGACGCCGACAATGTTCTTGCCGATGTCATGCACGTCGCCCTTGACGGTAGCGAGCACGATTTTGCCGTTGGACGAGGCGTGCGTGCGGCCGTCTCGATCCTGCTCCATGTAAGGGAGCAGGTGCGCAACCGCCTGCTTCATGACCCGCGCCGATTTGACGACCTGCGGCAGAAACATGCGGCCCGAGCCGAACAGATCGCCGACGACATTCATGCCGGCCATCAGCGGGCCTTCGATCACCGCGAGCGGGCGAGGGGCCTTGAGCCTGGCTTCCTCCATGTCGGAAGCGATGAAATCGGTGATCCCGTGCACCAGCGAATGGGTCAGGCGCTTCTCGACCGGCCATTCGCGCCAGGACAGATCGGCTTCCTTCTTTTCTTTGCCGGCACCGCGGTGCCGCTCGGCGAGCGCGAGCAAGCGTTCGGCGGCGTCGCCGCGGCGGTTGAGCACGACGTCTTCGCACGCCTCGCGCAGCTCGGGATCGAGATCGTCATAGACTGCGATCTGCCCGGCATTGACGATGCCCATATCCATGCCGGCGGCGATGGCGTGTTTGAGAAACACAGAGTGCATTGCCTCGCGCACGGTCTCGTTGCCGCGGAAGGAGAAGGAGAGGTTCGACACACCGCCGGAGACGTGCGCGTGCGGCAAGTTCTGTCGCATCCAGCGCGTCGCCTCGATGAAGGCGACGCCGTAGCCGTTATGCTCCTCCATGCCGGTTGCAACCGCGAAGATGTTCGGATCGAAAATGATATCTTGCGGCGGGAAGCCGACGCGATTGACCAGAATGTCGTAGGCGCGCGCGGCAATTTTCGTCTTGCGTTCGAAGGTGTCGGCCTGGCCCGCCTCATCGAACGCCATCACCACCACGGCGGCGCCGTAGCGGTGCACCAGCTTGGCGTGGTGGATGAACGCGTCCTCGCCCTCTTTGAGCGAGATCGAATTCACCACCGGTTTGCCTTGCGCGCATTTCAGGCCGGCCTCGATCACGGAGAATTTCGAGGAATTGATCATCAGCGGGACGCGCGCGATGTCGGGCTCCGCCGCGATCAAATTAAGGAACGTCGTCATCGCTTTTTCGGAATCGAGCAGGCCCTCGTCCATATTGACGTCGAGGATTTGCGCGCCGTTCTCCACCTGATCGCGGGCCACGGCGAGCGCTGCACTGTAGTCGCCGGCGGTAATGAGCTTGCGAAAGCGCGCCGAGCCGGTGACATTGGTGCGTTCGCCGACATTGACGAAGGGGATTTCCGGCGTAAGCGTGAACGCTTCAAGCCCGGATAGACGCAGGTGTTGCGGCACGCTCGGAATCTGCCGCGGCTTTTTGCCGGCCACGGCGGCGGCGATGGCGCGGATGTGATCGGGCGTCGTGCCGCAGCAGCCGCCGACAATGTTGACGATGCCGGAAGAAGCGAACTCGCTCATCTGCTCGGCCATCATCGCCGGGCTCTCGTCGTAATGACCGAACTCGTTCGGCAATCCGGCATTCGGGTAGGCGCAAATGAGCGTGTCGGCGACGCGGCCAAGCTCGGCGATGTGCGCGCGCATCTGCTTAGCGCCGAGTGCGCAGTTCAAGCCGACCGACAACGGCGCGGCATGCGCGATCGAATTCCAGAATGCCTCCGGCGTTTGTCCGGAGAGCAAGCGCCCGGACCGGTCGGTGATCGTGCCGGACATCATGATCGGCAGACGGACGCCCAGCTCTTCGATGACGTTCGCGCAAGCGAAGATCGCCGCCTTGGCGTTGAGCGTATCGAAGATGGTCTCGATGAGCAGGATATCGACGCCGCCTTCGATCAGCCCGCGTACTTGCTCGGCGTAAGCGACGCGCAACTGATCGAAGGTGATGGCGCGAAAGCTCGGATTGAGCACATCAGGGGAGATCGAGGCGGTGCGGTTGGTCGGACCGATGGCGCCGGCAACGAAACGCGGACGGCCATCTTCGTCCTGGGCGACCTGCGCCGCATCGCGCGCAAGCCTTGCGCCTTCGAGATTGAGCTCGTAGGCGATCTCGCCCATGCCGTAATCGGCCTGCGCGATATGGGTCGAGGAGAAAGTGTTGGTCGAGACAATGTCCGCGCCGGCGCGGAAATAGGCGAGGTGAATGGCGCGAACCGAGTCGGGACGGCTCAAATTCAGCAGATCGTTGTTGCCGCGCACCTCGCGGTTCCAGGCATCGAACCGTGCCCCCCGATAGCCTCGCTCGTCGAGACCGAGCGCCTGAATCATCGTGCCCATTGCGCCGTCGAGCACCAGAATGCGCTCGGCGGCGAGGCCGCGCAGGGTCGTCTCCTTATCTGGCCGGACTGTCATGAATTACGCCCGTTCAATCTCGGGGGAGAGTTGTGAGCGCGCCTGCTCACGATCGCCGGGACGCAGTCCCAAAAGGTGGCAGATCGCATAAACGAGCTCGGCGCGGTTCATGGTGTAGAAGTGGAAATCCGTCACGCCTTGGTCAACCAGATCGAGCACCTGCTCGGCGGCGACAGCGGCAGCGATCAGCTTGCGCGTCGTCGGATCGTTATCGAGGCCGTCGAAGCGGTGCGCCAGCCACTTGGGCACCGAAGCGCCGGTGCGGGCCGCGAAGTTCTTGGTCTGCGTGAAGTTTTGCACCGGCAAGATGCCTGGCACGATCGGGATATCGATGCCGCTTTTGCGCACGCGGTCGAGATAGCGGAAATAAAGGCCGTTCTCGAAAAAGAATTGTGTGATGGCGCGGCTCGCGCCGGCATCGACCTTGGCCTTGAGCATATCGATATCGGCGGCAACGTCGGCGCTGTCCGGATGCTTTTCCGGATAGGCCGAGACGGACACTTCGATGTCGGCAATGCGCTTGATGCCGGTCACGAGATCGGCGGCATTGCGATAGCCGGCGGGATGCGGCGCAAACCGCTCGCCGATGCCGCCGACCGGATCGCCGCGCAGCGCCACGATATGGCGCACGCCGGCCTGCGCGTAAGCTTCGATCACCGCGTCGACCTCCGGACGGGTCGCCGCGACGCAGGTCAGATGTGCCGCAGGCGTCAGCATCGTCTCGGCGATGATGCGCTTGACGGTCGCATGGGTGCGCTCGCGGGTCGAGCCGCCGGCGCCGTAGGTCACCGAAACGAAATTCGGCTGCAGAGGCGCGAGCCGCGCGATCGCCTCCCACAGCGTCTTTTCCATTTCCGCGGTCTTCGGCGGGAAGAATTCAAACGAGACGCGGATTGGCGGTGCGCTGTCGGTATCGGTGAAGCGGCGACTGCGGATGCTATTCATCAAGCGACCTCACGTGTTGCCGGTGAAGCGACGATCATGCGCGGATCGCGGGCGAGCCACAGCGAGACCGCGATCTTGCCCTCCGGTCCCGGTGCCAATGTTTGTTGGCGAACAAGATCGAGACCGGCGGCTTCGAGCCATTGCGTCACCGTCTCGGCGGCAAATCCGAGACGGCGATGCGCATGCTCGTCGCGCAGGAATTCCAGATCGTGCGGCGCGAAGTCGATCACCAAAAGGCGGCCGCCCGGCCGCAACACGCGCGCCGCCTCGCGCAGCGCGCGGGCGCTGTCGTCGAGGAAGTGCAGCACCTGGTGAATGATGACCACGTCAAACGTGTCGCGTGGCAGCGCCAGATCGTAGATATCGCCGTGACGCACGGTGCAGTGTTTCAATCCGACACGATCCAGCCGGGCGCGTGCAAGCGCCAGCATGTCGAGTGATAGGTCGAGACCCAGGCCGCGGTCGATGTCGCCGGCGAAAAGTTCGAGCATGCGTCCGGTGCCGGTACCGAGATCGAGCAGCGACCGGATCGGCTGGTCGGCAAGCGCCGCGCGGATCGCTTCTTCGACGGCGGTGTCGGCGATGTGTAGTCTGCGGATACGGTCCCATTCGGCCGCGTGCCGGCGGAAATAATTCTGTGCGGCTGCCGCGCGCGCGGCTCGCACCGCAGCAAGCCGTTCGCGGTCGCGTGCGATGACGGGATCGTTCGGATCGAGCCGGGCGATCAAGGCGCGTGCGATATCGGCGGTGCCGCCGGTCTCGCCCAGGCGAAAAAAGGCCCACGATCCTTCGCGGTGACGCTCGACCAAACCCGCTTCGGCCAGCAGCCGCAAATGGCGCGAGAGGCGGGGTTGCGATTGCCGCAGGATGGCGGTCAGATCGGTAACCGTCAGCTCGGCTTCGCTGATCAGCATCAAGAGCCGTAGCCGCGTTGGTTCGGCCGCGGCCTTGAGGGTGCCGGTCAGCGTGGGAAAGGTCAGTTGAGCGCCGGTCATAGGTATCGTGCGTGTCTAACTCCGACATAAAGATATCTTTATGCGATTAAGTAGGCAAGTCCCCTTGGGAGGGAGCCCACACTTGGCGCTTGTGAGAGGGCGGAGCGTGGAGAAGGCGAGGACTGGCCGCGCACGCACTTGCATGCGAGAAGGGCGGCAATGACCGAAGCCTATTCCGAAAAGGTATCATTCGACTTACGCGAGGGCGAAATCGCCGTCGAACTGCCGGAAAAGTTCGATGCTGCCCTCTATTTCATCGGGCAAATCCGCACGCCCTGGAAACGCCGGGAGGATTGCCCGAAGAACCCCCGCGAAAGCGGCGAGACCGTCTGCACCATTGTGGTCGATCCGCGCTGGGCGCAAGGCTTGCAGGGCCTCGATACCGTCAGCCACGTCGTCGTCCTCTATTGGATGGACCGGGCGCGTCGCGATCTCGTGATCCAAGCGCCGCATCACTATCCGGAGCGCCGTGGCACATTTGCGCTCCGCTCGCCGGTGCGGCCCAACCCGATTGCGGTTTCGGTCGTGCGGCTGGTTAATACTCACGGCAACGAACTTTCGGTGGTCGGGCTCGATTGTGTCGATGGCACGCCGCTCCTCGATCTGAAGCCGTATTTCGCTTCCACCGACTCCATCCCGGATGCTTCGGTTGGCTGGCACGCTGCAACCAAGCGTTGAAGCGTTCGTCCTCTAAATCATGGTCGCCATGAACGACCGCCACTGGTGCGACCGCCTGTCGCTACCTAACTGTTTGGTCGGTCAAAACACCGATGCGGCGCCGGGGCGCAGCCAAAAACCTTCTCGTTCAGGATCAGACATGACCAGATTGCCGACGCTTTTCATCCCGCATGGCGGTGGGCCGTGTTTCTTCATGGATTGGGATCCGCCCGATACCTGGGCACGGATGGCCGATTATCTGCGTCATGTACCCGAAGAAGCAGGGTCCTCGCCGCCAAAAGCGCTCGTGGTCATTTCCGGTCATTGGGAAGAGCCCGTCGTTACCATTCAGAACAATCCGGCTCCCGCGCTCCTTTACGACTATTACGGCTTTCCGCCGAACACCTATGAGATCAAATTCCCCGCGCCTGGAGCGCCGGAGGTGTCCACCCGCGTCGCAGAGTTGCTCGAGGCGGCCGGCATTCCGTGGAAATACGACCATGAGCGGGGCTTCGATCACGGCGTTTTCATCCCGCTGAAAGTCGCCTTCCCAAACGCCAATGTGCCCATCGTGCAAGTGTCGCTGCTGGCCAATATGGACGCGGCCGCGCACCTGCGCATCGGGGAGGCTTTGGCGCCGCTGCGCGACGAGGGCGTGCTCATCATCGGCAGCGGCATGACCTACCACAACATGCGCACCCTGATGGCCAGCATGCGTCGCGGCGCCAATGGCCGAGGCGCGGACGAGGGCTCCCAACGTTTCGACGATTGGCTGGAGGAGGTTCTGACCAAGGCTCCTCCGGAGTTGCGGGCGTCAGCGCTGGCCTCGTGGGATAAGGCGCCCTCGGCGCGCGATGCTCATCCGCGCGAAGAGCATTTGTTGCCGCTCCACGTCGTGGTCGGCGCGGCCGGCGACGATGCCGGCAAGCGGACCCTCAAGGACGTCGTCATGGGGGCCGTCGAATTGGCGTTCCGCTTCGGATAGCGCTTTTTCGGACAACTAATCGCCGGCGAGACAGCGGCGATATGAGTGGTCAGGTTCCGGCGCTCTAGAATAGCGCCGGCGCCTGGCCGACGCGCAACATGCCGAGATAAATCGCGCCGTTGACGAAACGCAGCGGCAGCAGGATCGCGGGCCGATTGTCGATCGCGGTCGGTTCGCCCATTTTCTTGAGGTTCTCGATCACGCTCGCATTCGCGGTCTCGCGAAGGGTCTCGCTCAACCCAGGCACCAGCCGGTCGAGCGTCCCGCTGCTGCCGGACAATTGATCGATGCCTTGTCCGATCATCCGGTCGATGCCGAGCAAAGGAACGATCTGCTCGATGCCGACGATGGCGACACGCACCACGCCGTTGAGCTTGCCCTCCGGACTGAGCCCGAGCGTTCCGGCACCAACCACGACGGCATTGGTCTGCGTGAGGCGAAATGATTTGATCTCGATGCCCCCGCCGGCCGCTTGGATTTCGCGCATCCGGTCGGCCCAAGGCTTTGGCGACATATCCGTCAAACCATGGACGATCGCATTGATATCGCCGTCGACCGGTTGCCCGAGCAACGGATGAAAACTCGCGGACGCGCCTGCCAGATGCAGCGTGATGTCCACCACCGGATGATCGCGCGGCGAGCCTTCCGCAATGCGTCCATGAAAGTCCGCGCGCTTGGCGTTGAACAGGCTCTCGCCGCCACCGGCGCGATCGAGGTGTGGGGCGCTAAGTTCGATCGAAAGAGTATCGGGATAGGGCGGCACGCCGCTCACCACGAGGCGCGCGCTCGTCCAGTCCGCGGTCAGGCTCGGCGGTTGACCGGTCGTCGCGATCGTTAGCGGTCCGCTCAATTCGCCGACCAGCCGAGTCGGGCGATAGACCTCGGCAACAAAATCGAGCGCCTTCGCGCCGATCGAGTACGGCGGTTGGCTATTCTTGATTTCCGCGGTCACGTCGGTGCATCGCGCCCTGACGTCGAACGGAAACCCGCCGATCGTTTCTGAACCGCACGAATAAGCCCGGCCCGCCGCCGCTTCGCGCTCAACCCAACCGCTGAGTGCGCGGTCAGCGACGGAAGCGGAGACGTACCAGAGCCCGCTCCAGAGTGCTGCTAGTAGAATGACGGCCGCCACTGGCGCCCAGATGGTCCAGCGTCGGGGCGGTACCGTGCGCGCGCGTGACGTTCCCCGCGCGCGCTGCTCCGGTGGTCGCATCATGCTGAGGGGGGACTGGCCCGGCATGGTTTCTCCTTCGCCTGCCGAGTGCGGCGTTTCAAAGACCAATTTGTTCCGATACAGAGTTTTCGCCGCCTTGGCGGCGCCACGGTGGGGTTTTAGCGCAAATGCAGGACGTTATGGGACGGATTTTGCCGTTTTGGATGAAGCGAATGGCTGGAGCGCGTGCCGTCGGGGACCAGAGGCAGTGAAGGAATTGCTGGACAGGCATAACCCCGAAGATCTCTGGGTCTTCGGCTACGGGTCGTTGATGTGGAATCCGGGCTTCGACTTCGTCGAACGCGTGCCGGCGCGCCTCATCGGCCTGCACCGCGCGCTGTGCGTTTATTCTTTCGTGCATCGCGGCACGCCGGAGCGGCCCGGCCTGGTGCTGGGGCTCGACCGCGGCGGCATGTGCCGCGGCATTGCCTTTCGGGTCGCAGCCGCCGTGCGTGAGGAGACCGTCGCCTATCTGCGCGGGCGCGAACAGGTGACGACAGTCTATGTGGAAACGATGCGGCGGATCGAGCTCGAGGAGGAAGCGCGGCAGCAGGTACGGGCGCTGTGCTTCATCGTCGACCGCAGCCATGTGCAATATGCCGGGCGGCTGACGCTTGCGGAGTGCGTGCATCACGTCCGGCAGGGTCATGGTCGCTCGGGTCCCAATCGCGACTATGTGCTGGAAACTGTGCAGGCGCTGGAAGCGCTTGGCTATCGCGAGACCGATCTGCATTTGATCGCCGAACGGCTCAAGGGGCAGCAATCAGCCGTGAGCTGAGCGCTCGCCTTCCGCGACAAGCCGGGCGGTTGCTTGTTCGGTGGCGTTCTGCAAGCGCACCAGGAATTCCCGTTTCTCCAGCCCCGGCGGGATTGGATCGAGCACTTCGACTAGGACGGTCCCCGGATGGCGCCGCAGCGAGCGGCGTGGCCAGAACAGTCCGGAATTGAGCGCGATCGGTACGCAGGGCAGCCCAAGCTCGGCATAAAGGAAGGCGACGCCCGGCAAGTAGCGGGGCTTTGCGCCCGGCGGACGCCGCGTGCCCTCCGGAAAGATCACGATTTGCCGGCCACGCGCGGCCTCCCGCCGCGCCGCCGCGGTCATGCTGGCGAGCGCCTTGGTGTGCGAGCCGCGGTCGATCGGGATCATCCGCGCCTTGGTCGCGAGCCAGCCGAACAAGGGCAGCCACATCAGCTCGCGCTTGAGCACATAGGTCGGATCGGGCAGCAGCATGAACAGCGCAAACGTCTCCCACAGCGATTGGTGCTTGCAGGCAACGATGCAGGGTCCGGCGGGGAGTTTTTCGCGCCCGCGCCATTCGACCTTCGTACCGCACACGACGCGCAGAAACCACAAGGTGCTGCTGGCATAGCGGCGCAAGACGCCGTGCAAGAACGAATAGGGCAGCAAAATCGTCGGCAGCGCCACGATCATGCGGATGGTGATGTTGACGTAGAACAGCGCGTTGAAAATCAGCGAACGCGCGACGATTGCGGTATCGGAGGAGGACACAGGTTACCCGAATTACTGGACGTGTTTGGGCGGCCGCAAGCCGGCAAGCTGCACGCTCTCGGTCTCGGCGGTCGCGCTGTCAAAGCGCATGCGCAGATGGGCGTACAGGTATTTGAAATATTCAGAAAGGACCAGCCGCGTGGTCGCGCCGTTCGACCACCACGGTTCCAGCCGCAGCCGATCGGAGACGACGGGAAAGGGAATAAGCGTAACGTCCGGAAGCTGGTGGGAAATCTCGGCGAGCGCGCGCGGCATGTGATAGGACGACGTGACGATCACCAGCGAATGAAAGCCACGATCGATCGCCCAGCGGCGCGTCTCCACGGCATTGCCGAGGGTATTGATGGCTGAATAATCGAGATCGACGCAGCACTTGAGGAGCTTGTCGTAACCCGCGGCCTGGTGCGCGATATCGGAGGTTGTCGTTCCGGGATTGACGCCGCTGATCAATAGCCGCTTGCCGCGGCCGGCGGCGAGGAGCTCCAATGCGTCGGCGACGCGAGATGTTCCGCCGGTCAGCACAACGATACCGTCGGCATTGCGGTCGAGCACGACTTCCTCGTCCGGCAATAGCCAAAGGAAGGCGAAAAAGCCGAGACCAAGCGCGACGAGTACGAGCAGAACGAGCTTGCTAAAGATCGAGCTGAATCGTCGCCTTCTGACTGCGCCACTTAGACTGAGCATCGCCGCGCGCGTCCCCCCGCGCCCAGTATCGTTACGGCTCCATCGCCATTTTACGCCGGCCGCCTGCCGCAGCAACCGGTCGCAAGATCGACTTTTCAGTCGATGGACCGGAGTGTGCGGTTGACGGTCCGGCGCGACGCGAATGCCGTCACCAAAGCCATGAATACAATTTGCAGCAGAATCGCCAGATAGCCAGCTACGCCGATGGAAAGATTACCGAACAAGCCGGCGATTTCATCGCCCGCGACCGTTCCGGCGAACCAAGTTTTGGCCACTTCCAGTAGTGCGAACAAGAGAATGGCCACACCGCCGCCGATGGCGCCGCCCTTGAAGCCAAGGATGAGGAAATGCCGCTGGAATTGATGGGAAATGAAGCTGTCGGTGGCGCCGACATAATGCAGCACTTCGACAATCGGGCGGTTGGTGGCCATGGTACCGCGCGTGGCAAAAGTCACCGAAAGCACGGTTACCGCCCACACCAGGGCCATGACCGCGATGCAGGCGAAAACCGCCGTTTCCGCCATGGTGCGCATCCGGTCGATCCACCGGCGATGATCGTCCAGGCTCGATGTCGGGACCCGCGCTGCGAGCGCTTGGCTTAGCGCCGCGAAGTCGGGCCGCGTTCCGGTGGCGATCTTCACGACAATCAGGCGTGGGATCGGCAGGTCGTCGAGCGAGAGTCCGCTGCCCAGCCATGGCTCGACCAGCCGCGCGGATTCATCCTTGGTGAATGCCCGTATATCGGCAATGCCCGGCGTCGCGCGCGCGATATCGGACGCTGCGCGCACGTCGGCGTCGATGTTGCGTCCCGGCACTGGCCGCACCTGGATGGTGACCTCGCGGCTCACCTCCGATTGCCAGTCGCTCGCCGCGCTCACGACCAGCATGGCGACCCCGGTCGTGAGCGAGGCGAGGAACGTCATGATGGCAACGACCGCCGTGAGCGAGCGCCCGGCGATCGAATCCTTAGGCACGATCGGGGCGGTGCCCGGCAGGCTCCGCACGACCGAGGGCGGCGCGTCGAACTCGTCCCACGGCTCCGCGATGACTTCGACCGGTTCAGTCGTAGACATGCAGGCGACCTTCGTGCAGGACCAGCCGGCGAGCGTCGTACTCATCCATCAGGGCGATGTCGTGCGTGGCGATGATGACCGCCGTTCCGGATTTGTTGAGTTCGATGAAGAGTCGCAGCAGCCGTTGACCGAGATTGGGATCGACGTTGCCGGTCGGCTCGTCGGCGAGCAGGAGTTGCGGGCGCGCAATCACGGCGCGCGCGATCGCGGCGCGTTGCTTTTCCCCGCCGGAGAGGATTGGCGGCAAGGCGCCCATGCGATCGCCGAGCCCGACCCATTGCAGCAATTCGACGACTTCGGCCCGGTAATCTGCCTCTTCCTTGCCCAGAACGCGCAGCGGCAGGGCTACATTCTCGTAGGTCGTCAGGTGGTCGAGCAGCCGGAAATCCTGAAAGACGATACCGATCCTGCGGCGCAGATTGGCGCGGCCATCCTTGCTCAAGGTGACCGTATCATGATCGAACATGCTGATCAGGCCGCGGGTCGGCCGCAGCGACAATAGCATCAACCGTAGCAGCGAGGTCTTGCCGGCACCCGACGGGCCCGTGAGGAACTGGAAGGATTGCCCATTGATCCCAAAATTGAGGTCGCGCAGCACCTCGGGGCCGAGCCCATAGCGCAAGCCGACATTCTCGAACCGGATCACCCGCCGTCCTCCGAAGCCTCCAAATCATAAACGACGGCCGCGGCCGATTCGCGGCGCCCCTCGACCCTCATAGCACGGTCCCCGCGCCGGGCCGCATGGTTTCCAATTCGTTAACGGATCGGCGGTAGTGTCTTGGCGAAGTCTGACGCGCCATGATTCGCCGATGCTGATTGTCTGCCCGTCCTGCGCCACGTCCTATGATGTGAATCTGGCAAGCCTGTCCCCGAACGGGCGGCAGGTCCGCTGCGTCCGCTGCCGAACGATCTGGCACGCGGAACCTAGCCACGCCGACAAGCTTATGCATGCGGCTGCCGCCCTCGCACCTGAGCGGGATGTTCCGACCGACGGGGCGGAAGACGCTGTCGACCGCGCTGCGGACGAGCTTGCAAGCGCCCGACTGGAGCCGTTCCGGCGCGCTACGGACGAGCAAGCTTCTACCGCGCCGGCAACCGCGTTTGGCCGAGACGGCGAGCCGGTGGAGCAAATCGAACGGGGCTATTCCGATGAAGTCGAAGCGCCTCCGATTGTCCCGATCGATCTCGACGAGGAGCGGCCGCGCGCCGGGCGCGACCGCCGCGTTCATGTGCCCGAACCGGAAGAGTCCGGTGGCGCCCAGGATATCGAGAGCGTCGCGGCGCGACGGTTGCGCGCGAAGCGCGGATCACTACGCTGGCCGCTCTCCCGTCTGCAAACCGGGATTCTGGCGCTTGCGTTGCTCGACACTATCCTCGTCGGCTGGCGCAGCGACGTGGTGCGCGCGCTTCCCCAGACCGCATCCTTCTATTCCTTGCTCGGCCTATCCGTGAACTTGCGCGGTCTCGTCTTTGATAATGTGGCGACCGTCACAGAGCAGCATGAAGGGGTTCCGATCCTGGTGGTCGAAGGCAATGTCGTTAACACCACCCGCAAGAACGAAGACGTGCCGCGCCTCAAATTCATCCTGCGCAACGCGGCGCAGCACGAGATTTATTCCTGGACCGCGGTCCCGGTGCGCGCCTCGCTGCCGCCGGGCGAGGGCGTTGGCTTTCGGACCCGCCTGGCATCGCCGCCCGCCGATGCACGCGATGTCGTCGTTCGTTTTGTCAACCGCCGCGATCTGGTCGCCGCAAACCGCTGATATACCATGGCACGCATTCTCATAGCCGAGGACGAAGAGCCACTCCGCGCGCTTTGCGCGCGCGCGCTGACAATGGACGGCCATGAGGTCATGACCGCATCCGACGGAGGAGAGGCGCTCGACGTTATCTCGCGCGCGGACGGAGGCTTCGATCTCTTGCTGACGGACATCCGCATGCCGATCATGGACGGCATCGCGTTGGCGCTCGCGGCGGCGCGCGATCATCCCGCGCTGACCATTCTGTTGATGACCGGCTATGCGGATCAGCGCGAGCGCGCTCACGGCCTCGATGCCATCATTCACGATGTGATCTCGAAGCCGTTCTCGGTCGCGACCTTGCGCGGCGCGGTGACCGAAGCGCTGACAGTGCGCGCGCGCGGCAATTAGGCTGCGCTATTTCAGCTTTCGTCCGAACCCGCATAGGGGCGCGGCAACGGCTCGAGCGGCAGATCGGGATGCGGCCGGCCGAAATCCGGAGCGGGCGAATCCTGCCCGATCTGAACGATGCCGCGCCGGATCGCGCGCGTGCGGGTGAAATGGGCAAACAGCGCGTCGCCGTCGCCGCGGCGAATGGCGCGCGTGAGTTGCGACAAATCCTCGTTGAAGGTGCCGAGCATCTCCAATACCGCGTCCTTGTTGGCGAGGAACACGTCGCGCCACATGATCGGGTCAGACGCGGCGATCCGGGTGAAATCGCGAAAGCCGCCGGCGGAGAATTTCAGCACTTCCGAGCGCGTCACTTCGGCAAGCTCGTCGGCCGTGCCGACGATCGTATAGGCGATGAGATGCGGCAGATGACTGGTGATCGCCAGCACGAGGTCGTGATGCGCTGCCGGCATGGACTCGACGTTGGCGCCCAAAGCGCTCCAGAAAGCCGCGAGCTTTTCGACTGCGGCGGCATCGGCGCCTTCGGGCGGCGTCAGGATGCACCATCGTCCCACGAACAATGTCGCGAAGCCGGCATCGGGGCCGGAATTCTCCGTGCCGGCCACCGGATGCGCCGGGACAAAATGAATGCCATCGGGCAGGTGCGGAGCCATGTCGCGCACGACCGCGCCCTTGACCGAGCCGACATCCGAAACAGTCGCGCCGCGCATCAGATGCGGTCCGATCTCGGCGGCGACTTCGCCGCAGGCGCCGACCGGCACGCATACGATCACGAGATCGGCGCCGGCGACGGCGGCGGCGCTGCTTTCCACGACCTGATCGGCAAGGCCAAGCTCGGCGACACGCTGGCGCGTCGCGGCGGAGCGGGCAGTCGCCACGATCTCGCGCACCGTTCCCTGCGCCCGCGCCGCGCGGGCAATCGACGAGCCGATCAGGCCGACGCCGATCAAAGCGAGGCGGTTGTATAACGGCGCCGGCCGGCTCACGCTGAATTCCTTGTCTGGGTGGTTCTGCGCGCCATTGTCATTGGCATCATTTGCCCAAAAATTCCTTCAGCGCGGCGACCACGAGCCGGTTCGCTTCTTCGGTGCCGACACTCATTCGCAGCGCATTCGGCAGCTTGTAGCCGCTGACTTGACGCAGAATGAGTCCGCGCGCGGTGAGGAACGCGTCGGCGTCCTTAGCGGAACGTCCCTTCGCCTCCGGGAAATGGATGAGCAGGAAATTGGCGACGCTCGGGGTCACCTCGAGTCCGAGCTCTTCGAATTCCTGCGTCAGCCAAGCGAGCCAGCGATCGTTGTGCTCACGCGCACGCTCCTGGTGTGCGTGATCTTCGATCGCCGCGATGCCGGCGGCAATCGCCGGCCCATTGACGTTGAACGGACCGCGAATTCGGTTGACCGCGGCGACGATGTGGGTCGGACCAAACATCCAACCCAGACGCAAGGCGGCGAGGCCGTGAATTTTGGAGAAGGTACGGGTCATGACAACATTGTCGCTCGTGGCGACGAGCTCAATGCCGGATTCGTAATCGTTGCGCCGCACATATTCGGCGTAGGCAGCGTCCAGCACGAGCAGCACCTGCGGCGGCAGGCTGTGATGCAGCCGCTTGATCTCATCGAAGGAGACGTAGGTGCCCGTCGGATTGTTCGGATTGGCGACAAAGACGATCTTTGTCTTCTTCGTCACCGCTGCCAAGATCGCATCCACGCTCGCGGTATAGTTCGTTTCCGGCGCGATCACCGGTTTCGCTCCGGTGCCGAGCGTCGCGATCGGATAAACCAGAAAGCCGTGCGTGGTGTGGATCGCCTCGTCGCCGTCTGCCAGGTAGGCGCGCGCCAGCAGGTTCAACAAATCGTCGGACCCGGCGCCGCAGACAATACGGGCGGGATCAAGCCCAAAGGCGCGGCCGATCGCCTCGCGCAGCGCCGACGCCGCGCCGTCGGGGTAATCTTCCAGATGCGCCGCGACCTTTTTGTACGCCTCGATGGCGTGCGGGCTCGGCCCAAGCGGCGTCTCGTTGGACGACAGCTTGAAGACCTTCGCTACGCCGGGGGCGCTGCTTTTGCCCGGGACGTACGGCTCGATGTCGAGCACGCCGGCACGCGGTTGGGGATACACGCTCATCGTTGTTCTCTCGTCGCTCCCTCGATAGGGAGTTCTTTATTTGGAGGGCACCGTATAGCGGCTCGCATGGCTGCCGACGAGAGCCTTCGAGCGAATGGAAGCGCCGGTGCCGCGCAAGGCCTCAGCGACGGCGTCGATGCCGCCGCGGGCGACCGAGATCAGCAAAGCCGCGCCATCAAAGGCGCGATCGGGAACCGCGATCGCGTCGGCAAGCCCGGCCAGGCTGTCGACCGACATCGCACTCCAGCCGGAGACGCGCATGCTCCACACCTCCGTCTCCGTTACCATGGCGTCGGCGGCCACGCGTGAGATGACGAAAACGGGGAGACCAGCTGGGTGGTCGGCGCGTTCGACAAAGGGCAGTCGGGCGATGATCTTTGGGGCGGTGTCGAACTCCAACGCAGTCCACCATGGGCCCGCGCCCGCGATGGCGAACGCCGGCACCAGGCCAAGATCACCGGTCGATTCCGTCACCGCCTCCACGACGCTCGCCGCCCCCACATGCGGCACCAGCGGCACCGTAAAGCCGAAATGAAAGCGGGCGGAATCGCGCATCAACGCATCGCCGGCGGAAAGGTCGGCATGGGCAGAGAAGGGCGCCTGCACGTAAGTGAAGGTCGCAATGATCACACGCCAAATGCTCTCGACCGTGTCGAGCGGCAAATTGCCGTGGTGGCGCTGCACAAGCCGGCGCATCATGTCGGCTTCGCGCGCCGGCCGGAACGCCGAGCCGGATTCCTGGGTCTTTTTGACCGCGATTAACCGATCAATGATCTCACCGCGCTCGATCAGCAGCGCATGCATGGCTTCATCGATGCGATCGATGTCGCGGCGCAGGTCGGCGAGAGAAAAATCTTGCTGGTGCGGCTCTTTTGGCATGGTCAGGCCCGGCGAACGGCTCGATTGATAGGTGCCATAAGGCGGGAAATCAAAGAAAACATTGACTCCCCCGGCCGGCAGCCTATTTACGCCGTTTTGACTGCTGTTTGGGTAACTGCCAGAGTTCGGGAAGCATTATGGCAGAGCTGGGCGCGACCCTCGATTTGGCCGACCGCAGGCGCGAGGCGGATCATCCGCATTCGCTGATCGTGCGTTTTCCGGCGAATAATCCGCTGCGGTTGGATGCCGGGATAGACTTCGGGCCGTTACAGATCGCTTACCAGACCTACGGCAAGCTGAACGCCGAGCGCAGCAATGCCGTTCTGGTCTGCCATGCGCTGACCGGCGATCAGCACGCCGTCAACGACCATCCGGTCACCGGCAAGCCGGGCTGGTGGGAGACCATGGTGGGACCCGGCCGGCCCATCGACACCGACCGCTATTTTGTCATCTGCCCGAACGTGGTCGGCGGCTGCATGGGCTCCTCCGGCCCCGCCTCGACCAATCCGGCGACCGGTATGCCCTATGGCCTCGATTTTCCGGTCATCACCGTGCGCGACATGGTACGCGCGCAGGCGATGTTGCTCGACTATCTGGGCATCGACTCGCTGTTCGCGGTCGCCGGCGGATCGATGGGCGGCATGCAGGTCCTGCAATGGGCGGCGAGCTATCCCCAGCGGGTCTTTGCCGCGCTGCCGATCGCGGCCGCCACCCGACATTCGGCGCAGAACATCGCCTTCCATGAGGTCGGCCGGCAGGCGGTCATGGCGGATCCGGATTGGCGCGGCGGGCGCTATTTCGTCGAGGGCATCAATCCCCGGCGCGGCCTCGCCGTCGCGCGCATGGGTGCGCACATTACTTATTTGTCCGATGCCGCCTTGCACCGGAAATTCGGACGCCGTTTCCAGGACCGCGACAACCCGACATTCTCGTTCGACGCCGATTTTCAGGTCGAGTTGTACCTGCGGCATCAGGGCATCACGTTCGTCGAGCGCTTTGACGCCAATTCCTATCTCTATCTGACGCGGGCCATGGACTATTTCGATCTGGCTGCCGACTATGACGGCGTGGTCGCCAATGGGTTCCTGGGCACACCGACGCGCTTCTGCGTGATCTCGTTCACCAGCGACTGGCTGTTCCCGACGCAGGAATCACGCGCCATCGTGCACGCACTCAATGCCGCCGGCGCGCGCGTCTCTTTTGCGGAAATCACGACCGACAAGGGGCACGACGCATTCCTGCTCGACGAGCCGGAATTGTTTGCGATCGTGCGCGGTTTCCTGGAAGGGGCGGCGAGGGCGCGCAGCCTGCCGCCGGCGCGGAAATGATGCACGCTCGGGCGCCGGACGGCGTGGGAGTAAATTGATGCTCATGCGGCTGAAGCACGACCTTACGATGGCGGAAGCCGCGCGCGGCCAGGGCGGCTCGCGCGTTGACTTGCTTGTCGTCGCCGACATGGTCGAGGCCGGCGCCCGCGTGCTCGACGTCGGCTGCGGCGACGGCGAACTGCTGAGGCTTTTGGAAACCCGCGGCGTGGATGGCCGCGGCATCGAGCTATCGCGCGAAGGCGTGAACGAATGCGTTGCCAAGGGCCTCGCGGTCGTGCAAGGCGACGCCGACACCGACCTCGAAAACTATCCCGACGATGCGTTCGACTTCGTGATCCTCTCGCAGACTTTGCAGGCGACGCGCCAGCCGCGCGTCGTGCTCGAACACATGCTGCGGATCGGGCGGCACGCGATCGTGTCGTTTCCCAATTTCGGCCATTGGCGCATCCGCCGGCAGATTGCTCTCGGCGGCCACATGCCGCGCACCGAAAATCTGCCATACGCGTGGTACGAAACGCCGAACATCCACTTTTGCAGCATCAAGGACTTTCGCCTGCTCTGTCAGGTCTCGGGCGCCAAGATCGAAGAGGCAGTCGCGCTCAATGCCTGGGGCCGGCGCATGCGGCTGAAAATGCCCTGGTGGTTCTGGAACCTGTTCGGCGAGCAGGCGGTGTTTCTGCTGAGCAGAGGTCGCTGACGAGGATTGTCGATTATCCGGTTCCCCGCCGGCTCAAATCGCGGCATAAGGATGCGGCCATAATCGCTGTCAGGAAACCGCCGGCCCGTGCGCCGGCGCGGGCCCGTAGCTCAATGGTCAGAGCTAGCGGCTCATAACCGCTTGGTTGGAGGTTCGAGTCCTCCCGGGCCCACCATGAAATCACTAGGTTTTTTGCCGCTTGGCTGAGCTTGCTTTCCGGCTCAACCAATGAAACGACCAATGAAACGTTCTGCTGTTGTTTCGATGTGATGGCCTGCGCGGCAGCACGCATATAGTCGGGATGATGGTGGCCGTACGTGCGTTCGATCATCTCGGCCGACATCCCGAGATACCCTGCGGCCTGCCAGATCGGCACGCCGCGTTGCATTAGCCAAGTTGCCGCCGTGTGCCGCAGCGTGTGTGGCGTGACCTTGCCCCACAGACTAGCGAGTTCGACGGCGTGTTTAAAGCCAGTCTTCACCGACCTCACCGGCGCGCCCTGCCACTCCACGAAATGCGACATGACGATGCCGCGGCGAACCCAGCGCCGCATGTGCGCCAAGAGCCGCGGCGGTATCGGCGCCGGCGTCTGGCGCTTGTTGGTTGCGCGGCGGCCGATCGCTAGCCGATAAAAAATGCCTTGCTCGAGGTCGACGAACGAATGGCCCTCTTGCCTGTACGGCGACGCAGATGCGATCGCGCCAGCGCGGGTGCCGGTGTAAAGGCCAATTAGAATAAACCGGGCCAGGTGTCGAAGCGGCCGCTTGTCGGTCGAGACCAGCTGTCCAATTTGCCGACCGCGATGAATGGTCTGCTGCTCGCGGTAGCGCCAGCACGCCCAGATCAGCTTTGCCGCTTCGCTACGCGTGAGCCACCGGTCCCGCGGCGGTCCTTTGGCCGGCAGAGTGACTCGAACGACGCCGTAGTGCAGGTTCTCCTTGGCGTGATGATTGACCGCGGCGCGTAACGTCTCGAGGTCGGCGCGAGCACCGCCGGCCTTGCCACGGGCTTGAACGTAGGCACGGCATTCGGCCGCCGTAACTTCGGAAAGCATCTTCCCGCCCCAGTAATCGTTCAGCCGGCCGATGCATCGCTCAAGCTTTGGCTGGTCCGCCATGCGCGGGCTGCAGTCTTCCAGGTAAATCGACAGCACGTCGGCGATGTCGATCCGATCGATATCCCTTGCATGGCGGGTGGGTAGGTACTTTTCAGCGATGTAGGCGGCTAGCCGCTTTTCCGCTTCGTGAGTTTGGTTCTTAAAGCAGCCTGTGGCGACATGCCGGTCCGCCGTCGATGATGATCCAGATGGCGCGCGCGATGAATTCGGCCGCCTCTGCGGCGGGCGGGACGGAGCCACAGTCGGGCACCTTTGCTTGAACGCGGCATAACTCCCTCATCCGCTCGATGTTCGCCAGTGTAGTATAGTCTTTTCCGGCAATACGCTCGACTACAAGCCGACCTCGGTTGCTTTCCGGCGTAACCCAGAAGCTGTCATTGATCCGTCTGGGAATGCCAAGGCCGCCGCAACACTTAACCGAAGCGGTGTCGTGGGGCGGATCTCATCGCGAGCTGGTACTGCACAACGCATCACAACGCATAGCCCACTTAGATCTTCTTGGGCTACTCCTTGTTTTCCTCACTGTCTTCTTCACTCTCCTCAGTTCGAAGAAGCAGGTGCTCAAGCTCAGCAAAATCAAATTTGCCGCACCGAACGTTGCCGATCTCTGTGGACAGGCGTTTCGCGGAGACGCGCATCCAGCCCTCCACCACATGGACGTTGATTATGGCGTAGGTCGTTCCCGCGAAGAACAGGACCCAGCCCGCCATGAACAGCCACTCCTGCACCTTGTGAACGAACTCTGTCGTGAGGCGGCTTCGGCACCACAGCTTTCGCAGCGTGGCTTCCGACAGTCTCGTCCGGGTGACGTCTTTTCCCGTCTGAGTATGTTTTGCCTCGATCAATTGCAGAAGCAGCATCGCGCACTCGCGCGCCGTCGGTTGATAGGCATGCCTTGGAATTTCCTGTTCCGGAATCTCCGGTTCCGGAATTTCCTGACCCGGAATTTCCTGTTCCGGAATTTCCTGTTCCGGATTCTTCTGCTTTCTGGCCATTGACATGTTCCGCGGTATCCGTGAAAATATGTTTCCGGGATCTGATTAGGGTTTGTAGAGCTTAAATGAGGTTCAGTCAAGCGGACAGTTATTGCGGGTGGTCCCTGGTCATCGAAGCCGGCGCGTAGGTTTTGCGCTTTCGGGTAACAAGAGGCGACGACGAGATGGACCGGCGCACTCGCGCTCCGCCGGGCCGAATGAACGTGATGGTCGATCTGGAAGGGCCGCCCGCCTCGCAGGATAGGTGACCAAATGGGAAAAATATGAGAAACCCTCTCGCCACCGCCGGCCGCCACACCGACGCCGACGTATGAGATGACTACGTTCTCTGGGGTCCAATTCCCACCTTCGAAGAGGCCATCGCGCAGCGAAAGGAGCTTATCGCTCAATTAAAGGACGGTGATCGAGGTGAGAGGCGACTTGCCGCCATCCTGGCGCGGTGCCGGAAGGGGTCCCGCTGCAATCTTGTGAGATGTCCAGTGTGCGAGCGGCGCAAAGTTGGTCGCCGAAATGCAGTCCCAGCTTCGTCGTGAAGGCCGTCGGGTCACTGGATGGGATCGTGCACATTAAGGTTGGTGCAATAAAGATCATCGGCAAGCGCCGTCCTTTGAATGAGGCCAAGGTGCGTGCGCTCGCAGCCTCGATAAACGAAATTGGGCTACAAACGCCCATTACAGTGCAGATATTGGAAAAGGATGTAGTTCTCACCACCGGTTGGTATCGTCTAGAGGCCGTCAAACGGCTGTCATGGACAGCGATACCGTGTATCGTGCTTGGCGCTGACAAGATCGACGTCAGCCTCTGGCAACTCGCAGAAAACTGACTATCGTGCCGAATTAACGGTGCTCTAACGCGCTGAGTGTACCGAAGGATTGCGCGCGTTAATCCGACAGAAGCGAGAGGGGGGGCAAGTTGCACCTCCTGGCGGTCACCAGCCCAAAGATACCGGCATCAAGGCGACTGCCAGAGCGTTGGGCGTCGCGCGAGGAAATTCGCCGGTCAAGAGAATAGCGAAAATTTCGCCGGCGGCGAAGGCCAAGGTGCGGAAACTGGGTCTCGACGACAACCAGCGCGCGCTCCTTGAGATCGCGAGCCAGCCGACGCCAAAGGCTGAGTTGCGCACCGTGAGGGAAATCGTTGAACTAAAGCGCGCCGCCGCGCACGCTCGTAATGGCTCAGTCGCCGCTGTTGTAGGGAACAAAAAGACAACCGCCGAGATCAACACGCTAGAGGCGGACATTCGCGAGAAACAGGAAAGTCTCGAACGCCTCCAGGGCAAACTGGCGGCCAATCGCAAGCGCCTGCGTGAGATCGAGGACAAGCTCGCAATTCAAGGTGTAGCCAAGGCCGGCGATGGTCAGTCCATCGTGCCGGACGAAGACGCCGATCAATCGGCGCACCGCATTGCCGGCGAGGGGAAGTTTGAGCGGTTGAAGGTTCGCTGGAAAAATATCCGCTCCCTACTGGAAGGATGCGTCAGAGAAAACCCGGGCACGGTTCGTCGCCGAGGTGCTGGGCTACCCCGAACGAGTCAATCTAATTTCCGCGTTGGCGGGGTGACAGCCTGGCTGGGCTCGCCACCGGTAGTGAACGATCCTAACCGGAGTGTGTCGCGCCGAAGCTAGCTAGGCTCTGTAAAGACAGGGTCTCCGCACTAAGCTCGAAGGCGCGCTCGCGCTAGAGCTGAGCGGCAACGGCCGGCGGTGTCCACTTTTCAATCTGAAGGGACGCTGGGCATAGCCCATTTCGGAGATATCGGCACCGTAACCTTGTAAAGCGAGAACGACACTTGCTGTTCGCATGGAGGACGGTCACATGATCGACAGAAATCAGCTTCGGCACATAAGGAAGCTCGGTGTTCGAGACTTTGAATTGGCCGACGAGGTCAAGCGCCGTCAGGATGACTTGGTTGAACGGCTAAAGGCCAACATGTGGTTTCGAAACAGAGCAAGGCACTCGCGCATTGCACCACAAGCCATTGCGGCAGCGAAATGCGTCGAGGCTGCGCGTTCGCTGATTGGCGGCGCCGGTAGAGGAAATTCCGGCGGCCTATTGCTGCTGAAAAGAGGCCACCGGACCCATCCATGAAGTCAGGGTCATTCGCGGAGTTTGGTCGCGGCCGATTGGCGATCTCCACGAAGTAAGCATCGCGGCTGCAAGGGAACTAAACCGACGCGCGCTCGACAGCGTGCACATTCCGGAACTAGTCGCTTTTGGCACGTTCAAAGTCTCACTTGCTCCCGAGTACGTGGAACCACATTGGATTTGCGAGCTTCACGAGATCGTCGCGGGAGCGGAAAAAAGAGATTTGGAAAAGGCATTTTTGGTCCGCGACACCAGAGAAGAAAAGTCGAGTGAACGTTGGAATAACGGAGGTCGAGAACATTGGGCAGGCCATCAGCGATGTGCTCAGGCAGATTTGCGCGGCTGGCAACACCCGTTTTGGCCCGATGGTTCCCCGGCCAAGCCAAGAAAAACCCACCGTGAAGAGTTCTATCAATGGCAGCTGAGCTTGAGTTTCGGTGAGCGAATGATCCGGTACGGTTGCGATCGCTATTTTAATCGCCTCCAAAAAAGCCGAGGACGATACGCCCGAAGGTCCGCAAGCCGCGGCCTTACCCGACTTGGTTGATCCCGCACATGTTCGGAGCCGGCAACAGCCGCTGAGAGGCTTTACAAAAGATGAACAGCGAGGGCTTCCCGATCCCAGGGCACGACCTCTCGATTTGCGCCGGCGGTAGCGTTTCGGTGTACACAGCTATGCCGATACCTGGCTTCACCAGAGAGCAACACCACTTGACCTTCGCCGCTCTTCGCCTTGGACCAGCGCCGCAGCAATAGTTCGAATTCTTCTTCCGCCCGACAAGTTCGGTCAGACCGCTTGCGTGAAACGCCTCAAAGCGGCTTTCGGCTGACGATGGCCTCGCTGCCACCCAAGCTCTGCACGGGACCGGAAATGCCCTTCAGGTCCTGTGCCCCAAGGTCCTGAAGCTCGAACAGGTTGCCCACGAGCTTCCGAGTGGTCTCCGCAATGACCACGCTGTTCGGCTCCGCAAAGCTCTGCAACCGCGCTGCAAGGTTCGGCGTCTTGCCGACCATTGCCTGCTCCAGAGAAGCGCCCGAGCCGATCAGATCGCCGACGACCACTAGACCCGTCGCGATACCGACACGCGTCTGGAGGGGCGCGTGCGTCTTCAGGGCGCCTACAGCGGCGACTAACTCCAGCCCCGCGCGCACGGCCCTCTCAGCGTCGTCCTCGTGGGCCTGCGGGTAGCCGTAGTAGATAGAGGACGCCGTCGCCCATGTACTTCGCAACGAGGCCGCCGAAGCGCTGTACGGGCTCGGCAACGCGCTTCTGATAGGCCGAAATGACCTCGCGGAGGTCTTCAGGGTCCATGCGGGCCGAGAGGGCCGTTGAGCCCACAAGGTCCGAGAACATCACCGTGACTTGGCGGCGTTCGGCGGTGTCCCTAGGCGGCGCCTCAACGGCTGCTGGAGCGACCACCGCGCCCAGTGCAGCTTTCGCAGTTGTTTCGAGGTTTGCTATCACGCGCAGTAGTTTGCGGCGGTGGCCGAGCAGAACGCCGAGCTTCTCCAGGTCCTGATCCGTCAAATCGGGTAGGACGCTTACGTCTATAGCGTTCTCGCGGAAGGCGGCCTCGTACTGCTCAAGGCCAAGGGTCCGCAGCCACAGTCCCAAATCCATGGCAGCGCCCTGTGTGGGTCCGATAGATAATCAGCCGGACGTGGCTGTTTGTCCACGGGTAGTCTCGTCAGCAGTAGCAATGCACTTAGGGATGCTACACCCAGGCAACGTGCAACAAGGCATTCCCACCCCGATCACCGAACGCAAGTCCGACCTCCCCGGCGCGGGCTACCACCTAACCGTCTCCCATGGCTTAAGCACGCCGAATCGCGAGCAAACTGCTCAACATCTTTTCCCAAGGTTGGGACATGCGTCCGCAGATCGATGATGTAATAGTCACCGAAGAGCCGGCGCGCGACCGGATCGCTCCGTGTGAACTTAAACTGCTTCCATTCCGGTAAAGTGGCATTGATGCGCCGAATTAACTCTTTGGCCGACACCGGCACTTTTGTGCTTGGGTATTGGTCACGTCCGGTTCATAATCGCTTCCGCGCCTGTGCCCGCTAGGTCGTATCCAGGAATAGCCTAAAGCCGCCATGCTTCGCTCAATACGCGGATTGGCATCATGAACGCAGCTTTCAGGCTCCGCCTGCCTTCCGCCGAACTCGTCTTCCGATCCTTAAATTTTGCCTGATTTGATGGCTTGAAACTCGTCTTATTCAATCCGGTGGCCGCCGCAGGCGCCGCTGCAAGTGTTAGGCCATGCTCTGCGCCGCCAACTCCTCCAACAGCGCCTTCGCCTCCTTCAGATCACGCGTATCAAACCCCTCCGTAAACCAGCCGTAAACCGGAGCCAACAGTTCGCGCGCTTGCTCACCTTGCCCTGGTCGCGCCAGAGGCGCGCGAGGCTTATGGCGGCTCGGAGTTCCCAGGATTTGGCTTGTTGTTGACGGGCAATGGTGAGCGCATGCTCGAAGTGCTTTTCAGCGTCCAACCCGTCGACCACTGGCGACCTGCGCGCGATTTCACCGGCGATGCGATTTACCTCAACTTCCCACCACGTCTCCTTGCTGTTTTCGATTGCAGTCATCGCTTCGCGAATACTGCGCCACGCTTCGTCGAATTGTCCGACTTCAGCATGAGCTTTAGCCAGGTGCGCTTGATACCACGGCACCCAAACCGTTGCTCCCGTGGATGACCACGTCGACATTCCGTCAGTTAGTGTTTCGATTGCTTTTTTTTGGTTCCTATCCGAGTTGCTGGTCAGCGCGAACACGCAACCCTTATTCATCATTGCACCCGCTTTCCACAACATAGCTCCCTTTTCTTCAGCAAGGCGGGACTGATATTCAGCGAGGCGCTCTACTTCAGTGTAATTGCCTCGCATCAAATGAACCAACAGCGCGTGGTTTGACGCGTACATCGAAGTGGCGGCTTGATTTATTTCGCGCGCATCGGTCAGCATCTGGTCAATGTCCGCAAGCGCGGCTTTCGGATAGCCAAGCATCCAAAGAACCATCGCTCGATAGGACAGGGTCGCCACGCGGATGTCTTGACCAAATCTCATCCCCAACGGGCGATGTTGCGCCGGATCATAAAGCGCAACTGCCCGATCAAGATGAGCCCGCCCTTGCGTCATCTCCCCTGTGGCCGCTAAGGACGTGCCCACAAGCCGATTTCCGACGACAAGCGGCATGGTCGCACCTTGCTTCTCGGCGAGCGCTAGGAACTCGTCCGCAAGCTCTCGTATCATTCGGCCGTTGAATGCCACATAGTTCGCGACCCAGTAGCCGTAGAGAACCGAAAATAAAAGCAGTGGGTCATCAGGGGCTCTCCTAAGCCTCAGATTGGTCGATCAGCAGCTGCCCGTTCTACAGCTGCCTTGGTCTCCGGCGCAGCGTAACCTTTGACTTGCATCAGTGGACTTATCAGCGCGACCTGAAGCTTGATCTGTTCGCGGCGCAGTGTGGGCGTGGCGGGTAGCGTCAGGAGCTGCGCAAGCGCACGCGTGAACTGTTCGGCGGCTTCAACCAACGCCGAGCGCTCCACGGACTGTTGCCCGCTTTGCCCCACCATTCGATGGCAACTTCGATTTGGCCCGCTTGGGTGAAGTGGTGCGCTAGCAATTCGGGCTCGGCGGCAGCTGTAGACGTATGATCAAGCAATGCTTCGGCGACGCGACGGTGCAAAACCTGGCGCCGACTCTTAAGCAAATTCTCGTAGGCCGCGTCCTGGATGAGGGCGTGTTTGAAGCGATAATCTGCATCCGGTGGCTGGCCCTGCACCAACAAAATGTCAGCGTCAGCGAGCTTTTCGAGGGCGGCTTGCAGCGGCGCATCGTCCATACCGGCCACGTCGCGGAGAAGCCTATAGGAGAAGCCCCGTCCGATCACTGCCCCGATTTGCCCAACGTCGCGCGCTGGGCCGAGCCGGTCGAGCCGCGCCATAAGCGATTGCTGTAGTGTTGGTGGGACAGTCTGGATGCCGCCTTGCTCGCCGCGCTCCAATAGCAGTCGCGTCACTTCCTCGACGAAGAGCGGCACGCCCCCAGTCCTCTCCGCGACGCCATTAACAACCTGGTTAGACAAAGCGTGGCGGGCGGACAACTCGGCGACCATGTCCCGCACCTGCGATGAGTTAAGCGGGCCGAGAGAGGTCGTAGTGTGATGGGAGCGCATTAGCCAGGAGGGCCGAAACTCGGGGCGCGCAGTGATGAGAACCAACAAGGACGCCTGGCCCCCGCGTTCGGCGATGCTCCG
>CAWJRE010000049.1:0-124798 GCA_963845075.1 uncultured Alphaproteobacteria bacterium | reverse complement strand
TTTGCGCAGCCCCGCCGCTTTCGCCGCCTCCTTGAACAGCCGGCTGAACTGACGCGTGGTCAGAGGCCGATGCTTATCGCGACCGGGAAACAGCCAGCGTTGTTCCGGCGCGACGCCGGCGTCTTGCTCGGTCGAGCGCGCCTTCCACCATTGCCGCAACAGCTCGAGGACCTCCGCCGGCAGCATCACGTGCCGGTCCTTGCGGCCCTTCGACTGCACGATGCGGATGATCATCTGCTCGCTGTCGATGTCGCTCGCCCGCAGCCGCACCACCTCGCCGGCCCGCAGCCCCCGCAACCATAGGCGAGGGTCAGCATCGCTCGCGCCTTCAGGCTCGTCGCCATGGCGAGAATGCGCTTGACCTCCTCCGGCTCAGCACCGGCGGCAGCTTCTGCGGCTCCTTGATGTGCCAGACCTCGGCCGCCAGATCGTGGCGACGCAGCGTGACGCGGAACAGGAAGCGCACGCCGGTCATGATCCGATTGCGGTTACAGATGCTCGCACCGCTCTCGATGAGATACAGCTGAAATCGCCGCACCTCGTCGGGCGTTGCCGTATATCATTGTGCAAGCGCGTCACACAACGTGCATGGTCACGAGCTAAGTCCCGAGAGCGATGAGGGGTCCATAGCAGAGACAAAGCAGCGTGAGGAACCGACCTTCTATGTTCATGTTCGGAATACAGTGTGTCAGATGCAACCATGAGATTATCGCTCCCCGTAACTCAGAATTTTTGCCCGATGGCCTCATCCGTCACGTCTGGCGCTGCCCGAAATGCAAGGCATGGTTCGAATCATTCCCTCGGTTTCCTGCCGACGCAAAATTGGTGAGGGAGGTGATGACGAAGGTGGATATATTTCCGCCACTGACGAAGACGGAGGATAGATAGCTGCTTGCACAGCTTCTTGGAGTGATCGGTGCTCCTTGCGAGTGCAGCCTGGATAATGCTTGCCTACATAAAGGCTGCTGAAGCCGCCCCTGGGTGGATCGCTGTCAGTTCAGGCGGCAATTCCTGCAGCGGCTCGCATTCAACTTGAAGCTGCAGTCCGACCGCCATTTGCATCTCGCGACGCAAAGCCAACGCCCAGTTGCGCGGTTGTTGGGTGTTAGGTTTTATTTGCCGCATTTGTGGTCTCCCGCGCGTCAACGGTTTTGTATTTGACACTTATGGGGAGCGAGCCGCTGTGACCCGGAGCACCGTGGATTATTGCTGTTCGGAGCCGCGGCTTGTCAGCACGTACCGACGATGTCCGCGTAAAGATCATGTTCTTTGTCGCCGCGGTGATCCAGTTTCGATATACACGTCGCAGCCTCATCACGAGAGGAAAAGGATGTCGGAAGAGAAGGTGCGAAAAAGGCTGCTGTCGCCCTGAGGATGGCGAAGTTTTTGATAAACGTAGATGAAATCTTCGACGATGAGCGCCTACCCGGAACTGATAAGGTTCGCCACATTAGGGAAAAGTCTAGAACACCTGAGAAACGATTAACGACACGATGGTGACCATCTGGTCATCAAAAAGGGTTCGGCGGATTCTCCAATACCCCGCTGGACACCATATTGCGCAACATGGCATCAAAACTCGTGTAGTCGCTGGGGTGATCACCTGCGTTTGCGTTTCAACGACGATTTGTGGAGGGGTCGAGGTCGGAATGTTGAAGGCGCACCGAGCAATTTAGCCTCGTTCCTGTCGCAAGAATGAGTACGAATTCGCGTCGTGCTGATGTCCTGCTTTTAAGCTCGGCTGGCGCGAATGAATATAGTGGTTGAAATCGGCGGTCGCGCTATTAGCTTTTTGACCACTCTCACGGACGTCATCACCAATGCCTGTCGCTCTCATAACAGGTGCCAATCGTGGCCTCGGCCTTGAGTTCACGAGGCAATATCTGGCCGATGGATGGCAGGTTTTCGCGACCTGCCGAGATCCAGCCTCCGCCAACGAGCTACAACGCTTGACCCAAAAGGCGGGCGGCAAGCTTGCTATTGTTGCAATGGATGTGACCGACGCGAAGAGCGTCCGAGCGGCTGCCGCACAGGTGGGTGACGCCCGGATTGACCTTCTCCTCAATTGCGCGGGAATAACCGGCGTGTCCGGGCAGAAGGTAGGCAAAGTAAATTACGATTCTTGGGCGCGTGTTCTGGATGTCAATACGATGGGTCCACTGCGCGTCATCGAAGCTTTCCTGGACAAAGTGGCGCGCAGTGAACGGAAGCTCGTCGTCACCATTACGAGCGGCATGGGCTCCCTTACTGACAACACTTCAGGTGGCTCGATTGCGTATCGGACCTCCAAGGCGGCGGTGAATATGGTGACGCGAAGCGCTGCCATCGATCTTGCGCCACAGGGGATCACTTGCGTCGTTGTTAATCCGGGATGGGTGAAGACGGACATGGGGGGCCCGAATGCGACTTTGACCGCTCAGGAGAGCGTGTCCGCCATACGGCGGCTCATCGAAAAGTTGGGCCCAAATCACACAGGTATGTTCTTTCACTACGACGGGACCGAGTATCCGTGGTGAACGCAGACCGATAAGCCGCCGCGAGACAGAGCAATTTACTATTAGCGCGCGGAGCTCGTGCCATACCGTTGTTGGCCGTCCGGAGCGGATTCAAACGATCTTGCTCCATGGATGGACCGATGGTCTAGCCTCGGGATGCGTCTTAAGGAAATGGTGAAGGACGTGCAGCAAAGTCAACACATGTTCTTTATCACCACCGTTGAGCTGCGCTTGTCGAATATCATCGACAATCATGTCACGAACTTTCTCGCTGCCATGCTCTAGAGACAAGAGATATTGAGCGAGTGCCGTTGCAGCGATTTCCGGGAGGTGTTCGTGTTCCGCGATGGCGAGCACCTCCTCTTCGGTCAGGCCGCACAAACCAATGCAATCTTCAAGCGTGATCATATTCGCGGCCCGCAGCCTGCAGAGCGCAAATACCTTCACTCAAGCGTTCAACAGCCGGAGCGCCGAGCGATTGCGCAAGACGATGCGGCGCGGCGTCGCTATCTCTATGGCAGCCTTGTTTGCGAGGCTCCTCAACGTCCGAGAGACGGTTTCGAAGGTCAGACCGAGATAGTCGGCGATATCTCGGCGCGTCATGGGAAGCTCGACGACATTGCCGCCGCTGGCGCGTTCGGCCATTTCCAAGAGAAAACCCGCGACACGTTCTTCGGCGCTTTTAACCAGCAACAGCATACGGGTTTGAACGTGCCTTAACTCGCTGCCGCTCAGGGTCAACAACTCGCGACTGATCCCCGGGTCGCGACCAGCAAGCGTCATGAGCATACTGCGCTTGACCACAACCACCCTCGTGTCCGTGATAGCTTCGGCCGAGAACGTATGCTCGTCGCGAAACTCAAGACCGAAAACATCGCCTGGCAGATAGAAGCCGCCGATCTGGCGGCGACCGTCGCTGAGGATTTTATACGTCCGCACACCGCCGCTGACGACCTGATAGGCGTAGTCGGCCGCCTCGCCGTCGCCGAAGATCTCCGTCTCTGAAGGAAACGACATCGTCGCGCCCATCATGTGCATGGCCTCAATCAATGGGTTCTGCTTCGCGAGGTCACTGACCGGTGAGACACGGTGCGTCGAAATGGCGGGACGAGATGACTCGGTGTGGGTAGCGGTTTGGGCGAGCATGGGGTCTTGTCCTCCGGGGTGTCTGCCAAGCTGTTGGGTAGTACGCAACCCGGAGCCCATAAATTCAGATAACTCCCCTAAGGGGTTTCCCTGAGGTTTGGCAGTGTCCTAGGCGTCTCAAGCACGCTGATCTAGGTAATACAACGACGCGCGCTGAGATCTGCCCGATGAGCGAGCTTGCTGAAGGCAGTTTCACATCCGATTGGAATCTTCCCGCTGTGCTTTGCTGATGTCTGCTGCGGTCCCGCAGCTTCGCGAGCAGAGGACGGATGCTTGCTGGTAAGCCGATCCCCTTTCGATGCCGTGTTGCTCACGGCCGTGCTTACACTTGCGGCTGAAAACCCGCGCGCTGTATCGTACGGCGAGGGTGAAAAGGCTAGGCACGCGGCGATAACAACAGACCCGACCGCCGCCGCCAACTTCGATGAGAAAAAGCGCTCGATCTGCATGACGCGCCCCCAATGAGATCCCGCCATCGTGCATATGCTGTTTTACCCCTACGAAAATTCAGATGAGCTCCTTAAGGTATTTTCCGTAGGCTAAAACGACCGAATCGGCTTTGGCAGCCCGGGCGCTGGGCCTGATGGGCCGAAATCCAGGGAATTCATTTTCCCGCAGCTGGCACCACACACCAGGCGCATGCTCAGGTCTAAATTGCCATACTTTGCGAGAGCCACAATTTGCCAATTCGGCCCGGAGGGCCTTACAGCTTAGTAGCAAACGCCTCCCGCCCTCGGAATTTGGCAGACTGCCGCACCGACGGGTGGAACGGCAGCTTCTCTGCTATGGTCGCGAGCGGGCGGCGGCCTCTTCTTTTTGCTTCATGTTCTCTCGGCGAGTGCACGATATTTATTGGCGCGTCTTCGGAGTGCAGGGCTTTCGCTGTGATCACTCAGTTCCATCAGGAGCGTAAACATTCCATGCGGCAGGTCGTGCGGTAGCTCGTAGTGTTCCCGCAGGTCTCGCCCGAAGATTTTTAGTAGATCGCTGGGCTTAGCTGCGTCTTGGTGCGGGCAATATGGATGCCGGGCGTCGCATGCACGGCTCATCGCTTCTTTTTGGGCTTGTCTGGTGAAGCCTCTTTTCGTCCAAGGGCGATTCCAGCGGCGATTGCGCGCGCAATGGCATCACTATTTTTTCCCGCTGGTCCAATCAACAAGCCAAACTCGCTTAGGATTTGATAAGCCTTCTGCAAATCCGATGCACTCGGTTCATCGATCATCGCCTTATCCCCAATGTGCTTTGCAGAGGTTAGATCAGCGGTTTTCCGCCGCCACCTGGATTGAAACCGCTTTTGTGCTCGCATGAAGAGCTCAGCAAGCGAGGCCGCCACCAGAACGACAGCAGCACTGTACACGGCTGCCACAAAGTAGGATGAGCGACCCGGTAGAAAAGATTGCAAGTTTTCCGGAACCACCGCCAAGACCGCGAGGGCTCCGCCGACCACGAGTGGTCGCGGCCAAGCGAGACAGAAGAACAATGTAAAAAAAGAAGTAGCCGACGAAGTGATCGAACTGGAAGCCAAGCCCCGAGCGCGGTGTCCATTTCGCGGGTCCCAGGGCGAAAATCACGATGGCGACCAAAGCGGCCACGCTGCAAACTTTCAAGATCAGTCTGACCGTCATTCTGGGTCCGATGATTAAAGCACCATTCTCCGCGTTTACGTAGGAACGGGCCGCCGAAACAACGTTACTACATGCCTGTTTCGCCGATCCCGTGGCTCCCTCTTTTTGCTGGACAGTGTGGCTTTTGCCGAAATCTCGTGGTCACACATGGCTTCCAAGGCCGAGACAGTAAGTCACGCCGAGTAGCCTCTTATTTGCTACGCTGCGTAGGTCGGCGCTCATTGCAACGGCCTCCGGGATTGGCCGCAGCCATTCGTGAATCAACGTCAACTCGCGACGTTGCTCGTCGGAAACGCAGAGCGCGAGCCTGGCAATGTAGAAGACGATCCGCACAGCAACCAAATGAGCGTTGCCCGCGGGATGCCATCCCTGCCAGAAAAACCAAGTTCCTCAATCCCGACCACCAAAGACGTCGTCAGCAGCGCGCGGTTAGCTGACGCGGTTCCAAACTATCCGCGGCAATATCGAGCCGCCCGCTAAGCTCATAACTGCGTGCCAACCGCAACCAGCGTTGTTCCAGGTCTAGGAAGGCCTGCCGAAACTTGGTATCAAATTGGGCCTTGGCCTGACGCGCACATTCTTCCGCGCGCCGCAGGCACTCGCGCACTTCCTCAATCTCATTGGGAAGCAGGCGCACTCTCCACCCCACTCAGGCGCAATAAATATTCCCTCAGACCTTTGCATGTGAGTCAAGCCATCAACTGTGCAATGCACACCGGACCAGGGTTTCGCCGCCGCTTTGGTCTTTATCCGGCCACTTCCGGCGCAGTACATTGACCCGATAGGATAGCATCTCGTCTAGCTTTCTCGGACCGTGACCATGACTCTGTGTATTACGGCGGCCGCAATGCCGATCGTTTCCAAATTTAGTCTCCTGATCCAACCGTTTCCGACCTGTGAGCCAGCCAATGAACTGGCCGCTCTGCTAGAGTAGAACAAGATGCCGCGACTTGCGGCAGTGTGGGGCTGTCAGTGAGGGCGCCTGCATTGTTGTGGCTGGAGCGATGATCGATGAGTGGCCGCTAGGGATGCGCTGACACTCGCGCGTATGTATCCCTTTTGTCGTCACACGCAGACTATTTCTATCCCACGCCTACATTTCGTACCTCCGCAATCGCCCACAGAAGCCCGCTGGCGAGCTCTCTATGCGGCCCGTACCTATGCCGTACCTTTGGGAGAATTGCTAGGCCGCAGAAATCCGGCTAAGTGCTGGCGACCCCGGCAGGATTCGAACCTGCGACCTTCAGCTTAGAAGGCTGTTGCTCTATCCCCTGAGCTACGGGGCCTTGCCGTCACGCTTATACCGAATCTTGTCTTAAAATACCTAGGCATGTGAGGCCCGAAATACCCAGACATGTGACGCCCGCCTGTGGCCGGTTTCCGCTGGGCCATGTCAAAAAAGTTTAGTCCAAAGGCCGGCCGGACGGTCACGACCTCGACACGATTCGCGCTTCAAATCCGCACCACACGACACGGTCTGAGCGTGGCCTTAACCGAAACGCTTTGTGCTCGGGATCACATCTTCGGGCGTGCTTTCGGGACCATGTTCGCGCGGGGGTGAAGTTGCGCGCCCCACCATGTCCGGGAGGAGTCTTTTCCGATGATCTCGCTTGTTCGCGCCGGCGTTGTCGCCGCGCTGTTTGCTGTCGCGCCGCTGCTGCTGCCCCAACCCGCGAGCGCCGCCGAAAAGGCGTTCCGCAACAGCGAGCTTGCCGACAGCGCGGTCAAGCTGGAAGGGCAGATCAAATCCGACGCGGGCACGCCGACCAAGCCGCTACCGCAAATCCGCCGCGACGCTGACGCTGCCTTCAGCAAGAACGATTTCCGTGCCGGCATGGCGCTGCTCGGCCAGATCGTGGCGGCGGCGCCGAACGACAGCGCGACCTGGCTGCGCCTCGCCCGCACCGTGATGCAGATCCGCCCGGCGGACGATGACGAAAAGCGGCTGTTGCTCGAACGCGCATCCACCGCCGCCTACATCGCCTACCAGCGGACGTCGAGCCGCAGCGAGGAGGCCGACAGTCTTGCCTTCCTGGGCAATGTGCTGGCGCAACGCGAGCTGTGGCGGCCTTCGCTCGATTCGCTGCGGCTGTCGCTTGAACTGCGCGAAGCCGCCGACGTGCGCGGACAATATGAGCGGCTGCGGGAGGCGCACGGCTTCCGCGTGCTCGATTACAGTGTCGATGCCGACACCGCTTCGCCGCGCGCTTGCTTCCAGTTCTCCGAAGACTTGCCGGCGCGCACCGACTACTCGCCGTTCGTGGTGCTGGCAGGCACCGACAAGCCGGCTTTGTCGGCGGCCGAGAAGCAGCTTTGCGTCGAAGGATTGCAGCACGGCAGCAGCTACAACGTCACCTTGCGCGCAGGATTGCCTTCGACCGTGCATGAGACACTGTCGAAGTCGGCGGACTTTTCCATTTATGTGCGCGACCGCAAGCCTGCGGTCCACTTCTCCTCGACGGCATACGTGCTGCCGCGCACCGGCCAGCGCGGGATTCCGGTTATTTCGACCAACACGCGGGCCGTCGCGGTCGAGATTTACCGGCTCACCGACCGAAGTCTCGTGGAAGCGACCGGTGGCGACGATTACCGCCGCGATTTTCAACGCAGCCTGAGCCGTTACGATGTCGAGCAACTGCGCAGCACGCGCGGCATCGCAGTGTGGAAGGGCGAGCTTGCGGTCGAAGCCGCGCCCATCAACACCGACGTCGTTACCGCGTTTCCGCTGGACCAGGCCATCGGCGAGCTCAAGCCCGGCGTCTATGTGATGGTGGCGCAGCCGCAGGAGATGAAGAACGTCGACAATTTCGACTCGCAGGCAACCCAATGGTTCATCGTCTCCGATCTCGGCCTGACCGCGTTTTCCGGCAATGACGGCATCCATGTTTTCGTCAATTCGCTGGCGAGCACGGAGGCTAAGAACGGCGCCGAGGTGCGGCTCGTCTCGCGCGGCAACGAGGTGCTGGCCACGCGCCGCACCGATGCCGGCGGTCATGTGCAATTCGAGGCGGGGCTTGCGAGCGGCGAGGGCGGCTCGGCGCCCGCCTTGCTGACCACGACCGACGGCCAGGGCGATTATGCCTTCTTGAGCCTGAAAGGCCCGGCCTTCGATCTCACCGATCGCGGCGTCGGCGGCCGGCCGGCGCCGTCGGGCCTTGACGCGTTCGTCTATGCCGAGCGTGGCGTCTATCGCTCGGGCGAGACCGCTTTTCTCACGGCGCTGTTGCGCACGCCGCAGGGCGCCGCGGCGGCCGACGTGCCGGTCACGTTCGTGATCGAGCGCCCGGATGGCGTGGAATTTCGCCGCACGCTTGTTGCCGATCAGGGGCTCGGCGGTCATAGCCTGACCTTGCCGCTACCCGGCTCGGCGCCGAGCGGCACCTGGCACGTGCGCGCGTACACCGATCCGAAGCGCGCGGCCGTCGGAGAGACGACGTTCCTGGTCGAGGATTATGTACCGGATCGGATCGAGTTCGATCTGACCTCGCCGAGCGGACACATTTCGCAAAAAGTGCCGGCCAAGGTCAACGTCGCCGGGCATTTCCTCTACGGCGCCCCCGCGGCGGATCTCGACCTTGAAGGCGAGGTCACGATCACGAAGGCGAAGGAGCGGGCGGGTTTCGCCGGCTATCAGTTCGGCTTGGCCGATGAAGAGGTCGATGCCGTGCAGCAGCCGCTTGCCGATCTGCCCAACACCGACGCTGCCGGCAAAGCCACCTTCCCGGTGCAGCTCGACAAGCTGCCTGAGAGCTCAGGCCCGCTGGAGTTGCAGATCACGGTGCGCATGGCCGAGCCGGGCGGCCGCGCCGTCGAGCGCAAGATCACGCTACCGGTCACGCCGTCCGGCAACATGATCGGGGTGAAGCCTCTCTTCTCCGGCCGCTCGCTCGCCGATGGTGCGAACGCAGCGTTCGACGTGATCATGGTCGCGCCCGACGGCGGCGCCGCGGCTCAGCGCGGCTTGCACTACGAACTGCTGCGCATCGAGACGCACTATCAATTCTACAAGCGCGACGGGAGCTGGAATTACGAGCCGGTCAAGACGACCAAGCGCGTCGCCGACGGCACGATTGACACGACCATCGACCGCGCGGCGCGCATTTCGCTGCCGGTGAATTTCGGCCGCTACCGGCTCGAAGTCTCGACCGCCGATCCGAACGGACCGCTGACCTCGGTTGCGTTCGACGCCGGTTTCTATGTCGAGTCCAACGCCGACACGCCGGATATGCTTGAGATCGCCCTCGACAAGGGCGACTATGCGCCGGGCGACACCATGACGGTCGCGGTCACCGCGCGCAACGCAGGGCGGCTGACGCTCAATGTGGTCGGCGAACGCCTGCTCGCGACGCAAACGAGCGACGTGCCGCAAGGCGTCTCGCAGGTGAAGCTGCCGGTCGGCAGCGAGTGGAGCACCGGCGCCTATCTGGTCGCGACCCTGCGTCGTCCGCTCGACGCGCCGGCGCAGCGCATGCCTGGGCGCGCTATCGGCGTGCAGTGGTTCTCGGTCGATCGCACGGCGAAGACGCTCAATGTCGAGGTCAGGCCGCCGGCGCTCATTCGGCCGAATACGACCTTGCATATTCCGGTCAAGGTCACGGGCGTGCCGGCAGGCGAGGAGGCGCGCGTCGTCGTCGCCGCGGTCGATGTCGGCATCCTCAATCTCACCAACTACAAGCCGCCGTCGCCCGATGACTATTATCTCGGGCAACATGCGCTCTCGGCGGAGATCCGCGACCTCTACGGTGAACTGATCGACGGCATGCAGGGCGCGCGCGGACAGATCCGCAGCGGCGGCGATCAAGGCGCCGAGCTGCAGGGAAGCCCGCCGACAGGACCGCCGGTGGCGCTTTATTCGGGGATCGTGAAGGTCGGCGCCGACGGTACCGCGGACGTTGCCTTCGACATTGCCGACTTTGCCGGCACCGTGCGCGTGATGGCGGTCGGCTGGAGCAAGGGCAAGGTCGGCCACGGCACGGCCGATGTCACCGTGCGCGATCCGGTCGTACTGACGGCGACGCTGCCGCGCTTCTTGTTGCCGGGCGATCGTTCGTCCGTGCATCTCGACCTCGACAATGTCGAAGGGGCGGCCGGCGAGTATACCATCGCCGTGACGAGCGCCGACGCGCTTTCGGCCACGTCCAACCTGAAGCTCGCCTTGCGCGCGAAGGAGCGCGGCGCCGCCAATGTGCCGCTCACGGCTGCGGCCGCAGGCAACGGTACCGTGCGGATCAGCGTCAGCGGTCCGGGCGGCTTTGCGCTGCAGCGCAGTTATGCTCTGACGGTGCGCCCGCCCGGACGCGTGATGGCGCGCCGGACGGTCAAGCCGCTGGCCAAAGGCGAAAGTCTCGCGGTGTCGAGCGACATGTTCGCCGATCTCGTACCCGGCACCGGCGCGGTGTCGCTTTCGATCGGCTCGCTGGCGTCATTCGATGCGGCGGGGCTGCTCGCCGCGCTCGACCGCTATCCGTTCCGCTGCTCGGAACAGATCACGAGCCGCTCGCTGCCGCTTCTTTATCTCAGCGATCTCGCCAAGGACTCGCCGATCGCGGCCGATCCGGCCACGGATCAAAAACTGCGCGAGGCGATCGAGACGCTGCTGACACGGCAGGATTCGAACGGCTCGTTCGGCTTGTGGAGCGTCGGCGGCGATGACGTCTGGCTCGACTCCTACGTGACGGACTTCCTCACCCGCGCGCGCGAGCGCAAGATCGCGGTGCCGGAAGCGGCGTTCAAGCTCGCGCTGGACCGGCTGCGCAACACGGTCGCCAACACCACGGACGTGAGTAAGAATGGCGGCACCGATCTCGCCTACGCGCTCTACGTGCTGGCGCGGAATGGCGCCGCCCCGATCGGCGATCTTCGCTACATCGCCGACGCAAAGCTCGATGCGCTCTCAACGCCGATCGCCAAGGCGCAAGTTGCCGCGGCGCTCGCCATGGCGGGCGACCGCACGCGCGCCGAACGCGTTTTCGCGGCTGCGCTCGAGGCGCTCGCGCCGGCTTCAAAGCCCGACGTGATCGGCCGCGAAGACTACGGCTCGAGCTTGCGCGATGCGGCGGCGCTGGTTGCGCTCGCGAGCGAGGGCGGCGCGCCGCGCGCCACGGTGCAGGCGGCGGTGCAGCGTGTCGAGGCGGCGCGCACGACGTTGCGCCCGACTTCGACGCAGGAAGATGCGTGGCTTCTGTTGGCCGCGAGCGCGCTGGCGAAGGACGGCGGCAAGGTATCGCTGGATGTCGGCGGCACGGCCATGCAACGCGCGCTCTACCGCACTATCAAGTCCGGTGATCTGAAAGAGCCGCTGCGCATCACCAATACCGGCGAGGATCAGGTCCAAGCGGTGGTGACTGTCACCGGCGCGCCGACGACGCCCGAGCCGGCAGCCGAAAAGGGCTTCAAGATCGAGCGCAAGACCTACACGCTTGCGGGCGATCCGGTCGATGCCAAGGAGGTCAAGCAGAACACCCGCATGGTGGTGGTGCTGAAGATCACCGAATCGCAGCCGCAATTCGGCCGCGTGGTGCTCGCCGATTATCTGCCGGCCGGGTTCGAGATCGACAATCCGCATCTCGTCTCGTCCGGCGATACGGGCACGCTCGACTGGATCAGCGACGCCGCCGATCCGGTGAACACCGAATTCCGCGACGACCGCTTCACCGCCGCGTTCGAGCGCAAGGCGGATGACGCGCCGGTCTTCACGGTCGCTTATGTCGTGCGCGCGGTGGCGCCCGGCAAATACGTGCGTCCGCAAGCCGTGGTCGAGGACATGTATCGCCCCGACCGCTACGGCCGCACCGCGACCGAGAGCGTGGAAGTGACGCCGGCGAAATGAGCGACACTTCGAACGCCGATCATTCCGCTCATTCCCGCGAAAGCGGGAATCCAGAAGCGGAATGCACGGCGGTGCCGGAAACTGGGTCGCCTTCGCGGGGGCGAGCGGGCGACAGTGTTCGCTTCCGCTGGCGGATAGCTTTGCTGGTTGTTTGTCTCGGCTGCCTCTCGGCGCTCGGCGCCGGCGCGTGGTGGATCGCCACGCTCGGCTCGGCGCCGCTCGGCAAAGAAATTGCGTTCTCGACCCGCGTCGTCGATCGGGACGGCCGCCTGCTGCGGGCTTACGCCAACCCGGAGGGCCGCTGGCGGCTTCCCGCGAGCGTGGCCGGTGTCGATCCGCGCTTCTTCGCCATGTTGTTTGCGTATGAGGATAAGCGTTTCCGCGCGCATCGCGGGGTCGATCCGCTCGCGCTCATACGCGCGACACTGCAACTCGTCAGCAGCGGACGCATTCAATCCGGCGGTTCGACATTGACGATGCAGGTGGCGCGGCTTCTGGAGCCGCGCAGCAATCGCAACCTTGCAGCCAAGCTTCGCCAAATCGTGCGCGCGGTCGAGATCGAGCGGGCGCTGAGCAAAGACGATATCCTTTCGCTCTATCTCGATCTCGCGCCGTACGGCGGCAATATCGAGGGCATCCGCGCCGCCTCGCTCACCTATTTCGGCAAGGAGCCGCGGCGGCTGACGCTTGCCGAAGCGGCTCTGCTCGTGGCGCTGCCGCAATCGCCCGAGGCGCGAAGGCCGGATCGCTCGATGGCGGCGGCACGCGCCGCGCGCGATCGCGTGCTCGACCGCTTCGCCGAATCCGGCGGCGTGCCGGCCGACGAGATCGTACTCGCCAAAGCCGAACCTGTGCCGGCCGGCCGCCGGCCGATGCCGATGCTGGCTCCGCATGCGGCGGATCATGCGGTCGCAGACGCGGGCGTGGGGCAGGGCAGCGAAGTACGGCTCACGATCGATGCCGAATTGCAGAAGAACCTGGAAGAACTTGCGCGCGGGCGTACGCGCTCGCTTACCGCGACTCTTGGCCCCGATATCTCGCTCGCAATGCTGGTCGTCGACAACGCCACCGGCGAAGTGCGCGCGCATATCGGCTCGCCGGATTATTTCGATCAGCGGCGCGCCGGCCAGGTGGATCTGACGCAGGCGCTGCGCTCGCCGGGCTCGACGCTCAAGCCGTTCATTTATGGGCTCGGCTTCGAGGATGGCTTTATTCATCCCGAGACGCTGGTCGACGATCGGCCGACGCGTTATGGCGGCTATAAGCCGCAGAATTTTGATTTCACCTTCCAGGGCACCGTGACGGTGCGCCGCGCATTGCAGATGTCGCTCAACCTGCCGGCGCTCGCGGTGCTCGATCAAGTCGGCGCGAGCCGTCTCACCGCGCGGCTGACGCAAGCCGGTGCAACGCTCGTGCTGCCGGAAGGCGAGGCGCCCGGGCTTGCGATTGGCCTTGGCGGGGTCGGCATCAAGCTCTCCGATCTGGTGATGCTCTATGCCGGCATTGCGCGGCTCGGCACGGTCTTGCCGCTGACTGAGAAAGCTTCAGACGGCTCGCCAGCCGCTTTACACAAGCTGGATGCGAACAGGCTCATGGAGCCGGTCGCCGCTTGGTATGTCGGCAATATTTTGATCGGTACGCCGCCGCCGGAAAACGGCGTTCCCGGCCGTGTCGCGTTCAAGACTGGCACCAGCTACGGCTATCGCGACGCCTGGTCGGTGGGCTTCGACGGCCGATATACGATCGGCGTCTGGGTCGGGCGGCCCGACGGCGCGCCGGTGCCGGGCCTGGTCGGGCGTATGGCAGCGGCGCCAATCCTGTTCGATGCGTTCGCCCGGCTTCCTAGTCAGCCGTCATCCTTGCCGCGCGCGCCTTCGGGTGTTTTGCTAACGACAAGCGCTAAGCTTCCGCCGCCGCTGAAGTTTTTCCAGCCTGGCGAACGTGGTGGGGCAGGGGAGGCGAAGCTCCATATCCTGTTTCCGCCGGATGGCGCGCGGCTCGATCTGACCGCCGCCGCCGACAAACCGGCGCCCGTGCCGCTTAAAATCACCGGCGGCGTCGCCCCGCTCACGATCCTGGTGAATGGCGTGCCGGCTTCGGCGCAAACCCGAGGCAGGCTTTTCTTTCAGCCGCCGGGCCCGGGCTTCGCCCGGGTGACGGTGATCGACGGCTCCGGCGCGGCCGACAGCGTAATGGTGCGTCTCGATGACGGTGCCGCAGCTGCTGCGTCCGGGGCTGCGGTCCATTCGTCATGCGCGCCCGGCGCTTGTGCCCGTCCCTGAGCGCGGCTTCCGCCGCCGAGCCGTTTTCACTATGGTCGGCGCACTTTGCGCATAAGGAGCGGCATGAGTACGAGCAACAGCGCGGCGCCGCCGACGCTTCGAAGCCCAGCCGGGCTGGCTGTGCTTCCGGCGCTGGTGCTGCACATTCCGGTGAACCTTGCGCGCTGGATCGCAGTGCTGGTGAGGTCGCCGCGCGCGCGGCTGCCACGCATCGGTCCTGGCGCCTTTGTCGTCTTCGCCGTGGTGCTCGCGGTCATCATCGCCTCGATGTTTTTGTTCGACACCAAGGCAATCGAATTGGCTCGGCGCGAGCCGCTCTGGCTGCACGACTTCGCCGATGAGATCACCAATTACGGGCGCTCCAGCACCTTCCTCTATCCCTTCGGAATGGTGCTTCTCGCGCTCGCCGCCGCGCTGTCGCCGTGGCTGACCAAAATGAGTCAGGGCGTGCTGGCCGCGCTTGCCGTTCGCTTCGGCTTCTTGTTTGTTGCGATCGGTCTGCCGAGCCTGTTCGCGACCGTGATCAAGCGGCTGATCGGACGCGCGCGGCCTTATGTCGGCGGCCATGACGATCCGTTCGCCTATATGCCGTTCATCTGGAAGCCCGAATACGCCAGCATGCCGTCCGGGCACGCAACGACTGCCGCGGCGGCGGCAGTTGCCATCGGCGCGGTCTGGCCGCGCGTGCGGGCGGTGATGTGGATCTATGCGCTCGTCATCATGGCGAGCCGCATCCTGATCTTCGTGCATCATCCGAGCGACGTGCTCGGCGGCGCGGTAGTCGGTGTCATCGGCGCGCTGATCGTGCGCCGCTGGTTCGCGGCCCGTCGTCTCGGCTTTTCGCCCGCGGATTTGCAGCCCTATGCCTGGCCGTCATGGGCACGGTTGAAGGCGACCGCACGCGAGATCGTGGGCGCCGCGCCGGCCCGCTAGAGCGTAGTCCGGTTCACTTAGTATCGACCTCGTCATTGTGAGGAGCCAACAGGTCCGGACCCGAAGTGGCCGGCCCGATGATAAACTCCGCGACGAAGCAATCCAGCTTTTCGCGCGGGGAACCGGGTTGCTTCGCTTCGCTCGCAATGACGGGTTTTATCCGGCCGCAGCGAGCGCAGCAAAACCTTGCTCCAGGTCCGCAATCAAATCTTCGACGGCCTCGAGGCCGATGTGAAAGCGCACGGTGGGACCGCCCGGCGCCCAGCGCGTTGCCGTGCGCAGATTGGTGCAATCGAACGGAATCGCGAGGCTCTCGTAGCCGCCCCACGAGGCGCCAATGCCGAACAGTTCGAGCGCATCGAGGAAGGCAAACACCGCCGGCTGCGGCACCGGCTTGAGCACCATGCTGAACAGGCCCGACGCACCGCCGAAGTCGCGCTTCCACAGCGTGTGACCCGGATGGCTCGGCATCGCTGGATGCAAGAGACGCAAGACTTCCGGCCGTTGTTCGAGCCAGCGCGCGACTGCAAGACCGGATTCGTAATGCCGGTCGAGCCGCACGCCGAGCGTGCGCAAACCACGCTGACTGAGATAGGCGTCGTCCGGGGCGAGATGCAGTCCGTTCAGGCGCACGAAATTGCGCAGGTCGGCGACGGTCGCGCTGTTGGCCGCGACCGTGCCGAGCATCACGTCGGAATGGCCGCCGAAATATTTGGTGCCGGCGTGAATCGACAGATCGACGCCGAAGTCGAGCGCGCGGAAATAGAGCGGCGTCGCCCAGGTATTGTCCATCAGCACCAGCGCGCCCTTGGCATGCGCGGCTTCGGCGATGGCGGGGATGTCCTGCATCTCGAAGCTGAGCGAGCCCGGCGATTCGGTGAACACCACCCGCGTGTTCGGCTGCATCAGTGCGGCAATGCCGCCGCCGATCAGTGGATCGTAATAGGTGGTGGTCACGCCGAGCCGGGTCAGGATCTGGTCGCAGAAAGCGCGCGTCGGTCCATAGGCGCTGTCGGTGACGAGCACATGCTCGCCCGCGCGCACCACCGAAAGGATCGCGGCCGAAATCGCCGCGAGGCCGGACGGAAGGAGCGCCACGCCCGCGCATTGCGGTCCCTCGAGCTCCTGCACCGCCTGTTCGAGCGCTTCGGTGGTCGGAGTGCCGCGCCGCCCATATTGGTAGCGCGCGCGATGGGCGAGAAAATCCTCGGCGCTCGGATAGAGCACGGTCGAGGCGTGATAGACCGGCGGATTGACGAAGCCGTGATACGAATGAGGATCCCGACCCGCGGTTACAAGACTCGTGGCCGGGCGCCACTTTTGGCCGGCTTTTTGCGGCGCCTTTTTTCCCTCATGGCCGGTCTTTTCGCCGCCATCTTTTCCGCCTTTATTCTTGGCCATTGTCCCGCCTAGCCATCGTCTCGCCCATGTAATGTAAATTGTGCCATTACTTCGGCATCGGCCGCTTGCGTCAACCCTTGACCTTGCGGTGCGATCGTCCTCAGATGCCGCCCGGCAGGGGATCCGTAAACGTTCTATCGACGGCGCGTTGGCGCGGCCGTACATCCTGAAAGGCCTGATTATGAAACGCCTCGCTACGGCATTGGCATTGGTAATGGCGCTTGCATCTGGGGTGCAGGCGGCCCGCGCGGAGACGCTCGCGTCCATCAAGGAACGCGGCGAATTGATCTGCGGCGGCAACGGTACGCTGGCGGGCTTCGGCTTGCCCGATCCGCAGGGCAACTGGACCGGCTTCGACGTCGACTTCTGCCGCGCCATGGCGGCAGCCATTTTCAACGATCCCAAGAAGGTCAAATTCGTGCCGCTGACGGCGAAGGACCGCTTCACGGCCTTGCAGTCCGGCGAGATCGATGTGCTGGTGCGCAACACCACCTGGACTTTGTCGCGCGACACCTCGCTTGGGCTCGATTTCCCGGCCATCACCTATTATGACGGCCAGGGCTTCATGGTGCGCAGAGCGCTCAAGGTGAGCTCGGCGCTCGAGCTCAACGACGCCTCCATCTGCGTGCAGCAGGGCACGACGAGTGAGCTCAACCTCGCCGATTTCTTCCGCACCAATCATATGGGGCTCAAGACCGTGACCTTCGCGACCGGCGAAGATGCGCTCAAAGCCTACGAATCGGGACGCTGCGATGCCTACACTACCGATTCGTCCGGTCTCTACGGCGAGCGGCAAAAACTCGCCGAGCCAAGCGGCAGCATCGTTCTGCCGGAGATCATCTCCAAGGAGCCGCTCAGCCCGGCCGTGCGGCACGGCGACAATCAATGGACCGACATCGTGCGCTGGACGCACTATGTCATGCTCGACGCGGAAGAGCTCGGTATCAACAAAGCCAATGTCGACGAGAAACTGAAATCCGACGATCCGGAAACGCGGCGCCTGCTCGGCGTCGAGGGTCAATATGGCGAAGCGATGGGGCTGACCAACGATTGGGCCTACCGGATCATCAAGCATGTCGGTAACTACGGCGAAATCTTCGAGCGCAATCTCGGGCAGGGCTCGCCCCTGAAAATCGTGCGCGGCCTCAATGCCTTGTGGACCAAGGGCGGGCTACAATACGGGCCGCCGATTCGCTAACCGCGTGTCCGCTACTTTGCCACGAAAGGGCCGATGGCTGAGCAGGTCCGAGCCGCATCGCAACAGCCTTTGCGCCGCCACACGCGCCGCCTCGGGAATGTCGCGATCCAACTCGTCACGCTCGCCATCATCGCCGGCCTGGCCGATGGGGCGATCTTCGACGCGGTGCAGAACCTCACCCGTGCGCATATCGCGTCGGGCTTCGGTTTCTGGAACAACACCGCCGGCTTCGATATCAGCCAGGCGCTGATTTCCTATTCGCCGAGCACCTCGACCTTCGGCCGTGCCTTTTGGGTCGGTCTCCTCAATACGCTGCTCGTCGCCGCCATCGGCATCGTGCTCGCGACGGTGCTCGGCTTTGCCGTCGGTATTGCCCGGCTGTCGCATAATTGGCTCGTTGCCAAGCTCGCCGCCGGCTATGTCGAGATAACCCGCAATGTGCCGCTCTTGCTGCAGCTCCTGTTCTGGTACAACGCGGTGCTCAAATCGTTGCCGGAATTGCGCGGCAGCGTTGCGCTCCCCGGCGGCGCCATTCTCAACAATCGCGGCCTGTTCCTGCCGCGGCCGGAATTCGCGTCGCAATTTTCGATCGTGCTCATTGTGCTCGCAATCGGGATCGCGGCGACCGTCGCGCTCAAGAGTTATGCCAACCGCCGCCATGACCGCACGGGAGAAGAAGTGCCCGTGCTGTGGCCCGCGCTCGGCTTGATCGTCGTCTTGCCACTTACCGTCTTTGCACTCGCCGGCTTTCCGCTCACCTTCAGCATCCCGCATATGGGACGCTTCAATGTCAGCGGCGGCGTTGAGATCCTGCCGGAATTCGCCGCGCTCCTTCTGGCGCTGTCGGTTTACACCGCGGGCTTCATCGCCGAGGTCGTGCGCGCCGGGATGCTGTCAGTATCGCACGGTCAGGTCGAAGCCGCGCAGGCGCTTGGGCTTCGTTCCGGCCTGACGTTGCGGCTGATCGTTCTGCCGCAGGCCATGCGGGTGATCATTCCGCCGCTGACCAGCCAGTATCTCAATCTGATCAAGAACTCGTCGTTGGCGGTGGCGATCGGTTATCCGGACCTGGTGCAAGTTTTCGCCGGCACGGTGCTCAACATCACCGGCCAAGCGGTCGAGGTGATCGCCATCACCATGGCGGTTTATCTGTTCATCAGCTTGTTCGTGTCGCTGTTGATGAATCTCTACGCGGGGACGGCCGCGATTGCGGAGCGCTGAGGCGATGAGCGCAGTCGGCGACCAGACATTCCTGCGGCAGGGGCGGCTCGAGCCTCTACCGCCGCCGTCGGCGCGGGCCGGCGCGTTCGGCTGGATGCGCGCAAATCTGTTCTCTGGTCCGGCCAACATCGTGCTGACGCTGCTTTGCGTTGCGCTGATCGCCTGGGCGGTGCCGCCGCTCGTGCGCTTTTTTCTCATCGACGCGACTTGGACCGGTGCCGACGGCTCGGCCTGTCTCGCTTCGCCCGCGCGACCCAATCCGGGCGCGTGCTGGGCATTCATCCGGGTCTGGTTTTCCTATTTCGTGTATGGCTTCTATCCGCACGACGAGCGCTGGCGAGTCGATGTGTTCTTTGTCGCGCTCGTCTTCGGCTTTGTCTGGCTGTTGCGGCTGGAAATGCCGCGGCGCGATCTCGGCGCGCTCTATTTCTTCATCGCACTGCCGATCCTCTCGTACCTGCTGCTGCACGGTGCGCCGCTGATCGGACTGACCGTCGTGTCGACCTCACTGTGGGGCGGCATCCTGGTCACCGTCGTGGTCGCGGCCATCGGCATGGTCTTCTCGCTGCCGCTTGGCATTCTGCTCGCGCTCGGACGCCGTTCCGAGCTGCCGGTGATCAAGGCGGTCTCGATCACTTTCATCGAATTCGTGCGCGGCGTGCCGGTGATCACCGTTCTGTTCATGGCAAGCGTAATGCTGCCGCTGTTCGTTCCCGAGCGCTTCGCGCCGGACAAGCTCGTGCGCGCCTTGATCGGCGTGGCGCTGTTCGCCTCCGCCTATATGGCGGAAGTGGTGCGCGGCGGGCTTGCCGCCGTGCCGCGCGGGCAATACGAGGCGGCGGGCGCCTTGGGTTTCGGCTACTGGCGCATGATGGCGCTCGTGATTTTGCCGCAAGCGTTGCGCATCACGTTGCCGAACATCGTCAATACCTTCATCGGCCTGTTCAAGGATACGACGCTCGTCTTCGTGGTCGGCATTTTCGACTTCATGCGCACGATCGAGGCGGCGCGCGCCGATCCGAAATGGGCCGGGCCGAATACAACGGTGACTGGATATGCCTTCGCCGCTCTCTTTTACTTCGCCTGCTGCTATGGCATGTCGCGCTACGCGCGGCGGATGGAAACGCGGCTTGCGCGCAGCGTGCGGCGATAGGGACCAGCAATGACGCAACGCGCCGATACCTCGCGCCCGGAGCCGCTGCCCGACACCGCGGTCGAAGTGGCCGCGCTCAACAAATGGTATGGCGAGTTCCACGTGCTGCGCGACATCAATCTGAAAGTCTCGCGCGGCGAGCGCATCGTGATCTGCGGACCGTCCGGCGGCGGCAAGTCGACGCTGTTACGCTGCATCAACCGGCTCGAGGACTGGCAGCAGGGCCGCATCATCGTCGACGGCATCGAGCTGACCGAGGATCCCAAGCAGATCGTCGCCGTGCGACGCGACGTTGGCATGGTGTTCCAGCACTTCAATCTGTTCCCGCATCTCACCGTGCTGGAAAATTGTACGCTGGCGCCGATCTGGGTGCGGCATATGCCGAAGAAGGACGCCGAGGCGCTGGCGATGAGCTATCTGGGGCGCGTCAAGATCCCCGATCAGGCCGGCAAGTATCCGGCCCGGCTGTCAGGCGGACAGCAGCAGCGGGTGGCGATCGCGCGTGCGCTGTGCATGAATCCGAACATCATGCTGTTCGACGAGCCGACCTCTGCGCTTGATCCCGAGATGGTGAAGGAGGTGCTCGACACCATGGTCGAGCTCGCCAGCGACGGCATCACCATGCTGGTCGTCTCGCACGAGATGGGATTTGCCCGTCAGGTCGCCGACCGCGTCATTCTCATGGACGACGGACAGATCATCGAGACCAGCCCGCCCAAGGATTTCTTCGGCAACCCGCGACACGAGCGCACGCGGCTTTTTCTGCAGCAGATCATTCATTGAGCGGCAGCCGTCTCAAGCTGCCTGCCTGAAATAAATAGCGGCGGGACTTTCGCCCCGCCGCCTTTGTAGACCCGCCAGAAGGGTACCTTGCAGGCCTGCTCCAGAACTTACGGGAACAATTTGAGCACGGATTGATTCGCTTGGTTGGCGATCGACAGTGCCGAGACTTCCAGCTGCTGCCGGGTTTGCAGGGTCAGCAGGTTGGCGCTCTCCTGATTCTGGTCCGCGAGAACAAGGTTGCTCGCGCCGGTCTGCAGCGTGTTGATCATGTTCTTCTCGAAATCCTGGCGGGTTTGGATCGTCGAGGAGTTGGTGCCGAACGTTTCAGTCTGCGCGCGTACGTTGCCGATCGCGCTATTAATCGCGGCCTCTGTCGCCGTGATGGTTGCGCCGCTCTGGAATCCGCCGGCGGCGATTGTCGAAAGGCCAAGGCCTGCGCTGTTGAAGTTTACGCCGGCGATGTTCAGCGAGCTCGTCCCGTTCTCGTTGAAGAGCACTTGCAGATTATTTCCGGCGAGCAGGTTGACGCCGTTGTAGGAAGCGTCTCCAGCCAGTTGATCGATCTGGGAGAGCAGGGCGTTGTAGTTGCCTTGCAGCGTGGCGCGCGTGGTGCTTGTTCCGGTGACGGCGGTGGCGGCGAGGCCGAACGCCGATTGATCGGCGCCGGAGAGCGTGAAGCTGGTGTTGGGGTTGCTGGCGGCGAGCACCAGGTGACCGCTGCCGTCGTCGGTTGCCGACACGGCGCCCGAGCTGCCGAGGCCGGAGGTGCCGTTGATAGCCGCCTCGATCGAGCTCAGTGAGGCGCTTGCTGCGATCGACACGGTGTAAGTCACGCCGCTCGCCGCGATCAAAAGGTTGCCGGCAGCGAGCGTATTGCCGGTCAGATTGACGGTGCCGGTGGTCGAGCCGGCGGTGTTGTTTTGGGCCTGTTGGGCCTGCTGCACGGCCGACAGGGCTTGCTCAAGCAAGCTGGTCAAGCTGGTGAGGCCGTTGTTGGCGGCTTCAAGCGTTTGCGCGCCCTGTCCGATCTGATCGAGCAATGCGCTCAGGTCGTTGGCGCGGTTGTTCAACGACTGCGACTGGAAATAGCTGGTCGGATTGTCGAAGGCGGTGTTGATCTTCTTGCCGGTCGCAAGATGCTCTTGCGTCGTTGTGAGATTGGCGGCGGTATCTTGCAACGAAAGCAGATTTTGCCGAATTCCCTGACTCAAGGTGATAGCAGACATGGCACAATACCTATCTTAGACCAGGCTCACTCTTGCCTGCATTTGTACTTTGTTACCGTTAATGATGCGTAAAGCGATACCAGCGTTGATTGGTGGGCTCCCGGCCGAGGGCTTCGCCGGTGGAGCCCCCCGCGGCTGTCGCCTGTCGGCTGCTCACACCAACACTGGTGGCGCGCGCTCCAACAACGCGGCGGAATTGCGGCGGCGAAGTTACGAAGCCGTCACAGATGCGCAGTCCTTCGACACAACATTACGCAGCTTTAATGCGCGCGCGGGGCTTCTCACCGAACTTTAACTTGAAGGAACGGCCGCACCGGATTTCTATCTGGCTTCACATCGTAACCCTCGTCGCAGCAGATCCCGGAGGAGAGCATGTGGAAGCCAGTAGTCGTTGCGGCGGCAGCCTTGGCCGTCGCGGGCTCGTCAATCGTCTATGCCCAACAGCATTTCGGCGGGCCGGATCGAGACGGCCAACGTTTTGAGCATCGGCATCGGCTGAGCCCGGAGGACCGGGCGGCGTTCGTCGACGCCCGCATTGCCGCACTCAGGGCCGGTCTCGAGCTCACGCCCGATCAGGCCAAGAACTGGCCGGACTTCGAGAAGGCTTTGCGCGACATGGCGCAGTTGCGCACTGAGCGAATCGCCGCGCGCGAAGCGGCGGAACAGAATCCCGATAAAGCGCCTAGCGCGCCGTTCGACCGGCTGGCACAGCGCGCCGACAACATGGCCAAGGCAAGCGCAGCCCTCAAGCACATCGCCGAGACTGGCAAGCCTCTCTATACCAGCCTGGACGACGCGCAGAAGGCGCGGTTTCAAAAGCTCGCGTGGCTGCTGCGCCCGCACCATCATTGGCGCGTGCGCTACCTGGAAGGCTCGGAGGGGCATGGCTGGCGCGACGGGCATGACGATGGCGGCCCGATGTGGCGACACCATTGGCGCCATTTCGGCGAGGATGACGGTGGGCAGGGCGGCATGCACCGCATGATGGACGAAGGGCAGGACTCGGAGCTCTAGCTCTCAACGACATAACGCTCGCTGTTTGGTAGGTGGTCGCGAGCGCCAAGCCGGAAGCCGCAGGGTCACCCTTGCGGCTTTCGCATGTGTGCCAGACCCCACGCATGTGCCGGGTCGAGCAGGAGTTCGCCGGATCGCAAAAATCAAAGGCTATAATGGGGAGTTCCGAAGCGTAGTGACGCAATTCCGGCAATATCAAGCGCGACTTGGGCTAAGATCAACCGCGAAAAGGATTGAGCACACCATGACCCCCAATTTAAAATCGGCCCTTCGTCACATCCTGCTTTTGTCGCTGACAATTGCCGCTGCCGCGGCGGCGAATGCGGAGACGGCAGCACCGCCCAACGCGGTGGTTTATTTCATCAATTTGAAGGACGGCGATGCGGTGAAGGGCCCCTTCAAAATTCAGTTCGGCCTGAGCGGAATGGGCGTCGCGCCGGCCGGCGTGGAAAAGCAGAATACCGGCCATCATCATCTTCTGATCGACGCAACGCTCACGCCTGAGCAGGCGAAAGAGCCAATTCCGGCTGACGATCATCATCTGCACTTTGGCGGCGGACAGACGGAAACAACGCTGACGCTTACGCCGGGCCGTCACACGCTGCAGCTCGTGCTCGGCGACTGGTCGCACGTTCCGTTCAATCCGCCGATTGTCTCGCCGGTGGTCACGATCGACGTGAAGTAACGGCCGGGCTCGTAGCAGTCACAATGGGTTAGATCTTTGGTGGGAGCATGATCCCTCGGGTCGAGCGCGAGGGCATGCTTTTCGGAAAACCGGTACCCACTTTTCCGGATCGTGCTTTAAGCCTTACGGCCGCGCCAGCGGCCCATCGGCTTTCTTCCAGGCGGCAATGCCGCCCTCGATGTGGCAGGCCGAAGTGACGCCAGCGTCCTGCGCGGCTTGCACCGCCATTGCCGAGCGCTCGCCGTACGCACAATAAAACACGATGCGTCTGCCGGTCGCGGCCGCGAGTTCATGCAGCATGCCGCCGGGGCCGACATTGGCTTCCAGGGCTGGATATGGCGCATGGAGCGAGCCGGGGATGACGCCGTGCTTCTCGCGTTCGGTTTTTTCGCGGAGGTCGACCATGATCACGCCCGGACGACCGCACAGCGCAATCGCATCGGCCGCCGACACGGACCAGCCCTTGCTGGCAATCTCCTCCTGGCGCAAGCCGACGCGCATATTGGCGGGAACGGCGACGTCCATCATTTTCGGATTAGGCAGTTTCAGGTTGTTCATCAGATCGGCGTATTCGTCGACCGACTTCACCCTGAGCCGCGGATTGAAGAATTTTTCTTCGCCGATGGTCGAGACCGTCTCGCCCTTATAGTCGTGCGCCGGAAAGACCAGAGTCTCGTCAGGCAGCTTCAGCAGCTTGTTGAAGATGGAATCGTACTGCGCACGCGGGTCGCCGTTCTGGAAATCGGTGCGGCCGGTGCCGCGAATGAGCAACGTGTCGCCGGTGAACACGCGATCGTCGAGCAGAAAGGAGTAGGAATCGTCGGTGTGCCCGGGCGTGTAGAGCACGTCGAGGCTCAATCCCTCGATCTGAACGCGGTCTCCCTCGGTGACCCGCATGGAGACCACGTCGGCCTTGGTGTGCTCGCCCATCACTGTGACGCAATGGGTGCGGTCCCGAAGCGCGCCCAGCCCCGTGACATGGTCGGCGTGCAAATGGGTATCGACGGCCTTGACGAGCTTTAGGTCGAGCTCGCGAACAAGCTGCAGATAACGATCGATGCGCTCGATGACGGGATCGATGATCAGCGCCTCGCCGCCATGCCGGCTGGCGAGCAGATAAGTGTAGGTGCCGGACGTGCTGTCGAAGAGCTGGCGAAAGATCATCATCGCTTCCCGCTTTTTGGCTGCATATTGTACACCGGTTGCGGATTTGCGGGAATTGGAGCGAATCGTCCGGCCGCCCTCATCGGGGCAGGCAGCCCTCCGGTTTGAACACGCGCTCGCGCGAGGCCGGGAACTTGGCGAGCTTCGCCGCCGGCCGGACCGGCCGCCGCAGCAATTCGCCGCCGCAATTCGGGCAGCGGCCCTTGAGGACGCCTTCCGCGCAGGAACGACAGAACGTGCATTCGAACGAGCAAATCATCGCGTCATGCGAGTCCGGCGGCAAATCGATATCGCAGCATTCGCAGCCCGGCTTCAGCAAAAGCATGTGTCGCTCCGATCGTCGATGATTGCTCTATGTGTTGAGAGGTTATCGCGAAACGGGCGCCGGCGCACGTCCAGCGCGTCTAGCCGATGGGAACGGCAGCGAAGACCACCATGTCGCCGCGCATGACGCGCAGCAGCACGCTCTTTTTCGATTGCCCACGGGCCTCGTCCACAAACTTGCGCACTTCGGCCGGCGTATTCACGCCGCGGCGGCCGACGTCCAAGATAATGTCGCCCGTTTGCAGGCCGCTTTCGGCGGCATGGCCATTAGGGTCGATTTCGGTGATCACCACGCCCGGAGAGCCGGCGCCCACGAGCGCACTCGCCGGCGCAAGTGTCAGACCAAGCACCGGTGCCTCGCGCGGCTTCACCTCCTCGCCCCTGGCTTCCGCCGAGGTTCGCGGAAGCTTGCCCAGTGTCACCGTGACTGTCTTCTCCTGTCCGGCGCGCAAGACGCCGAATTTCGTCACCGTGCCGGGCGCCATGGCGGCGATCCGCCGCGCCAGTTCGCGCGAATCCTTTACCGCTTCCCCGTTGACGATATTGATGACATCGCCGATCTCGACGCCGGCCTTGGCGGCCGGACTGTTGGGCTCGACCTGCGCGACGAGCGCACCATCGGTGCTTTTGAGGGCCAAGGCGTCGGCAATCGCCGGAGACAGCGTCTGAATTTGCACGCCGATCCAGCCGCGCGTGACCTGGCCCTTTTCCTTGATCTGCTGGACGACGAATTTGACCGTGTCCGCGGGGATATCGAAGGCGACGCCGACCGATCCGCCCGACGGCGAGAAGATCGCGGTGTTGACGCCGATCACTTCGCCTTTGACGTTGAAAGTCGGCCCGCCCGAATTTCCGACATTGACCGGCGCATCGATCTGAATGAAGTCGTCATAGGGACCTTCGCCGATGTCGCGCCCGCGCGCCGAAACAATTCCGGCCGTCACCGTGCCGCCCAATCCGAACGGATTTCCGACCGCCAACACCCAGTCGCCGACGCGCGGCAAGCCTGTGGCAAATCGCACATAGGCAAACTCGGTGCTGGCGCTCACCTTCAGCAACGCCAAATCCGTTTGCGGGTCGGTGCCGACGACCTTGGCCTGATAGGTCTTGCCGCTGTCGGTCGTCACTTCAAAGCTGATGCCATTGGCGACGACGTGATTGTTGGTGAGGACATAACCGTCGCCCGAGACGAAAAATCCCGACCCGAGCGAGATGTTGGAATCGGGGACGGATTTGTCTTGAGGGGGAGGCGGCGTGCCAAATTTGCGCGCAGGGGCATCGGAGGGTCGCCGCTGGGCGTCGTCCGCCGGAGCTGTGTCGGCGACCTTGACGCGGACGCCGACGACGGCGGGCTTCACGCGTTCGATGACGTCGGCAAAGCCGATCGGCGCCGGCGCGCCCAAGGCATCGACCTCTGCTGCTTGCGCGGGAGACACTGCAACCGATGCGGCGAACGCGCAGGCAACAAGAGAGAGCACAAGGATGCGCGCCGTTCCGTACGCGGCGGCGAAGCGGGAGTTGCTGTTATTGACCATCGGTCTCTTCCGCTCCGTTCATTTCCGGACCAGCCGGTCCTCGCGCGAGTCGAGCACGCTTGCGTCCGCCAGCGGCGCGAAGGCCGCGAACTAGGGCAGAGTGGGCGGCGCCTGCCCTTGATCTAGGTCAAGCTTAGCATTTCTTGTCATTTACAGTTGTTAATGGCGCGCCGATTGCGCCAAGTCGAGGATGGCCGACGAGCCAGGCGGTTCGGCCGCCGCGCGTTCCCGAACTTATTGCGCGGCCGCCCGCGGAACTTCCTCGAAGAGCGGCCGCTCACCCCGCTCATGCGCAAGCAGCCAGCGCTTGCGATGGAGCCCGCCGCCATAGCCTGTCAACGACGCGTTTGCGCCGATCACCCGATGGCACGGCACAACGATGGCGATGGGATTGGCGCCATTCGCCGATCCGACCGCGCGTATCGCCTTCGGCTGTCCGATCGCGGCAGCAAGCGCGCCGTAGCTTGTCGTGCGGCCGGCCGGGATGCGGCGGAGCGCGGCCCAGACAGTGTGCTGGAAGGGCGTGCCGTTTGTTTCGGTCACGAGATCGGCAATGGCATCGAGATCGCCGTCAAAGTAAGCGGCGACCGCATGCGCTGCATGCGAAGGCCGCGAGGCCTCGCGGAGCGTCACCGCGCTCGGACCGTAATAGCGAAGCAGAAGGTCCTGCATGCGCGCTTCGCAGTCGTCCCAATCGATCGCGCGCAGCCGCTGCGCGTCATCGCTGACGAGACGCATCCGGCCTGTCGGTGTTTCAAGATGCTCGACGAAAAATGTCTGCGTGGCGCTCATCGGTTCCGATCCGGCGACCGGTATCGCCTAATCGTCGAGGCGAATCTAGCGCTTTTCGGACATCTCCATCCCGAAGCTTTGCCGGCGACGTTCATGTCCGAAAACCGCTAGACGAAAGGCAACGAGCAGATCAGGCTGCCTCCAAGTCGCCGCGAGAAATTAGATCAAGACACGATCAATGAAGCACCGTCGCATCAAGCAGCCTGCGCAGCCGGTTTCTTTGGAGCTCGATCACGAAGCCTGCTACCGCGCCGTCTGCCAGCGCGATGCCCGTTTTGATGGCCGCTTCTTCAGCGGCGTCAAGACGACCGGAATCTACTGCCGCCCGATTTGTCCGGCACGCACGCCGCTGTCGAAGAACGTCATCTTTTTTCCGACTGCGGCTGCCGCGCAGGAAGCGGGCTTCCGTCCCTGCCTGCGCTGCCGGCCGGAAACCGCGCCCGATCTCGGCGCTTGGCGCGGCACGTCGAACACGGTATCGCGGGCCTTGAGCCTGATCGAGCACGGAGCGCTGGACGAGGCCGATGTCGACGTACTGGCCGGACGCCTCGGCGTCGGCGAGCGCCAGTTGCGGCGCTTGTTCCAGCAGCATCTCGGCGCCTCGCCGGTCGCGGTCGCGCAGACAAGGCGCGTGCTGCTCGCCAAACAGCTCATCCACGAGACGCATCTGCCGATGACCGAAGTGGCGTTCGCCGCGGGCTTCCGCAGCATTCGCCGTTTCAACGAGACGTTCCGGCAGTTGTTCGGCCGCTCGCCGCGCGAATTGCGCCGGACCACCTGGCCGGAATTTTCGACGGCGGCTGCCGGCGAGCTTGTTCTGCTGCTGCGCTATCAGCCACCGTACGACTGGGAGGCGACAATCGGGTTCCTGCGGCAGCGCGCGATTGCCGGCATCGAGTATGTCGGCGTGCAGCTTTACGCGCGCACGCTGCAACTCGACGGCCTGACGGGAACGGTCACGGTCCAGCCGGTGGACGGCAACGCGTTGCGCGCCACCGTGCGTTTCCCAAAACTCTCGGCGTTGCCCACCATCATCGCGCGGCTGCGACGCGTATTCGATCTCGGCGCCGATCCGCTGGCTATCGCCGCGCATCTTGCAAAAGATCCGACGCTGGCGCCGCTCGTGAAAGCGCGCCCGGGCTTGCGCGTACCCGGCGCCTGGGACGGCTTCGAATTGGCGATCCGTGCCGTGCTTGGCCAGCAGATTACTGTGGTCGCGGCTGCGCGGCTTGCCGGCCGCATGGTGGCGGCCTATGGCGAGCCGCTGTCATCACCCGGCGAACATCTGATGCACGTTTTTCCACGGCCGGAGGTCATTGCCGCCGCCGATCTCGCTTCGCTCGGCATGCCGAGAAGCCGGGCCGCCGCGCTGTCGGCGGTCGCAGCGGCGGCCGTTGCCGATCCGCATGTGTTCGACGCCAATTGCGGGCTCGACGACGCGGTGAAAAGGCTACGCGCCATCCGTGGTGTTGGTGAGTGGACGGCGCAATACATCGCGCTTCGGCAGTTGCGCGAGCCCGACGCGTTTCCCGCAGCCGATCTCGGGCTTCTGCGTGCGATCGCCGGCCGCGAAGGCCGTAAGCATTCCTCGTCGGAGCTTCTTGACCGCGCCAACGCTTGGCGACCTTGGCGTGCCTACGCCGCGCAACATCTGTGGGCGGCAGCGTGAGGTGAAAAGCGTAGCCCGGATGAGCGTGCGCGAAATCTGGGAACAGAGCTTGACCGACTTGGTCGTTCCCGCATCTCGCTCCGCTCACGCGGGCTACGATTTTTCGCGCTCGACCGGCAGGTCCGGGCGCGAGCCCCATTCCGTCCACGAGCCGTCGTAAAGGCCTCTCGGCTCCTTGCCGATGGACTCCAGCGCGAAGGTCAGGATCGCCGCGGTCACGCCGGAACCGCATGAGGTAATCACCGGCTTGTCGAGATCGACGCCGGCATCGGTAAAGGCCGCCTCGATGCGGGCGCGCGAGACCAATTGGCCATTTTCGACAAGGCGCGCGTAGGGCACGTTGAACGAGCGCGGCATGTGGCCGGATCGAAGCCCCGGCCGTGGCTCGGGCGCCTTGCCGGCGAAGCGGTCGGCAGGCCGCGCATCGACCACCTGCACGCTGTCGCCGACCAGCGCCATGCGCACGTCCGCAAGCATCGCCACGGCGCCGACATTCATCTCGGCAGTGAATTTTTTCGCAGCCGGCTTCGCCTCGCCTTTTTCCAGCGGACGTCCTTCGGCTTTCCATCGCGGCAGTCCGCCATCGAGGATGCAGACTTTCTTGGCGCCGAAGATCCGGAAGGTCCACCACACCCGCGGCGCCGAATAGAGGCCGATGCTGTCGTACACCACGATAATATCGCCATCGCCGATGCCGAGCGCGCCGGCGGCTTCGCCGAATTGCGTCGGACCCGGCAGCATGTGCGGCAGTTCGGTCGAATGATCGGCGATCGCCTCGATTTCGAAGAACACAGCGCCCGGGATATGGCCGTCGCGATATTCGGCATGCGCATCGCGCTGCTGCGTCGGCAGGAAGAAGCTGCCGTCGACCACGACGACGTTGCGGTCGCGCAAATGTTCAGAAAGCCATTCGGTCGAAACGAGCCAGCGGCTCGCAGGGGAGGGGGCAAAGGTATCTTCGGGTCTGAGCATGGCAATGACACTAACCCGCGGGCAAGCGTGACGGTTCAGAGAAAGGGCGCCTTGATTCCCGACTGCCGCTCGAGCCAGTGCGGCACCGGCAGTTTTTTCTCGCGCAGAAAAGCCGGATTGAACAGTTTCGATTGATAGCGCGTGCCGTAGTCGGCGAGAATGGTCACGATGGTATGGCCGGGGCCAAGCTCCTTCGCAAGACGCACAGCGCCGGCGACATTGATGCCGGAGGAGCCGCCGAGGCAAAGCCCTTCGTATTCGAGCAGGTCGAAGACGATCGGCACCGCTTCTTCGTCGGGGATCTGATAGGCGATATCGATCGGGGCACCTTCCAGATTCTTAGTGATGCGGCCTTGGCCGATGCCTTCGGTGATCGATGAGCCTTCCGACTTGAGCGTGCCGGTCGTGTAATAGCTATAGAGCGCGGCGCCCATCGGATCGGCGAGCGCGATGCGCACGGAGTTGCTGAACGATTTGAGCGCGATCGCGATGCCGGCGAGCGTGCCGCCGGTGCCGACGGCGCAGACGAAGCCATCGACCTTGCCCTCGGTCTGCCGCCAGATTTCCGGCCCGGTCGTCTCGACATGGCCTTGCCGGTTGGCGACATTGTCGAACTGGTTGGCCCAGATCGCGCCGTTCTTCTCGCTCTTCGCCAGTTGCTCGGCGAGCCGGCCGGAGAGCTTCACGTAGTTGTTCGGATTGGAATAAGGGACCGCCGGCACCTCGACCAATTCGGCGCCGCAGAGCCGCAGCGTGTCTTTCTTCTCTTGGCTTTGCGTTTCCGGAATGACGATCACCGAGCGAAAGCCGAGCGCGTTGCCGACCAGCGCAAGCCCGATGCCGGTGTTGCCCGCGGTACCCTCGACGATTACGCCGCCCGGCTTGAGCGCACCCCGCTTCACCGCGTCCTGAATGATGAACAACGCGGCGCGGTCCTTCACCGACTGGCCGGGATTCATGAACTCGGCCTTGCCGAGAATCGTGCAGCCGGTCGCCGCCGAAACCCGCTTAAGCTTGATGAGTGGTGTATTCCCGATCGCCTCGACGATTCCGTCGCAAAACTGCATCGCCGCGTCATCCTCAAAAGGGAATGGACCCTAAATGACTAACCCCTTGGAAACAAGGCTCGTCCGCCATTGGTTCAATTGTCGCTCGGGTGCGAAAGGTTGCCGAAACCATGCCGATCCTGACTCCGCATAGTGCTACCACTATTCACCGATTTTTTCCGGGGTTTAGCGTATCGCCATAGCAGCGAGGGGATTTCAGCAATCGATTGCCTCACGATTATTGGCGAGCCGCGATGAATCTCGACGTCAATACCCTGTTTCTCGTCACCATCTATGTGGAAGCAATCCTCGGATTGCTGCTGTTGTTTGCCTGGGCGCAGAACACCGCCATTACCGCTGTGGCCTGGTGGGGCTTCGCGCATCTTCTGCGCGCCGCCTCGGTAACGTTGTTCGGGCTCTACGGCGCGGTCTCCGATCTGATCTCCATCGATCTCGCCAATGCCATTCTCTTCACTTCGTTCGCGGTGACGTGGACGGGCGCCCGCCTGTTCGATCATCGCAAGCCGCAATTCGTGCTGTTGTTCGCGGGCGCCGCGCTGTGGCTCGTCGCCTGCCGGATTCCGGGCTTCACCGAATCCCTCGAGCTGCGGGTGCTGTTGTCGTCCGGCATTATCACTGGCTATACCTGGGCCGCCGCGCTCGAATTCTGGCGCGGCCGGAGCGAGCCTTTGGTTTCGCGCTGGCCGGCGATCTTCATGCTGTTCGCGCACGGCGCCCTTTATTTGCTGCGCACTCCGCTCGGAGACCTGCTGCCCTGGCTCGCGCGCAACAATCCGCTGCTGGGAAGCGTGTGGCTCTCGGTGCTCAGCTTCGAGGGGCTGCTGTACACCATCGCCATCGCCTTTATTCTTCTGGCGATGGCGAAGGAGCGCGCCGAGCATCGCCAGAAGACCGCGGCGATGATCGATCCCTTGACCGGCATCTCCAATCGCCGCGCGTTCCTGGAGGAAGGCGAGGAGCACCTCAAGCGCCAGGTCAACGAGCCGCGCCCGACCGCGGTGATGCTGCTCGATCTCGATAATTTCAAATCGATCAACGACCGCTACGGCCACGCCATCGGTGACCGCGTGTTGGAGATCTTTGCCGAAGTGGCGAGTAGCTGCCTGCGCCGCATCGACCTGTTCGGCCGCTTGGGCGGCGAAGAGTTCGCGGCGCTCTTGCACGACACCACCCGCGAGCGCGCCTTGGCGGTCGCCGAGCAGATCCGCAGTTCGTTTGCCGCCGCCACCCGCGTGGTCGAGGGGCGCCCGGTCGACGGTACGGTGAGCATTGGCGTCGTGATCGCGTACGATGCGGTGCTCGATCTTTCGGCGCTGTTGGCGCAGGCCGATCATGCGCTCTACCGCGCCAAGGATGCGGGGCGAAACCGGATCGAGATCGCCTCGATCGAGCTCATCCTCGATCGCGCCCGGCGCGGCGCGGCCGAGGTCCAGCGCGCTGTGCCGGTCCGGGCGGGGGCAAAGTCTGCGGCCTGACACGGAGACACCAGTTCATCTTCCAGGGCGGATTTGCTAGGCTACCGGCAAAATCACGCCTTAAGGGAGATCGGACATGCTCGACGTCACGCGACACGGCACCGCGCCTTTCGATACCGCGCTACTCGACCGGTTGATGGACGAAGCCGGCCTCGACGTGCTGATCGCGACGTCGAAACACAACATCCAATATCTGCTCGGCGGCCATCGCTCGTTCTTTTTCGACAACATGGATGCCATCGGCATCAGCCGTTATCTGCCCGCTTTTGTTTATCCGAAGGGCGCTCCCGACAAAGCCGCCTATTTCGGCCACGGCATGGAGACTTATCAGACGCAGCTCAAGCCGTTCTGGGTCTCGGAGGTGAACACCAAGAGCGGCGGCTCAGTCGACGTCATGCAGAAGGCCGCCGACTATGTCCGCGGCCTCGCCAAAAAGCCCGGCCGCATCGGTCTCGAGCTCGCCTTTGCACCGGCGGATGCGGTCGCCACGCTGCGCAAGACCAATCCCGATGCCGAGATCAAGGACGCGCTGTTCGTGCTCGAGCGATTGCGGGTGCGCAAGACGCCGGAGGAACTGGAAAAACTTAAGCTCGCGTCCGAGCTGGTGATCGATTCCATGCTGGCGGTGCTCGCGAGCCACGGCGCCGGCGCCACCAAGGCGGAATTGGCCGAAGCCCTGCGACGCGAAGAGACCTCGCGTGGGCTGGTGTTCGACTATTGCTTGATCGCGGCGGGCTCCAGTCTCAACCGGGCTCCCTCGGATCAGGTTTGGCAGAAGGGCGATCCGCTGTCGCTCGATTCAGGGGGCAACTATCACGGCTATATCGGCGATCTGGCGCGCATGGGCATCGCCGGCGAACCCGACGCCGAGCTTGAAGACCTTCTCGCTGAGATCGAGGCGACCCAGCAGGCCGCCTTCAGGCCGATCCGCGCCGGCGTGAATGGGGCCGAAATCTATGCCGCGGCCGAACCGGTTCTGAAGCAATCGAAGCTGCACAATCACTACGAGTTTCTCGCCCACGGCATGGGGCTCGTGAGCCATGAGGCGCCGCGGCTGACTAACTCCGGCCCGGTACCATACGATGCCTATGATGCGCAGCGACCGCTCGAAGCCGGCATGGTGATTTCGGTCGAGACCACGCTGCTGCACCCGCGGCGCGGCTTCATCAAGCTCGAGGATACGGTGGCCGTGACGGCGAACGGGCACGAGATCTACGGCAACCGGGCACGCGGCTGGAACAGAGCAGGGCACTGATCTCTCAGCGCCCGATCAGTTCAGCGGCAGCGCCGGACGTAGGTGTAGCTGCGGGCACGCTCGAGCCGCACGATGTCGCGCCGCAGTTTGTTCAGGTAGCCGAAATAGGCCACGCCGGCGGCCAGCCAAGTGGCGCCGGCAATCGCAAAGGCCGGCATTTCGGCCGAAGGCCAGATGCGCCTGATCAGGGCGCAAGTGACGCCCCAGGCAATGACCACCAGGATCGTGCGCGGCAGCAGGTAAGCCATGGGCAACCCCAGGTAGTGACGGATGTTGAAGGTGCCTGATTACGGTTAACAGACCCTCAATTCCGGGCCCCCGGCGTTCCGGAGAAAGCCGGCCCGGACTTGATCCAAGGTGAAAGCCGGCTTTCCCAAAATGCACATGAGACTGCGGAATCCGCAGCGCTAGCCCGATTCAATCCAATCGGAATGTGGTTTAGGTTGCAGCGCGCCGGCCGCGTCGTCTGCCGGGCCATGTCAGGTCAAAGGAAAGCCGCTATGCGCATTGTCGCCCTTGAGGAACACTTCAACGTCCCTTCGCTGGTGCGAAGGATCGAGCCCGACGCCATCGCCCGCTTTGGCTTTCCGCCGGGCTTTGGCGGGCCGCTTGCCGACAAGCTTTCGGATCTTGGGGCGCTGCGCCTTTCCGAGATGGATGAGGCCGGGATCACGGTGCATGTGCTGTCGGCATCCGGGCCCGGCGCTTATCTGCTTGCCGGCGCCGAAGGCGTCGCGTTCGCGCGCGACGTCAATGACGTGCTGGCCAAAGCGGTTTCCACCCATCCGGATCGCTTCGCGGGCTTTGCCCACCTGCCGATGAATAGCCCGCAAGCCGCGGCCGACGAGCTTGAACGTTCGGTGCGCGATCTTGGCTTCTGCGGCGCACTGATCAACGGCGTCACCGAAGGCCGCTTTCTCGACCACCCGGACTTCGAGCCGATCCTGGCGCGGGCCGAAGCGCTCGACGTGCCGATCTACTTGCACCCGGGCCTGCCGCCGCGCTCGGTCTACGAAGCCTATTACGACGGCCTGCCGGGCACGACCGGCTTTCGCCTCTCTACGTCGGCCTGGGGCTGGCATTCGGAGACGGCCATTCATGTCATGCGGCTGGTCCTGTCCGGCGCGCTCGACCGCCATCCCAAGCTCAAGCTCATCATCGGCCATATGGGCGAGGGGCTCGCCGCGATGATGGTGCGCTCCGATAAGATCCTCACGCCCGAGGCGCCGCACCTCAAACGTTCGGTCGAGCAGACCATTCTCGACCAGGTCTGGGTGACAACCTCAGGCTTGTTCACCTTGCCGCCGCTCGAGACGCTGCTTGCCGTCTTCGGCCCGGACAGGGTGATGTTCTCAATCGACTATCCCTACAGCACCAACCGGACCGGCCGGGATTTCCTCGACACGCTCAAGCTGCCGCCCGGCGATCTGGAAAAATTTGCGCACGGCAATGCCGATCGGCTGCTCAAGCTCAAAAACGGCACGGCAAAGAAGTAGCGCACCAAGAGATAGGACATCAGGCGGCGAACGGGTTATCTGATGCGCATGGTCCGTCTGCTTGCGCTTCTGCCGTTCGCCGCGATGCTGATCGGCCCGTTCTTCGTCAACCGGGTCGAGCCGACCGTCCTCGGTATGCCGTTCCTGCTTGCCTGGTGCGTGGCGTGGATCGTGCTGAGTGCTGCGATCATGGCGATTATTTTCCGGTTCGATCCTGCGAACCGCGACGATCGTTCATGAACGGCGCGCTCGTCGGCATCGTCGCTGCCGCGCTGCTTGCGCTTGGGCTCGGTTTTCTGGCGCAGCGCGGACGGCAGATGGGCCTTGGGCAATGGACCGTCGCCGGTCGCTCGTTCGGCGCGCCGCTCGTCTTTCTGCTCATGGCGGGCGAGATCTATACGACCTTCACGTTCCTCGGCGGCAGCGGTTTTGCCTATGGGCGCGGCGGGCCGGTTTATTACATTCTGTGCTACGGCACGCTCGCCTATGTGATGTCGTATTTCATACTGCCGCCAATCTGGCGCTATGCGCGCGATCATGGCCTCTATTCACAGGCCGACTTTTTCGCCGGCAAATATGAAAGCCGCTGGCTCGGCGCTCTCGTTTCGCTGGTCGGCATCGTCGCGCTCGTCCCCTATCTGGTGCTGCAGTTCAAAGGGCTCGGCATCATCGTGGAAGCCGCAGGCTACGGCGCGATCGGGGCTGAGCCGGCGGTGTGGATCGGCGCCGCCGTCGCGACCGCTTATGTGATGCTGTCGGGCGTGCGCGGCTCGGCTTGGACGGCGGTCGCCAAGGACGTGATGATCCTCGCGGTCGTTGTCTTTCTCGGTATCTATTTTCCGCTGCACTATTACGGCGGGCTCGGCGCAATGTTCGGAGCGATTGAAGCGGCCAAGCCCGGTTTCGTTGTGCTGCCGGACCACGGCGAGAGCGCGTGGTGGTTTTCCTCGACCGTGCTTCTGACCGCACTCGGCTTCTATATGTGGCCGCACACCTTCGGCTCGATCTACACCGCGCGCAACGCTCGCGTGATCCGCCAGAACGCGGTGGTGTTGCCGCTCTACCAGCTGATCTTGTTGTTCGTGTTTCTGGTCGGCTTTGCGGCCATCCTGCAGGTGCCGGGCCTCAAAGGTGCCGACATCGATCTCGCGCTGTTCAAGCTCTCGGTCAAAACCTTCGACCCGTGGATCGTCGGCATCATCGGCGCGGCCGGCGTGCTCACGGCGCTTGTGCCCGGCTCGATGATCCTGATGACGGCGGCGACGCTTCTTGCCAACAATCTCTATCGCCTTGTGCATCGCTCGGCCGCCGATCATCACATCGTGCGCGTCGCGAAATTGCTGGTACCGGTCGTGGCGTTGGTCGCGGTCTATTTCACACTGGCGGGCGGGCAGACGATCGTTGCGCTGCTGTTGATGGGCTACAGCTTTGTCACGCAACTTTTCCCGGCGCTGGCACTGAGCCTGACAAAAATACGATGGGCGACGCCCGCGGGCGCCGCCGCCGGCATCGTCGCCGGCGTAGCGACCGCGGCCGCCGTCAGCCTGACACACACCACCATCGCCACGCTGTTTCCGGGTTTGCCGGCGGCGATACAGGAGCTCAATGTCGGGCTGATCGCGCTTGCGGTGAACGTGATCGTGCTGGCTGTCGTCAGTGCGGGGGAGCGGCTAGCGACGGCGCGGTCGCGCTCACTGGACAAGCCCACCACCCGTTGACAGGCAAGGTGCGGGCAGCGCCCACCGGGCCCTTATGCCAGCTTGACAAGCCGCCGCTCAATCGGCGGACATTGCAGGCAACGAGCCTCGGGAGGAAAACATGCGCCTTGCCGTCTGCGGTTTCACCGCGTTGGTCTTGCTTGCTTTGCCCGCGCATGCCGAGATGTCCGGCGGCAAGATCAAGATCGGCGTGCTGACCGATCTGTCGGGGCCTTATGAGCAGAATTCCGGCGTCGGCTCGGTCGAGGCAGCGAAGATGGCCGCCGAGGAGTTCGGCAACACGATCAACGGCGTGCCGGTCGAGATCGTTTCCGCCGATCACCAGAACAAGCCCGACATCGGGGCTGCGATCGCGCGCCGCTGGTTCGATCTCGACGGCGTCGATGCGGTGACCGATTTGGTCAATTCGGCCGTCGGCTTTGCCGTGCTGGAGATCGCCAAGACCAACAACAAGGCGGTGCTGCTGACCAGCGCCGGTTCGGCGGACTTTACCGGCAAGGCGTGCGCGCCCAACACCTCGGTCCACTGGGTCTATGACAGCTACGAGATCGGCTCGGCCATCGGCCAGGCGCTGCCGCAGCTCGGCAAGACCTGGTTCTTTATCACCGCCGATTATGTGTTCGGCCGCGCGCTGCAGGAAGGCGCCACCGCCTTCATCGAGAAGAACGGCGGCAAGGTCATCGGCTCCGTGCGCCATCCGCTCGGCACCAGCGATTTCTCCTCGTTCATGCTGCAAGCGCAGGCCTCGAAGGCCGACGTGGTCGCGATCGCCAACGGCGGCGACGACGCCATCAATGCGGTCAAGACCGCGCGCGAATTCGGCATCACCGAAAAGCAGAAAGTGGTGCCGTTCGGCTTGGACTCATTGCCGGCAATCCACGCCACCAGCCTGCAACTCGCGCAAGGCATGATGTATGTCTCGCCCTGGCTGCCCGGTTTCGACGACGCGGCCAAGGCGTTCTTCGCCAAATTCGTCGAGCGGCGTCATACGGCGCCGTCGAGCTTCCAAGTCGGCACCTATTCGGCCGTGCGCAGCTATCTCAAGGCGGTGGCGGCGACGAATTCGGACGATCCGAAAACCGTGTTCGCCAAGATGCGCGAGACCAAAGTGGACGACGCCTTCACGCCGAACGGAACGCTGCGGCCCGACGGCCGCATGGTGCACGACGTCTATCTCGTGCAGATCAAAGCGCCCGCCGAATCCCAAAGCGAGTGGGATCTTCTCAAGCTTGTCGCCACCATACCGGGCGACAAGGCCTTCCGGCCGCTGGCGGAAGGCGGCTGTCCCGCCCTTGCGCCATGATGCCGCGGAGGAGGGGCCGACCCTTTGGGCAGGTGCCGTTTTCGCTTCACCACTGCCGAATCGGGGCCTCGCCGGAAAGTTTTTTTTTACGCCGCCGCAACCTCGCCGCGACTGCGCCGTTTTGTTACTTTACCGGTTGATTCCGCCACCCAATTATTGGCTCGGCACGGCTGTCAATCCCGGCGCCCCGCTCTGGCGGCGGCCGGATATCGCGGGCCGGGAAATCGCACGAGGCGACCATGCGCATTTTCTCCGTGTGGGTATTCGAGTTCCTAAAGCTAATCGGACGACGGCCGCTCTATCCGCTGAACGCGGAATGTCCCTTCTGCCATCAGATGGTTCGCATGCACTACAACAAGGCGGGCCGCCGGCATTTGTTCGCGCACGCCCGCGCCTATTCGCGTGCGCTGTATGAAGGCTATCGCTACGGAGCCCATTACAGCGCCAGAATGAAGTGCCTGGGCTCAGGGACACTCGCCACGTTCGACCCGCGCCCGAACGAGAAGCAGCGCTTCGGCACGCCGAAATCGTTGTAGCTCAAGAGCTTGTCGTCTGTTCGCGAACTTTCGGCGCAGCGACGGCCGGCACGTTGCTGCTTGTTCAGCGAAATGCCGGCATGACTTCGTTCGCGAACAGCTCGACCGAGCGCGCCGCCGCCGCGTAAGGCAATGAGCCGAAAGCAAAATCGCTGACGAAATACGTGATGCCGGTCTGCGCGACGCTGTCGGCGACGTAGCGGCGCACAGTTTCCGGTGCGCCGGCGACACCCATGCTCATCGTCTCCAGCGTGTCGAATTCTTCTGGATAAACCGCGGCGATCGGGAACGGGAGCCCGCCCCATTCCCACAGGAACGCCATATGGCGCCGCCATTGCCGATAAGCGGGGCGCGCCAAATCGCGGGCTTTGCCATCGCTGTCGGCGACCACGACGTGGCGGAAGACGCCGAGCAGGGGGAGATCGGCGGCCTTATCGCCTTGGGCCTGCCAGGCGGCGCGGTAAGCCTCGGTCAGCGCCTTGACGCCGGCGTTGGGGATGAGGGTGACAATGTTGCCCTTGAGGCGCGCCGCGTCGGCCGCCCGCCCAGGCTCGGTCGGCGCGAACCAAAGCGGCGGGTAGGGCTGCTGCAATGGCCGCGCCTCGATGCGCACATTCTTGCAGCGATAGAACTTGCCCTCGTAGCTCACGACCTCGGAGGTCAGCGCCTTGAGAATGAGGTCGGTCGCTTCACGGTTCATCGCCGGTGCATCGGCCGGATCGACGTCGAAGCCCGCGATCTCGATCGGCGAGGCGCCGCGTCCCAAGCCCAATTCCAGCCGGCCGCGGCTCATATGATCGAGCATCACCACTTCCTCGGCGACGCGCAGCGGATGGTACATCGGGGTCACATAAAGCAAGGGGCCGAAGCGCAGCCGCCGGCTCCGCTGCGCCACCGCGGCAAGAAACACGCTCGGCGAGGGCGCCATGCCGAGCGGCGTCGAATGATGCTCGGCGATATGGTAGGAACGAAAGCCGGAGCGATCGTATTGTTCGACGAGCTTGAGTCTCGTCTCGAACAGGTCGGCGAGCGGCGTGCCGTTGTCGTCGACGTGATCGAAAATGCCGAATTGCAAAGCCACGGCGTGCTTCCCCCCGATACCGTTTTTGTTGTCACAGTCTTACCCTCGGCGGCGGCCATTTCCTAGCATCAGGCGGTCGAGCGCCGGACCGTTGGACTTGCGACCGGCAGTCAAACAGTAGGCGGCGAATGTTCGGCTGGAGCGACTTGCGCTTTCTGCGGGCGGTTTCTCGGACCGGCTCGACCGTTGCCGCAGCGTGCGCGCTCGGGGTCAACCGGACCAAGGTCGCGCGGCGGATCAATGCGCTCGAACGCGCGCTTATACTGTTCGCGGGCCTTGCAACAGCCTGTTTGCTTCCAGCTTGTACGACGACGTCGATGCCGTCGGTGGCGCAGGAAGAGAATGAGGGGATCAGCGGCTATGTGGCCTGCTTGGACGCAGCCGCTCGCCGTATGGATGACGGGCGATCGGATGTCGCAGCGGTCGCCGCCGCCATAAAGGGTGTGTGCGCAGCGAGATTCCCCGAGCCGGCAAAGGCGCCGGGCGCGGCCATGAGTGCGGCGGCGCGACAGAAGTCTGAAGCGCGCCAAATGGAATTGAGCACGATGGTCGTTCAGGATTTGCGAGGTCAGCCTTAGGTTTGGCAGCAAAAGTGACCGCCGCATGTCAACGTGAATTGGCCACCTGTGGCTATTTCGGATTCTGTCACGGTTCAGCCGCTATTGTTCGGCAGGTTCCGCGCTAGCGGGGGATTTCAGCATGTCGTCCATCGGCTTACGGAGCCGCGGTGCGGCTTACGCTCCTGGTGCGATTGCGTACTCCATTGGCCGGCATCGGCGACGTGTTTTGGTGCTGTTGCTCGCTTCGGCGATGATGACGCCGGCCTTCGGCAAAGGGTCTTCTACGCCGCCGGGTCATCGGCATGCTCCTGCGCACGGGAGCGCTTCCTCCGAGGGGAAGCATCACGGGCACGGATCGGCGCATAAAGGCGAGCGGTCGGAACGAGCGGCCAAATCGAGGATCTTGCCGGATCGCGAATCGGCTCAGGAATCGGCCGCGGCTCTCGAGCCGTCGACGGATCTAACGGCGACGAAACAGGCCATCGCGTTGCTACGGCATCGCAAGTTTAGCGAAGCCACTGCGCTGGCGGCGACGATCGACGATCCGGTCGCCCGAAAGCTCGTCGAATGGATCATGCTGCGCGATTCCGACAGCCCGGCCGGATTCGATCACTACGCCGCTTTCATCCAGGCGAATGCCGACTGGCCAAGCACAACCTCGCTGCGCCGGCGGGCAGAGGCAAGGCTTTGGCAGGAGCGACGGGATGCCTCGACCGTCCGCCGTTTCCTTGGCAGGCAACCTGTCAGCGCTGTCGGCCGGCTTGCGCTCGCGCGTGTGTTGCAGGGCGAGGGCGATCACGCCGGCGCCGAGCGCGAAGTTCGCGGTGTTTGGCAGTCAGCGGAAATGTCCGCTGAATTGGAAACCGCGGTATCGAACGAGTTCGCCGGTGTTCTAACGTCGGCCGATGATGTCGCGCGCATGGACAAGCGCATCGGCGCCAAAGACTTCGGCGCGGCGATGCGCGCCGCCAAACGGCTCGGTCCGGGTCGCGTCGCAATCGTCAAGGCTTGCGAGGCCGCCGAGGCGAATTCCAAGAAGGCCAAGGCAGTGCTTGGCGAGGTCCCCGAAGAGTTACGGGGAGATCTGGGTTATGTGCTCTGCCGCTTTCACTGGCTGCAAGTTCACGACGACTTCGTAGCGGCTGCCAAGCTCGTGACCGAGACCTCACGCGTGGGGTTGGAGCGCCAAGACACCGATGAATGGTGGCGCGAGCGCCGCCATCTGGCGCGCAAGCTGCTCGATTTTGGTGATCCGCAGACCGCGTATCGCGTGGTGCGCGATGCCGCGGTTCCTTCCAATCCTTACTACCGCTCCGAATTCCACTTCATGGCCGGCTGGATTGCGTTGCGGTTTCTGAACGACCCGGCGACAGCGTCTACGCACTTCACCCACGTTGACGATGGTTCGAGCGATCCGGTCGTGTTGGCGCGCGCCGCCTATTGGCGTGGCCGAACGGCTGAGGCCGCCGGCCAGTCTAATGAAATGCGTGCGCAGTATCAGGCCGCCGCGGCCTATCCCACGGCTTATTACGGTCAGCTCGCCCGCGCTCGACTTGGTCACAGTCAGATTGCGGTCCTTTCGCCGCCGCAGTCGGCAGGCGGCACGCGGAGCGACGTCGCGCATGCCGCGGACATTCTCTATGCGATCGGCGAATTCGACCTCGTCTTGTCGTTCGTTAGCGACTTTGCCGAAACCAGCACCGATGTCGCGACGCTGACAGCGCTCGGCGAAGTCACCGCGCGGCACCACGATGCGCAGGCGATGCTGGCTCTGGGCAAAACGGCGCTTGCGCGAGGTCTGCCGACGGAACGATACGCTTTTCCTGAGATCGGCGTGCCTTCCTATAAGCCGATCGCGCCGCCAATTGATCATTGTGTGGTCTACTCGGTGGTCCGCACCGAAAGCGCCTTCAATCAAGCCGACGCGTCGCCCGCCAAAGCGGTGGGTTTGATGCAGGTCACGCCGGAGGCCGGGAAGGACACTGCCAAACGGTTTGGCGTCTCCTACGATTGGAAACGTCTCGTTTCCGATCCGGTCTACAACACGCAAATGGGCGCGGCCGAGATCAGCGCCTTGTTCAAGGAGTATGCCGGTTCGTACGTCATGACCTTTGCCGGCTACAATGCCGGCCGTGGCCGGGTCCGGCAATGGGTGGCGCAGCACGGCGACCCGCGCGATCCCAACGTCGACGAAGTCGATTGGGTCGAGCGCATTCCGATCTCCGAGACGCGCAATTACGTGCAGCGCGTCATGGAGAATCTCCAGATGTACGGCGTGCGCCTCGGCGCAAGCGTTGCCACCGTCGAGCCCAACCTGCACCGCGCCGCAAGCGTCGAGCGGCGCCCCAAGCCGGCCTGGGTGGACGCCATACAGGACTGATCACCTAGGCATCGCACAGCCCGACCGGCGCGACGGCCGCGCGTTGGCCGAGTTCCGGAACCGGGAAGCACTGTGTGCGTTGTTTCAGCGGTGGATTTTGATAGGCAACTGGCGGGCGAGGCGCGTAGCAGTGCCGGCCGCGATCTCTCACTAAGGAGATGGCCCCACATCCGGGGCCATTTTTATTTCGTTTGAAAGAATAGTCGGAGCGCGCTTTTTGATCGAAGTTGCTAGGCCGTTTGTCTGTCTTGTGAAAAACGCCTGCAGCAGCCGTCCCGAATCCCACGGAAATTGATCGCCGGGAACTTTGCGGCCCCGTTCTCATTTCCTTGTCAAAGCACTCCTTCATTTGACGTGGACAGGGGATGGTCCATGAAATTCAGCTCTTTGCTGCCAATCCACCACAAATCTTTGGTCTTCCGCGGCTTTGGCAATCTCGTATGTCGTGCCGACCGAACGGAGAGCGCGTGTCTTGGCTGGCATTCTTCGCCGCCGCGAACGTACTAGGAGGAAACGATGCGATCGTCAGTCGCAATTTCTTTGGTGGGACTCTTGGCGACCTCGACTATTGCGCCTGCGCAAGATCAGACGGTGACCGTTGGTCCATGGACAATTGCTACCTCATTCAAGGCCGAAAAATTCGACAATTGTACGATGAACCGGTCTGTGAGCGATCTCGACATAACGTTTCTGCGGACTCGCGATGGTCTGCTCCTGTTGCTCGATTCGTCGAAATGGAAGCTCGATCGGGGCAAGGCCTACGATGTCACCTTGGCTGCGGGTACGCGCGCAATTCAAGTTAAGGCGCTGGCGGAAAACAGGAGCGTAACGATTCCGCTTGCGGATCGGTCTCTCAATGAGAGAATGCGTATCGCCGATGTTCTAGAGGTGAGAGGGGAAGGAGCGACACTGCGGGTGCCGCTTGACGGGAGCATGGCAGCGCTCGGGCGTTTGGAGACATGCTTTGAGAAAAATAACCGCACGGGAGTCGATAGTAATCCATTCGTCGCGCCCAGTCGGAAGCCTTAGAGCATGATCCGGAAAAGTGGGATCATGCTCAATCAAAGATCGAGCGCGCGACGACAATTCAACCTAAAGCCATCGTGCTCAGCACGTCACGATGACGAGAGCACCGCAAGCGCGACTGCTGGCGCGCAACGGCATGCGGCGGTGCGCGCTTCAGGCGCCACGTCGCATAGCTCATCAAAGCCGACGCAGGCGCAATGAAGCCGGCGCGCAACTTCGTCCACGAGGACGCGGCCAATGCCGGCCGCAACTATTGTCGTGGTCGAGGGCAATGGTCCGGCCGACAACACCAGCCTTGCGGCGTCGCATATGGCACGCGCCTGCGCTTCCGCAAACCATCGCGCAACCAACGTCCAGGTCTCGTCGTCCCCGTCGGATGCGTCACTTCCAAGCATGCGGGCAAGCCGCGCTCGCGATGCATCGATCGTTTTCGGGCGCCCATCGGCCGTTGGCATCAAATCAACGTCGGGCGGCAACGTGCCGAGGATGCGATGAACGTCCGCCATCGTGGCGAAGTTCTCGTTGATCAGCGGTGTCCAGCTGCCGCGAAAGGGGGCGCGATCGGCCGTCGCCATGACGAAGCTGCGGACCATGCCCGTATACACAAGTTCACCCGCCGCCAGCCGCTGCGCATCGGTATACCCGCGGGCAATGGGCTTGCCCTGAAAGATCGGGACGATGTCGGTTGTTGTCGAGCCAAAGTCGATCAGCAGCGCATGCTCGCGTGTACGTGCGATCAATGTTGCGCAGGCGTGCCAATTGGCCGACGCGATATCGGCATAGTGCTTGTACGCATCCTCCGGACCGACATAGCCGGCAGGGCCGGCGTAAATCTGCACGCCGCCGAGCTCGCGCGCCGCCAAATTGGCAAGATGCTCCACGCCCTCAGCGCGTGAGGAAAAGGTATCAGCAAGTTCGCCGGTCATCGTGATTACGTGATGCTCAGCACGGCCGAGATCCTTCTTGGCCTCAGCGAAGGCCTGCAACAGGCGCTCGGTCCCGGATCGCAGCGGGGAGGCGTACTGCGCGACTTTGGTCACGTGCCCGTCTTCGGCGCGCGCCGCCTTGAGATGAACTCCGCCGATGTCCCATCCGATGACAATGCTCATGGAGCCTCCGGCGCAATTGTTAGCTGATAATATGCGATGGTTCGAAATGAATAGCCGGGTAAGGACCTTGATATGCAGGTTATTCCAGTTCTTGATCTCAAGGGCGGACTAGTCGTGCATGCGCGTATGGGAGCGCGCGAGCACTATCGTCCGATCAGAACGCCGCTTTCACCAACGAGCAACCCGAACGACGTCGCTCGCGGTCTATTGTCGGTCTATCCTTTTAGCAGCTTCTACATAGCCGACCTCGATGCCATCGCCGGCGCTGGGAACAACGATGCCGTATTGGCGGAGCTTAAGGCGAACTTTCCTCATTCAACATTCTGGGTCGACAATGGGATCGCCGACCGGGCCAGCGCCGAACGGTGGCTGGACGCTGACCTCGGGCACCTCGTGCTGGGGAGCGAGACGCAAAGGGACGAAGCCGTTCTCCGGAGGCTGTGCAAAGACGACCGCATCGTCTTGTCGCTCGATTACCGTGGCGATGATTTTGTTGGACCGGCAGCATTGCTGAGCAATGTCGACGCGTGGCCAAGCCGAGTCATTGCGATGACGCTTGCCCGCGTCGGCAGCGGACTGGGCCCCGATTGGGCGCGGCTTGAGGCGACCAAAAACGCCGGCCGCGGAAAGCGCGTTTACGCGGCCGGTGGCGTACGCGACGTCGACGACCTGAGCGCACTGGCAGAACGGGGCATCGCCGGCGCGCTCGTCGCGTCCTGCTTGCATAACGGCACACTCGCGGGCGCGCAAATCGCGCGCCTGCAAATGGCCTGAGCGGACCCACCTGCTTCGCCGTCGAGCGACGACCGCCAAAGCTCTGAAATTCACTTCACCAAAGAGCCGTCGCTCCGGACGATATGCCTAAGCGGCGAAGGGGTGTTTGACCTGATCGCGCTTGGCAACGACTTCCGCAGGCTTTGGATCGCCGGCGACGGCGCGGGCGATGGCCTCCTTCACGGCGCGATAGTTGTAGTCTTGAATCTTCTTATCGTCGGTCGCTTCCCAGTGAATGAACACGCCGCAACAGATGAAAATGTTGTCGGCCTCGTCCTGCGGGATGATGCCCTCGGCGACGCTATCGGCAACCGCTTTGGCAACGGCGTGCTGCGCGGGGCCGAACATCTGAACGGCCTGCTTGGCGCCTTTGATCGTTACTTTGTTGAAAAGAACGGTCGCGGGCTTACAAAGCAAATTCGGCGCGACCACCGCGAGCAAAGACGTAAAGCCGTCCTTGTTGTTGGTCAGGCAGTTTGCGAATGCCGTTTCGGCTGCGCTGCCGCGCGGGCCCATGATGAGATCGATATGGGCCACCTCGTTCCCGTCACCGACAAGTGATTCACCGACGCAGAGTTGGTTGATCTTCGCCATCGCCATCTCCTCCCAAGGAAATCACAACGCCCCCGCAACGCCTTGTGACGTTGCGTGCGCAGATTGAATGTCTATCCTTGTTGTCAGCATCCGGCGTGGACCTGCCGGACCGGTTTGCCAGATAGCCGCGGGAACGCGTCCCGCTGACGCAAGTCAATCACTCTTGTGCTTTGACGGCAAGACAACGTTGAGTTGGTTCGCGAACAAAGTAGCCACCGTCAGATCGGCGCTCGTTCCAGGATTGATGCCGTCAGCTTTGAGGGCAGCGTCCCAAGTCAAAAGGTCCGGCAGCAGCGTTTCAGGATGTTCCGTCGCGTGAAGGGAGCGTTGCAACGCTGCCGCAGCGTCACAAACCCTATCTGCAGCAGGCGCGCCGTGTTTTCGCGCGATGTGCGTATCTGGAAATGCTGAGAGAAACTCGAGATAAGTCGCAAGTGTCGCCCACCGCAGATCGGCGTATTGCACAACGGCCGCTTCGAGGCGCGGCAGACCGACCTCGAAAATGTCTGCAAAACTCGTGGCATATTGCCTCGCCACACGGTCGCGGCCGGAGGCCTCGGTCATTGCGTCCAGGAGGCTGACTGTCGCCGGCCCAAATACGTCATGGCGTTCGCTACGCCCGAGCCCGGCTGGGGCCGCAAGCACGATGGCGCGATACGTGAGCTCCGCGTCTTTCGTATCAAGTCTTTGAAGAACCTCGATAAGCGAAGCGCGCAGATCGGAAATATCATTCTCGGCGGCCGCCGCGAGTGGCGCGCACAATAAGATGATTCCGAGGTTGGTATTTGCGCCGACGGCCTCGGACGTCGCCTCGACGGCGCCGAGAATGCGCGCGCCGACCCGGGCGCCTGAAGCGGACAAATGCGGCGCCGCGGCATCGGCGCTGGCAACGAACTCAGCCGCCGTCATGCGATGGCCATCGGCAAAAATGTGCACATTGCCGGGCTTTGGTGCGTCAAGCTCGGCAAGGCAGGCCCATCTGAACGCTTCGGCGATCAAATCCGGGCGCGTGGTCACGCCAACGCCTCGCGCCGCCGCCGCTCCGCCAAAGCCTCGACGAGGGCCGCGACAAGGCTCGCGGCGATATTGGCCGACGACACTTTTTGCAGCCCCGACCAGGCCGGCATGCTGTTGACCTCAAGTACCGTCGGCTGCTGATCCGGCCCGTACAGAACATCGACTCCGGCAAAATCCGCCCCAACAGCTGCTGCCGCGCGGACTGCCAGCGCGTTCAAGTCGTCATTGATGAGGGCTGGCACCGGACGGCCGCCCCGCTTCACGTTGGTAATCCAGTGCATGGAGTGCCTTTGCATCGCAGCGACCACACGGCCCCGCACGACGAGCAGGCGGAAATCATGGTATCCGCCGCGCTCGATCCCCGCGAAGCGCTGGAGATAATAGACCCCGCCAGCCACGTCTTCGGATGAGTGGCAGATCGTCCGGCTTGCGGATGAGGCGCAGCCCACGTCCCTGCGAACCAAACAATGGCTTGAGCACCAAAGCGGCTTCTTTGGTCTCGGCTTGCGCGATGGCGCGGGCCCGATCGTATGACTCGACCGCCCAGGTCGGCGGGGTTGTGATACCGGCGCGCGCGAGCAGAAAGCTCGTCGTCGATTTGTCCACGCAACGCTCAATGGCGCGCGCGTCGTTCCAGACCATGACGCCGCATTCCCGCAACGCATGAAGAATACCGAGGCGCAACGTGACGGCTTCGAACGTGCCGCCCGACATGGAGCGCACAATGACGGCATCTGGCAGGCGTTCTCCGAAACCGTCTATGTGCAATCCGCTCGCATTTTGCGTGGCGATTCCGCACAGGTGCAGGCGAATGGGCGCCGTGCCGAAGCCGCGGGCGGCGAGTGCGGCGGCGACTTCGCGCGCGTGCCAATCCATGCGATCGACCACGAGGCCAACGGTCGGTGTCGATGCGTGTCCGGTGCAGCAGGGACGCTCAGGCGAAAGAGGCATCGAGCAGGTCCAGGTCAATGTCTCCGGATTGGAAGCTTTCGCCGGTTTCGAGCGCCGTAACAATAACCTTTGCCGGGCTGAAGAGCATCGGATCGATGGCGTAGAAGTCGCCGCTGACCGCTTTGAAAATCTCAGCGAACGGGCGCCCGTAGTCGCGCGATGCTCTGCTTGGAAGTTTATCGGCCAGCGCACGGGCTTCGCCGGCCGGGCCTGTCACGAACAACTGCACCTGTCCGGCAAAGATGATGGCGTCGTTCGTTCGCCCCATGGCGGTGACGAAATCAGGATGCGGCGGGCAGAGCGGGGCGGCGCCGATGCCCTCGACGATGCGATCAAGTGGAAAATGCAGCTCGTGCATCTTATGAAGGGCAACCTCCAGAGAGCGTGCAACGATTTGAGTGCTGCCGGCGAGACTTTGCGTCGGCGCGAAGATGATCGTCAGGTCCTTCGGTTTGACGCGGCAATCCTGCGCGACCTGCGCTACGATTTTTGCCGGGGGAGGGCGGCCACTTTCGATCACAAGGACGGCATTGGCCGCCGAGTTGGCGTAGGAGAGCTGTTGAAACAACGGTTCTCGTCTCGCGAGTGCGCGAGCCGGCCCTGATCCGAGCGCGAAAAACGAGTTGTCGCCGTCCTTGAGTGACAGACGCCAGCCGGCATATTGACTGGCGAGGCAGGCGATCACCGGCTGTGACGATCGCACCGCGATTGTCCAGGGCCAGCGCGGCGCCAGCGGTGACGGCGTGAGGCTGACATGCGCCAGCCCGCCAGTGCAGATTTCGGCCATGCGCAATCCGGCGGCGACGCTGCCAACACTCTTGCTTCCGGAGTTGATCAGCGTTTCGCCGAGATCGCCGCGGCCAATTCCTATCCTGAGCTCTTCTGCGTCCGCGATCATGCGCGCGACGAGCGTCGCGGCGCGCTCGTTCACACTGACAACGTGCGCTGCAGTCATGAATTCCTCGCGCGCGTCCACGAGAGCACCGCCTGCCGCCTCTTCTCGGCAAGCTCTCTTGCGGCTTCGGCCGCGAAGTCGCAGGCATAGACCGTACAAACAGGGTCACCGGCTTTGATCGCAGATCCCGCCATAGGCAGATCGGCAACCCAGTCCGGCCAGGCCGATACTGAAACAGAGGCGATGTCTTCTTCGGCATAGACAATGCTGGCGGCCTTCGCATTCTCCGCGCAACCTGATGCGGCGGCAAGTTGGCCGGAGCAGGCTGCCACATGCTGCGCGAAGAGACTCGTTTCGGTGGTTTCGAAGATGTCGAGGGTCGCACCGGGCCGCGGATTGATTTCCAATAACCAGAAGCGTTCGCCGTCGACGAGGAAGTCGGCACTATTCAACCCGACAAGCGACGTTGCGCCGACGATCCATTGAACGGCTGCGATGAGCTTGTCCGCCGTACCTGGCGCAAGCGGCGCAGGTCGAACCGCACCGCCATACCGATAGGGCTGACGCGGAGTGGGGGATGACCATTGTGCGCTAAATCCAAGAACGCGAGCGCGTTCTCCATCAGCAAGGAAGCACGCCGCGATTGGCGTACCGGACACTCTTCGCTGATAGTAGATGGCGCCGCGCGTGTCCGCGGAATTGTCCGCTGGTTGGATATGCGCGCCGCCTGCGCCTCCTTGGCGCTTAGCGAGCCAGCCGTCTCTGCCCGCCGGTTCCGGCAGCGATATCTCCGGAGTTGGAATACCAAAATCGGAACAGATCGAAGAAAAGATTTTTGGAGTTTTGAGTTTTGCAACCACATCGGCGCCGTTGCCGAGCAATCGCCAGCGCTCGGCCATGCGTTGCAGGAGCTGCGGCCTATCTTCGAAACCGGTTCCGTACACGACCCCGATAGGCTCCTGGCCTTCGCTCAATATTTGCAGCGCATCAATCAGATCACGCTCCTCAATCCCCGACGCAAGCCCGCCGGCGAACCGCACGTACCTGTGCGCCGCGTTGAGCGTATCCACATCGCCAAACACATCCGCCACCAGCGGCACATAACCGCCACGGCGCGCCGACGCCGCTAGCGCGCGGCCGGAGAGAGCGACAATGAGAACAGCGGCTTCGTTAGCCATTGAGTTCGCGCGCAAGCGCAAACGCGCCGCGAAAATCGAAGTCGGTCGGCTTCGTGGCCGAAATCATTTTCTGGAACAGACCGAACTCGGTCTTGTATTTGATGTTGCCGATAGCGAGCGGCCCCAAGCCCAGCGTGCCATTTGGGGTGATCTCGCTGCCGTTTGCCTGCATATCCAGGCCGTCGATCCCGGGCGGCGGAACCGCATTCACGTCGGCGGCGATCAACAACTGTTTTGCCGCCGCAAGTTGGGCGGCGCTCAGGATCCGAACCCCGGCGCGGCCGGCGCACAACGCCACCTCCGCGTCCGCGAGGATCGCCGACTTTTTGCTGTCGTCGCTGCCGTCGGCTGCGCCCACGTCGACATTGAACCTTGTCTTGATTTCCTTGGCGCTATTGCTGACGCGTTCGAGGCCGTCGTAGCCGACCAGCGTGACGTTCGCCCCTTCAAGCGCGGCAATGACGCCTGCCGCATAGCCGACCACGCCGGTGGCGCCGAATACGGCCACTTTCCGCGCTTGGAGTGTGCAGTTCTTTTTCTCCTTCAGGAGTTTTTCGACACAAGCGAGCATCGCGGCCGCGGTCGTGAACGAGCCGGCCGGATCGGCAAAGAACGAAATGCCGAATGGCGGCACGAGCGCCTTCTTGGCTTTCGCCAGCATGTCGAGGGCGAGGCTGGCGTTCTTGCCGCCAAAGAACATTCCGGTTCGCGCGCCGACCTTCGGTGGTCGCGAAAATATCGCGTCCTGCACCAGGCCCGTCACGTCATCCAGCGTCACATTGTTGTAGGTAAGGACGGCGTCGTAACCGGCGTCGAGCGCCATGTTCACATCGAAAGGGCTCGTATGTTTGGTCGGTGTCAGCATATGGAGAATGTTCTTGTCCGCCATGCCCGCCTCACAAAGTGCCAATGTTATTTATCGGACTCGGTCAAGTACGCGTGGGCGACGATCTGCGCGCCGCGATTGAGCGCCTGGCAAACTCGAATGTCCAGACCTCTGCGGCGCGCTTGTGGCGCTGCGATCATCGCGAGGCGTGCGGCTTCGTCCGGCGTTTGTGCAAAAGCAAAACCTGTCGGTCCCCAAGAGCTTTGGCCGACACCGAATGCGCCGGCGCGGTCAAGAATATCGAGGATGGCGGCAACGTCGGGACTCATGAAGCGAGCGCCGCCCTGGGCGGGAGCGAAATAATCGCCAAGCTCGATTTGCAATTCCTTGATCGCTGCGCCGAAGTTCGCAAGATCGTGATCGGCGAGCGCGGGCAGAGCCTGCATCAAGACCAGCCGGCACAAGCGGGCGGCGTCCGCCGCGCACATGCTGGGAAGGGCCGCCATGGTGGCTCCTTCTTCCGGTCCATGGATGCCTTGACGTTGCGGATCGAGGATCACCAGGATGCGCCAATCCTCCGGAACAGGCAGACGGCAAATGATCGGAGCGAGACGCTCCCCATCGCCGCGACCGCCGTCGACGACGAGCCCGCCACGCGAAAAGAGCCCGATGCCGATACCTGAGCGCGCGCCGCGTCCAAGACGCAATGCATCACCTGCGACGTCGTGCGGTAGATTGTGGAGACTGCGCAAGCCTGCGGCGACGGCGAGCGCGAGTTGCGTGCCGGAGCCGAGACCGGCATGGGCCGGAACAACTTCTGAAACTCTTATGCGGTGTCCACCGCGAAGCGACAGCAATCGCTCGATTTTTTGCAAATGCTGCAGGACTCGATCGGCGTCGGGGCCGGAGGCTTCGCTCTTGCCCGCTCTTTCGATCGTCAGGCGGGTTCCCAGGCCGCCGATCGCAAGTCCGATACCGCCAAAGCGACGGCCAAGGCCTCCGTTGAGATCAAGAAAGCCGAGATGCAACCGTGCAGGAACTGTCACGGTAACGGCGCACGGCTGTGAAACCTCGTCGTCCAAGAGCCGGCTCCCGAAATTGTGCACGCGCCGGGTTTTTCGAACGCAAAGACAAGTCTAGACTGCGTCATCCAATGCCGATTGGCAATCGGGACGGAACAATCGAGACTAGCAAAGGGAATGCCCAGCAAAGGGAACGCCGATGGCCGAAGCCAACAATGAGCGAACCTATTCCGACGAAGAGATACAGCAGCGATTGAAACGCGACCTGCCGCACTGGTATCTCGAAAGCGGTTGGATCCGCCGCAAATATCGCACCAATAGCTGGAAAGGCACGCTCATGGTGATCAACACTGTTGGTCATCTTGCCGAAGCCGCTTGGCACCATCCGGATATCACCGCATCCTACGCCTGGGTCGAAGTCCGGCTGCAAAATCACGCCGCCAAAGGAATTACCGATAAGGACTTCGAACTGGCAAAGAAGATAGAGGACGTCGTCCATTGGCGACCGGCCAGCGAAGGCGGAGCGCTGGAAGGTACGCCAAACAAAGATCAACGCTTCGCCTATATCAAGTACGACGACTGACCGGCCGGCACTTGTGTCCGTCTTCAATGGAGAAGCGGAGAGATGGAGCACGCGTGGATCGCAGGCCAGCCGGCAACACTCGATGCCGCTATCGAGGGGGCAGCCAAGCTTCTTGGGTCGAGTTGATGCCCACTCATCGCAGGACTGGGAACGGATATTGCCGGCGCGCGCGCCGCGATAACACTGGCGGATCGGATCGGCGGGATCGTCGATCACATGCATTCGGACGTTGTGTTGCGCGATTTGGATGTCATGCGCTCGTCCGGCGTGTTGATAACGACACCCACCGAAGTGCACGTGCGCGCCGACACGCTCCTCTTGATCGGCCCCGGCTTCGGCGAAGCCTGGCAGGAACTGCCGTCGCAATTGTTTGCGGCGCCGCCGCAAAGTGACGGCGGCAGTCCGATTGAGCGCCGGATTTATTGCATATGCCCCGCGAGCGATTGGCCAGTTCCGGCTTCTGCCGTGGTTGTCAAAGGGCAGCGCCGGGACATACCGACACTCCTTGCCGCATTGCGCGCGCGCCTGGCCGATAGACCTATCGGCAAAATGCGCGTTCCATCGAGCATTCTTGACCAAGTCGCGACTGCGCTGAAGGCAGCGCGATTTGGCGTTGCTGTTTGGTCGGCGGCCGCAATGGATGCGCCGACCATCGAAATGCTGTGTGGTTTGCTCAACGATCTGAACGCCGCGACACGCTTTTCCGGGCTGCCGCTCCCAGCCGCCGACAATGCCATCGGGGTCACCCAGACTTGTGCCTGGATGACCGGATTGCCGGTGCGCACAGGATTTGCGCGCACATTCCCGGAGCACGATCCTTGGCTTTTCGACGGTCATCGCGTGGTTTCCGAGGGAGAAGCGGATTGTTTGCTTTGGATATCCGCGTACCGCGGGGTTGCGCTGCCATGGCGAACCGCATCGCCGACGATCGCACTGACTGCTCGCGATGCGAACTTTGATAGGCCGCCGCGCGTTCACATCGCGGTTGGGTGCCCCGGCGTCGATCATGCAGGCGTCGAACACCTGTCCTCGACCGGTACGCTGGCACCGGTCGAAGCAAAAAAACCAAGCGGCGCGATTTCTGTGGCCGAGGTGATCGCACGTATCATCGCTGCCTTGCCCGCCACTCGGGAGCTTGCATGCTGACGCGCATTGCCGGAGGACGCATCATTGACCCGGCGAACGATCGCGACGAGGTCGGCGACATCTGGATGCGCGACGGCAGAATAGTCGAGCCGCCTGCGGGCGCACTTGCCGGCGCAACCTACGATGCGGCGGGAAAGATCGTCATGGCGGGCGCCATCGACATTCACTCCCATATCGCCGGCTGGAACGTGAATACGGCCCGGCTGTTGTTGTCGCAGAAGCGTAAGCCCGGAACGTCACCTGCCGCCGCTGTGCCGCTGGCTCGGGCGCAAAGCTCCACCTTTGAAACCGGATGCCTTTACGCCGCCATGGGATTTACCACGGTGGTCGAGCCTGCGGTATCGCCGCACTATGCTTTGCACGCGCATCTTGAGCTTGCCGACACGCCGATCATCGACAAGGCGATCCTGACCATTCTCGGCAATGACGATTATCTGCTTGGTCTGCTGCAAGCCGAGGAAGGGAATGCGGCAATCGAAGATTACGTGGCGTGGACACTCGAAATGTCGCACGGGCTCGGCATCAAGGTGGTCAATGCCGGCGGCGCTGCGGCTTTCAAAGACAATGTGCGTTCGTTTTCATTCGACGACATCGTGCCGTCTTACGGAGTGTCCTCCCGAACCATCGTCAAGGCTCTCCAGCGGGCCGTGGATGCGCTGGGCGTTCCGCATCCGCTGCACGTGCATTGCAACAACCTCGGACTTGCGGGCAATGTCGAGACTGCGCTGACCACTATCGCCGCCGCCGAAGGGCTGCCGCTGCATCTCGCCCATTTGCAGTTCTACGGTTACGGCAAGGAGGGTGATCGCGGCTTTTCTTCCGCCGCCGCGTTACTGGCCGAGGCTGTGAACGCGAACGAGAGCGTTACCATCGACGTCGGTCAAGTCATGTTCGGGCAGACCGTGACCATTTCATCCGACGTGCTGCGTCAGTTCAACGCGCGTGGACGCGCGAGCCCGCGAAAATGGCTGATCCTCGATGGCGATTCGAATGGCGCGGGCATCGTTCCTTACAATTATCGGCGCAACGATTATTACAATGCGGTGCAATGGGCGGTCGGACTTGAGTTGTTCTTGTTGATCGAGGATCCGTCGCGGGTTTTCTTCACGACCGATCATCCCAATGGCGCCCATTTCACGACCTATCCGGAGATTTTCGCGCTGTTGATGAGCAGAGACTTGCGCGCGCAATGGATAGCGGAACTGCCGCAGGCGGCAATGGCGGTGACGACGCTGCCATCGATCACACGGGAATATACGTTGCCTGAGATTGCGACTATGACCCGTTCGGCACCGGCCAAGTTGCTTGGCTTGACCGATCGCGGCCGTCTTGACCCGGGTGCGGTAGCGGATGTTGCGGTCTACGAAGATTCAAAAGATCGGGCGCGGATGTTTCGCGCCGCGGCTTACGTGTTCAAGGACGGCGAACTTGTCGTTCGCGACGGCAATATCACGCGCTGCCGGTTCGGCCGGGCGCTGACGGTCAAGCCTGAGCGCGACCGCGCTATCGAGCGCCGGATGCATGCATACTATGAGGAGCGCTACGGCCTGGCTCTGGAGTTTCTCAAAATCCCGGAACAAGCGCTTGGGCGGCCGGACCCGTTCGAATTTGTGCCATGCGTGTCCTGACAGTGAAAGGCGTGCGGATCGACGATACGTTCGCGGAAGCCTTTGGCATGCGCGCGACCGCGCTGACGATCACTGCCGATACGGCGCGCTGGGCACGGCAAGCGGCCGTCACCATGACGGGCTTTGCGACCTCGGTGATCGGTTGTGGATGTGAGGCCGGGATCGATTGCGAACTCACCGCGAAGCGGACCCCGGACAGGCGTCCGGGCGTGCGGGTTTTACTGTTCGCGACGTCGACCACCGAGTTGCAAAAACAGCTGCAGGCGCGGGTAGGGCAGTGCGTGCTCACGAGCCCCGGTTCGGCATGCTACGCCGGGATCGAGGGCGAAGAGGCGCTCAAGCTCGGCAATGCGTTGCGTTATTTCGGCGACGGCTGGCAGGTGTCAAAGCGTTTCGGCGGCAAACACTATTGGCGCATTCCCGTCATGGACGGCGAATTTGTTTGCGAAGCCACGACGGCTGTTACGAAGAAAGCAGTTGGCGGCGGCAACCTCATCATCATTGGCCGCACGTCCGAGACGACACGCGCTGCGGCGGAGGCGGCGGCGACGGCCATCGCCCGTGTCCCGGACGTCATCGCGCCCTTTCCCGGCGGGATCGCGCGTTCCGGTTCCAAGGTCGGCTCGAAATACAAGGGCGTGCTGGCGTCGACCAATGAGGCGTACTGCCCGACGTTGCGTGGCGCCGTGACGACGTCGCTCGATGCCGACGCCGGCGCGGTGCTTGAAATCGTCATCGATGGGCTGACATCGGAGGCAGTCGCGGCCGCGATGCGCGCCGGCATTGCTGCCATCGTCAAGCTCGGTCCTAAGCGCGGTGCGACACGCATTAGCGCCGGAAATTACGGCGGCAAGCTCGGGCCGCATCACTATCATTTGCGGGATTTGCTGCCATGAAGCCGCTCACGCTCATCTTGCGGCAGCGTCCCGAGCAGCGGCTCGACCTTTCGCCGCTCGTGCCGCACCTGATTTCCGGACGAAGCATCGCCGAGATCGAGCGGCTCGAGCTGCAGACAACCCGCTGGCGGGTCAGCGTGGGCGATGTGTTTCGTCTGCGGATGGGCGACCCAGAGCGGATTCGCATTGAAGGCTCGTGCGATCGCCTTGACCGCATCGGGCACGCCATGACCGGCGGAGAAGTTTTCGTCGATGGTGACGTCGGTACCCAGGCGGGGCGTTTGATGAGCGGAGGCAGTCTGACGATCGGAGGCAATACGGGTCCGTGGGCTGCTTCGGGCATGAAGGGCGGTCTGTTGGAAATTCGCGGCGCAACGGGCGCTTTTCTCGCCGCGCCTTTGGCGGGCGAGATGGCCGGCATGCGCGGCGGTCTCGTTATTGTTCGCGGCCGCGCCGGCGAACGCGCCGGCGATCGTATGCGCCGCGGGACCATCGTCATCGAAGGTGAAGCGGGCGCTTATGCCGGCAGCCGCATGATCGCCGGCTCCCTTCTTGTCGCGAAGAAGGCCGGTCCGCTTCCCGGCTACCTCATGAAGCGCGGCAGCATCGTTCTTGGGGCTGGGTGCGAGGCTATCTCGCCGACGTTCGTGGATTGCGGATCTCACGAGCTTCTGGCGATGCGCCTCTGGGCCGGATTTGTTCATCCCTACAGCAAAAAGGCCGCGACGCTGCTGCGGCGACCGTTGCAGCGACTTGCCGGCGACATGGCCGTTCTCGGAAAAGGCGAGATATTTATCGGAAGCCCGAACTAGCTGTTTGCTGATCTAATTGCACGGTGCAAGTTCGTGATTAGATCACGCAGATCTCGATGGAGCCGGAAATGGAACTGATAGCGATCGTCATCACGGTCTGTGCTCTGGCGCATCCGGACCAGTGCGAAGAGCAGCGTCTTGAATTCAGCTCCCAATTCTCGCTGAAACAGTGCGTGATGAGCGCTCAGCCGTATCTGGCGCAATGGATTGGCGAGCATCCCAAGTGGACCATCAAGAGCTATCATTGCGAGTATCCGCATTCGAAAGAAAAGGCCGATGCGCGCGGAGCAGTGCGCCAAACGTGATGCATTCCTCGCTAAAATTGGCGTCCGCCCGGTCGTCATGGGCATCCTCAATCTGACCCCGGACTCCTTCTCGGACGGCAATCAGTTCATGACGACGGATGCGGCGTTGTCGCACGCCAGGCGGCTCGCCGCCGAAGGGGCCGACATCGTCGATATCGGCGGCGAATCAACCCGGCCCGGCGCGCTTGCGGTCTCAGAAACCGAGGAGCTTGCGCGGGTCGAGCATGTGCTCAGAGCACTCGGCGACAGCGAGGTGCCGTTCTCGATCGATACGTACAAGGCAAGTGTCGCCGCCCGTGCAATCGAACTCGGCGCCGTTCTCGTCAACGACGTGTGGGGTTTGCAGAAGGATCCCGCCATGGCCGAGGCCGTCGCTGCGGCGGAAGCAGCCATCGTGATCATGCATAATCGGATACAGAAGGATGCTGCGATCGATATTGTGGCCGATATCCGCCGATTTTTCGCTCATTCGCTGATGTTGGCAGATAAGGCCGGTATCGCTCGGGCGCGCATTGTCCTTGACCCGGGAATCGCATTCGGAAAGACGGCATTGCAAAACGTCGAGGTCATTGCCCGGCTCAATGAGCTTCTGGATTTTGGCCGTCCCATTCTTGTCGGTGTCTCGCGAAAGACGTTTTTGGGCTCGTTGGTCGAAGGTGGGATTGAGGGCACGCTCGTCGGGACAATAGCCGCAAGCCTCGCCGCACTGGCCTGCGGAGCTTCGATCTTTCGCGTTCACGACGTGGCTGAGCATGTGGCCGCGCTCAAAGTCTTTCACACGATCCGGAGCAAAGGGATCGCGCCGCCAATTGTCGCGCGCCGAGGAAGCGATTGACCGTGCAGCTCTCGCAGCTTGCAAAGAGCAGCGTCTGGGCACACCTTGGTCACCGTGGAAATTAGCTCGCGAATAGCGTCGAAGCGTCGCCTTTCACGCTGCAACCGATCCGCCGCTTTGGTTTCGGAGATCTCCATGCGGAATTCAGCACATTTGCTGGCGATTGCTTGGCTCATTCTCGCAATCGGCGCCGCAAGCGTCGCCCGTCCGGGCCGGCGAGCTCAACGACTATCCGACCAGTGTTCGCGCAGACTACGTGTTCGGATGCATGAAAGCCAACGGTGAGACGCAGCGTTCGCTCGAGCAGTGTTCGTGCTCGATCGATATTATCGCGTCGATCGTTCCCTACGACCGCTACGTCACGGCGGAAACTGTGCTGAGAATGGCTCAAGTGCGCGGCAACCTCGGAGGAGAGTTTCGCTCGACCGAGCAGGCGAGGGCCGCGGTCGACGATCTGCGGCGCGCACAGGCAGAAGCGGAAGTCCGCTGTTTTTGAACGGCAGGCTGCTGGCTGTTGGCGCCCGGCGCGATGTAAACTCGCCGATTTGAGGCAAACCCGGCCAATCTGTTGCACGCCGCGCGCAAAAGCGGACGAGAATCTCAAATCTCTGTGTCGTGAAGCTGACACTGCCGGTCACAAAGTTTCAGATGGAACAAGTTTCAGATGGAAATGCCTCGGAACAAAATCTTGAGGTTGCGGATTTGCGAAGTCGGGCGTAACATAATTTTGGTTTCCGACTTCAAGGACGCCAGTTCGTTAGGGACGGCTGGCGAAATCCTTCGTAGGTTAGGCTCTCGCGAGAGAAAAATATTTCCTCGCGACTTGCCGATGCCGTGACACGCTGTCGGAAATCTGTTCCCAAGCACGGGTTTGCGCCGAGAGGCCAGGCTTGCGTTGGGCTTGTTCGCATCGGTGCATCCCCCAACCGTCGCAGGGAGGACATACGATGCGTTATTTGCTGCTCAAATTCAGCACCATTGGCGCGGTTGCGGCATTCGCCGCAGGATCCGCCTATGCCAATGATGCTCTCATCAAAATGTCGGAAAATCCCAAAGATTGGGTCATGCCGGCCCGAACGTATGACGCGCAGCGTTTCTCGCCGCTCAAGCAGATCAATACCGCGAACGTCGGTAAGCTGCAGGCCGCCTGGACCTTTTCGACCGGCGTGTTGCGCGGTCACGAAGGCGCACCGCTGGTGGTCGGCAACGTGATGTATGTGCACACACCATTCCCGAACAACGTGTTTGCGCTCGATCTCGATCACGACGGCAAAATCCTTTGGAAATACGAGCCGAAGCAGGATCCGAATGTCATCCCGGTGATGTGCTGCGACACAGTCAATCGCGGCCTGTCGTACGGCGACGGCAAGATTTTCCTGCATCAGGCCGACACCACGCTGGTCGCACTTGACGCCAAGACCGGACAAGTCGTCTGGTCGGTGAAAAACGGCGATGCGTCGAAGGGCCAGACCGGTACTTCGGCGCCTTTCGTCATCAAAGACAAAGTGTTGGTCGGCATTTCCGGCGGCGAATTCGGCGTGCAGTGTCACGTCACCGCCTACGACATGAAGGACGGAAAGCGGGTTTGGCGTGCCTTCTCGGAAGGACCGGACAACGAAATCATGGTCGATCCTGAGAAGACCACCGATCTCGGTAAGCCGGTCGGTAAGGATTCCAGCGTGAAGACCTGGGAAGGCGATCAGTGGAAGATCGGCGGCGGCTGCACCTGGGGCTGGGTGGCCTACGATCCGCAGCTCAACCTGATCTATTACGGGTCTGGCAATCCCTCGACCTGGAATCCGAGTCAGCGGCCGGGTGACAACAGATGGTCGATGACCATTTTCGCCCGTAACCCCGACACCGGCATGGCGAAGTGGGTCTATCAGATGACGCCCCATGACGAATGGGACTATGACGGCGTCAACGAGATGATCCTCACCGATCAGACGATCGACGGCCGCGCGCGCAAGCTGGTGACGCATTTCGATCGCAACGGCTTGGGCTACACGCTCGATCGCGAGAGCGGCGAATTGCTGGTTGCGCAGAAGTTCGATCCGGCGGTCAACTGGACCAGCGGCGTCGACATGAACAAAAACTCGGCCAATTACGGGCGCCCGACGGTCGTGGCCGAGTATTCGACCTCGAAGCCGGACGTGAACCACACCGGCATCTGCCCGGCGGCTCTCGGATCGAAGGACGAGCAACCGGCGGCGTATTCGCCGGATACGCAGCTGTTCTATGTGCCGACAAATCACGTCTGCATGGACTACGAGCCGTTCAAGGTGAGCTACACCGCGGGGCAGCCCTATGTCGGGGCGACGCTCGCGATGTATCCGCCTAAAGGCGAATCCAACATGGGCAACTTCATTGCCTGGGACGGCAAAGTCGGAAAGATCGTCTGGTCCGTTCCCGAGCAATTCTCGGTTTGGTCAGGTGCGCTTGCGACAGCCGGCGGCCTCGTGTTCTACGGCACGCTCGAAGGCTATCTGAAAGCGGTCGACGCCAAGACGGGGAAGGAGCTTTACAAGTTCAAGACCCCATCGGGCATCATTGGTAACGTCATGACTTACGAGCATGGCGGCAAACAATATGTCGCGGTGTTGTCAGGCGTCGGCGGATGGGCTGGAATCGGCCTCGCGGCCGGCCTCACCGATCCGCACGCAGGCTTGGGTGCGGTCGGAGGCTATGCAGCGCTCTCCAACTATACCTCCCTTGGCGGGCAGCTCACGGTCTTCGCGTTGCCGGAGTAAGGCTGAAGCGACGCTGATGACAAATCGCTCCGGCGCGTTTCACCGACGCGCCGGAGCGGTGGTTTGCTCATCTTGGCCGCGCGAGGATCTTTTCCGTGAAGACGTTCTTTGGCGCGGCGATGTCCGCGCTCATCATTGCTTTGTGTTGGTCGTCGCTCGCCGCTGCGGACGGTTCGGGAGATCCGGCTGCCGTCAAGGAGGAGGACGGCAAGTATTTCGACAAGGAGGGCAATCCGACGTACAAGGTTCAGGCCGATGGCACGGTCGACTGGTATACGTATTCCGGCTTTCGCCGCTACCATTCCGACTGTCATGTTTGCCATGGACCGGATGGCATGGGCTCGTCCTATGCCCCCGCTCTGAGAGACTCCCTGAGAACGCTGAACTACGGCGATTTTCTTGCCGTCGTCGCCGGCGGCCGAAAGAACGTGAACAGCGCCCAAGAAAACGTCATGCCGGCGTTCGGCACCAGTGCGAATGTGATGTGTTACCTTGATGATATCTTCGTGTACTTGCGCGCGCGCGCGAATGACGCGGTGGGTCGCGGGCGGCCTGAGAAACATGCGGAGAAACCCGCCGCCGCCTCTGCGGCGGAGGATACATGCTTCGGCGCGAAGCATTGAAGGGTGAGATGCAATGGTCAGAGCGGCTGGTTTCCGCTTCTTGACGGCCGTGTGCTGTGCCGCCGTGATTGTCGCGGCAACGGTGGCATCGCGAGGGCAGGGTCGCGGCGCCGCTGAAGAAGGCCTTGAACTCGTCGATCCGAACGTGCTGCGGGTGTGCTCCGATCCAAACAATTTGCCCTTCTCCAACGACAAAGGGCGAAGGATTCGAGAACAAGCTTGCGGAGTTGTTTGCGGCGAAGCTCGGCAAGAAGCTGGCCTATACCTTCTATCCGCAAGCCACGGGCTTCGTGCGGATGACGCTTGGCTCGCATCGCTGCGACGTCATCATGGGCTACCCCCAAGGTGACGATATGGTGCAGAACACCAATCCCTATTATCAGACCGCGTATGCACTGGTGACCAAACGCGGCGATCCGCTCAACGACGTCAAGACGCTGGCCGATCCGCGGCTGCGAGGTAAGCGTTTAGGCGTGGTCGCGGGTACCCCGCCGGCAACCTATCTGGTCGCGGATGGACTAATGGCCAACGCCAAGCCATATCCGCTGGTCGTCGATACGCGCTTCACTTCGTCGGGCGATGCGATGATCAACGATCTTGCGTCGGGCGACATCGATGCGGCCGTGTTGTGGGGGCCGATCGCCGGCTATCGGGCTTCGCGGGCCAATGTCCCGATGCATGTGCAATTGCTGTTGAAGGACACGGGCGGCCCACGAATGGTCTACCGCATTACGATGGGCGTGCGTCCATCCGATCAAAACTGGAAGCGGCAATTGAATACTTTGATAGCGCAAAATCAGGACGCTATCGACAAAGTGCTGCTGGACTTCGGCGTTCCTCTGCTCGATGCGAACGATCAACCGATTACGGGTGACGCGGTAGCGCCCAAGCAGTGATCCTGCGCCTCATCGCAGACTAAGGCCGAAGCGGATCGACCCCTTGCGGACCATTTTCACTCGAGCGCCTGCCGGATGCTCCGCGCGAGCGCAAACGTGCGTTGCTCGATGACGGTTGGGACCTCGCAAACGTAACGGATCGTCTTGCGCCGCTCCTCGAAGATCCGCGTGCTCCATTCGACTTCGCCGGCGAGCGCGTTGATCTTGGATTGATCCTGCTCCGGTTTGTCCTGAAGTTCGCGCAGCGTCGCCACATCGGAACGGATTTTTTCGGCAAGATCCTTTTGTTTCTGGTCGACCCGCTCGATGCCTCTAATCACTTCGGCACGTTGCTGATTCAGTGTGTCGAACAAGCCCGCGAACAGCTTTTTCGCTTTGTTCTGCTTTTCTGCGGGATCGCCGGTGATGAAACCGGCAATGGCCTTCTGCGCCTCATCGAGCGGCGTCCGCCGCGCCGCCAGTCGCACCACAAGATCCTTGAGTGCGGCATTGTCTTCCCAGGCATTGCCCACATCGGCAATTGAAGGGCCATCCCAGATCGCCGCAATCGACATCTGCGGCACCTTGGGCTGCGCGCACGGCCAGTTTTGGTCGGATCGTCCGGCGGCGCGCGCGGCCGACAGCGACAGGCATGCCCCGGCGAGAAAGACGGAGAAAAGAATTGAAGATCTTCATCGGCTTGCTCGCGCCGTAACTCATTGCTGGGACATCGTAATTCCCCACGGCAATTGCCCCACCTGGATGGTGTTGATGACTTTGAGTGACGCCACGTCGATAACGGAGACGTCGTTCGAAACACCGTTTGTCGTGAGGAGATATTTTTCGTCCGGAGTGAACGCCATGTGCCAGACGCGCTGCCCCACCAGCAGGTATTTGATGACTTGGTGCGTGACGCCGTCCACGACCGCTACGTGGTTGGCAGGTCCAAGCGCCACGAAACCGGTTTTGCCATCGCGGGTAATATTGATGCCGACCGGCTGGATCGGCTCGGGCCGCATGCCGGTGATCTTGAATTCGATCTTTTGCCGGACGGCGTGCTTGACCGGATCGATGACGCTCACGGTTCCGCCGACCTCCGAGGACACCCACAGTTCCGAACCATCCTGCTTGAAGGTCGCGAACCGCGGCCGCGCATCGACAAGAACGCTATCCACAATCTTGCGCGTCGATGTATCGATGAAGTGGGCCATGTTGGTCGTCTCGGATGTATTGACCAGCACCTTTCCATCCGGACTTATCCCCATGCCCTCGGGCTCGACGCCGACCTGAATGTCGCCGACCAGAGCGCGGCTCGGGATATCGATGATCGTCACGGTATTGTTGTCCTCGTTGGCGACGTAGAGCGTCTTGCCGTCGGGAGCTTCGACAAACAGCTCGGGGTCTGGGCCCGACGGCAAGGTTCCGACCACTTGATTTGTACCGGTATCGATCATCTGGATCGTGTCGTCGTCGCCGACGGCGACGAGCACATATTTCTGATCCTTGGTGTGGGCGATACCGCGCGGCCGCTGGCCAACCTTGATCGTCTTGACGACCTCCCACTTGTTGGTGTCGATCACGGACACCGTGTTGCTTCGCTCGTTGGAAACGTATGCGGTGTAAGCGCCGGCCTCAGCGCTTAGCACCAACGACAGCATCAGGACGAGCATGAGCCGCAGCCACATGAGTTTGATCTCCGACATTCACTTCAGGTGACGCTTACTTCGGGGGCCACTCATTTCAGCTGACATTTGGTCTCCGGACGATCGAAGCCCAACGTGTCGAGCTCCGAATATTGGTGCAGGAAGCCTTCTTGCGGGGAAACCGAGACGACGACGCGCCCGTCGGCCAGAAGGATCGGCTGGCGCAACTGAAGGTCCCAGTCGCGCACCGTAAGCTTTCGGCCCTTGAATGCCGCGAGCGCGAAGTCCGGGCTCTTGATGTAAGCGACGGTCTTAGCCGCGTCGGCCGACTGTGTCCGTCCCACCGCCTCGCCGATCATGCGGACCGCCGTCCACGCCTGCATGTCGAGCGCGGTCATTCGTCGTGAAAACATGCGCCCGAAGCGGTTCTGCAATTGAATTGCGCCCCATTGGTCATGCGCGGCGTCCCAACTTGTGGGCACAAGCCCCGCCGAGCCAGCAACAATCTTCGGCTCGCTGGTGCGGTAGGGCAGGTAGGGGGCGAAGATCTGGCTTTCGTCAGCGGCGACCAGCACGTCGTAGGCCGGTGCCGACTGGGTGAACAGGGGTATTTGACTTTGGATCTGCACAAGGCCGGAGTTGGAGCGCCGCGCGCCGCCGGTATCCTCGAAGACGCGCTCCTGCACGATCTTGGCGCCGAACCGAACGGCTGCGCGGCGAAACGCGGCTGCGTAAAGCTTGTCCGGCTCGTGGGAACCGAGGACCAGCAGCCAACGGCGCCAGTGTTTCCAGGCGAGATATTGCCCGAGCCCATCGGCGAGCATCGCGCGCGATGGCGCAACGTGGATGATGTCGGCTCGGCAATCCTCCTGGCGCAGGCGGTCGTCGATGGCTGCAACGTTGAAAAAGATCAGCCCACGCTCGCGTCCCACGTCGGCCGCTTTCAGCAGCACTTCGGCCGAGAGATCGGCGAGAACGAACGAGACGCCGCGGTCGGCAAGCTGGGCCACCGCCGTCGCGGGATCGGCCTCGCCGGCAAGCCTTATCGTTTCGAGCGAGAATGACTGGTTGAGAAACCTGCCGGTCGTGTTGTTGTCTTGAACGGCGAGTTGCGCGCCGGCAATTCCGTTGTTGGCGGCCGGTTGATCGAGCAGCGAAATCGTCTCGATGGTCTCCGGACGAACCAAATATCCGATTGGAACTTTGAGGGGCTCGGCGGCCGCTGCGGGCCCGAGCAGTGCACAAAGGAACAACGCGACACAAGCTGCGCGGCTCAAGCGTCCACTCCCGTCGTCGCCCCCGTTTTGATCGTTAAGTGATTGGAACTCTAACGCGTTTCAGGTACTATTAAACCATAAGCTGTCCCCGATCAAAAAGACCAAAAAACGGCAGATCGAAAGGGCGCGATGTGGAACCGCTCAAGACGCTGATTGCACTAGCGCTCGCCTCGACGGTGACGGCCGTTCACGCCGCCGTGCCTAAAGTGGCAGTCTTTGATTTCGAGCTTGTCGACACAAGCGTTGAAGCTGCGACAAAGGGTCCGCGTAGCGATGAAGGGGCGCGGCTCGCGTGGCTCGACCGTGAAATGGGGCAGCGATTGGCGCAGTCCGGGCGCGCCGATGTCGTGGACGTTGCGGGTGTTGTCGACCGCACCCGCGTCAGAGATCTGCGAACGTGCGGCGGTTGTGATGCCAAGTTCGCGAGCGAACTACGAACGAAGTATTCAGTTACTGGATGGGTTCAGAAGGTTTCCAACCTCATTCTCAACATGAACATCGTGGTCCGCGACGCTGGAACTGGAGAAGTCATCGGGAGCAAGAGCGTGGACATGCGGGGCAACACCGATGAATTGTGGTCGCGCGCTCTCGATTGGCTCGTCGATCGATACCTTTTGGCGCCCGGCGCGGGGGTCTTCTGAATGACTCTCATGCTCGCGAGCGTCACCGGCGTCGAAGAGGCAGAAGTCGCCGTCCGGCACGGCGCGGACATCATTGATTTGAAAAACACGGACAGCGCTTTCGGCGCGGTAGCTCTGTCGGCGATAAAAGCAACTATCGATTGGATGGCGCGCCGGCGGCCGGTGAGCGCGGTCGCGGGCGAGCTCGAGATGGATCCCGCCGCCGTCGTCGGCGCCGTGAAGGCGATCGCTGACGCGGGAGCGGACTATATAAAGGTCGGATTGTATCCCGACCGCCGGCGCGAGGACTGCGTTCGCGCACTTGCGCCGTTGGCGCGCCGCACCAGCTTGATCGGCGTCATGTTTGCCGATCATGGCGCCGACGAAGCCCTCGTTGCGCTGATGGCTGAGAACGGCTTTGCCGGCGCGATGATCGATACGGCCAATAAGACCGGCGGCAGGCTGCTCGACCACATGAACATCGCCGCGGCTGGACGGTTCGTCCAGGCGGCGCGGATGAGCGGCCTGATGGCGGGGCTCGCGGGTTCACTCGAGCCGCCCGACATACCGCGGCTCATGCTGCTCGCACCCGATGTGCTCGGTTTCCGACGCGCGCTTTGCAGGAACAAGGACAGATCCGCTTGCATCAGCGGCGAAGCTGTCGACGTCGTGCGGGCACTTATTCCTGCCGATCCGCGCGCAGGTGGCATGGATAAGAGCGCGCCCGTGAAAATAGACTATCGATTGCTTGCGGCACGCGGCTATTCGCCCGGCAAGGACGATGTCGATACCGACCGGGTGTTCGTGCGGGATTTCGTCCTGCCCGTCCGCATCGGCGCCTATGCCCATGAGCGGAACAAGACCCAAGACGTTCGTTTTAACGTCGAAGTTCGGGTGCTTCGGTCCGATCGGGCGGCAGCCGACATCCGCGACGTGTTTTCTTATGATCTCATCACCGACTCGATCCGAATGATCGTGGCCGACGAGCATATCCCGCTGGTCGAGATGCTGGCCGAGCGCATTTCCGGCGTCCTGTTAAGTCATCCGCGCGTGACCAGTGTGGTTGTCCGCGTGGAAAAGCTCGAAGTGGGGCCGGGCGGCACCGGCGTTGAGATCGTGCGCCGCAAAAGCGCGGACGTGGCGAAAGTTCGTCATCTCTATCCCGCAAGCGTCGAAACCGATCCGAAAGCGGCAACATAGATGGCGAGTGATCGTCCGATCGTGGTCAAGCTCGGCGGCAGTTTCGCCTATTCGGATTATTTGCAGGATTGGATCGAAGCCTTGGCGGCGTGCGCCGGCCGGGTCGTAATCGTTCCGGGAGGCGGTCCATTCGCTGACGCGGTGCGTCGGGCGCAAATACAAATGCGATTTGATGACAGAGCCGCCCATCACATGGCCGTGCTCGCCATGGAGCAATACGGGCGCGCGCTGGCGAGCTTCAATAGCGCGCTTTCGCTCGCGGACTCCGCGGACGCCATCCAGCGCGATCTGAGCGAAAAGCGCGTACCGGTCTGGATGCCGTCAGCAATGGTTCTGGCGGCGACGGACATTGCGCAGTCATGGAGTGTCACGTCCGACAGCCTGGCCGCCTGGTTGGCGGCCAAGATCGGGGCCGGCCGGCTGTGGATCGTCAAGCACGCAAAATTGTCACCCGGCTCCGCGAGACTCAAGGATTTGATCGCGGCGAAGATCGTGGATGACGAGTTTGCACGATTTCTCCAGATGATGCCGCTTCCCGTGTCCATTTTAGGACCGTCTGACCACAACACGACTATGGTCGCGATCCGCGACGGCACGAGCGTGGGCATTGCGGTCCGGTGAGCGGCGGCGGATCGAAAGAAACGAGCCAATGGCCAAGCTCAAAACGCCGCGCTGGGGTTGGGCACTGACCGGGTCCGGGCATTTCTTCAAGGAGTGCCTGGGGATGGCGGGCGACTTGGACGAAGTCGATTTGTTCGTGAGCAAGGCGGCCGGCGAAGTCGTCCGCATGTATCGCCAGGAATTTAAGCTGCCGGCAAACGCCCGGATTTTTCGCGATACAACGGCGAGCGCCGCTCCGGTCGGATTGTTTTATTATGGCGTGTACCACACCTTGATCTTGGCGCCGGCCACATCGAACACGGTGGCAAAATGCGTGTTCGGCATTTCGGATACGCTCGTCACCAACGTCTTCGCGCAAGCAGGAAAATGTCGCGTGCCGGCGATCGTTTTTGCCTGCGATACCGCGCCGGAGCTCGAGACGGAAGCGCCTAAGGGCATGGTCAAAGTCTATCCGCGGCACATCGATCTCGAGAACACCGCTCGTCTGAACGCATTCGAGAAGACGGAGGTCGTCGAATCCCTTGAAGGCCTCGAACTCGCCTTGGCCCGGCGCAAACGCGAGCTGCATGGCTGAACGCATTATGTTTCTGACAGGGCATCTTGCCCGTCCACGGCTGGAGAGAATCCTCGCCGAGACGGTCGGTTTGGATTTCGCGTGGTCGGTACTCGACGTCGGCGTGAAGGTGGCAGCGTTGATGACGGAAGCGATCATCCTGCGTCGGCTGCCGCGCCCGATCGATGCGGATCGGGTGATGGTGCCGGGCCGTTGTCGCGCCGATCTCGAACGGCTCACGACGGAACTTGGCGTCCCGTTCGTTCGCGGCCCCGATGAAGTGCAGGATCTGCCGGGATTTTTCGGACGGCACGGCCGTGGCGTCGATTTGTCCCGCTACGACATCAGGATCTTCGCCGAAATCGTCGATGCGTCGACACTCGACGTGGACACGATTGTCGCCCGTGCGGCAGCAATGCGGGCTGCCGGCGCGGACGTCATTGATATCGGCTGTCTGCCGGATACGCCATTTCCGCATCTCGAGGATGCGGTCGGCGCCGTGCGGGCAATAGGCTGCGACGTCAGTGTAGACTCGGCCAATGTGGAGGAATTGCGCCGCGGCGCCAAAGCGGGGGCGAAGTTTCTACTCAGCTTGACCGAGGCGAATTTGGACCTCGCCGATGAAACCGGAGCCGTTCCGGTTCTTGTTCCGGCAAACCACGGCGAATTGGACTCGCTATTGCGAGCGGCGGACGCCGCCGACAAACGCGGGATTGCGGCGATTCTCGATCCGGTTCTCGATCCGATCCATTTTGGATTTACGAGTTCGCTCGGCCGTTACGCGGCCCTGCGGCGACGGCTCCCCGCCGCCGATATCCTGATGGGTACCGGCAATTTGACGGAATTGACGGACGCCGACTCGCTCGGCGTCACCGCCGCATTGCTCGGAATTTGCTCGGAGCTGTCCATCCGCAACGTGCTCGTCGTGCAGGTCAGTCCGCATACTCGCCGCACGATACAAGAGCACGATGCCGCGAGGCGTCTTATGTTTGCGGCGCGAGATGACGCGAGCCTACCCAAAGATTACGGAGCAGCGTTGCTCGCTTTGCATGGCCGAAAGCCATTTCCAAATTCGCCGAGCGAAATTGCCGAGCTCGCCGGCCAAGTCAGGGATGCCAACTTCCGCATCGAAGTCGCCGAGGACGGTATTCACGTGTTCAATCGCGAAATCCATCGCGTCGCGCTGAACGCGATGGCACTGTTCGCCGAACTGGGCGTCGAGCACGACGGCCCTCACGCCTTCTATCTCGGCACCGAGTTGATGAAAGCGGAAATCGCTTGGCGTCTCGGCAAACGCTACGCGCAGGATTCTCCGCTCGATTGGGGATGCGCTGCCGATCCTCCGGCGGAAGATCTCACACGCCTGGCCGAACCCGGGCACACTCTGCGGGCGAGAAAGAGGTAGCCCGATGCCGATGATACGCGAAACCGTCGTGTCGACGATGAACAGGGCAGGGCAGGTTCATCTCGCTCCAATCGGTCTCATCGCGGAAGATGAGGGCTGGATCATCGCGCCATTCCGCCCTTCGGTGACGCTCGACAATTTGTGCGAGGTCCCGTTCGCGGTCGCCAATTTCACCGACGATGTTCGTGTTTTTGCCGGCTGCCTGACAGGGCGCGCTGCGCAGTGGCCCACAGCTCCTTGCCGAGACATTCGCGTTCCGCGGCTGGCGAATGCGCTCGCGCACGCCGAGCTTGCCGTCACCCACACCACGGAGGACGAGCAGAGACCGCGTTTCCACTGTCGCGTCCTGTGCAATGTCGGCCACGCGCCGTTCCAGGGATTCAACCGCGCCAAAGCAGCCGTGATCGAGGCGTCAATTCTCGTCAGCCGCCTGCAAATGCTGCCGCGCGATAAAATCGAGCGCGAGATAGCCTACCTGGAAATCGCGGTCAGCAAGACCGCCTCAGCGGCTGAGCAGGAGGCTTGGACCTGGTTGATGGAGCGAATTCGGCAGTACTACGCGTCCAGCGGGCAACCTGCGGCATAGCGCGCAGCATAGTGGACAGCCGCGCAAACAGCCGCCGCCGGCAGGTGGCGAAGCATCCGCCGGCGGCGGGGTACTCTTGCCAATGCGATCAGAACTCGGCCGGCAAATAGCCGTTGATCTCAAGCCCGATGCAGATCTCGACAAGCGTTGGGGTGGTCCAGGCCATGTGACGTCCTCCTTTTGCGACCGTGTTGCGCGACGGTGTTGGTTGTTATGCAGCCGACGTAAGCTCAAGCGGAACGCGCCCGAAAACTTTTACCATAACCGTCGGCGGATGAAAATGTTCCATTGGCGATTTTCATCCTCGACTTAACGCGCATCTTTGGCGAGTCTCGGCAGACGTCGCGCACGGCACGTCGGACAGCGACACAAACGGAAAGGAAGTTGCGAAATCTGCCAATGACCCGTCGGTCGCATATGAACGTCGGTCGCATATGAAAAAGAAGGCTGTCTCATAAGATGAGCAGAATAGGGATCGGAAAACACTGGAGCGCCGCAGCCGCTGGACGCTTTCCAGGCTGCCTGTACGCTGTGTTGATTGGCTTCTTTGCTATCGGCTCGCCGCAGGCCCGGGCTGCCGATCACATTCGCGTCGCAACCTTGAAAACCGGCACGCTTGCCTGGGAGCTCGAAGTCGTTCGCGCCCATGGCCTCGACGTGCAGGCCAACCTCACCATCGACGTGATCGAGCTCGCCAGCACGGAAGCCGGCAAGATCGCCCTGAAAGGGGGCGCGGCGGATGTGATCGTCTCCGACTGGCTGTGGGTCGCGCGCGAACGTTCACTGGGCGACAATCTGATGTTCTATCCGTATTCGACGGCGCTTGGCGCCGTCATGGTCCCGGCGGATGCGCCGATTAGAAGTCTCGGCGATCTGAAAGGCAAAAAGCTTGGTGTTGCCGGCGGGCCGCTCGACAAGAGCTGGCTGCTGCTCCGAGCCTCGGCGCTGCGATCCGGAATTGACCTCAAATCCGAAGCGTCGATCGTTTACGGCGCGCCTCCGCTGCTTGCGCAAAAGGCGTTGCAAGGCGAGATTGATGCCACGCTGACTTTTTGGAACTTCTCGGCCGCGCTCGAGGCGCAGGGCATGCGTCCGGCCATTCCCATGCAGGACGTTGTGAAAAGCCTCGGTGCCGCCGGCGAGGTGGCGATGGTCGGCTATGTGTTTGACGGTGGCTGGGCTGCGCAAAATCGTGCGCTGCTTGACCGCTTTTTGGCGGTGATGCGCAAGGCTGAATGGATCCTTGCCGACACGCCTGCGGAGTGGGAGCGTCTGGCACCGCGGATCGGGGCGACCGAGCCCGACGCGCTTGAGGTTTATCGCCGGCGGTTTCGCGAAGGCATACCGAAACGGCCTCTGGCCGACGAACTTGCCGACGCGCGGTATCTGTATCGCGTACTGGCATCGATTGGCGGAACGGATCTTGTCGGGCCTTCGCCCGAGCTCGATCCCGGTGCATTTTACACTCCGGGATTCAACGAATGAACCTGGTGCTGCGGCTTGTGTCGATTGTGCTCCTGCTGGCGGCTTGGGTCGCCGCCTCGCACTTCGTCGGCCCACGGCTTTTGCCGGAGCCGCAAACGGTTTGGTTCGCCATCGTTCATGAGGCGCGCTCCGGCGCGCTCGCCTTTAATCTTGGCGTCACGCTGGCGCGCGTCGCGGTCGCTTTCGCAATCGCGATGACCCTCGGCACGATCATCGGCCTCGCCATGGGCCGCATTCGCGCGGTCGATCAGCTTGCCGATCCTTGGCTGTTGGTCTTGCTCAACTTGCCGGCGCTGGTGATCATCGTGCTCGCTTATGTTTGGGCGGGCCTGACCGAAGCCGCCGCGATCGTCGCGGTTGCGCTGAACAAACTGCCGATCGCAACAGTCACCGTGCGCGAGGGGGCGCGCGCGCTCGACCATACGCTGACCGAGATGGCGACGGTCTTCCGCATGAGCAGGTGGCTGCAGCTGCGTCACCTCGTCCTGCCGCAGCTTGCACCCTATCTTGCGGCGGCGGCTCGTTCCGGCCTTTCGCTGGTCTGGAAGATCGCGCTGATCGTGGAATTGCTTGGCCGGCCGAACGGCGTGGGCTTCGAGATCGGTGTGGCGTTTCAACTATTCGACGTCACGCGCATTCTTGCTTATGCTTTGGTCTTCATCGCTGTGATGCTGGCCATCGAAACCTTTCTGGTGCAGCCGATTGAACGACGTGTCTCGCGCTGGCGTCTCAAGCCAGCTTGATGTGAACATCAAACAAAAGTGCTATCGCGCCGCTTCCGGCGCGCAGCTGCACGTTCTCGGCGAGATCTCGCTTGCCCTGATGAATGGAGAGGTCGCCGCGCTGGTCGGTCCTTCGGGATGCGGCAAGACAACGCTTCTGCGCATTATTATCGGACTGGACCGCGACTTCGAGGGCAGCGTGCGGTTGCCTTTACACGGCAAGCTGGGCGTCGTCTTTCAGGAGCCTCGGCTGTTGCCTTGGCGCTCGGTCGAAGAAAACGTGAGGCTCGTGGCGCCGCGTGTAGGCGAGACAGAGCTCAGCGAGTTGTTCGCCACGCTCGAGCTGTCCGAGCATCGTCTTCACTATCCAGGCGAACTCTCGCTCGGTCTTGCCCGCCGCGTTGCGCTCGCCCGCGCATTTGCCGTCAAACCGGATCTGCTGGTGCTGGACGAGCCGTTCGTCTCGCTCGATGCCAAGCTTGCAGCACGCATGCGCGCAGAACTGGTCGAGCTCGTGTCCCGCCAGCCGGTGACGACGCTTCTTGTCACGCACAGCATTGAAGAGGCGATCGGATTGGCTGACCGGATAATCCTGCTCTCGCCGTCGCCTGCGCGCGTGATCTCCGAAGTTCGGATCGAATGTCCACGCAGTGTCCGTTCGCCGGAGCAGATCGCCGTTATCCACCGCGAGATCGCGCAAAAAATCGATTTTGCCGACGGCTGACGGCTAGTTCAGAAGCCGCAGCAGGCCGCGGCCTGCCGGAGTACCGAATTCAGCCGCACTGACGCTGCCATCTCCGTCCGCGTCCGCGGCTTTGAACCGCTGCTCGACAAGAGCAAGATATTCGTCCTTATCGAGCGTCTTGTCGTGGTCGCCGTCGGCGGCGGCAAGTTCTTTGCGGCTCAAGCGGCCACCCAGTTCTTTGAGATCGAGCGTGCCGTCCTTGTCGCCGTCGAGCTTGTTGAAAGTCTCGGTTGCGGCTTTCTTGGCTTCGGCCAGGTCCACGGTGCTGTCGTGGTCGGTATCGAAACGCTCCACCGGGGAGGGCTTGCTGCTTTTTGCGAAAGCCTGGTTCGCCGATCCAAGCACACCGATGGCGGCACACGCGAGAATTTTGCGACGGGAGATCATTGGTCACCTTCCTGGGAAGGATTTGCAACCTAAGCTAATCCTCGACAACCGGTCAGGCAAGTTTGGCGCATCGGTTGTGCATCAAAGAAGGCGTTGAGTCGTCAATCAGACAGACGCCGCTCAGCGATCGCAGGATGTCAGATCTTTCTCCTCGATGGCAAAGACCGCGCCCGGTTCAATTTTGATATCGCGAACGGTGCATTTGCGGCCGGTGACGTCGGAGAATTTTGCGTCGTAATGTCCGGAAGCTATGCCGGTGATACGCAACCGCTCGTCCGTCTCGACGCTGCCGTCCTTGTCGTTCTTGCACTGGTCCGGGCCCCAATTCGTCGTGCCCGCCGGCGCCAATCGGAGCTCCGAAATTGTGTTCTTGGTCAAATTCCAAAATCGCGTCGGGCGGTTCTGAGTTTCCGCGGCCGCTGCTATCACAGTGAACGCAACGAGCAGAGCAGGGGACCAAAGCGTCGCCATCGTCAGTTTCATTCGGGGGAGCCTCACAGGAGCGTGCACTACTCGCGCCGCGCTATCGCGGCGAAAGCCCTTTCACGCGGTCGAGAGATGCGCTGGTAAATTTCGCGCCGGTCGTTTTGGTGCCGGTCAGATTGGCGTCCGTCAGATCGGCGCCGGCGAGATCCGCGTTCGACAGATCCGCGCCTTCAAAATTGGCGCGCTGCAGTTTGGCGAACTCGAAATTCACATAGGCCAACTCGGCGCCTTCGAAATTGGCGTCGGCGAGATTGGCGCGTGAGAAATCCGTGCGGATCAATCCCATCGATTGATTGCGCATGTCTACCGATGCTTTCAAGTGAGAAAAATCGGCGCCGCGCATATCGTCCAGGCTGAAGCGCGCGGTGACCTTGGCCCCGGAGAGATTGGCTCCAACGAACTTCGCGGCCTCATCTGGCTGGGTTTCCATTCCGGCCGAAGCGACGAGCGTCTCGAGGATCGATTGCGAGAGATCGGCATGCGAAAAATCCGCGCGCATGATCCAGGCGAGATTGAGTTTGGCGCGGGGCAACTTGGCTCCGGTGAGCTTTGTTGCCACGAGCTTGGCGCCGCGCAGGTCCGCATCGGACAGATCGGCTCCCGATAGGTCGGCCGCCGTAAAGTCGACCTCATGAAGATCGAGCGCATGAAGGTCCAATCCGGCCAACGAGCGGCCGGCGAAGCTTGGCCGTGGGCTTTCTGGCGCAGCCGCCAGCAGGGACTCGACCTCAGCGCGCGTGAAATCCGCGCCGAAGGCGGCCGATCCAGCCACCAATAATGGGACGATGCAGAGCACGATTGATGGAAATCGCATCGCATCCCTCCGCAACAAATCGGCTTCGTCGTCCGGAGAAAGGCTGATTGTTTTCAACTATAGGTTAGATAGGTCCCGTTGCACAGGCATACATTTATTGCGGTCTCGCACAGCCGCGCCTATAGCGCGGCCTGATATGCGCCAAGGTGTGATTCGGATTATTGATCGCGCACGTCGCTGATGCTGTTGTGCGTTCGGCGCTTTCAGCCAGTCTGCAGCCATGTCTTCAGCCAGTGTCTGCGGTACAGCGTCATTCCTGCCTGTTCGAATCAGCGTCAAGGGTCTCACCTAAACGAGCAAGTTGGCGTAGTTCTTGCTTGCGCACGGTGGGTGCTGCGTCCTTGCGGCCCTTTGAACCACCCCTCCCAAAAAAAGCCAATGGAAACAAGATGCTGACTGCCTTGATTTTAATTTGCTCGCTTTCGTCGGGTTCGGACGCGGCGGCTTGCACGGAGCAAAACGCCGTGCAGGTGCTGCGCAGCCCTGAGACGTTCGCGAGCCCGGTTGCATGCCTCATGCACGGCCAAGCTTATCTGGCCAATAGCGCCATCGGCCGTGATTTGAATGAAGGCGAGACCGTGAAAGTGATCTGCAAGCGAAATCGCGTTGCCGCCGCGCCGCCGGCGGAAACGGGCGAAATCAGTACCGCGCAAGGCGTTCTTACCCAAAAATAGCGGAGCATCGTCGCGTCGCATGGATGAGCAAGCCGGGGTGGCGACCCCCGGCTCCTCCGCCTAACGGATAGACGTCACTTGAGCACATTTCGGGGAGCGACCCCGTGCATCAAGGTTTCGCGCGTCTCAGGTTAGACCTACCCGCCTGATATCGCGGGCGACCCAACTTGGTATCGGATGTATCGAGCGTCATTGACGCATATCAATTGCGTCGCGTAACCGGCTCATAGGTGCCGGACAGAATTTGCGTTAGTGCAAGCGCGGCGTGTCTGATAAAGTCTTTATAGGAGCCGCCGATGCAAAAGCCACTCGATTTCAAATGTCCGCACTGTGGAACGGCCTACCAGGTGGTTCAGGTTCAGACTGATACGTATACCGACGCCGAGATCGACTGCCTCATGTGCGGCCAGCCGCTGCAGAGCGGCGACGGCGATTCCTTTTTCAAATATTTCCTCCTCGACCCGTCGTGGCTCAGCCGTCAGCAACTATTGGCCCTTCATCACGATGCGCTCCATCACGATGACGTGTGCAAGCTGCAGGGCGCGAGGCAATAGCGTCGGGCGGACGTTCCGGATTGCCAATCCGCTTATCCGGCGCGGCGCATCGCGGTGTATGCGCGGGTTTCGATCGCTGCGCGCCAGCACCGTGGCGCGGTCACACAACATCACGATCCGATTGGGATACATTGCCGCGCTTTGCTTGTATTTTGACTGCGCAATATTGAGCACATGCTCGCGGGCGAGTTCGCGGTCAACGCCCGCGCTCTCGCCGCCTTCCTTGAACAACGCGATCCAATATCTGTCTTCCATGTTGCGTCCACCGCCCGTCCTCCCAAACCAAGACTAGGCGGAGTTCGGCATCCTGCCTTGAGCTGGATCAAAGCTTCGCTGCATATGGGGCTTGCCTTCGCTCAACGGCCGCTACTCCGAACACGAATAAAATGGTGGACTCCACCTCTGAAGGAACCTTAGCCAGATCAATCTATTGTCGAGCGGTGCACACGGCGTGCGCGGCTTTCAATTTTGGCCACTTGTGGTATATTGCGCGTTCGTCCTGCCACCCGAGAGGCCAGCCATGAAGACGACCATGCTCATCGCCGCCTTGGTTTTCGCTGGTGCAACGCCGGTGCTCGCTTGCGACTATCACGCCACGCACACCACGGCTGCTGAAGGCTCGACCGCCGTGGTTTGCGACGGCAGCGGATGCCACGCGCTTGAAACGTCGACCGCGCAGCAAGAGAAGGCCGCCGAGCCGACCGTCGTTGCCGCGCAAACTGACAAATAACCGGCTTCACGTTCCAAGATATCGGCCAAGCAAAAACCGGGGCCAATCACGGCCCCGGTTTTCCTATTTGGCGGGAGGTTTCCGACCTCTAACGGGAGAAGCTCCTCTACGTTCGCCATGAGGAGGATGGCTTGGCCAAGGCCGACCCTTCGGCCACGCGCGGGCTGAACGAGCGAACCCCCCAAAGCGCAACCCTCCGACGGCGCGCAAAGCCGGCGGGTTTCACATTTGTTGCTCGATCGGGCGTAGATCGAGCTTTTTCTGGGATTTTTCGAAGCCCTGTCGGCGGCTAGAGCCGATGGTTGTTGTGAGCTATGCTTGCGATCAACAAACACTCGTAACTTTCGGAGAGGAAATCATGAGCGTCCGGCTTTACCTAACGATTGCTGCGATTGTTGCGATCCTTTATGCGCTCGCCTTTCTAATAGTCCCGATACAAGCGTCGTTGTTTTTCAGTAGCTTTGCGGAGGCGCGCGCCGTGCTGTATCTGCGGTTTTGTGGTGCGGCCGTGTTGGCGTGGGGATTGATCGTGTGGTTTGCGAGGGATTTTCAAGATTGGCATGCGGTGCGAAGCGTTCTCATAGGCAGCATGGTCGGCCTCATCGTCAACATCATCATAACAATTTGGGCCACCCTGGCAGGGTGGCTGAATGCCAACGCTTGGGGAAGCGCAATCGTGCTGGCGTTGCTTCTTGTCGGCGCGGCCTATCAGCTGAGTGCCGGCGATCGTGCGAGCGTAAGGCGCGATGCGTGATTGTTTTTTGATCGCGTGGTGCGGAGCGCTTCCAAAATCGAGCGCCAGGGTGAAGGGGGGAATTGTTTGGGCGCCAGCGGGAAATGGGCTTTCGCGATTGCGAATTGTGGGCGGGTTGATTGATAGATACCCACTGGGGAGCTTAGGTATCTGAGTAGCAGGGTTCACTTGTCAGGTTGGATACCGATGCTCACCAACAAGTATAACGCGCCTGGCGAGAGGTATTGCGGTCCTCCTCGACAAATGAATTTGGAGCTGCTGCGCCGCAACAAATTCACAAGGCTGATACTGCGATGATTTCACCAATGCACCGGTGCCGAAATCATGTTAATGTTTGTTGAGGGACGCGCTTCTTAAAACAAAGAAACAACGCCATTTTTAGATGAGTGCGCTGTCCCGCAACACCAAATCTATGGGGGACGCCATGCCGGAATTACTCGCGCTATCAGTGAGTGTCGCCGTACTGGGCGGCATTTGGGCTTTCATCGCGCTCGGGCCTCTGGGCGGCTTCGCTCTCGTCTGGATTGGCTTCATCGCAGCGGGCTGCTTCTTTGCTGCGGGCGGTGATACTAAAGCGCTTAGCAAGACGATCGTCGGAATGATCTATGGCGCCATCGTCGCCTGGATCGCGCTTCTCATCATCGCCAAAGTGCCGGTGCCGGGATTGGGAACCGTGTGGCCCGCGATCGTTGTTGGAGTAACGGTCTTCTTTCTTGTCATCGTTGCCTCCACCGATCTGCTCTCCTGCGTGCCGGCCAATGTCTATGGGTATGCCGCGCTGGTGGGTTACACGTTGTCGGCGGGAAAGCTGGATGCGCTGACGGCCGCGGACAACTCCAATCCGCTATTCCTTGTCGTCGTCTCCGCCATCTTGGGAGCCGTGCTCGGTTACCTTATGGGGCAATTGGCTGGTGTGCTGAAATCCCGACCCAGCAGGACGGATACTTCCGCGCGAAGCAGCACTTGATCCGTCGATTGGCGGATCACTGCAGCCGAGAGCTTGTCCTTGGATACGGCGGCGCAGTCGTATCGCATGCAAGCTAATCTGGAACTCTGCTAGTCCCGACGGCTCGCGTGGCTTGGTCGGGACTTCTTTTGCGAGGGGCGCACTCACTCCTCTAAAAACCATAACTGCCAGCGAGCGATCATATGCAGTACGGCGGCTAACGCCCACGCCGCGCCCTCGGTATAAACAAACTCGATCGTGAAAAAGTGTGCAAACCTTCCGGTCGCCATCGGGCCGATCAGCCCGAGGAGCACGCAGCCGACGGCGATGTTGTTAAAGAACGTCGCCGCCAATTTGCGTCGTTCGTTTTTTACGGTCTTTGTCGACATGACCACAGCCTCTCTCCTCTGGCGCCCCGACACTGACGGCCGATTTACGCCAGGCGAAGGCGGTAAAGACGGCGGCCCCCATCTCGCGTGTCTGGCGCGGTCGGGTTATCTCCGCGCAGTTATGCCGTTACCCAGCGGGTTCGGACGCTGCGGAGTTGACTAGCTAAGTTGCTGAAGAGTTTGGCTCCCCGGGCCGGATTCGAACCAGCGACCAACCGGTTAACAGCCGGTTGCTCTACCGCTGAGCTACCGGGGAACACTGCCGCGCTCGCGTGCAAGCGCGTTGCTATAACAAAGCCGCACCGGCTTTAAAAGCACCGAAAGGGCAAAGCTTGCCCGTCCCCGGATGCCCAGCCGCTTCTCCAGGCCTCTCCCTCCGCGCGATGGCGCAGCGGCCTTCCGGGGAAGGTCGCCAAGCCGAAACTTGCGCGGCAGCGAAAAGCTGGAGGCCACGCCCGGAATTGAACCGGGGTAAACGGTTTTGCAGACCGCTGCGTAACCACTCCGCCACGTGGCCGTAAGCATTACCGGCCGCGGGCGCGGCCGTAAGCCCGACAGACGCGTCTATAAAGGAATGCTCCGGTTCCGACAACGGTGCGACAACAGAGAGACATATATTCTCGCCATACCGCTCTGCACGATCCGCGGCTTGCGTTTTGCGGAGGGCTGCCGCACAACGCTTCCGCCCCATGGGAACTCAACGCATGTTCGACGCCGCCAACGCGCGCCGGCTGATGGTCGAAGGCCAGATCCGCACCGCCGATGTGACCGACACGGCCGTGCTCGATGCCATGCAGGCCCTGCCGCGCGAACGGTTCTTGCCGCCTGGCCTGGTGCAGCTTGCCTATCTGGATGGCGACGTCCCCGTCAGGCGCGGCCGCACGTTGCTGCGGCCGATGGTGCTCGCCAAGCTCGTTCAGGCGGCCCGAATCGACCGCAACGATCGGGTGCTCGACCTCGGCTGTGCGACTGGCTATTCGGCTGCCTTGATGTCCCGCCTGGCCGGCTCGGTTGTGGCGCTGGAGGAGGACGCCGAGCTCGCCCGGCAAGCCAAGGAGGCGCTGGCGTCAGTCGGCGCCACGAATGTCGAGGTGGTCACCGGGCCGTTGACGGCAGGCTGGCCGGCAGGCGGGCCCTATGACGTGATTTTCCTTGATGGCGCGACCCAAATCCCCCCGGATGCGCTTGGCCCGCAATTGAAGCCGGACGGGTGTGTGGTCGGAATTTACAGCCCGACGGCCGCGTCCAAGGCGATCATTTTCCACTTCATAGAAGGACGCATGGTCGGTCGGCCGGTGTTCGATGCCGCAGCCCGCGTCCTTCCCGGCTTCTCTGCGCCGCCACAATTCGTCTTTTGACGCGCAAATAGGCGGATTCCCCGCCGAAGGGTCGCGGCCCGGCCACGACCTGTGGCGCTTATGTGCCAATGCCCAGAAATTTGCGCCTAATTTCAATGGCGGGGTTTCACCGGGCGGATTCGACGCCTAATCTCGGACATTGGCGTCGGCGGATTGGGTTGGCTGCCGGCGTGCAATGTTGTCCGTACGCAAATCCCGCTGGCAAAAGCGGGGAGGGGCAGGCGGCGTCGTCGAATGGGTGCTACAGGGGTGCGAGCGTACATTTTGGCTGTTGTGAGTCTCTGTTCCGTTGCCGCCGGTTTCGGCATCGGTTGCGGAGACGCTCAGGCCGACACGCTCGAATGGGCCTTAGTGCAGGCCTATCAAAATAATCCGTCGCTGAACGCGCAACGGGCGTCGTTGCGCGCGACCGACGAGAATGTGCCGCAAGCTTTGTCGGGCTATCGTCCGAAGCTCAGCCTCACTGCCGCCGGCGGCTACAACTACCAAAGCTCGACATCGATATTTCCACTCGGCGGCGCGCTTGTGACGAGCCCATTCGCGCAGAACTTCTATTCACGCACGATCGGCGCCACCGGTACTTACACCGTGTTCAACGGCTTCCAGACCGCCAATCGGAGCCGTCAGGCGGAAAGTCAGGTGGACGCCGCGCGCGAGACCTTGCGTGTCACCGAGCAGCAGGTGCTGCTCGATGCCGCGACCGCTTACATGAATCTGTTGCGCGATCAGGCAGTGCTCGATCTGCAGCGGCGCAACGTCGAAGTTCTCACCGAACAGCTCAAGCAGACCCGCGACCGCTTCAACGTCGGCGAAGTGACGCGCACCGACGTGGCGCAAGCCGAATCCCGGCTCGCCGCCGGACGCTCGCAACTTCTCGCCGCCCAGTCGCAATACGTGACATCGCGAGCGAATTATCGCCGGGTGATCGGCGTCGATCCGGGCACTCTCGCTGCGGGCACTCCGGTCGACCGGCTGTCGCCCAACGTGCTTGCAAGGGCGATCGCGCAAGGCCAGGCGCAAAGCCCCTCGGTTCTTGCCGCGGCCTATGGCGTCGATGTTGCCGAGCTTGCCGTCAAGATCAGCGAAGGCGCGCTCTATCCGAACCTCACGGTCACGGGCAGCGTGCTGCAAGGGCAGAACCCCGCCTTCGAGGTGATCCGGCTGACGCAACTCTCGGCCGTCGCGCAGTTATCCGTGCCGATCTACCAGGGCGGGGGCGAGTATTCGGCGGTCCGTCAGTCCAAAGAAACGCTCGGTCAGCAGCGGCTCAATCTCGACGTCAACCGCGACCAGGCGCGGGCGACCGTGGTGCAAAGCTGGGGACAACTCGACGCCGCCAAGGCGCAGATCGAGTCGACGACGGCGCAGGTCAATGCGGCGGAGATCGCGCTCAACGGCGTGCGCGAGGAAGCGCGGGTCGGACAGCGGACGACGCTCGACGTGCTCAACGCCCAGCAGGAGCTGGTGAACGCGCGCGTTGCGCTGGTCACCGCCCAGCACGATCGGGTGGTCGCCTCTTACACCTTGCTCGCGGCGGTTGGCGCATTGTCGATGCCGAGGCTCGGCCTCAACGTCCAGGTCTACGACCCGATGGTGCATTACCAGCAGGTGCGCGACGCCTGGGTCGGCTTGCGCAATCCTGACGGTCGCTAGCACCGGCGCTGTCGCCGCCTGCAGTAACCATCGCGGCTAATGTTTGTTACAGATTCGGTTGCCATCGACTTTCGCCATGACATACTTGCGTTAGGCGTTGCATAGTTGATCTGATGATTCGCGGTTGGATGCGGGCGAGCAAGCCGCCGCGATCCGTGGCGGGGACACGTAGGGCAACTGGATTTTGGTGGAGCGCGATTTGTTCGGAAGACCGGCCTCCACCCTCGGATCAAATCCGGGGGCAGGGTGTTCCGGATCGTGCTCTAAGGCGGGGATGCGCGCATGACGCAGCCGGCGAAATCACAAGAACCATCCATGGAGGAGATTCTCGCCTCCATTCGCCGCATCATTGCCGACGACGATGCCACCAAGTCGGTGCCGCGGGCGGCCGAGCCGCCGAAGGCGGCGCCGCGGCCCGTGCCGCCACCGCCGCGAATCATGCCGGAGCCGCCTCCGCCCGCGATGGATGTGAGCGAGGAGCCTGCTGAGCCTGCTGTGACCGACGCCTTCGATGAGCCGGTTGAGGAGGAATCCTCCGACATCCTCGATTTGACCGAATCGATGACGACGCCCGCTTTCGACCCCGCGCCGCCCGCGCCACCACCGAGCCCGCTTCAAGCTGCGGCAGCGGGTCCAGCGCCGAGCGCGCCGCCACAATTCCGCAAGATCGAAGGCTTCTCCGACGTGGGCTTCGACGAGAGCGAGCCCAAACCGGCCCCGCCTCGGAGCGAACCGGCCGCCCTGCATTTTAGTTCGGAGAGCGGGCTGTTGTCGCGTGAGACCAGTGCCGCGGTCGATTCCGCCTTCAACGCGCTGGCGCAGACCGTGCTGGTGCAGAATGCGCGCACCCTCGAAGATCTCGTGCGCGAGATGCTCCGCCCGATGCTCAAATCCTGGCTGGACGACAACCTGCCCGGCATGGTCGAGCGCCTGGTGCGGGCCGAGATCGAGCGCGTGGCGCGCGGGCGCTAGTACCCGTCTTCGCCTTTTTGTCTTCTGACATTCCGAAGCGCCGCGGGCGTTGCGTCCGGAAGCTTCGTGCGACGACGGCGGCTGCGGGGTCTCTCGCTCGCACACCTCGCGGCGCATGCCGCCGTCACGCAGTTGCCGCCTGACAATCTCCAACAGCACACGTCATCGCGATCGCGCTGAAAACGCAGGCCGATTTCAGCTTCGCCTGGCGTCAGGCGATGCGTCGACCCTCAACGAATTTTCCATAAATTGACTTTTTTGGAAATTTATCGCAGCCTTGAGGCCAACGCGGCTACAAGCCGCCGCTTTTCGAACCAACGCCCAGCAGGCGGTGCCGCCAATAGGCGACTTGCGGGCTGCGCGGGTATCGGCCGTTGGGAGGCTAACAACATGCAACCGGAAGCCATGCGCGTTCATGCCAAAGCGACAGACCGCCCGGACTTTGCCCAGATCCTTGCCCGCGTCCGCAGCCTCCGCCCGCAGATCGCGTCACGGGCGCTTGCAGCGGAAAAGGCCAAGCGCGTGCCCGCCGAGACGATGGATGCCTTGCGCGACACGGCTGTCTTCCGCCTCATGCAGCCGGCGCGTTTCGGCGGTTACGAATATGGTCCGGCGGAGCTTGCGGAAATCGGGTTCGAACTTGGCCGCGCCTGCGGCAGCACCGGGTGGTGCGGAACATTGGCCGTTTGCTTCGGTTGGATGACGTCGTTCTTCCCGCTGCAAGCCCAGCAGGAAGTCTGGGACAATCCTGACAATCTGCTCGCTGTCTCGTATACGCCCAGTCCGAAGGTCGAGGTTGTCGACGGCGGCATCAAGATCGCGGGAAGTTGGCCTTGGGCGAGCGGCGTCGACAGTGCCGCCTGGCTCATTTTGTCGGTCTTGATTCCCGGAAAGGACACGCCGCCAACACTCGCCTGGTGTCTCGTTCCCGTGCGCGACGTGATAGTCGATCACGACAGCTGGAATGTCAGCGGCTTGCAGGGCACCGGCTCGAAGACGGTCGCGATCAACGATCCGGTCTTCGTCCCGACGCACCGGATACTGCCGATCGGCGCGATCTTTTCCGGCAAGGTGCCGGGGCTCGATGTGCCCGGCAATGCTCAGGCGCGTTTTGGCTATCCGACTTTCGGCCCGACGGCGCTGGTCGCGCCGATCGTCGGGATGGCGCAAGGGGCGCTCGATGCCTTCACTGAAACCGCGCGTGACGCAAAGCGCATGGCGAGACCCGGCGTGTTCGAGAAAGTCGCGGAGTTGCAGCTGATCCAGAGCCTGATCGGTCAGGCGGCCGCGCGTATCGATGCCGCGCGCACGCTCATGCTGACGAGCCTCCGCGAAGGCCAGGATGTCGTGCGCGCCGGAGGCACGCTCGAGATCGAACAGCGCGTCAGGATACGCCGCAACCACGGATTTGCCGGACGAACTTCGTCAGAGGTCGTCAATGAGATTTACGCCAAGTCGGGCGCGGCGGCGGCCGACGAGAAAAATCGCATTCAGCGATTCTGGCGCGATGCCAATACCGCGGCGCTCCATTCCAGCATCGATTGGGATACGCTGTCGGCTCTCTATGGGTGCCAGCAACTGGGCTTGCAGCCGCAAGGCATCTTTTAAGATCCCATCTTTTGAAATCGGGAGCGGCGCGTTGCACATTCCGGCGGCCGTCAGCCGCCGAGCGCTGCCGCGATCTTCTGTGCATGTTCGGCCAACACCGCCGGCTCTTCCTTGAAGCTTGCCGCGGGCTTGAGCGCGACGCCGATCTTGCGTGGAATGACATGCACATGCAGGTGGAACACGACCTGCCCGCCGGCCGGCTCGTTGAATTGCTGAACGGTGAGGCCCTCGGCGGCAAACGCCTTCACGGCCGCGCGGCCAATCGTCTGCACTCTTTTGATCAGCTCGGACAAATCGTCCGCCTTGATGTCGAGGATGTTGCGCGCCGGCGCCTTCGGGATCACCAAGGTATGGCCCGGCGCGCGCGGCATGATGTCGAGAAAGGCGTACGTCTTGTCATCCTCGTACACTTTGTACGCCGGCAGCTCGCCGCGCAGGATTTTGGCAAAGATGTTGTTCGGGTCGTAGCTTGTCATCGGTCCTCCCGCCTTTCGTTCCTGACCGGCTCGCTTGCGCGATCGTGGAAATCAATCCGCCCCGCCGGCGCGCAGCCCGGCTGCGAAAGCGCATCGTATGAAAGGCGGCCGCGTCGCGGTCAATCCGTCTCTGTGGCGGGATCTTGCCGATCAAAACCTTGGCGAAAGGGCCCCGCGGCGGCAAGCTCGTCGCCCATCGCGGCCACGTAAGCGCGCTCGCGCTTGAGATAATCGGCGATGCCGCGCCGCAAGGCCGGATCAGCGATGTAATGCGCCGAATAGGTGGTGGTCGGCATGTAGCCGCGGGCGATCTTGTGCTCGCCCTGCGCGCCCGCCTCCACGCGCGCAAGCTTGTGCGCGATGGCATAGTCGATGGCTTGATAATAGCACAGCTCGAAATGCAGGAACGGGTGATGCTCGATCGCGCCCCAATGGCGGCCGAACAATGTCTCCGAGCCGATAAAGTTGATCGCGCCCGCAATCCAGCGTCCGGCCCGCTTGGCCATCACCAGAAGGACGCGGTCGCGCATCGTCTCGCCGATCAAGGAGAAGAACGGACGGGTCAGATACGGGCGGCCCCATTTGCGCGAGCCGGTCTCCATATAGAAGGCGAAGAAGTGATCCCACACGTCCTCGGTGAGATCGCTGCCGGTGAGCCACTGTACGTCGATGCCGTTTTGGAGCGCTTCCTGGCGTTCGCGGCGGATGGTCTTGCGCTTGCGTGACGCGAGCGCACCGAGGAAATCGTCAAAGCTGCCATACCCGGCGTTTTCCCAGTGGAATTGCTGGTCGGTGCGCTGCAGGAAGCCGAGTTCGCCCAGGAAGCGGTATTCGTCTTCGGTCGCAAACGTGATGTGTACGCCGGACGCGCCGTCGATGCGGCAAAGCTCGACGAGCCCGCCGACCAGAGCTTGGCGCGCGTCGCCCGCGTGCCGACCGGGCCGCACCAGGAGCCGGCGGCCGGTCGCCGGCGTGAACGGTACCGCGACCTGCAGTTTCGGATAGTAGTTGCCGCCGGCATGGGCGTAGGCCTCCGCCCAGCCTTGGTCGAACACATACTCGCCGCGCGAGTGGCTCTTGAGATAGCAGGGCGCTGCGGCAACGAGCGTGCCGTCGGCAGCGTGGACCAGCAGATGCTGGACCTGCCAGCCGGCACGAGCCCCAACCGATTTCGACGTTTCCAGCGCCGCGAGAAATGCGTGCGAGAGAAAAGGGTTATGCGAGGTCTTCTCAACCGATGAATGAGCAGCTCCGGGGGCCGGGCAACCGGGATCGACGGCTGGATTGGCACACGCGTCCCACGCCCCGGCGGGCGCCTCGCTGATAGCGCTCACGGCAACGATGCGGAACTCGCCCAGGGGCTGCGCCCCGCGGCCGGGGTCTTTGGCGCTTGCGGCCTGATCGTTCTCGGCAGCGGTCTTAGACCCATTCATGGCCGAAAGCCTTCGAAAATGATCTGGTCGGCCAAGCGCATCGCACGCGCCCGCTCGGCCTCACTGCGCACCACCCACGTCAACACCGGCAGGCATAAAGCGTGCCGCGCCAAAGCGGGCGCAATCGCCGGCAGACTATTGACGGCATAAGCGACGAAATGTGGTCGCGCGGTCAAGGCGGCGGGAAGCAGGAAGCCCATGCCATAACGCTGGAGCAGCGGCATTTGATCCCAATAGGGATGCGAGCGGTACTTTGCAGCGACAATGCCGCGCCGCAAGTGAGGGGCCTTTTGCCGCAGCAGCGCGAGCTGCGCCGGATCGAACGACATCGGCGCCGCTGGGCCGCGATAGCCGGCGAGCACGGTCGCGACCCGCAGCGGAAGGCGCCGGTCGCCGTCGAAGCGGCTCTTCATTTCGAGGAGCAGCGGCACGCGCCCGGCAACGAGATCGCAGAGTTCGCCGAGCGTGATCAAGCGCTCGGCGCTGCCGCGGAAGGCGACGCGTTTGAGCGCCGCCGCGGTAATTTGGTCGAGCCTGTCGGAGCCTTCAGTCAGCCGACCGAGTTCGGGGTCATGGTGGACCATGGCCTCGCCGTCGGCGCTGATCTGCAGGTCGGTCTCGATGCCGTAATCGGCCACCAGCGCCGCGCGCACGGCGCCCGCGGTGTTTTCGATCACGCCGCTGGCGGCGTCATGCAGTCCGCGATGAGCGAAAGGCCGCGCGGTCAGCCAGTCGCGTTCTACCACCTAAGAAACTTCAAACAGCGCCTCGACTTCCATGGCGGAATCCAGCGGCAGAACCGCGACGCCGATCGTCGAGCGCGCATGCTTGCCCTTGTCGCCGAAGGCGGCAACCATCAGGTCGGAGGCGCCGTTCATCACTTTCGGTCCTTCGAGGAAATTCGGCGCCGAATTCACGAAGCCGCCGAGCCGAACCACGCGCACGACCTTATCAAGATCGCCGAGCGCGGCTTTGACCTGCGCGAGTACGTTGATCGCGCACGCGCGCGCCGCCTTCTGGCCTTCTTCGAGCGATACGCCGGCACCGAGTTTGCCGACCGCCACGAGCTTGCCGCCCTCGTAACAAATCTGGCCGGAAACCGTCAGGAGATTGCCGGTCCGCACGAACGGCACGTAATTGGCCGACGGGGTCGTCGGTTCCGCCAGAACGACGCCAAGCTCCTGCAACTTTTTCTCTACCATACCGGCCATAACCGCCCTCCAAATGCGCTGCAAAATCGTAATCTTCTTGGCCGATCGCAGGTCCGCATGCAAGAGAGCGGGAGCGGCTCTCGCGGCCGTCTCGCTTGCCGGGCGCGGTTGCGGCGGCCTTGCGAGCTGCCTATCTTCGCCGCCATGCGGCCGACAAAATCCCGTAAGAATTTCGCAATCAACCGCGCCGGGAACAGCTTCGAACGAGACCACAACGAGCGAGTCTCATGATCGTCACGCACCATCCTGCATCCCCCTGCGCGCTCCTTGTCTTAGCGCTCATCTTCACGTCTACGCCTTTCGCGCCCTTCGCCAGTCAAGCGGAGGAGGCGCCGATCATGCTCGCTCCGCATCGGGCGGTTTACGATCTGACGCTCGGCCGCGCGCGCGATGCTTCGCAAGTCGCGTCGGTCCGCGGGCGCATTCTGTACGATTTCGATGGCAATGCCTGCGAGGGCTACACGCTGAAATTCCGCCAGGTCTCGGAGCTCGATTCCGGCGAGGGCAAAGTGTCCACCAGCGACCTGCGCTCGACCACCTGGGAAGGCGGCGACGCCAAGGCTTTCAAGTTCACGTCGGAGAATTTTCTCGATCAGAACCTCGTCGATACCGTCGACGGCAATGCCGAGCATGGCGCCGGCGCCACGGCCATCAAACTCGCCAAGCCCGAGCACAAGGCGCTCGATATCGATGCCGCGGTGGTGTTTCCGACCCAACACATGGTGCGCGTGATCGAGGCGGCGCGCGCGGGCAAATCCATTCTCGACTTTCCGGTCTATGACGGATCGGAAACCGGCGAGAAGGTCTACAACACGCTCACAGTGATCGGCCGCAAAATCGCGCCGGACGAACACAAACACGACGACGCAGCGGCGGAAGAACCGAAGCTTGCCGGCGTGCCGCGCTGGCCGGTGACGATCAGCTACTTCGATAAGGCGAAAGCGCAGAAGAACAGCGAGCAGACGCCGGTCTATGCCATCGGCTTCGAGCTTTATGAAAACGGCATCTCGCGCGCGCTGTCCCTCGACTACAACGATTTCGTCGTCACCGCGAAGCTTACCTCGCTGGAGATCAAGCAGCCGAAGCCGTGTCCGTGAGAACGTCCTTCGCGTAAATTCGACCGACTGGTCGAGGGCCATCTCTCCGCTCGTCCCGGCGAAGGCGCGGACCCAGTAGGCCCCCTCTGGATTCCCGCTTCCGCGGGAATGAGCGGAGCATCCTAGTCATCGGATCGCAGCTAGCGTTCCTCCGGCCGCTCGAAGGCCAAACCCCTGATCAGGGCATCGTCGCCGAAGCGGGCGCGCACGCGGTCGACCGCGTGCTCGGCCTCGGCCGCGCGGCCATCGACAAAGTCCGCCGGGTCGGCGTGATCGGCGGTGGTAAGCGCGCTTAAGCCCACGCCAAGCAGCCGGAATTTCGTGCCGTCGGCTTCGCGCTCGAGCAGCGCGCGCGCGGCGGCGAAAATCTTGCCGGCGAGCTGCGTCGGCGATTCAAATGAATGGGCGCGCGTGCGGATGCGAAAGTCCGCGGTTTTCAGTTTCAGCGTCACGGTGGCGCCAGCGAGCGCCTTTTCCTTGAGACGCGCCGACGCTTCCTCGGTCTGCGCCCAGAGGATGCGCTCGAGCGTGCGGAAATCGGCGATGTCGCGGTCGAATGTCGTTTCCGACGACACGCTCTTGGTCTCACGATCGGCGCTGACCTTGCGCGTATCGATGCCGCGGGAAAGCCGAGCGAGGCGGCGGCCTTCCTCGCCGTAGCGGCGCATCATCTCGATTTCGCTGACTTTTTGCAGGTCGGCGATGCGCGCAAAGCCGTCGCGCGCAAGCCGCGCCGCTCCCACTTTGCCGACGCCGAAAATGAAGCTCACCGGTTTGGCAGCAAGAAAGCCCGGCGCTTCGGCTGCGCTCAGCACCGCAAAGCCGCGCGGCTTGTCGAGATCGGAAGCGATCTTGGCGAGGAATTTGTTGCTGGACAGCCCGATCGAGACGGTGATCGAAAGCTTCTTCTCCACCTCGATCGCAAAGCGCGCCAAGACCTTGGCGGGCGAGAGGTTGTGCAAGCGCTCGGTGCCGGACAGATCGAGGAACGCTTCGTCGATCGACAACGGCTCGACCAAGGGCGTGAGCGCCAGCATCATCTGCCGCACCTCGCGCCCGACGCGCGCATATTTCTCAATGTTCGGCCGCACCACGCGCGCGTGCGGGCAAAGCCGTAGCGCCTCGAACATTGGCATGGCCGAGCGCACGCCGTAGGTGCGCGCCACGTAGCAGGCGGCCGCGACCACGCCGCGCCGGCCGCCGCCGACGATCACCGGTTCGGCGGCAAGCGTCGGGTCGTCGCGCTTTTCGATCGTGGCGTAGAACGCGTCGCAGTCGATGTGCGCGATGGAGAGCTTGGCGAGTTCGTCGTGGCGCACCATGCGCGGCGAGCCGCACGCCCCGCAGCGCGTCGCTTGTGCGAACGCGTCCGCAAGGCAGTCGCGGCAGAAGGCGCTCACGGCAGGTCTGGCTCCCATCTCCTGCCGAGTGCGGCGCGGGCGCGCGCGATCTCGGCCGGATCGATCCCGGCGCTGTCGGCAAACGCAACGAGGAGACTCTCGTCGCCGAGCATATGCTCCAGCACGCCGGCGAAAAAGCCTTCCTGCTGCGCGGCGGCGCGGATTTGGCCCGGTTCAAGGCCGGTCGCGGCGAGAAACCCGCTCATTCGCTCTTGGTCTTCGGCAATGAACGTAAGTGCTTGAACCGCAAGCACTTCGGCTGCTTCACGCGCGGGCGGTAACGGCCTTTTCATGAGGTTCCATTTGCCTTTCCGTAATGAATCCGCACTAGTTTTCCAGAGCGCGATTGCTTCTCGTCGAATCGATCGGCGCACTAACTCTCTAGTGGAGCATGTTCTTTTCGGAAAACCGGCTCTCGTCCCGGATCAAGTCCGGGCCAGGCTTTTTCCGGATCATGCACTAAAGCTCGGGGCGCTTGCTGCCGGGGAATTTTCCGCTTGGGGCAAGTGAGGACTGGGGATGGCCAAAACCGTCCTGATCGTGGAAGACAACGAACTCAATATGAAGCTCTTCCACGATTTGTTGGAAGCGCACGGCTACACCACCGTGGCCACGCGCAACGGCATCGAGGCGCTCGACCTTGCGCGCAAACATCGGCCGGATTTGATCCTGATGGACATTCAGCTTCCGGAGGTTTCCGGCCTCGAAGTCACCAAATGGCTGAAGGACGATGAGGACCTGCGCGCCATTCCAGTCGTCGCGGTGACCGCCTTCGCCATGAAGGGCGACGAAGAGCGCATCCGCGAGGGCGGCTGCGAGGCCTATCTGTCGAAACCGATTTCAGTCGGCAAATTCATCGAGACTATCCGCCACTTTCTGGGCAATCCGTAGGTAGAGCTCATGACTGCGCGCGTTTTGGTCGTCGACGATGTGCCCGCGAACGTCAAGCTCTTGGAAGCGCGGCTGTCGGCGGAATATTTCGACGTGGTCACGGCGATGAGCGGCAAGGACGCGCTCTCGATCTGCGAGCGCGCCGAATGCGATCTCGTCTTGCTCGACGTCATGATGCCCGACATGGACGGCTTCGAAGTGTGCCGGCGGCTCAAGAGCAATCCGGCCACCCACCACATTCCGGTGATCATGGTCACCGCGCTCGATCAGCCGTCCGACAAGGTGCGCGGGCTCGAAGCCGGCGCCGACGATTTTCTTACCAAGCCGATCCCGGAACTGGCGCTGATCGCGCGCGTGCGCTCGCTGGCGCGGCTCAAGATGGTGACCGATGAGCTGCGCATGCGCGCGGTGACCTCGCGCGACATCGGGATTGAATCGCCGGAGCGGGAAGCGGTGGCCGATACCGGCCGCGGCGGCCGTGTGCTGATCGTGGATGATCGGCCGGCGTCGCACGAGCGCATCTCCGCGACGCTCGCCGCCGAGCATTCGGTCGACGTCGAAGCCAACCCGAGCGAGGCTTTGTTCCGCGCCACCGACGGCAACTACGACTTGGTGATCGTGTCGCTGTCGCTGGAGAATTTCGATGGCTTGCGGCTGTGCAGCCAGATCCGCTCGCTCGACCGCACCCGCAACGTGCCGATCCTGGCGCTTACCGAGCCCGAGAACGGCGCGCGCACCTTGCGTGGGTTGGAAATCGGCGTGAACGATTATCTGATGCGGCCGATCGACAAGGCCGAGCTGCTGGCCCGCACCCGCAGTCAGGTGCGCAAACGCCGCTACACCGAGCGGCTGCGCGACAATGTGCAGACCTCGATCGAGATGGCGATCACCGACGCGCTCACCGGCTTGTTCAACCGGCGCTACATGGAAAACCATCTCTCGACGCTGGTCGAGCAGGCCGGCGCCCGCGGTAAGCCGCTATCGGCGTTGATGCTCGATATCGACTATTTTAAGTCGATCAACGACACCTACGGCCACGATGCCGGCGACGACGTGCTGCGCGACCTGGCGCTGCGCGTCAAACGCTCGATCCGCGGCATCGATCTCGCCTGCCGCACCGGCGGCGAAGAGTTCGTCATCGTGATGCCGGAAACCGACATGGCGGTCGCGGCCATGGTGGCGGAGCGGCTGCGGCGCCGCATCGCCGCCGAGCCGTTCCCGATCAACCAGGGCCAGCGCACAATTCCGGTGACGCTCTCGATCGGCATCGCGGCGCTGCGCGGCCAGGACGACAACGCCGCGAGCCTGCTCAAGCGTGCCGACCAGGCGCTCTATCGCGCCAAGCGTGACGGCCGTAACCGGGTGGTGCCGGATGCGGCGTGAGGTCCTTTAGCGGCCACCCATGAAGAAGCGCTCCTCGACGATCTTGCCGTTCTTCACGGTGTAAAGGCCGACCTCATCAAGGTTCATGCGTTTGCCGTCCTTGGGCGTCACTTCCATTTTGAAGCGAACGACGAACTGATCGCCGTGCACATACGGACCCTCGACCTGCACATTGTGGACGGTGTGGTTTTCGTACCACCATTCGCCCTTGCCTTCGACCGCCTTGCGCCCTTTGAGTTCCGCCATGTCGCCGGTCATCGGCTCGCGGCTGACAATCTCGTCGGACCAGAACTTCTTGCCGGCGGCGTCGAACTCGCCCTTGGTGCACATTTCGGTGAAATTTTTCGCAAGATCCTGCGTATTCATGACATCACCTCTGAAAGTGAGAGCTCCCGCCCAAAGTGCCCTCATAGACGATAGTGGGCCGTTGTGACGCCTCCAAGGCGATGCTCGGCGTTGTAGCTTCGTCGCCGTTCGCGGCTCGTCGCAAGGACGGAACCGTCTCAGCCCCTCAAAAACTTGGCCAGGATTTGCGCCGTCTCGGCCGGGAGCTGATCGATGAAAAAGTGTCCGCCGGGCAAGCTCTCGGTGGCGACGTATTGGCAGCGCTTGCGCCAAGCCGCGCCGATATCAAAGAGCTTGTGCATGACGCCGTTGCCGCCCCAGAAGGCGAGCGTCGGGCAGGTGACTTTCTTGTCGATGTCGGCCGCGTCGTGCTCGAGATCGATGCTGGCGGCGGCGCGATAGTCGGAGCAGGAGCCGTGGATCATGCCGGGCTCGCGCCAACAGCGGCGATATTCGGCGACGAGCTCGGCATCGAAATCGGCGAGTTTGGTTGCGCCCCATCCGACGAGACACGTCTCGTAAAAGAAGTCCGGATCGGATGCGATCAGCCGCTCGGGAAACGGCTCCGGCTGCGAGAGGAAATACCAGTGCCAGTACGCGCCGGCGACATGGCGGTTGGTTTCCATGAACATCGCATAGGTCGGCACGATGTCGAGGACGGCGAGCGAAAGCACGACTTCCGGATGATCGAGCGCCATCCGATGCGCGGTGCGCCCGCCGCGGTCATGGCCGACCACGTGAAAGCGATCGAAGCCAAGTGCATTCATCAGTCCGATCTGATCGCGGGCCATGGCGCGGAATGAATAGTTCGACCTGTCAGGGGCGCATTTCGGCTTGGACGAGTCGCCATAGCCGCGCAGATCAGCGCAGACCACGGTGAAATCGGCCGCCAGGATCGGCGTCACCCGCGCCCACATGGCGAGATTTTGCGGGAAGCCGTGCAGAAGCAGAAGCGGCGGGCCTTTGCCCGCCGTCACGTAGTTAATCTCGATGTCGTCTGAGCGCTGCCGGCCGCGCCGGAAATTCGGAAACAGCATCGCGCCGCTACCGCATGATCCCGAAAAGCATGCCCTCGGGCTTTGACCCGATGGGTGGATACCGGTTTTCGGAAAAGATCATGCGCGATAAATCAGCGAAGGCCTACTTGATCTTGGATTCGCGGAACTCGACGTGCTTCTTGGCGACCGGGTCGTATTTCTTCTTGACGAGCTTGTCGGTCATGGTGCGCGAGTTCTTGCGCGTCACGTAGTAGAAGCCGGTGTCGGCGCTGGAAACGAGCTTGATCTTGATATTGGTGGCCTTGGCCATGGTCAGTCCTCAATTCGCGGATTGGGCGACAACCTAGTCGGCAAAGCCCGAATGTCAAGAAAGCCGAGAAAACGCTTGAAACTCAAAGGAGTTCGCGCAGAAACTTCTTGTGCAGCATGCGGTAGATCGGCACTGGATGGTCATGGCTCATGCCGGTTGCGATCCGGTCCTGCAGCTCTTCCAGGACGATGGCGGTGATGCCTGGGATATCGAGCTGGCGCGCGTCGGCGATTGGCATCCAGACCACTTCGACCAATTCCGAGTCGACGCCGACAAAGCCCTCGTCGCTGCGCACGACCGCATTGAAGTCGGCGGCAAAAAAGCGGCTGTCGAAGCGGCGCGGACGGCCGGGCGGGGTGATGGCACGGCCGATGAAATGCACGGCGCTGAGGTCGGGGACGATGCCGGCCTTGGCGAAGGGCTCCCAGGCCTCGGCCGGCGCCGGGAAAGCGCCGGGTGAGGGTGCGCCCAGCATCAAACCGGTTTCCTCATAGGTCTCGCGGATGGCGGCGAGCGCATAGGCAGCCGCTTTGGCGAGGCTCGGCCGCTTCACGCGCTGCATCAGGCGCTCGATGTCGCGCGCGTGCAGTGGCGCGGCCGTTGGCATCAGCCGGTCCTTGATCTCGACCCGGCCGCCGGGAAAAACGAATTTGCCGGGCAAAAAGCGATGCCGCTCATGACGGCGTCCGAGCAGGACTTTCGGCACCGTCCCGGAGCGGTCGATCAGGATCAGGGTCGCGGAATCGCGCGGCCGCAGATTGGGCGAGGATTGATCGCGAATGGTGCGCGTGAGCCGCTCGGCCCTGTCGTCCACCGTGCCGCTTCCGACCATCGGATCGGGATCGTCTTTCATCGTTTCTTGCCTCTGTGTCCCGATTTTGTATGTGCCGACGATCGTTTTCCACCCGGCACAATTTTGCGCTGCTCCTTCGGTTTATGTCGAGTCCGCTCCGCTCTGTCCGCATGCGCGGCATGCAGTAGCCGGAAGCGCAGCGCGCCCGCAACCGGCGCCGCCTCGACCAACTCGACGGTCACCGGATCGCCCAGCCGGTATGTCGCCGATCTGCCGGTGAAGGCGCGGCCTTTTTCGTCGAAGTGGAAATATTCATCGCCGATGAGACGCGCCGGTATCAAGCCGTCGGCGCCGGTTTCATCAAGCTCGACGAACAGGCCGGCGCGGGTGACCCCGGAAATGTGCCCGTCGAAGGTGGCGCCGACGCGATCCGCTAAAAAATGCGCGATCAGCCGGTCGGCGGTTTCGCGCTCGGCCTTCATGGCGCGGCGCTCGGTGGCCGAAATGTTGGCGGCGACTTCAGCGAGCGCGCGCGGCTCGGTCGCTTCGGGCAGTCCGTCAGGTCCGAGCTTTTGCGCGCGGATCAGCGCGCGATGCACGACGAGATCGGCATAGCGGCGGATCGGCGACGTGAAATGCGCGTAGCGCCGCAGGTTCAATCCAAAATGGCCGAAATTCTCCGGCGAATATTCCGCCTGCGCCTGGCTGCGCAGCACCACTTCGTTGACCAGCCGCTCGACCTCGCGGCCCTTGACCCGCTGGAGGATGCCGTTGAACGCGTCCGGCCGCAGCGCGCCGCTTTTGGGCAGTGAGATATCGAGCGTGGCGAGAAATTCACGCAGCGCCGTGAGCTTTTCCGGCGACGGCTCGTCGTGCACGCGATAGATCAGCGGCACACGCACGCGCTCGCAGGTTTCGGCGGCTGCCACGTTCGCGAGGATCATGAATTCTTCGATCAGCCGGTGCGATTCCAGCCGCTGCGGGATGATGATGCGATCGACCGTGCCATCGGATTTCAGCAGGATCTTGCGCTCGGGCAATTCGAGATCGAGCGGGCCGCGTTCGTTGCGCGCATGGAGCACCGCGCGATAGGCGGCATAGAGCGGCTCGAGAATCTTTTCCACCAGCGGCTCGGTGATCTCGTCGGTGCGGCCCGACACGGCGAGCTGCGCCTGTTCGTAGTGCAACCGCGCCGCCGAACGGATCATGATGCGATGGAAACTGTGCGAGCGCTTGCGGCCGTCGGCGCCGATGATCATTCGCACCGCAAGCGCAGGCCGGTCTTCGAGCGGGCGCAGCGAACAGAGATCGTTGGAAATACGCTCCGGCAGCATCGGCACGACGCGGTCGGGGAAGTAAACCGAATTGCCGCGCTCGAGCGCGGCGCGATCGAGCGCCGAACCCGGCCGCACATAATGCGCCACGTCGGCGATGGCGACCGACACGATGTGACCGCCTTGATTGCGCGGGTCGGGATCCGGCGTCGCATGCACAGCGTCGTCGTGGTCCTTGGCGTCAGGCGGGTCGATGGTGACGAAGGGCACGTGCCGCCAGTCCTCGCGGCTCTCGAGCGTTGCCGGCCGTGCCGCATCGGCTTCGCCCATCAGCGAGTGGCTGAAGGTGTGGGGAATGCCGTGCGCGTGGATGGCGATCAGGCTGACCGCTTTCTCGCTCTTGAGCGAGCCGAGCCGCTCCACCACCGAAGCGGCCGGCAGGCCAAGCCGGCCCTGGCGTGCCACCTCGACGGCGACAAGATCGCCGTCGGCGGCGCCGGCGGTGCGCTCGCGCGGGATCGCCAATTCACGACCGAGCTGTTTCTTGTCGATCGGAACAAGCCGCCCGCCGCCATCGGGCAGTCCGCGAAAAATGCCGAGCACGCGATGCTTGGCGCGGTCGATCAGCTTGATGACGCGGCCGTTGGTTTCTTCGCCGTCGCGTTCGACACGCAGCAGTGCGCGGTCGCCGACGCCGGCGACTTCTCCCGGCCGGGCGCGGCGCTGGGAGGCGATGCGAATGACGGGGGCCGCGCCGTGCGCATCCTCGTCCCATTCGGTCGGCCGCGCGAGCAATTCGCCGTCGCTGTCGCGGCCGGTGACGTCGGCAAGGACGACCGGCGGCAAAATGCCGGGGCGATGCAGCCTTTTCCTGTGCCGTTCGATGTGACCGCCTTCGGTCAAATCGCGGAGCATGCGCTTGAGTTCGGCGCGGTCGGCGTTCTTGGCGCCGAAAGCGCGGGCGATCTCGCGCGTGCCGACATTGCCGGAGTGCTCGCGGATGAAAGCTAAGAGCTCGTCACGCGAGGGGAGGGAGTTTCGTTTCATGCCGCTAGCTGGCCTCTCCTGGCCAATATAAGCGGCCGGCGCGTTATTCGGCAGCTTGTGTCGACTTGCGTGGTGCTTTGCCGGCGGCGGCTCGCTTGGCGGCGGGTGCGCCCGGCCGTTTGGACGGTGCTTTGATGTGGCGGGCGGTGCCCGGCGAGGGCCGCTTTGCGGCACGCGGCCGTGCCCGCGCGGTTGGGCCGCCGCGGTCGGCGCGGGCATCGATCAGCGCGGCCGCCTCTTCGAGCGTAATCGCTTCCGGCGTCTTGTCGCTTGGCAGCGTGGCGTTGACGCCCTCGTGGCTGACATAAGGCCCGTAACGACCGTTCTTCGCCACGATCGGACCGCCCCTGGTCGGATGCATGCCGAGCGCCCGGCCCGGATCGGCGCCGAAGCGCCGTCGCGGGCCCTTCGCGATCTTCTCTGCGATCAGCGTCACCGCCCGGTTCAGCCCGATGTGGAAGATGTCATCGCCCGGCTCAAGATTGGCGTAGGTCTTGCCGTGCTGGATGTAAGGTCCGAAGCGGCCGATGGCCGCCTTGATCGGCTCGCCGTCTTCCGGATGGCGGCCGACTTCGCGCGGCAACGATAAAAGTTGAAGCGCGCGATCGAGATCGACGTCGTCCGGCACCGTGCCCTTCGGCAGGCCCGCGCGCTTGGGCTTCTCGCCGTCCACCGCTTCGCCGAGCTGCACGTATGGACCGAAGCGTCCGCTGCGCACCGTCACTTCGAGGCCGGTCTTTGGATCCTCACCGAGCTTCTTGGTGCCGATTTCGCCTATGCCGTCGCCCGGCATGGTGAGCGGGCGGGTGTAGCGGCATTCCGGATAACTCGAGCAGCCGATGAAAGCACCGAACTTGGAAAGCTTCAGCGTCAAGCGGCCGTTGCCACAACCCGGGCAGGCGCGCGGATCGCCGCCGTCGGCGCGCGGCGGGAACAGATGCGGCGCGAGCAGCGCGTCAAGCGCATCGATCACGTCGGAGATTTTCAGATCTTTGGTTTCGTCGATCGCGCCGATGAAGTCGCGCCAGAAGTCGCGCAGCACGTCGCGCCAGGCGACCTCGTTGTTGGAAATCTGGTCGAGCTGCTCCTCGAGGCCGGCGGTGAAATCGTATTCCACATAGCGGGCGAAGAAGCTTTCCAGGAAGGCGACGACGATGCGGCCGCGGTCTTCCGGATAGAGCCGGCGCTTGTCGAGCCGCACATACTTGCGGTCCTTGAGCACTTGCAGGATCGATGCGTAGGTCGAGGGCCGGCCGATGCCGAGCTCTTCCAGGCGCTTGACCAGGGAGGCTTCGGAATAGCGCGGCGGCGGTTCGGTGAAATGCTGGTTCGCCGCGATCGCGCGCTTGTTGAGCTTCTCGCCGGCGCTCATGGCCGGCAGGCGGCGCGACTCCTCGTCGTCCGCATCGTCGTCGTGGCCTTCCTGATAGACCGCGAGGAAGCCGTCGAACTTCACCACCGTGCCGGTCGCGCGCAGCTCCAGCACGCGCGCGGCGACTTTGGCCATAATGTCGGCGGTCGTGCGTTCGAGCTCGGCCGATTCCATCTGGCTTGCGACCGTGCGCAGCCAAATGAGCTCGTAGAGTTTGGCCTGGTCGGCATCGAGGAAGCCTTTGGCCTCGCGCGGCCGGCGGGCGAGATCGGTCGGGCGGATGGCTTCGTGCGCTTCCTGCGCGTTCTTGGCCTTGGTCTCGTAGCGGCGCGGCGCCTGCGGCACGTATTTGTTGCCGAAATCGGCCTCGATCACGCTGCGCACCGCGCTGATCGCTTCGCCCGCGATCTGCACGCCGTCGGTACGCATATAAGTAATGAGACCGATGGTCTCGCCGTCGACGTCGACACCTTCATAGAGACGCTGCGCCACCCGCATGGTGTGCGCGGGCGCAAAGCCGAGCTTGCGGCTTGCTTCCTGCTGCAGGGTCGAGGTGGTGAAGGGCGGCTGCGGATGGCGTTTGACCGGCTTCGCTTCGACATTGGCGACGCTGAAGGTTGCGGTCTCCAGCGCCTGTTTGAAGGCTTCCGCCTCTTCGCCGGAGCCGATGTCGAGCCGCTGCAGCTTCTTGCCGTCGGCGCCGACAAGGCGCGCTTCGAAGGTTTCGTTGCGCGGCGTCGCCAGCGTTGCGATCAGCGACCAGTATTCCTTGCGGATGAATTTTTCGATTTCGAGCTCGCGGTCGCAGACAAGCCGCAGCGCGACCGACTGCACCCGGCCGGCCGAGCGCGCGCCCGGAAGCTTGCGCCACAGCACCGGCGACAGCGTGAAGCCGACGAGATAGTCGAGCGCGCGCCGGGCGAGATAGGCGTCGACCAAAGCCTGGTCGATCCGGCGCGGATGGCTCATCGCCTCCGTCACCGCCTGCTTGGTGATGGCATTGAAAACCACCCGCTCGATCGTCTGGCCGGTCAACGCCTTCTTCTGCTTGAGCACTTCCAGCACGTGCCAGGAAATCGCCTCGCCTTCGCGGTCGGGGTCGGTCGCCAGAATGAGCTTGTCGGCGCCCTTGGCCGCCTCGGCGATGTCGTTGAGGCGCTTCTGGGCCTTGGCGTCGACCTCCCAGACCATGCGGAAATCGTGCTCGGGATCGACCGAGCCGGACTTGGCGGGTAGGTCGCGGACATGGCCAAACGAGGCCAAAACCTCGTAGCCGCTGCCGAGATACTTATTGATCGTTTTCGCCTTAGCGGGCGATTCAACTACGACAAGATTCATAGTAACCCAATGATTTATTGGCCTTTTTTGACGCCTGGTTGATGTCCCAAGGGTTTGCGGCCGCCGCGAAGATGGGTAATCCAGCCCCGGCTGTCAAATCGCTGACGGCCGCAGCGGGGCCGGCCGAGGCCCCGAAAACACCGCCAAACATGGCGAATTAACGCCGCCAGGATTTAATTTCGGGACGCCGCTCTTACCGCCTCTAGATTGTATTTCATTTCGACGCGCGCAATAGAATGTGTCCGCTGGCCCGGAGGGCATCGTGACCAGGGCAGCGCGGCCGGAGCTAGGACGGAAAGCAGCGGCCGAAGGCGAGCAGCAATCGCGGCGAGCCCTTGAGCCTCACCCGGCGCCGAAGGAGCGCCCAGGGCAGGCTCGCCTCCTTGCGCAAGAACCGCAGCCATGTGTCGCCGTCGGCGATCACCCGCAGATCGGGCTCGCCGTGATGGCCGTCCATAACCTTGAGCGTGCGGTCGCGGATGACAATTGTCGCCTCCGCCGGCTCGCGACCGGTGAAAGTGAAGTGATAAGTCGCGGCTAGCCCCTTCGATCGCCCGCGCTGGAAGACAAGGGGCAGAGCGCGCAAAAAGCCGCGGATCGAAGATTGCCGCGGCAATCCGGAGCGAACGATCTTGACCCGCTTGTTGGGCAGGCTGCGCGGGACGAAATCCTCGGCGTCGGTGCCGCGCGCGACATAAATGGTTTCCGGCTTCTCCCGCAGCGGCTTGAGCGTCTCTTCCATGAATTGCTGGCGATCGGCGAGGTACGGACCGATCACGTCCTCGCCGGCGGGGCAAACGGAAAGACAATAAGCTGCCTTGTAGTTCGCGCCGAACGACAGGCTCTGCCACATCGATACCGTCTCGGCGCCGGATACTTTCTGCCGGTAATCGCGCGCACTTCCGCTCTCCGCGACAGTCTCGACCCAATCGCCGAAGCCGCCCATGAACTCGCGATAGTTATGCGTGTAGCAGGCGGCGAAATTGAAATGGCCGTCCGGGCTGATGGCGCCGGTCGGGCAGGCGGCGACGCAGAGCTTGCATTCAAGACAAGGATTAAAGTCGAGCGGCTTGGCGTAGGTCGCGATCTCGGCCGCGACGATAACCGTTCCGAGCAACACGAAGCTGCCGAAGCGCGGATGAATCACATTGCGATGGATGCCCATCTGCCCGAGACCGGCTGCCACCGCGATCGGTTTGTGGGAAATGATCCAAAGCCTGCCGGCGTCCCAGCGATCGGCCTCCATCGGAAATCCGGCGGCGCCGCCGTTGATCGCGCGGATGCCGGCTGCGTCGAGTGCCCGCACGATCCGCCGCGCGACGTCGTTCACCTCGTCGCTCGTGTGATGAAATTCGAGATTGGCAATCGAGCGCATCGGCGTGCGGATATTTTCCCGGTTCATCCGGCACACGATACTGATCAGCGCCTTGCCGGCCGGAAACAGCGTGAGAGTGTCGCTTCTATGGGCGGCGAGATCGGGATGATCGACCGGCACGAAGCCGACATCGTCGGCTCCGGCTTCGAGGCACAGGGTCCGCAGCCAATCCGCGTCCAAGACTTGCGGCGGCCGCGTGTCTTTCGGGAGCGCCGCGCGAACGCGCTGCACAGTCGGGTGATCGGAAAGCTGCACCATGGGGATCTCCATAAGCCTGTATATACAGCTACTTATGCCGGCGTTGCCCCGGCGAGGGGCTTGCGTCGGACCTAAAGGCTGCATATACAGATATCAGGATGCTCTAGCACAATCAACGCGCCATGCGACCGGGTTGCGGCAGTGTGATGGAAAACGACCTGCAAAAGATCATGGGTTGTACGTGTCTGCGCATGCGGCGGGCGACGCGGCGCGTGACCCAGCTCTATGACCATGCGCTCGAGCCGACCGGACTGACGGTCAACCAGTTCGGGTTGTTGGCCTATCTTTGCGGCGCGAGCCTTGCGCGCACGAATGCGTCCATCGGAACAATGGCCGAGTGGCTGGGGATGGATCCGACGACGCTCAACCGCAATCTCAAGCCTCTGCTTGTGAAGGGGCTGGTGAAGAACGTCCTCGATCCGGCCGATGGCCGTGTCCGTATCGTCGCGATCACCGAGAAGGGACTACGCATGCTGCGCGAGGCCGTGCCGCGCTGGCGCAACGCGCAAGCGAACGTTGAGAAAGCGATCGGGGCGAAATCGATCGCGGAACTGAACACGCTGCTCGATCTATCGTCGGCGAAATTGCGTTCAAGCGCCCAAGGCTAGGCTCTGGCGTTCTCGGCATCGACCTCTGCGACGATGTCCTGAATCTGCTCTTGCACGTCCGCAATCAGTTCTTTCGACTTTTGGCCAATCCTGTAAACGCCGCGAACCGTAGACTTGGCGAGCGGAGCGAATGCTTGGCGCACGTCGTGCGGGAGCCACATTGCGGCGACGCCGAGAATAACCCCGGGAAGCAACGCGGCTTCAAACGCGACAGCGCCGATCCCGACTGCCGTGACGGCGATGGCAGTTCCGGAAATCCCGCTATGGGGCTCGCTCGTATCGGCCACCGCCTCCTCCACAAACTCGATCGGCGGCGAAGCAACATCGACATTCACGGCGCTTTGCGCGTTGCTCAGCTCTTGCATGAAAACCCCCGCGAGGCTGGGAAACCTTCGAGACGGTGACTTTTCTAGGCGAGCTACCGGAAGCTGCCTTGATCTCGATCAATCAGCCGCTTTTGAAAGTCTAGCGGGCCATCTGTATGTCGGCGCGGTCGAGAAAGGCGCGGCTCGGATGGCCGTCGGGCACCATGCCGAAGCGGACTTGCAGCTCGCGCACGGCGTCGCGCAGTTCGAAATCGAAGTGGCCGTCGAAATCGGCGACCTTGTAACCGAGCGCTGCCAGCCGGTGCTGGAGTGCAATGCGTTCCTTGCGCGAGGGTTGCACGTCGTCCGCCGGCCAGGCAGCGAGAACGCCAGGCAAGCCGCGCAGCCGGTCGGCCAGAACGGCGACGGCGAGCGCGTAGGCGTCCGAATTGTTGAAGCGCTTGAGCACAATGAAATTGTCGGTGACCAAAAAAGCCGGACCTGCGGCGCCGCTCGGGAAGAACAAGATCGCTTGGCCGGCGGCGGGCAGGGGACGGCCATCGGGTCGCTCAACGCCAAGTCGTGTCCATTCTGCAAATGAGCCGCGGCTGAGGCGATAATCGAAGCCCGCCGGCACGACCACTTCAAAGCCCCAAGGCACGCCCGGCTGCCACCCGGTCTTCTGCAGATAATTGGCGATGGAGGCGAGCACGTCGGGCACGCTGCGCCAGATATCGGCTTTGCCGTCGCCGTTGAAATCGACGGCGTATTTCAGATAGCTCGACGGCAAGAATTGCGGCTGACCCATCGCGCCGGCCCAAGAGCCGACAAATTCGCGCCGTGCGATATGGCCGTCCTGAAGAATTCTCAGCGCGCTCAACAGCTCGTCGTGAAACAGCGGTTGCTGAAATCCGGCCTGCGCGAGCGTCGCGACTGAACGGAAAACATCCCAAGGCTGCGCGCCACCGCCAAACGAGGATTCGATACCCCAGATGCTGACCAGAATGGCTTGATCGACGCCGTACTTGTCCTGCACCGCGCGCAAAGTCTCGGCCCATTGCGCGGATTTGCGCTGCCCCATGCCGATCCGCGCGGGCGAAACGAGGCCGCCGAGATAAGCGCCCATCGGCTTACCGTATTCCGGTTCGCGCCGCATGGCGGCGAGAACGTTTGGATCGGGCGTCAATCCCGCGAAGGCGACATCGAAGGTTGCGCGCGTGATGCCTTTATGAGCGGCCTCGGGCCATAGCGCGTCGAGAAAAGCGGAGAAGGACGCGGCATTCTGGCCAAGCGCGGCAAAGCCGTTGACGTGAAGAGCGGCGAAGCCTGTCAAGCAAACCGCGACAGCTATCAGCGCGAGACGCGATGCTCTCATCCTGCCGCCGCCTGCGCTTCGTCGGCGCGCATTTCGTGCAGATAGCCGAGCACCATCGCGCGCATATGCGCGCGCAACGCTTCGCGGTCGAGCGCGCCGGTTTGGTCGGTGATCGCCGCTTGCAGCAGCGAGCTGCAGGAAATGACGATCAATAGCGCAAGACGATCGACATCGCGAAATGATGCATCCGCGCAACTGCGCAGCACCTCGGCGATCGAGCCGGCCATCTTGACCGCGGAGGCGGTAACGAGCTCGGTGCCGCCGATATCGGCGAGCGGCTCATGCAGCGCGCGCGAGACCTCGATGTGCTCCCATTTCGCGGCGATGACGGCATCGACCAAGCCTCTGACTTGCTGGTCAAGCGTCGAGCCGCGCAGCTCCCGGCAATGGTGCTCGATGGTGGTGCGTAGCCCATCGAGGTAGCGCTCGATCACGGATGTGATCAGCGCCTGCCGGTTGGGGAAATATTGATAGAGGCTGCCGACTGAGACGCCGGCGCGCTCGGCCACCCGGGTGGTGGTGAATTTGCGATACCCCACCGCCAGCAAAACCTGAATGCTGGCGTCGAAAAGCGCCGACACGGTCGCTTCCGAACGGGCCTGAACCGGCCGTTTTCTTGGCTTGAGCGAATGGCGCGGCTTTGCCGGCACGAATGCGAATTCCCAAAACATGAAGGAAGCTTCACATTAATCGTTGTGCGGCGCGAGGCAAGCCCAGTGGCGTTTCGTTTCCGATCCGGCGCCACAGAACAAACGTCCGCGCGCCAACTCGACTTTAGCCCGGCCACCCACGAGGAGCCTTGCATGCGCAGTGTCGTCGTCACCGGAACATCCACCGGCATCGGCTGGGGCACCACGAAGGTTCTGATCGCCCGCGGCTTTCGCGTGTTCGGCAGCGTGCGCAAGAAGGCTGACGCCGAGCGACTCTCCGCCGAGTTCGGCGCGGCGTTCGTGCCGCTTGTTTTCGACGTGACCGACGAGGATGCGGTGGGATCGGCCGCGGCGCGCGTCGGCGACGCGCTTGCCGGCGAAAAGCTCTTCGGCCTGGTCAATAATGCCGGCGTTGCCGTCGCCGGGCCGTTGTTGGAACTCCCGCTCAACGAATTCCGCCACCAGATCGATATCAATCTGACCGGCGTCGTGATCACGACCAAGGCGTTCGGGCCGCTCCTCGGCACGGACCGCGCGCTTAAGGGCCCGCCCGGCCGCATCGTCAATATCAGCTCGGTCGGCGGCAAAAATGCCGTGCCGTTTCTGTCGCCTTATGCGGCCTCGAAATTCGCGCTTGAGGGATTGTCCGAAGGCTTGCGGCGCGAGCTTCTGCCGTTCGGCATCGACGTGATCGTCGTCGCCCCTGGTGCGGTCGCGACGGCGATCTGGGCCAAAGCCGAGCAAGTCGACATCACGCCTTATCTCGATACGCCGTATGCGGCGGCGCTGGAGCGCATGCGCAGCGTCATGCTTGGGCTCGGCAAGAAGGGGCTGCCGCCGGAGCGGATCGGGGAGGCGGTGCTGCGCGCTCTGACGGCGGCACGGCCGTGCGTGCGCTACACCGTAACGCCGCAGCCGCTGCAGGATTTCCTGGCGCGCGCTCTGCCGAAGCGCATCGTCGACCGCCTCATCGGCGGGCAATTGGGGCTCTTGCCTGCGGGCCAAAAGCGCTCATAGCCGGACGAACAAAGCGACGTCAGGTTATTGGCGCGATCGTTAAAGAGCGCAGATCAACGCCCGCGCGTCGTCCTCACCACATACCGGAGCGTCGGATCAAAATTCGTCGACGTCTTCCCACTGAATTTTGCCGAGTCCCTCAGCCAGCGTCCTGTTTGCGCTCGCGATATCGGGCCACACCCGGAAGCTGATCGTCTGTTTTCCGGTTCTCTTGTCCGTGTGCACCAGGTGCCCGTCGCTGTGATAGGCGATCTGGGTCCAGACCTCGTTCACCAGTGTTTTCATGGTCGTACACTCCGTCGCCGGATTGCTTTTGACGTTACGAGCGAGCTGGAATGGAGGATGTGACGGGAGGCACAATCCCGCAGGGTTTTGTCGGGCGGCAAGCGATGCGTTGGCGTCGCTTCCGCTAGATCAACGACACAAGCCCGCCGCCATGGCGCTCGATCCGGCCGGCGATTTCGAGTTCCAGCAGCACCATGCGCACGACGGCGGGCGAGGATTTCGCAAGCCGCACCAGATCGTCGATCTGCACCGGCGCGGGTCCGAGCAGCGCCACGATGCGCGTGCGCTCGTCGTCCGCAGGCTCGCCATCGTCGGGCATGATCTCGCGTTCCGGCTCGCGCGCGAACAATTCGTGCTGCTCCATGATCGGCTGCAGCACGGAAACGATGTCGGCGGTTTCGGTCACCGGTGTCGCGCCTTGCTTGATCAGGCCGTTGGTTCCCTCGGCGCGCGGATCGAGCGGCGAACCGGGCACTGCGAAGACCTCGCGTCCCTGGTCGAGCGCACAGCGCGCGGTGATCAGCGAGCCGGAACGCTTGGCGGCCTCGACGATGACGACGCCGAGCGATAGCCCCGAGATCAGCCGGTTGCGGCGCGGAAAGTCGCTCGCGCGCGGCTCCCAGCCGAGCGGCATTTCGGAGAGCGCTGAGCCTGCCGGGAGGATGGCGTCGAGCAGGCTCGCATGCTCGGCCGGATAGATGCGGTCCTGGCCGCCCGCCAGCACCGCGATCGTGCCGGTCGCGAGGCTTGCCTTGTGCGCGGCCGCGTCGATCCCGCGCGCCAGCCCCGACACCACGACAAAACCCGCTTCGCCGAGCTCGCGCGCGATCATCTGCGTGAATTTGAGCCCGGCGCCCGAGGCGTTGCGCGAGCCGACCATCGCCACCATCGGCCGCGCCAGCGCCGCCGCGTTGCCGCGGATCGTCAGAAGCGGCGGCGCATCGTCGATCATTTGCAGCCGCGCCGGATAGTCGGGCTCGCCCCAGGCGACCAAGGCGACGCCGAGCTTGTGCGCCAAGGCGAGTTCGCGCACCGCGTCCTCGCGCGGGCAAATCTGCACGGCGCCTCTCGCGCCGCCGCGCTGCGCCAGCGACGGCAGCGCATCGAGCGCCGCCCGCGCCCCGCCGAAATGATTGACCAGCGACTGAAACGTGCGCGGCCCGATATTCTGGCTGCGGATGAGCCGCAGCCAATCGATCCGCTGCTCGTCGGTCAGCCGGACGCTTTGGCCGCTGACTTTATTCCCTTTTCTGTCGCTCACTTCGGCCCCGCAGCCCTTGCTTATCCAAGCCCTCGCCGGTGCGAGCTTACCCGAAATCGAAAATTTGCACGGGGAGTTGAAAGACCTCGGTTGCAAAAAGGCCGGCTTGACTGCACAATCAGCGGCGGAAGGCAGATCGGGCTCGGAACTTTGATTCGAGGGATGGGTTTGCCGTGGGGCCGCGCGCTTTCAGGATCGCGCTGATCAAGCCGTCGCATTACGACGCCGACGGTTACGTCATTCAGTGGCGGCGCTCTTATATTCCTTCAAACAGTCTCGCCAGCGTCTATGCGCTGTTTAAGCATTGCGCGCAGACGCACGTGCTTGGTCCCGATACCGAGATCGAGATCGAAGCCTTCGATGAGTGCAACAACTTCGTCGATGTGCGCGCCATCGCCAAGCGCATTCGCAAGGCCGGCGGCGGCATGGTCGGTCTGGTCGGCGTGCAGTCCAACCAGTTTCCGCGCGCGCTCGATCTCGGCCGGGAATTTCGGGCGCTCGGCGTGCCGGTCGTCATGGGCGGCTTTCACGTCAGCGGCTGCCTCGCCATGCTGCCGAAAATCCCGCCGGAAATGCAGGAGGCTTTGGATCTCGGCATCCATCTCTTCGCCGGCGAGGCGGAGGGCCGCATGGCCGACGTGCTGCGCGAGGTCGCCAACGGCACGGCCAAGCCGATCTACAATTACCTCGACAACATGCCCGAATTGTCGAGCGCGGTGCCGCCGATCCTGCCGAGCAACCTGGTCAGGCTCGTGCTCACGGAATATTCGAGCTTCGATGCCGGCCGCGGCTGCCCGTTTCAGTGCAGCTTCTGCACCATCATCAACGTGCAAGGCCGCATATCGCGCTACCGCTCCGCCGACGACGTCGAGGCGATTGTGCGCGCCAATGCGGCGCAGGGCGTCACCCGCTTTTTCGTCACCGACGACAATTTCGCCCGCAACCGCAACTGGGAAGCCATCCTCGACCGCCTGATCGAGCTGCGCGAGCGCGACAAATTCCGAATCAAGCTGATCCTGCAGGTCGATACGCTGTGCCATCGCATTCCGCATTTCATCGAGAAGGCGGCGCGCGCCGGCGCGACGTTCGTTTTCATCGGACTCGAGAACATCAATCCGGAATCGCTCCTCGGCACCAAGAAGCGCCAGAACAAGATCTGGGAATACCGCGAGATGCTGCTGCAGTGGCGGCGCCATCGCGTCATCACCTACGCGGGCTACATCCTCGGCTTCCCGACCGATACGCCGGAATCGATCGCGCGCGACATCGAGATCATCAAGAAGGAATTGCCGATCGATATCCTGGAATTCTTCTGCCTGACGCCGCTGCCGGGCTCCGAGGACCATAAGAAGCTGCTATGCCGCGGGCGTCGACCTCGATCCCGACCTGAACAAATACGATCTCGAGCACGCCTGCACCGATCATCCGCGGATGTCGCGGCAGAAGTGGACGGAAGTCTACAAGGATGCGTTTGCGCGGTATTACACCGACGAACATGTCGAGAAGATCATGCGGCGGGCGGTGGCGGGCAGGCTGCAGACCAGCAAGCTCGTCACCCTGTTGGCGATCTTCTCCAGCTGCGTGCGCATCGAAGGCGTACACCCGCTGCAGTTCGGGCTCGTGCGCCGCAAGTCGCGCACCCAGCGGCGCTTCGGCATGCCGCTGGTGAATCCGCTGATCTTCTATCCCTGGCGCGCGTACGATTTCTCCATGGCGATGGCGAAGTGGGGTCTGATATTCTGGCGCTACTACCGCATGATGAAGCGGATCAAGAAAAATCCGGCGGCGAAGAACTATTCCGACGAGGCGATGCGGCTGCCGGCCGCGTCCGACGAAACCGACAAGATCGTCGAATTGTTCGCCGACAAGATTCCGCACACCCACGGCGCGCCGGTGCGGGCCACGGTCGGGCGCCAAGCCATGTGATCTTGATACGATCGGTGAGGCCGTGTAAGCGTGGTGTATCAGGCGGCGAGGGGAAGCGTGAAAAAATCCATTATCGTTCTTTCGTGCGTATTCACATGCTTGCTCGCGCACGACGCTCTTGCCGCATTCAAGTTCAAGCGGTTTCCGCATTGCCCGGACGGCCTGGTCAGCGCCAAGACCTGCGAGTGCCACGCCAGCAACTCGCGGCACTGGCATTTTTGCCATGCGGGCCAGTATTGCCACACCTTCGACGGCACCTGCTCGAAGTAACTCCCCGCCCGTCATTGCAATGACGATGCGTTACGAGGCGCCGGCGCTTGTAGGCCGCGCGCCGATCCTGCCCTCAGTGCCGTGCAGGAGCCGTCCGATGTTGGCGCGGTGCATGATCCATAGCAGGATCGACAGCAGCAAAAATGCCCGCGCGTCGGCGACATTGCCCCACCACCACAAGAAGGCCGGCGCCGCGAGGCTCGCCGTAAGCGCAGCGAGCGACGAATAGCGGGTCGCGGCCGCGACCGCGAGCCAGAGCGGCGCAGAAGACAACGGCGGCTGGCCAGGCGATGCCGAGCAGCACGCCGATATAGGTCGCCACGCCTTTGCCGCCGCGGAAGCGCAGCCAGACCGGAAACAGGTGGCCGAGAAAGGCGCCGACCGCGGCCGCGATCGCAACATCGTCGCCGAGCAGATAGCGCGTGAGCAGAACCGCGAAGGTGCCCTTGAGCATGTCGCCGAGAAGCGTCGCCGCCGCGAGCCCCTTGCGGCCGGTGCGCAACACGTTGGTGGCGCCGATATTGCCCGAGCCGATGCTGCGCAGGTCCGGCCCGCCGGCGAGCCGCGTCAGCAGAATGCCGAACGGAATCGAGCCGCACAGATAGCCGAAGACGAAAGCCAACAGGCAAAACGAGAGCGCGTGGTGCATGGCGAGGGGAGACTACTTGGCCGCTCATTCCCGCGAAAGCGAATCCAGCATCGGCGCGGCGCCTAGAGCGGGATGAGTTATGGTTCGATCGGCATCCCGCTCTAGCTTTTTGTTTGAGCATGATCCCCCGGGTCAAGCCCGAGGGCATGCTTTTCGGAAAACCGGATTCCACCCATCGGGTCAAAGCCCGAGGGCGTGCTTTTCCGGATCATGCTCTAGAAGTTGGGTCCCGCCTACGCGGGGACGAACGCCAGAGATGCGTTACACCGCGCGCACCTTCTTGCGTGTCTCGCGCGGGGAAAAACCCGCGGCCTCGGCCTGCGCTTCGTCGGCATGAATGATGAAATGCTTGAGCTTGTCGGCCGGCGCGCGCGCGAGCGCCGCCAAGCCCGGCGTATAAGTCTTGCGCGTCATGTCGCCGACGACGAAGTGCGCCGCCGCTTCGGCCTCGATATCGGTCTCGCAATAGAGGCAGCGCAACCGGCAGCGCTGGGCTGAGTCTTCTTCCACGACGTAAAACTTGTTGGCGGCGTATTGCCGCTCGGCCGGATCGCGGGTGATGCAATTCGGATTGACGCATTGGATGCCAGATCCGATCGGCTGCATGTGCACGGCATGCTCCGGCTTGGCGAAGCCGCCGGCGAATTTGTGCAGCGATTTGTTGCGGTGCAGATGCAGCAGGAGCGAAATCAGCGCCATGCGCACCGGCACGCCGTAGGCCGCTTGCTTGAAGTAGATCGCGCGCCGGTCGCTATCGAGCGAGGCGTCGAGCTCGTTGACCCGCGGCAGCGGGTGCATGACGCTGGCTTGCGAATATTTGTCCTGGCCGAGAAACTTGGCGTCGATTTTCGGATAGGGCCGCTCTTTCTCCGCCCAGCGCTCCTTCTGGAAGCGCGTGACATACACTGCGTCGATCTTCTGCTTCAGGATCAGGCCGTAATCGACCTCCTCCGGCTCGGCATAGAGCGAGAGCTGGTGCGGCTGGTCGGCGGTGACATAGAGCGCGTCGATCGGGCCCGCCGCCTGTCCCGTGGTCTTGGAAATCATGCGGCAATGAAATTCCTCGCGCAGCCGGCGATCGACATGCGCCGGCAATTCCATGCCGGGAGCGGGCAGGGGATCGATGGTCGCGCCGAAACGGGCGAGCGCATAGACGAAGGAGTGAATGGTGCGGCTGCCCTTGAGATCGCCGGAAATGGCGATCTTCATGTTCTTGAGGCCCTTATTCTTCGAGCGCAGTGTAAAGAGATCGCACAATGTCTGGGTCGGATGCTCGTGGCTGCCGTCGCCGCCATTGATTACTGGGATGTGCGAATACTCGGCCGCAAGCCGCGCCGCGCCATCGCGCGGATGCCGGATGACGATGATGTCGGCATAATTGCCGATGACGCGGATAGTGTCGGCGAGACTTTCGCCCTTGGCGGCCGAGCTGACCGCCGGGTCGGCGCTCGTGATATTGGCGCCGCCGAGCCGCAGCATGGCGCTTTCGAACGACAGCCGCGTGCGGGTGGAGGGCTCGTAGAACAGGCTCGCCAGGATGAATTTAGACGCGATCGAAGTGCCGCGCCCGATCCGGTAGGGGATGTTGTCGTCGGAAAGTTCCTTCAAAAACCCCGCCGCGACCTGGAAGACCGTTTCGATCTCCTTGTTGGTCAGATCGTTGATCGAGACGATGTGGCGCGTGAGCGGCTGGGCTTTCGTCATCAAAGGGTTGCTATAGGCCCAATCGGAGCGTTGCGGCAAGCCCGCTTGCGCCCTGATAACGCGAATATCAACTGCGAATGTTGCGCGGCGCCGCCTGGCGCGATCGTGGTAGGATGCCGCACCCCCCAATGAGGGACTTCGCCCATGAACACGCTGCCGCGTTTCGACACCCAAGAGGTGTTCAACCAGTCGCCGCCTTACGAAGACATCGATCTGTATTCGAGCGATCTGCCGCTACAGGAGGCGGTGCGGGTGAATGGCGCAGGCGATGAGGCGTCGGCGCTCACCGCCTTCGGACGGCAATGGGGCACGGCCGAGATGTTCGCGGCGGCGCGGCGCGCCAATGAGAATACGCCGAAACTCTACACCTTCGACCCGAAGGGCTTCCGCCGCGACGTGGTCGAGTTCCATCCGGCCTATCACGAATTCATGCGCGCAAGCATCGCGGCGGGCTTGCACGCCTCGACCTGGACGGCTTCCGGTACGCGCGCGGCGCCGCCGGCCGAGGTCGCGCGCGCGGCGCGCTATTACATGGCCGCGCAGGTCGAGAGCGGACATCTGTGCCCGATCACCATGACGCGCGCGGCGCTGGCGGCGCTTGCCCCTAATCCGGCGCTGCTTGCCCAGGTGGCGCCGAAAGTGGTCGCAACGAGCTACGATCCGGCTTTCCGGCCGTGGTGGGAAAAGTCGGGCATGACGCTCGGCATGGGGATGACGGAGAAGCAGGGCGGCACCGACGTGCGCGCCAATATCACGAGCGCGACGCCGGCCGGCGATTTCTACACCATCGTCGGGCACAAATGGTTTCTCTCCGCGCCGATGTGCGATGCCTTCCTGGTGCTGGCGCAGGCCGCGGGCGGACTTACCTGCTTCTTCGTCCCGCGCTTTCGGCCCGACGGTTCGGCCAATGCGCTCCGCCTGCAGCGGCTCAAGGACAAACTCGGCAACCGCTCCAATGCCTCGAGCGAAGTCGAGTTCGCCGGCGCTTACGCTTTGCGCGTCGGCGATGAGGGCGCCGGCGTCCGCACCATCATCCAGATGGTACAGCTGACGCGGCTCGATTGCGGGCTCGCTTCGACGGGCTTCATGCGCATGGCGCTGGCACAAGCCGTGCATCATTGCCGCTATCGCTCGGTGTTCCAGCGGCATCTCTACGACCAGCCGATGATGCGGGCGGTGCTGTCCGATCTGGCGCTGGAGGTCGAAGGTGCGGTGGCTCTGATCATGCGGCTTGCGCGCGCTTTCGATCAGGCCGCGAGCGATCCGCGGGAAGCGGCTTTCGCGCGGCTCGTCACGCCGGCGGCGAAGTACTGGATCTGCAAGACGGCGCCGAGCTTCATCTACGAGGCCATGGAATGCCTCGGCGGCAACGGCTACGTCGAGGAAAGCATCCTGCCGCGGCTTTATCGGGAAGCGCCCGTCAATGCGATCTGGGAAGGCTCGGGCAACGTCATGTGTCTCGACGTTTTGCGCGCGCTGCGCCGCGACGAGGAGGCCGCCGAGTTCTTCGCTGACTTGGCGCGCAAGTCCGCGCCTCTCGTTGGGGCCGCAAGCGATGTCTTCGCGCCGATGAACGACTTCGAAAGCGAGGCCAAGGCGCGCATCACCGTCGGCAAGCTTGCAACGCTTGCGGCGGCTTCCGCGCTTGAGGCCACCGCGCCGCCAGCGGTCACCGAAGCCTTCGTACACACCCGCCTTCACCGGCAGCACGCCGCGCTCTACGGCGCCGACGATATCGAGGCGCACACCGCCGACACGCTGCTGCAGCGCGCGCTGCCGGAGGGGTGAGGCGGTGGTTTCCTGCGAGCGTCGCCGCCAGGTTTTCTCGGCAAGCTCAAGAATTGGACGCAGGCGACGATGCAACCGAGCAAGGGCGCTTAAGCCGGCAATATGCGGGCGAGCCGATCCAATGCGCCCTGCAGGATGTAGGCGGCAGCGTGCTGGTCGATCACCGCCTTGCGCTTGTCGCGGCTGACGTCGGCCTCGATCAGCGCGCGCTCGACTGCGGCGGTCGAGAGCCGCTCGTCCCAGAGCGCGATTGGAAGCTCGGTCAGCTTCGCCAGATTGCGGGCGAAAGCACGCGTCGCCTGTGCGCGTGGACCCTCGCTGCCGTCCATGTTGACCGGAAGCCCGAGCACGAAGCCTACGGCGCGCCGCTCGCCGGCGAGCGCGAACAGGCGCGCGGCATCATCGCCGAAGCGTTTCCTGGCGATTGTTTCGACCGGAGTGGCCAAGCGCCGGTCGGGATCGCTCACGGCGACGCCGATGGTCTTGGTGCCGAGATCGAGACCGATCAATGCGCCGCGCGCGGGCAGGAGCGCTGCGGCCTCGGTCAGTGAAACGACAGGCATGGCGTCTTCGTTACCATAGGCGCGGGTTCAACGATTGATTTTCGATCCCACCTTCCGCAAACGCCGCATGCCTGCCTATTCTTGCCCGCGCTTTGGCGCAAATTTCTCAAAGCTTGTTCTTGCCGCCCCACATAGGCCCGGTCGAGGCTCAATCGCACGAGAGGAGATGCCCATGACGTTCACAGTCAGCAGCAATAGTTTCAAGGATGGCGACTATCTACCGAGCGATTTTATTCTGTCGGCCGATTTCGGCTTCGGCTGCGCCGGCGGCAACAAGTCGCCGCATCTCAAGTGGTCGGGCGTGCCGGAGGGGACCAAAAGCTTCGCGATCACATGCTTCGATCCCGACGCGCCGACCGGCTCGGGCTTCTGGCACTGGCTGGTGGTAAATATTCCAGCGAGCGTGAGCGAGCTTGCCGAGGGTGCCGGCAGTGCCGGCGGCAAATTGCCTTCAGGCGCTTTGCAGACGCGCACGGATTTCGGCGCGCCAGGCTATGGCGGACCGTGCCCGCCGCCCGGCGATCATCCGCACCGCTATCTATTCACAGTGTTCGCCGTAAAGGCGGACAAGCTCGATGTGAAGCCCGACACCTCGGCGGCGGTCATCGGCTTCAATCTGCATTTCAACACCTTGGCCAAGGCGCAGATCATGGGCCTGTTCAAACGGTAAAGCCCTCGCGCAAAAAAACAGCGCCCGCGAGCGGCGGGCGCCATTTTGAAAACCGTAGCGGCTCCAGTTAGGCGTTATGCGCTTCCTGCGAAGCGATCCGGTCGATATCCGAGCGCGTGATGCCGATATCGGCGAGTTCACGATCGGTGAGGTGCGAAAGCTCGCGCTTCACGGCTTCGTGCCGCTTCCAGGCCTGATAGAGACGGGCAATGGATGTCAGCATTTTTTTGTCCTTTTTCCCCAGCGGGTTGTCCGGTAGCGCCGGAATCTGGGTCCAATATAAACGCGAGTGTGCGCTGCACCATAGTTTTTGCTGCAGTGCAGCTAGGAGCTAGCCGCATGCCATCGGCTTGTCTTGGCGAGGTTTTCTTAACTTGACCGGGCTGGCCCTACCGCAACGCGAAGAGCTGATTCGCCATTATCGGTCCGTCGCAGATGGCCCGCATTCGGCCACGGGATGATCAATTCTCTGCCGTACTTGGCGACCCATAATGCGGGCGTGTCGCGTCAATCGGGGATTTTGCGATGGGGACCAATCGGGATCATCGACGGTTTGCCGAGGAGTGCATCGCCATGGCGCACGCCTCCGAGGACGCGAATGACAAGGCCCTGTGGATCACCCTGGCGCAGTCGTGGGTGCGCTTGGCCGAGCATGCGGCGCACATGAGCGCCAGCAGCGAAGCTGCCGCCATTGCCGGCAAGGCTGCCGTGCAGGATGCCTTGGCGTTACAGCCGGCAGATTAGAATTTAAATTTTAAATTTGCGGGCGTGAGGCCTGCCCATGGCTGGAAAGCGCCACCGGGCAGGGGCTTTGTGCGTGCCGCAAGCGCTGCGGCGTTTGTCACGCTCAGGGATGCTTATTGACCGTGGCTGACCAGGACCTGATTGCAGGCTCTGCTGATTCGCGTTCGATGGGATTGCAGGCAGTTGAGAATATTGCCGGTTATGCGAGGCACGCCCCAATTTTTGCCAGTCAAATCAGTGGCTTAATCGGTCTAGGGTTCCCAGAATTGCCGCTGAGGCATATCTGGGGCACCCAAGCGGCGCCAGTTCCACAAACACAATTCAAACACACTCTAGCCACCAGTTGGACTCCTTTAGCGGGCAACCCCACCCAACCCACATGTCTCCAGAGCCCCAGCCGAGTTACCCGCAAATCAGCGTCAGTAGCGTCAGTAGCGTCAGCCGAAAACCAATTTATCGTGTATATTCAAAAGCTTAGGTCTCAGGAGCAAATAAACACGCCTAAAACGATCTTGATGCTAGAGCCGCACCCCTGATCCTAGCTTTGGTGCCGGCCACGAGGGGACGTTCCCCTCCGCCGGCTGTGCGGGTTATTAACGGACACTCCGTTCGGCGCGTACCTGCGCTCGCCGAACTAATTACGAGCTCTTCGGCGGTTACAACGCGAGCAGCCCAAATCGCCATTCGTCTTCATCAGTGAGCGCGGGGCGCCATTTTCGAAGCGCGGCTTCCAGGCGATGGTAGAGCGCGCTGGTGAGGCTGCCGGCTTCGACATGAAGCTTCACCCGCACATGCTCAGGCATGCCTGCGGATTTAAGCTGGCGAACGAGGGCGTCGATACCCGCACGATCCAAGCCTATCTCGGGCATAAATCAATCCAGCACACCGTCCGCTACACCGAGCTCGCGCCCACTCGGTTCAAGAGTCTGTTTCGGGATTAATGCCACCACAAGGCATGCTGGCGTTGATTTCAGAAAGGCCCCACCGCGGCTCTCGACCGTTGCGGCGCGCCGCATGGGCTTTGCTTTTGCCCGCGGCGCTCGGCTTGTCGGTAGCGCTAAGCGGATGCGCCGGCATCGCTACCGGCAACACCGAAATGCCGCTGACCGGCCTCGACCCGTCTTATCGCGAGGCGGTTGCCGCCCATCTGAAGAGCGTCGTCAAGATTACGACTCCTACAATTCATTCGAGATCTCCGATCCGCGCTGGGTTCATTCGATCAAGGGCCGGCTTGGCTCACCTGCGTTCGCTTTCACGATAAGGGCCGCGTGCGCAACTATGCCCTGTTCCTCGACGGCAACCGAACAATCGTCGATGATCGCTTCGCGGTACGAACCGATGACTGCGACTTGCAGACCTATTACCCGTTCGACCGTATGCCGACGGGTTTGAACCCGCTGCATTGATGAATGACCAGCATCGATATCGTGGCTAGCAGCGCACCCATGAGCTGGCGATTTCGCTCTAGCCCGATGAGGATTGGAAGAATTGGGCTCAGTAATGCCTGTGGTTTTCTGCTACTCATGTGGCACGGATCGTGGAAGGCACCATGATGGCTTTCTTCCAGAAAGTCCCCAATCTGATACCCATTGACCCCGACAACGTCGTATCGAACGACTGGATCATCTTACTTGAGGCCAACACTATCGTCGACTCTTCAGGTGAGCTTCGCGTTGCCAGGACGACTCAAGAACGAAAAATCGTAAAGCGGTTTAGATCATTTCGTCGCCGACCATTTTTGGTAATCGACGGATACGATCCTCGTATTCACACTCTGTATTTTTGCCCACAATTGTACAAACACGATGAGCACGGCAGGCTTGTGCCTTTGGAAGGAGAAGAGATCGGCAGGTTGTTGGCTAAGGCCCTAGAGGGAAAAGTTAAACTAAGGCTGCCATGGTACGAGCCGACTCACAAATTGCCAGCTGATCCGATCATCGCCGGTGACCTAAACAAGGAATTTGACACGCTCGTCATTGATGAAGCACCGGACAGACCGAGACTTGTGGCCTCGACGGGGAGTGAAGGCGCAATTGTCCGCTCGATGTTGAAATCGAAGAAGGTGGGCACTCGGAGGCGGCTCGAACCAGCCGTGTTCCATTTCTTGTCCGTCCAAGGACGGCCGGTCTCCGGATCATAAGCGGATTTCGGAGCGACGATGGTCGCGCACAGGGCGCCACCGCATGGTCCGACCTTCACGCCGGCGCCGTCTTGCGCCAGCCAAAGACCCTTGGGATCGGCCGATACCGTTCCCGCCCAAAAGAGCGCAAAGATCGTCGCAGCAGCCGCAGCACAAAGCCTGTAGAGCTTCATGAGTGTATTTTGTCAGCCCGAACAAGCCCAAATCTTAACCTTTACCGGGGGGTTGCGCCCCATGCTATGGAAGGCGGCATTGTGTGCCATATTGTCCCATCGGATATACGTGAAGCGCTCGTCGTATCACTGACGCACGTTCGGATGCCTCGCACTATGCCACTTGCGTCGGCAGTCATCGATTATCAGAAGCATCGAGTGAAGAAGCTAAAAAAGCAGAGGTAAAACTGAGTTCGCCAAACGCTTCCTGTGCATAGCAGCGAGAGCGACGGCTCATGCTGTCGTGATGGGTCATTCAGCGACATGCAGAACTGTCCGGGCGATGGCTGCTTTCGCGCCAACAGCCGACATTGGATGCGCTGGATTTATGAGTACACGCCCTAACAAAACAAACGGTGCTTGGAGTGCTTTTCGTCTTGGCCTTACAGTAATTGTTGCTATCGGAATTTCCCTGATCTTCCTGCTGGCCCTCGCCGCATTCACGGCCGACGAGGAAATAAATCACCGCGAGCGCCGCAACGAACGCGACCTCGACATGCGCCGGAGATGGCCTTGACGGTTAAGAAATCTTGTTAACATGGCCTTTCGCGTTGAGAGTGAAGTCGCCGATGTTAGTGCGCGTTGCTGTTGTTGCCGGTACGTGCGTATTGGGTGCGGTGGCGGCGAAGGCCGAGGAGCTTGGTCCCGAACAGGCCCGGGCGTTCGTCGTCGGCAAGCTGTTCTCCTATACCTGCTTCGATGGAACGGCCGGCATGGGCCGCATCTTTGCCGACGGCTCGGTGGTCGGCACCATCCGGCCCGGCGGCCGCGGCGAGGTGCGGTTTATGCACCTGCCGCCCGGGACGCTGCGGGTCGAGGGCTCCTCGATGTGCGCGCATCTGTCGGGCATGATCATGCAGCCCTGCTTCCGGGTGGAGAAGATCGATTATCGCCGCTTTCGCGGGTCCATCTCCAGCCTCGGTTTTGCCTATTGCGACTTCTATCAGCACAATCCGCGCGCAGAGATGATGAGCCGCCTGCCAGGGCGCACAGCGCACCGAGCAGCAGGCGCTCGCCGCTGACGTGACCGCCATACCTGATGACGTCGTGCTCGACATCGCCATCACGCAGTTACATGAAGTGGTTGGGAACGATCTACTTGTAATAGCCGACGCCGCAGCCCAGATCGCCAACCCTGGTCGCGAAGCTCACCTTTGGAACTGGCCTCTTGTCGGGACCGGGCCTTACAAACGTGTAGGTGACCTCAGTGATTTGACCTTCAGGCTTCTGATACGCGTCATAGAGTTCCTGGCCAAACGCCTTGCCGGTGGAGTCCTTTAGGGTCCTGGTGTCCGTGCCAAGCAATTGCTTTGCATTAGGGTTGCCAAGGGCAACGGACTTGCCGTCGCTGACGTTAGCACCTTCAAAACGGACATTAGCGCTGCCGCCCAGTTCGACTTATGAGTACACGCCCTTAGACGACGGCGCCAACGAAGGCATTAATGACCAATGCCACAATTCCGGTGCCTAAGTGAATGCCGAGCCGAGGCAATAACCAGTCGCCGATAAACGCTCCAATCAAGCCGACAACCAGATCCCAGATCAGTCCAAAGCCTCCGCCTTCAACCACCTTGCCGGCTAGCCAGCCCGCGACAATTCCCACGACTACGATGACCAAGAGGCTCTGGTTGGAAAGGTACATGAGGGACCATCCACCTTTGTGGCTGGGGCGTTGGTGCCGTGGATGCTCAGGCTGCCGTCGTCAAGGAGAAGAATGCGGGCGCCGAGCGGATTGCGCCGCCCGCCCTTCATCACGCCCGAGGGCGCGAGCTTGCGTTCGACCATGTCGGCCTGCGCTTGCCACTCCGGCCACTCCTTCTTGTCGGCCACTTTGTGCAGGCCAGCAACGCCGGCGCACGATTTGCCAACGCCAATGCATCAGTCGAGCCGCCATCGACGCCGGGCGGCAGGTCTCCGTCGGGCAAAGCCGCCTGGTGCAGAGTCTTCGGCCGTCTCAGCGAGGGGGCTAACGGCGGCGTTGGGCGCCAGTACCTGTGATCTGCGACACAGCCGAGGTTGGTCCCAGATTGCTACCACTAACCACCCAGATACGGGACAATTCGATGACCCGACTCACGTACCAGGAGTATTTCGAACAAGTTATCCGCGCCCGATTACGGGACTTGGCCGCCAGGCAAGCCAGTGGTAGGGAGCTTACCGAACGGCTGCGCGCTATTGCCGCCGCTTACAAATTATTTCTGTTCGACGACAATTCCAGATCCTAACCTCGGCGACGAATGGTTTCAGCGGGTAGCGGTGCGCGCCGTGTCGCGCGTCACGCCATTGTTGCGTTGGTGCGCTATCCAGTTCTTTTTCCCGCGGCCAGCTATGACCATGTTGTATTGCGGGAAGCCATCGGGACCGAAGGTGTCGAGCGCTTTCGTGAAGATGTCACGACGATAAGGCTCGATGGTATTGAGCAGCGACTTGCCGTCGATCCAGCGAAGCCTTTCAAAAAAGTCCAATGACGTTGCCATTGCTGGGTCACTCCTTGATTGGCGGCTGCTGCATGATCGATTCCCTGATTGACTTTCGCGGCTTCTCGCCTCGGCGCTTCTTCGCGGCGCTCAGTGATGCCTGTAGCCGCACCAACGCGTTGGACAGCGGCACAATCGCCTTGTCGACGGCGGCATCGTCGGCCTCCTCCAGCAGCCGTTCTTGGAGCTTCTCGCATGCCAGTGCAGTGGTGGCGCACTGTTTGACAAGGATCAGCTCGGCAGGGTTGAGGCCGGAAGTCCCGCCGAGTTCCTCGGCGAAGGCATCGACGAGCTGGACGAAGCGGGCTTTTCGTGTTGTCCGTTGGTCGAGGCCAAGCTCACGGTGGCGCTGGCGGGTGGCAAATGACATCTGTGATCTCCGAAATGAAAAGCCCCGGCGCGAAGGCCGGGGCTGTGCTGTTTGCCTCGAAGTGGTTCAGAACGCCGGACAATCGCGGGAAGCGTCGATCTGGAGTTGGCGCGTCCTTCAAGGGCCGCTACAGGATTAAGTCAATGCGCAACGATGAAAATCTTCTCGACGAGACCGAAGTAAGGTCCTTCCTGTCCGGTCTGGCGTTCGTTCGCGAGTTTTCCATCAATGTGGTTTCCGTCAAGCCGGGCTCCGTTACAGTCGAGCTTCCGTTCGACGAGCGATTTTCCGGGCCGCCGAAGCTTTTTCCCGCATCAATGGGCGATGTTGCCGTGCTCATTTCACTTCTTCCGACCGAAAGGCGTGCTATGCTTGAAATTGTTGAACTAACAGATTTCGCAACGCTATCTATCAAATTCCTGTAGGCGTGGCAAAGGCAGTACGGGCAACTTGCGATCGCCTCACGAGGGATTTGCATCCCTCCCGAAAGCCGTCTCGAGAAGATGAGTACACGTGACGCACTGATCAGTACGCGTGATGAACTGATCGAAGACATTTTGGCTTGGGTGCCGCCGCCGAGCAGGCACGCCTTTATCGCTCGCGAGCGGCTCGCTGGCCAATCCGATGATGATCTCAAGGCTACGCACTCTCGGCTAAAACGCCTAGAAGAATGGGCACACCAGGAACTTGCGGAAATCCCTCCTGAAACCGTCGAAAAGCGTCGGAAGCAAATAGCTGATGATGAGGCTTTTGCAGCCGATCTAATCTCGGCGCTCGAACGAGGCGAAGATTTAGAGACAGTCGTTCAGCGACATCAGAAAGCTCCTCCTAAGCCAGCATTAGTGCGGGCCACAGTCGATCGCGGCCGAGCGACTGTCGTCGCACTCGAATCGGGTCTTACGCGGCGGCTGGAAGCCCCGGGCTGGCTCGCCGAGCCGGCGGCGGGGCACATTGCGTCGGACCTGGCTTTAAGTCCGGAGCGCTTCATCAATCGGGAACTTTCCTGGCTCAATTTCAATCGCCGCGTCCTGGAGGAATCCGCCAACCGCGAGCACCCGCTAATCGAGCGATTGCGGTTTCTGTCGATCTCGGCCAACAACCTCGACGAATTCTTCATGGTGCGCGTTGCGGGCCTCCGCGCACAGGTGCGCGCCGGCATTGGCACCAAGAGCCCCGAGGGATTGTCCCCGGCGGAGCAGCTGGTGCGCATCGCTGAAGCGGTTGTGCTCCTCGTGCAGGACCAGCAGGCGCAATGGCGCGAGCTACGTGCGGCGCTCGGCAAGACTGGCATCGTTCTGGTCGACGGTCCCGATGTGGCCAAGTCGGAGAAAGCCTGGCTCGAAGACTATTTTCTTTCGCACATCTTCCCGTTGCTCACGCCGCTCGCCATCGATCCGGCGCATCCGTTCCCGTTCATCCCCAATCTCGGCTTCTCCATCGCCTTGCAGCTCACGCGCGCCAAGGACGGCAAGGCGATGAACGCGCTCATTCGCATGCCGAACCGCATCGAACGGTTCGTGCGGCTGCCGCAAGCCGGGGAAGAAGGTGCGGCGCGGCTGATTTCCATCGAAGGCACAACGAGCCTGTTCATCGGTAAGCTGTTCCCCGGCTATGCGGTCAATGGGACGGGCGCGTTCCGCGTCATCCGCGACTCAGAACTGGAAATCCTCGAAGAGGCCGAGGATCTGGTGCGGTTGTTCGAGACCGCGCTCAAGCGCCGCCGTCTCGGCTCGGCGATCAGGCTCGACATCGAGGCGAATATGCCGGCGGAGCTGCGGCGCTTCGTGCAGCGTGCGCTCGGCGCGACCGACGACGACGTGTTCAAGGTCGATGGCGTGCTGGCGCTCGACGAAATGGCGCAGCTTACGAGCCTCGACCGGCCGGACCTCGAATTCGTACCCTACACGCCGCGCTATCCCGGCCGCATCCGCGATCATGGCGGCGATTGTTTCGCCGCGATCCGGCAGAAGGACCTTATCGTCCACCACCCTTACGAGTCATTCGACGTGGTAGTGGATTTCCTGCACCAGGCGACTGGCGATCCGGATGTCGTCGCCATCAAGCAGATGCTCTATCGCACCTCGGCCAATTCCCCGATCGTCAAGACGCTGGCTGAGGCAGCGGAAGCGGGCAAATCGGTCACCGCCGTTGTCGAGCTGAAGGCGCGCTTCGATGAGGAAGCGAACATCCGCTGGGCGCGCGACCTCGAACGCGCCGGCGTGCAGGTGGTCTACGGCTTCATCGAGCTCAAGACCCACGCCAAGCTCTCGCTGGTGGTGCGCCGCGAGGGCGCTTCGCTCGCTTCCTATGTGCATGTCGGCACCGGCAATTATCATCCGGTGACCGCGCGCATCTACACCGACCTGTCGTACTTCACCGCCGATCCGGTTATCGCCCGTGACGTCGCCCGCGTGTTTAATTACGTCACCGGCTATGCCGAACCTGCCGGGCTCGAACGCATGGCGGTATCGCCGCTGACACTGCGCAACCGCGTCCACGAACACATCGAAGCGGAGATCGCCAATGCCAAGGCCGGCCGTCCCGCCGCCATTTGGATGAAGATGAATGCGCTGGTCGACCCGGACATCATCGACGCCCTTTACCAGGCGTCGAGCGCCGGCGTCGCAATCGAGCTTGTGGTGCGCGGCATCTGTTGCCTGCGGCCCGCGGTGCCGAAATTGTCCGAAAATATCCGCGTCAAGTCGATTGTCGGACGCTTCCTCGAACACGGCCGCATCTATTGTTTCGGCTCCGGTCACGCTTTGCCGCATCCAAAGGCGGCGGTCTACATCTCGTCCGCCGACATGATGCCGCGCAATCTGGATCGGCGCGTCGAAGTTCTGTGCCCGATCGTCAACCCGACCGTGCACAAGCAGGTGCTCGACCAGATCATGGTCGCCAACCTCAAGGACAACGAGCAAAGCTGGCAACTCCTCGCCGACGGCTCCTCGTCCCGCATCAAGCCCGGCCCAGACGAGGAGAAATTCAGTGCACACAACTATTTCATGACCAATCCGAGCCTGTCCGGGCGTGGCAAGTCGCCCAAAAATTCCGTACCGGGATTGCGACCTCGCTCTGAGCGGGTGTAAGCACGGGCGGAACGCCCCGACATGCTTTGGCGCCGTGGCCGCTGTCGCCTTGACTTGGAGCGTCGCTTCATTGGCTCCCCCGCGAGCTTTTCGCATCCTAACCCGCCTGATCTGTCCGCCCCCGGGACCTGCAGGCGAATGTCTTTTCCCTGTCCCGTTGTCCAACGGACGGGACATCGGGACGGCGAGATGTGTCTTGCGGCGGTTGGGATGCTGCAAGCCTCAATGTCCACAGGCACACGACCAAGGGGAGTTGCGAAGGCGTTGACGCTGGGCACAGCGATCCCATTCAAATGGACATAGTGGGCCGGCCCTATCAACACCACGCGGGTAATTGTTTGAGCGCTTG
>CAWJRE010000048.1:0-182891 GCA_963845075.1 uncultured Alphaproteobacteria bacterium | reverse complement strand
TCTGTTCCATTTCCCGCTTTTCCGCTCGCTGGCAAATCGGACCCTGACCACGCTCCACGGTCGACAGGATTTGGGGGATCTTGGAACCTTGACTCTCGCTTCAGCGAAATGCCGTTGGTGTCTATCTCGGACGACCAGCGCAAACCATTGCCCCACGCCAAATTCATGACGACGATCCAACACGGCATTCCGGCTGACCTGCACCGGCCACTGTTCGAAAAGGGAAAGTACTTTGCCTTCCTCGGACGGATTTCTCCGGAAAAGCGTCCGGATCGCGCGATCAGGATTGCGCGCGCTGCCGGCATCCCCCTGAAGATCGCAGCCAAGGTCGATAAGGTCGATGAAGAGTACTTCCGCAGTGAAATACTCCCGCTTATCGACGGCCCGGGTGTCGAATTCATCGGGGAGATCAACGAGCGAGAGAAAACAAAATTCCTAGGCGAGGCAGCCGCTCTGTTGTTCCCGGTGGACTGGCCGGAGCTGTTTGGCCTCGTAATGATCGAAGCCATGGCATGCGGCACGCCGGTGCTCGCGTTCCGTTGCGGGTCGATCCCCGAGGTCATCGAAGATGGCATTACCGGCAAAGTGGTCGACAGCGAGCAAGAAGCAGTCGCAGCGCTACCGGCAATCTTGTCTTACGACCGCCGTGCGGTGCGGCAACGGTTTGATGAAAGATTTACCGCTGCGAGAATGGCCAAAGATTATGTGAGTACTTATCGTCAGTTGTTGAGAATGCGGACGTCCAACGGCCAAAGGCGGAGCCCCTGGCTGCGTCGAGGCGGCCTCAACGGCGGCAATGGATCAATTCCAATGTCAGTTGAGAGTCCGCTTCCGGCTTTGGCCCTGGCCGGCGCGAATTCCGAGATCGATCCAATCAGAATGCGCGTAGTCGATTTATCAGCGATGTTGCCAAGCCGTGATCCTGAGGCGATGGGAGCGGACGAAAACGTTATCCGCGTTTCAGCGGTCGGCCGAGAAATGCCTGATATTAAGTGAAGTCGCGATTTAGAGCCCGTTCATCGCGGCAACATCCCGATATGATCGAACTGGTTAGTCAAGCGAATGCAATGCCCTCCAAAACCGCCGTGCAGATTTTTCCAAGCGAGGCATCGCCTGAGGCCCCGTTTTATATTGCGGCGACGCAGGCCGTGGGCCGGCCGCGCCGTACGCTAAAAGATGGCGATACATTTGCGGTCCTCGACAGTCACGGGGATATCACTGCAACGCCGAGCGGACCCGACGGCCTATTCTATCAGGATACGCGGTATCTCTCTCATCTCGAATTGCGGATCAACGAAAAACGCCCGCTATTGCTTGGCTCCAATATACGCGACGACAATTCTGCGCTCTTCGTTGATCTGACCAATCCGGATTTCATTCTTGGCCAACATGTCGTACTTGAGAAAGACACTGTGCACATCTTGCGCACAATATTCCTTTGGCGCGATACGGCGTATCAACGGTTCGGGGTGCACAACTATAGAGACCAGCCGATCGACCTTCGCCTATCGATATTGTTTGAGAACGACTTTGCCGACCTGTTCGAAGTACGCGGATCGCACCGCGAACGTCGTGGTATCGCCACGACAAAGCTTCGAGGCGATGACCAAATCCTGTTGAACTATCTCGGCCTCGACGCAAAAGTACGGCATACTACGCTAACGTTCAATCCTCCGCCCGATCGACTAGCGACAGGCGTCGCCGTTTATGACCTCCACCTTGCTCCCGGTGAAATGCGGCCAATCTTTCTAACCGCGGGCTGCGATCAAACGAAAACACGTCCACTCCCGTTCCTGCGTAGTTTCATAGCGGCTCGCCGCCGGATGCGCGAAGCAACACGCGGCAGGACATCCGTTCAAACTTCGAATGAGCGGTTCAACGAGATGTTGTGCCAGTCTGCCGCCGATCTTGCGATGCTGATGACGGATACACCGCAGGGCAGCTATCCCTACGCCGGAATCCCCTGGTACTCGACAACGTTCGGCCGCGACGGCCTCATCACGGCGCTCCAGATGCTTTGGTGGAGACCGGAAGTGGCGCGTGGCGTGTTGCAGCGTCTGGCCGCGTATCAGGCCAAGACAACCGATCCGCTCGCCGATTCTGAGCCGGGAAAAATCCTGCACGAGATGCGCCGCGGCGAAATGGCGGCGCTACGTGAGGTGCCCTTCGGTTTGTACTACGGAAGCGTCGATTCTACACCGTTGTTTGTTTTGCTAGCCGGTCTCTATGCGGAACGTACCGGCGACGACGCCACCGTCGCCGCGCTGTGGCCCGCCATCGAAGCGGCCTTGAACTGGATCGATGGTCCAGGCGATCCGGACAGAGATGGATTCGTTGAATACAAACGAGCAACCGAACAAGGCCTCGCCAATCAGGGGTGGAAGGATTTGCACGACGCGATATTTCACGCTGACGGACGACTGGCCGAGGGCAATATCGCGCTGGCCGAAGTGCAAGGTTATGTCTACGCCGCCAAACGCGTGGCGGCGCGTGTAGCAAAGCGTCTTGGGCGTGAGGCCCTTGCGCTCAAACTCGATGCTGAAGCGACCCGTCTAGCTGAGCGCTTTGAGACCGCATTCTGGTGCCCGGAGATCGAGACTTACGCACTTGCGCTCGACGGCGCCAAAAATCCCTGTCGCGTACGCACGTCCAATGCTGGTCAGGTCCTGTTCAGCGGCATTGCCGGTTCCGATCGCGCCGCATGCGTTGCCGCGGGACTGATGCAGCCGCGCTTCTTCTCCGGTTGGGGAATTCGCACGTTGGCGAGAGGAGAAGCCCGATACAATCCGATGTCGTATCACAACGGATCGGTCTGGCCGCATGACAATGCGCTTATCGCACTCGGTCTCGCGCGTTACGGGCGCAAACGATCAATCGAAACCCTCTTCGAGGGTCTGTTCAGCGCCGCGACGTACATGGACCTCGGGCGGCTGCCTGAATTGTTCTGCGGCTTCAAGCGACAGCGTGGTTATGGATCGACGCTTTATCCCGTCGCCTGCTTGCCGCAGGCTTGGGCAAGCGCGACGCCGTTCACACTGCTGGAGGCTTCACTTGGCCTAGAGTTCGATCCGTTCAATGGTGAAATCCGGCTGCGCAATCCTCGTTTGCCGGCGTTTCTGGATGAGGTCATTCTACGCAACCTGCAGCTCGGTCAATCGACCGTCGACGTGAGAGTGTTGCGCCGTAATGATACTGTTTTGCTTGATATGCCCTCCACCGGCGGCGATATTCGCGTTTCGATTGTATGACCCGCTGACCGTCGGCCTCTGGCAACCGAAGATGTTGTCGTGTGCCATGAAAATCGTGCGCGGCCGTGAGCGAACTCTGTTGACGACGAAGCGGCTTGTGCCCGGTCATTGGCCCCATCTCAAACGTCGCGCGACGTCCGACTACTCCGACTTAAGTCCGAGGAGAGACAATTCTGTTGAAAAAGTCGGAGTGACGGACGCTAGAATTTGATGAAATGACGAACTCGCACACCCGCAAGCTCGCCTTCTGCGTTTCCTGCTATCGATCTCTAGGCGGTGCTTCGACTAATTCATAACCTAGCGTGTAAGGTCCGTCTCGTGCGGGTAGTTGCGCCATGCAGTGCGGACAGAACGCTTGCTCACCAGGTTTCGCAGGTTCACTGCGCTGGCGCTTCAGGAGTTTGGCATCACACGCTGGACATGAGTAGTTTGAGGGCGTCATTATCGCTACCCCTGCCGCACGGCGCCAGCCCGGTGACGATGCTCTCTCATATCCAGCGGAGCTTTCCCCGGACTTTTATCAGGATAATTGGCGCGCCGCAAAAAACTGATACAGCGCCTTATTCCCTACACTACTGGACTCTTCTCAGGAGCCAAACTGACCGCGCGACTCTTTCATGGAATGGCAAAATCCTTTGCGGTGAGTTTTCCAGATGTACCTTTTTGGCTGACGGTGGCATCTTTCAGTTCAACCCAAAAGTCTGCGAATAGCGATTCGCATTGTGACGAAGATTAGTTCCGTTTTTGAAACTCTGCCATTGCGCCGAACGACGACATCAATTTCCCGAACGTGCCGACTTGCTATTGCGCTTTACGTCTCAGCACCACACTTAGACAAGTACGGCAGGCCGTAGCTTGCCGGAGAGCTGCCGTAAAACGAGAAGGTACCGAAACTCTCGTTTGTCACCATGGGCAGCGCTGGTGCCGTCGGTAGGCACGATAATACTGAAAATTTAGATCTGGTCGGGTCGGCTTTCGTCAGCACCGCTGCCGCGTGCAGCGCACGTTCCTCTCATCGAAAGGCAAGAACCATGCAGCGAAGCCAAACGGCATTGCAGTGAGCCGACATTCTGGACCCCGATCGCCGCGCACCTGGGGCGTGACGGCTATTCGAAGGATATCTCGCTCTCTTGTTTGGAGATAATAAATGACAAACGCATCCACGGTGGAAGAGACCGAGGTCGCCTTTGATTACGGCGCCGAGGCGGAGCTGTTCCCTACCCGCAATCGGAAATCGAAGCGACAACCGATCGGCTACAGACGTTTTGCGCAAGCTGCGGAGGCCGTCCGCTTCGCGATCGAGGAGCTTCCGCCTGAATTTCTTCTCGGAGCCCGCCTCGAAGTCGATGAGGAGAGATACGACGGCGGGGGAATTCGTCGGCTGTACGAAAGCGCAGACTACCCGTTAGTACGCCGCCGGGCGGCTTAGCGCGTTGGATCTTGCGGCGAAACGAGGAGACGAGGCGAGCGCGTGGGCCGTGAATGTGTCCGGTGTGAAGGCTGCTACCTTTTCTCGAACCCGCTAGAAGCGTCGTATCTAGCTCACCAGCGCTCCCCACGCGGTCGCGCCGACAATAAAGGAAGGTCCGATGCATTATTATATTCCGCAGATGCTACCGGAATATGTGGAGGTCGAACCGCACGTCTTCCAACCTTATTGCGATGCAACAGTAGCGGGCTGGCGCAACGAGCAACGCCTGGCAACGCGGCAAGGCAGGCACCAACGTCCGGGCGTCACGCAGATGGTTCTGCTTGCCGACAAGCTCCAGATTGCCGAGAGCGTGCCGCTGCACCCGTATTTGGTAAAGCTGGGCGACCTGGAAAAATTCAGGTTCCTGTTAGATCGCTAAGGCCTCCGCAATAACGGAAATTGCTGGGCGCTCGATTGAGGTCTAGGCTCACTTCCATGGAGTACAGGGGCGTAAGATACACCATCCGCACTGGGATCGAGCGAGAGCGATGGTCCGTGGCCATTCATCCTGCGGGAGTTGAAATGCCGGGGAAGGTCATTAGCGGACGACGCGACGCCGCGGAGAAGAAGGCGCGGTGCTTGATAGACAAATGGCTCGAGCGGCACCCGCGCAAGGCGCTAAGGGTCTATCTTCCAGGCTGAGAAATGCCACCTAACAATTAAATGCAGTGTGATTAGGGAAGTCCCGGCCACACTGCCCCAAATTCGATCAACTTTCTTAGTTCCGCAAAAGGCCGCCACATTAGACGCGAAAAATTGCGTTCAAAAGCAGAAGTCGCCATCCAGCGCCCAGTCAGAGGCCGCCTTGCCTACTGGATCCCTACTGCATTCCCGTCGTCGAGCTGGCCACAATTCCCAAACACCAATCGGCGAGATTGGTTTCCCATATTGATCCTTGCACAACAAAGCCGGAAGCTTCGCCATATTAGCCGCTATCCTTCGCGCTTCGTCGCTGCTCATCGGGTTCGCAGACCGCTCGGCGTCCTGGCTCATTCTCATAATAGACGTCTAGAGCTTGTTGCGGGTCGAATGTGCCACCTGCTACGCCTGACGACATCGCATGCCTCCCTGTATTTTGATTATGCTTTGATGGCCGGTCGCGGCGTATCCGCTGGTCCCGGCTCCCAGTAGTCAAAAATGCTAGTTGACCACCTCGGTGAGTCAAGGGTTATATATCTGCAAATATAGCGATGGAGTTGGGCAAAATCCCACATTCTTCGTGAGAAGGCGCGTATCCTTAGGAATTAACCGCCAAGTTTCTGGATGGCGTGCTTGCCCGTCGCAAAGGCGACGTTCTTGGTCTCCATGTAAAAGTCGAACGACCAATCGCCACCGTCGCGCCCAATACCGGAGCCTTTCACGCCGCCGAACGGCGTCGGCAGATGGCGGACATTCTCCGAATTCACCCAAATCATTCCAGCCTCAAGCTGATCAGTGAAGCGCAGCGCGCGGGTGACGTCGGAGGTCCAAAGATAACCGGTCAGGCCGTATTGCACCTCATTGGCGAGCGCGAGTGCCTCCGCTTCGTTCTTGAACGGGATTGCGGTTAATGCCGGCCCGAAAATTTCTTCCTGCGCGATCTGCATGCCGTTGTGCGCGCTGGTAAAGAGCGTCGGCGCAACGTAACAGCCGCCGCCCGGCCCTTCGACCTTTCCACCGCCGGCCGCGATCGTGGCGCCTTCACCTTTGTCAATCTCAAGATATTCCAGAACCTTCCTTTCATGGACGGGATGGATCAGCGGACCGATCACCGTTTCGGGATCAAGCGGATGGCCGAGTTTGATGCGCTTTGCCTTCTCGGCGAAGGCCGCCGTGAACTCTTCGTAGATGCTCGCTTCGACCAAAAGCCGCGAGGACGATGTGCAGCGTTCGCCATTGAGCGAGTAGATCATGAACACGGCAGCATCGGCCGCGCGCTCAAGATCGACGTCCGCAAAAACGATGACGGGATTCATGCCGCCTAGCTCAAAGTGAACGCGTTTGAGCGTATCGGCTCCCTGCCGCATGATAAGCGAGCCGGTACGGCTTTCGCCGACAAAGCCGATCGCCTTGATGTCGGGATGCTCGGTCAGCGCCTTGCCGGCGTCCTCGCCCATGCCGTTGACGACGTTCCAGACGCCCGGCGGGATGCCCGCTTCCTCGGCGATTTCCACCAGAAGCCGGGCAGTCAGCGGCGCCAGTTCGGCTGGCTTGTGCACGACCGTGCAGCCGGCCGCGAGCGCCGGCGCAATCTTCCAAGTCGAAAGCATGAACGGCGCGTTCCACGGCGTGATGATGCCGACCGGACCTATCGGCACCCGCGTGGTCATGTTGATCTGGCCCTCGGCGCGCAGCACCTTGCCATCGCGCGCTTCGGGTGCTCGGTCGGCGAAGAAACTAAAATTCTCGGCGCCGCGCAACGCGGCTTTGGCCATGAACTTCAGTGCCTGGCCGGTATCGATGCATTCGATAAAGTCATGTCCGCAATGGGTCCAAAAAGCGAAGTGATGGAATTCAGCGCGCTATAGTCCGCTTGGTACCGAACAGCAGAAATGTCGAACCGGTCTCCGCGCTTGCAAACCAGGTCTCCGCTAAAAAAATGGATATGGAAAATTCGGGAGTGGAGACTGGGCGGGGAAATGGGCCGATTGGCGTTCGACGTGCGCGATTTTGCGGTCGCGGAGACGGATGCACACTCCCGTAAGAGCCGCAAATCTCGGGTGTTTTCCTAAAATCCTGAAACGCCCCCAAGAGACGGCACTCGGTGGCTGGGCATAGAGGATTTGAACTAGCGAGTGTCACTTTTGAAATCTGCAAAAGCCAGTGCTTTGGTGAACGTCAGCAACTTTATTAGTGTGATTCCAGACCCGAGTTGTTTCCGTGTGAATGCCATGTGAATCACACGGAAAATGCAAGAAACTGGCGCGCCCGAAGAGATTTCGAACTCCTGACCCCCAGATTTGTAGTTTTGTGCTCCGCGCAATCGAGGAGCGTCGCTATGCGGAAAGCCTCACACGGGCACGGCAGCGTGAAAAGGGGTTTGATTGTCGCTGCTCTCGCTCGGCGTCCCATGCGTTGAGGTCCTCGATTTGCCAATGGTTCAGGCGGCCGCCGAGCTTTATGGGCCGAGGGAAGTTACTGACTGATATCCGCCGCGCGATCCACATCCTGCTCACATTGCCGTATCTCGCGTGGACCTGAGGCGCCGTTAAGAACTTTACCTCGGAAGGTATATTCGTTTGCACGCACAGACCTTTCTCCGCAGTTTGCGGATCAAAAGGCCAGCCGTGCAATTGGCGGGCTACGGGTTCCTCGGCTCCCGGTTACTCCGATTAGGAGGGTTGCGGGTATTATGGTCCGTCGAGCAAGGGCGGCGTTCCTTGGCCTGCAACACAATGAGCCTGGGCGCCAGAGTGCATTTCAGCAAAGCGGCAGTAAGCGAATTTTTCAGTGGGGGCAAATATCAGTTGGGATTAGCACTAACCGAGACGGTTAAGCTGATTGCGTCGATGGCATCCGATCACCGCTATTCCTTTCGGCTGCTTGCTAACTCGGCGACGTGAGCCGACCATTTCTCCCAGCAGTCGCGCATTTCCTTCGCATAGGAGTGTCGGTTGTAGACGGCCCCAACTGTCGACGTTTTGCTATGATTTAGGCACCGCTCAATAATGTGCGGGGGCACTTCCAGCTTGGCGCATCCTGACGCAAACGTGCGACGAAGATCGTGGAGCGTCCAATCGTTAATTCCAGGGGGATTGAGGTGTTTGCGCATGCGCCCGCTTAGATTCACCTTGAAATCACCATTCAGCGCGAACTCGCCCCCACGCTGGCATTGAGCAAGCACAGCGGCCATGGCGGCGGTAATGGCGATGATATGGGGCATGCCATTCTTTGTGCGCTCGCCAGATAGCTGCATTTCGTTGGCGACGATCTCCGACGAGCGTAGTGGCGCGATTTCGTCACGGCGGGCGCCTGTAAGAATGAGCAACCGCACCAGTGCGCCATGGCAGCCACCGACCCTAACGGCTTGGCGCCAGACGGCCGCAAGCTCGTTATCTGTTAACACTCGGTCCCGAGATTTAGTCAGTCGACGTTTGATCCGATGGGCGACATTGAAATCGATTTCGCCACGCTCGACGCACCATTGCAGAAAGCTTGCGATGCTCTTCGCCCGATCGTTCGCGGTGTTCGCGGTCATAGCGGCAGCGTCGATGAGCTTGATAACATCTTTGCGGGTGATCGAGGCGACCGGGCGGGTACCCCATGCTTTGACGATGGCTGCCAGCTGTCTGCGTTTTATGAACCGTGTGCCAGGACGAAGCCCGGTGATGTGGTGCCGATCGTAAAGGAGGGCGAGCGCGCTCACAGTGTCGCTTCCGCGGGCTTTCGGGTCATCGCCGTGTGCCAGCGCATCCTGAATCTTCCTTGCCTCGGCGCGAGCCGCTGCAAGTGTGACCGCAGGGTAGGAACCCTTAACGGTCAATTTTTCCGATCTGCCGTGGCGCCGATAGCGGATTGCCCATGACTTCGCGCCGCTGGGCTGCACAACGAGATAGAGGCCTCCGCCGTCGGGCAATTCATACCTCGCGGATCGCGGCTTAACGTGCTCGACGCCTTTGGGGGTAAGCATGGGGCTTGCAAGGGTAACGATAGGGGTAACAAAAGACCGTGATTTAGCGTGCAGCAACGTGCTTTTTCGTGACGATCCAATCGCAAATTTTGTTAGCTAGATCAATGGCTAAGATCAAGAATATGCGATGATCCTGGTCGAACAGTTACCAGGGAATTAATCCGATCTGGTTCGGCGTCATCATCGTCATGACGGTCGAGCTCGGACTGATCCATCCGCCGGTCGGCATGAACGTGTTCGTGATCAAAAGTGTGGTGCAGGAGGTGACGTTCTCGACGATCTTCCGCGGCGTGCTGCCGTTCATCCTCACCGACCTGATCCGGCTGGTGATCTTGATCGCGTTTCCGATTTTGGCGCTGTGGCTGCCGTCGCATATGTGATGCTGGGGTCGCGCACGTGATTGGATCTCCGGTCGTTTCCGGACTTACTCCGCTCATTCCCGCGGAAGCGGGAATCCAGCGTTACTGGTGGATAGCTGCAAAGAGAGCTGGGTCGCCGCCTGCGCGGGGACGAGCGGAAATTCGAACATCAAAGGAGCCCGCCATGCTTCGCCTGTTTGTCATCGCCGCGATGGTTGCGCTGGCGCCGGCCGCCTATGCCGCCGACGCCCAGCAGATGGAAGAGAACAAGAAAGTCGTGCTGCAGCTCTACGAGGCCGCAATCAACCAGAAGGATTTCGAGGCGGCTTCGAAATTCTTAGGCCCGCGCTATATCCAGCACAATCCGCGCGCCGCCGACGGACCCGAGGGGCTCAAGGCGTTCCTCGCCTTTCTGCGCGAGAAATTTCCCGACTATCACAGCGAGATCAAGCGCGTCTTTGCCGACGGCGACTATGTGATCCTGCACGTCCACAATGTGCCGACGCCGGGCAGCCGCGGCAACGCCATCATCGACATCTTCCGGTTGGAGAACGGCAAGGTGGTCGAGCACTGGGACGTGCGGCAGGAAATTCCCGAGCAGGCCGCCAATTCCAACACGATGTTTTAGATCGTGAGATGGACTTGGAGTTAGTCCACCATGACCACTGAATCAAAACTCGCACCCGATGGATTGAGCTTGTTGCTTAATTCCGGCCGCCGCCGGCCAGTACGGCGCGGGTGGCGCGATCCGGGCCGAAATCGTCGACGCTGTCGATGGCCAGCAGATCCGCCAGCCGCGTGCGCGCCCGGTTCACCCGGCTCTTGATGGTGCCGACCGCGCAGCCGCAAATGTTCGCCGCGTCCTCATAGGAGAAGCCCGAGGCACCGACCAGGATCAGCGCCTCGCGCTGATCGGACGGCAGTTTGGCCAGCGCGGCGCGGAATTCGCTGAACTCCACGCGGCCGGTCTGCTCCGGATGCGACTTGAGGCTCTCGGCATAGCGGCCGTCGGCATCTTCCACCTCGCGCCGCCGCTTGCGGTATTCCGAGCGGAACAGGTTCCTCAAGATCGTGAACAGCCAAGCCGGCATGTTGGTGCCGGGCTGGAAGGAATCGATGTGAGCGAGCGCGCGCAGCAACGTCTCCTGCACCAGATCATCGGCGCGATCGATATTGCCGCACAGCGAGATGGCGAACGCGCGCAAACTCGGCACCGTCGCCAACACTTGGTCGCGTATGGCCGGATCCAGTTTCATGCCGCCCCATCATCTTGTTCGCTGAGCCGCCGAACCAAATCGGCGATATGCGGGGGTACTCCTTCGCGGACGACGTCGTCGTACATCGCTCGCAGTTGCTGGCCGATGCGCGCTTGCACTTCGCGGCCGAGCCGTACCTCGCTCTTGCGGTGGGGTGCTGGCTTGCCCATCTCGTCTCGGGCTTCCGGCTTGTCCGAATCCGGCGCCGGCGGTTGAATGTTAACTGTCTTACCGCTCATTTTCGTCCTGCCCCCATCGCCGCGTTCCCAATGGTGCAAAAGGCATGGTCCCCGCGTGTGGTTCACCAACGCGCGGCCAGGACGTTGGTTCCGGGCTCCGGAACTATTTTTGGAACTTTCTTTGCCGGGTGGCGTTCTAGCCGATAGCTTTGGGTAGCCGAAAGGGGAGGGTGTTCCTTGTCGACCTCGCAAGCCGTAGTGCAGCATTTACCGTTTCTGCGTCGGTATGCCCGTGCGCTCACTGGCAGCCAGTCGTCTGGCGACGCCTATGTGGCAGCCACGCTGGAATCCCTGATCACGGACCCTAAGTATCTGGAATCTCTACCTAATCAACGGGTGGCACTCTATCGCCTGTTTACGAAGATCTGGAATTCCGTAACGCTGAACGGCAAGGCGGACGCCACCACGGCCCCCAATCTGGCGCCCGACCTGCATATCACCCAGCTCACCCCGCGCCCGCGGCAGGCTTTCCTGCTGGTGGCGCTGGAAGGCTTCTCCGAGGATGAGGCGGCACAGATCCTGGAGGTCGACCTTCCGACGCTACGGGGCCTGGTCGAGGAATCCGGCCGCGAGCTTGCGGCCGAGATCGCGACCGACGTCCTGATTATCGAAGACGAGACCTTCATCGCCATGGACATCGAGGCCCTGGTTGAAAGTCTCGGCCACCGGGTCATCGGCGTCGCGCGCACCCACAGCGAGGCGGTCGCGCTCGCCCGTCAGAAACGGCCGGGTCTCATCCTGGCCGATATCCAGCTCGCCGACGGCAGTTCGGGCCTCGACGCCGTCAACGAACTGCTCGCCTCCTTCGAGGTGCCGGTCATCTTCATCACCGCCTATCCCGAGCGCTTCCTCACCGGGCAGCGGCCGGAGCCGGCCTTCCTGATCGCCAAGCCGTTCCAGCTTGCGGTCGTCTCCGCCGTTGCCAGCCAAGCGTTGTTCTTCGGGCGCAAGGCACGGCCGCGCGAGCGGCAGGCGACGGCATAAGTCTTCCGATCGTCATTCTCTAGTCGCGCCGGATCGCGACGCTTTTCGCCGCGCGGGCCGCATTCTTCATCGCCCCTGTGATGATGGATTCCGGATCGTTGCGCGCCACGCCGAACGTGCTGACGCCGCAAGAACTCCGAACCACGTTCCGCAAAGAATGACGCGCCGCAAAGGCTGTCGCCGCCAAGAAACAATGCCAAGAAATAACAAGAAATAATTAGGGCGCAGCCGATCGGTCCGTCGACTGCGCCCAGAGTGACCGACCAAGCACGGGGGGAGGGGGGAAAGGGTGGCCGGTCGCTTGGATAAGCCCCGGCGCTTTTGTTTGTTCCTCGAACTGTTCCGCTCTGGAGCGCGATCCGAAAACGGCTGCGTCGCGCTCGGTCCAAAAGCATATGCTGCAGCAAAACGTTAGAGCGCCAATCGATGCCAACCGACGCGCGTCACGCTCCTTCACCTCACGCAAGTGTGAGCGTGCGCATCACAAGCCGGTGAAAATAAAGCGCCGACGGAACTTGCACACGCACGTTTCGTTCTGTTCCCGCGCCACCTGTTGACGGTGCGTCGGGGAAAAGAGGGGAGTGAAATCGGCGGAGCGCCCAATGGGACGCATTCTGTTTGTACGCATCTTAGCTGTGGTTTCGGGTCTGTTGGTTGCAAGCGTTATCGCCTTCCCGTCTTTTCCGAGCACTGGCTTCCTTTCTTTCACGTCCACCGTCGCGGTGGATCGCACCCAGAAAGGCGATCGCCTGCCGCCTTCCGCTCCCACGGACAAAACCGAGATGCCGGTGCAGTCCGCACCATCATCGCGCGAGAAGATTCCGGTCGGCTGCGATCGCGCCTTCAGCCCGGTCTCGTCACCGCGGGTGGCCAACGTGTTTCAGCGCTGCACGGTGTAACCAAAATCCGCACAATTTGATCAAAAAACACCGCAATCTCTCGCGCTGAACTTTTACTTCCATCGGTCATTGATGGGCGGAACGCGTGAGTCGGAGTTTCGCTGATGTCGGGGGTCAGTCTGCCGCAGCGCGCCTGGACGGCGTTGGCCGGTGCGGCGTTTGTTGCGTTTTTCGCTACGTCTTGCGCCACGGCCGCATCGTCGCAAACGCTCTTCGGCGGTTGGTTCGAGCGCGACCGCGTCTTATTTGGACAGTCCGCACCATACGGTCAGGCGCTGCCACAGACCGAGCAGCCGAATGCGGACGGCGAACTAGCCCCGGCGCTGCAGCGGCAGATCGTGCCTTATCCGGGCAAAGAGGCGCCCGGCACCGTCATCGTCGACACGCCGCACACCTTTCTTTATTTGACGCTCGGCGGCGGCAAGGCGGTTCGCTACGGCATCGGCGTCGGGCGCAGGGGCTTCACCTGGTCGGGCGTCGAGCGGATATCGCGCAAATCCGAATGGCCCGATTGGATCCCGCCGGCGGAAATGATCGCCCGTCAGCCTTATCTGCCGCGCTGGGTCGGCGGCGGCCCGGGCAACCCGCTCGGCGCGCGCGCTCTCTATCTCGGCAACACCGATTATCGCATTCACGGCACCAACAATCCGGCCTCGATCGGCACGCAAGTCTCCAGCGGCTGCATCCGCATGCGCAACGACGATGTCATCGATCTTTATCGCCGCGTGTCGGTCGGCACGAAGGTGATCGTGCTGCCCGGCGATCAGCGCAACGTGGCAAGCGATACGTCGGCCGGTGCCCGTCCCGATGTGTCGATCGAGCACAACAGCGCCGCCGGCGTGATGACGGCGCGGATCGCCGCCGGCCCACGCGACTTGGGTATTTATGCGCGCGGCGCGTGGAACGAGAGTCTCAATTCACGCGCTCTTTATTGAGCGAGCGCGCCGCGCAACCAAACGGCGGCGTGCCCGATGGATGCCGGCAAAAATGCCGGCGCTCGGCCCTGTGCGATGACGAGAGCATGATCCGGAAAAGCCTGCCCCGGACTTGATCCGGGGTGGAAACCGGTTTTCCGAAAAGATCATGCTCCGCCAAAAAGTTAGAGCGCCAATCAATTCAATCTGAAGCGATTGCGCTCTGGCCTCCGCAATAGCCGCTTTTCTCGTTTGGGCTTCGACCCTTTTTCCATTTGGGCTTCGCCGTTGGCGCAAACGGGTACGCTGTTTTGGCCCCCGCGATTCAAACATGCGGCCCTTGACCAGCGCCGGGATGAGGTCGAACTGTAAGAGTATGGAACGGCCTGATCTCAAAAGCGTGTCGGTCGTGCAACCGCAAGGGGCTCCGGACCAGGTTGCGGCAGGCTTCTTTCCGCATTTCGCCACGGTCCGTAGCGCGCTCGAAGCCGGGCGCATTGGGGTGTGGTCCTGGGACCTCGCCACCAACACCGTGACATGGTCGAGCAACATGGAGGCGATCCATCGCTTGGCGCCCGGCACATTCGATGGCACCTATGCCTTCTTTGAGCGCGACGTGCACGAAGAGGATCGGCCGCGCGTTGTCCAGGCCATCAAGGACGCGCTGCAAACCGGCAAGCCTTACTGGGTCAGGTATCGGGTGATCCCGGGGCAGCAGCGCGAGGATTGCTGGATCGAGGCGTCGGGCCAGGTGATCTTCGAGCAAGGCGTCGCAGTGCGCATGCTCGGCATCTGTCACGAAGTCACCGAGCGGATCCGGCTGCAGGAGGAATTGCGCAGCCGCGCCAAGCAGCAAGAGGCGCTGGCGCAACTTGGCGAACGGGCGCTCACAGAGACCGACATCGAGCGGCTGCTCAACGATGTGGTGAGCACGGTCGCGCTCACGCTGCCGGTCGATTTCGTCAAGGTGCTGGAATTGATGCCGGGCGACGCCGACCTCCTGTTGCGCGCCGGCTTCGGCTGGAAGCAAGGCTGCATCGGCTCGATCGTGCTGTCGAAGGAGCGCGACGATTATGCGCGCTATATCCTGGGCGCTTCCGTTCCGGTCGTCAGCACCGATTTCAACGCCGAGACGCGCTTTACCGTTCCGCACTATCTGCACGCGCACAGCTGCGTCAGCGGCATGAGCACGATCATCGCCGGTCCGGACGGCCGGGCTTACGGTGTGCTCGGCGTCTGCACCGCCCGTCGCCGCGAATTCACCGCGCAGGATTTGTCGTTTCTCGCCGCCGTCGCCAACCTCGTCGCCGGCGTCATTCAGCGGCGCCAACTGGAGCAGCGCCACGAGCTGATGATCCGCGAGCTGCGGCACCGCTCCGGCAATCTGTTTTCGCAATTGCTCGCGCTGTTCTCCCAGACCGCGCGCAGCTCGCGCAACATGGCCGAGCTTACGAGCAACTATCAGGCGCGCGTCATGGCGCTGGCGAACGCGCACCGCCTGATCACCGAAGCCGGCTGGAAGTCGACGTCGCTCAACGAGCTGCTGCGTCTGGTGCTCGGGCCGTTTCTCGAACGCACGTCGTTCAGCGGCCCGCATGTCGATCTGGAGCCGGATCCGACATTCAGCTTGAGCGCCGCTTTGCACGAGCTTGCCTCCAATGCGGTCAAGCACGGCAGCCTGTCGACGCCGCATGGCCGGCTCGAGCTGAGCTGGTCGGTGGCGCCGACCAGCCGGGGAATGACGCTGACCTTCGATTGGATCGAGCGGGACGGCCCGCCGGTGCGCCGGCCGCGCCGCTTCGGTTTCGGCTCGCGGCTGATTGCGCTCGTGATCGAGCGGCAGATGAACGGCGAAGTGCATTCCACCTATACGCGGGACGGCTTCACCATCCGCATGATCGTTCCGCTGACCCATGAGCGTTGGCCGACCCGGGCGATGGACGCCGCCACCCGGTCGGAAGGCGCATAGAGCATGATCCGGAAAAGTGGAAACCGGTTTTCCGAAAAGATCATGCTCAAACAGAAAGCTAGAGCGGGACACCGACGCAACTAATACGCATCCCGCTCTAGCCCTCAACGGAACACCGCGACCCGCACGTCGTTGATTGAGGCATTGCGGGGGTCCGCACGACCTTGGCCGACGAACGCTCCAGGCGGTGCGCTGCACCGCATCTTCCCCACAGCCGCTCGCCGGAAAGGCACGCGGGCGCGCCGGGAAGCCCTTTCCGGCGCGTCCTGCCCGCCACCCTGGTCGTGTTGGCTGGGCTCACCTCCGTCGCCTATGCGGTTGAGCCCAATGCCTCCGGCCGTTCCGAGGCGCTATTTTTTGCGCAACTAGGCCTTTTGCTGCTGATTGGCCGCGGGCTCGGCGAAATCATGCAGAAACTCGGCCAACCCGCCGTCATGGGCCAGCTTCTTGGCGGCGTTCTGCTCGGTCCTTCGGTTCTCGGCCTGGTATGGCCGGACTTTCAGCACACGCTGTTTCCCGGCACGCCCGAGCAGAAAAGCATGATCAATGCCGTATCGCAGCTCGGCATCCTGATGCTGCTTCTTCTGACCGGAATGGAAACCGATCTGCGTCTTGTCCGCCGCGTCGGCCGCGCGGCGATCGCGGTCGCCGCGGCCGGCGTGACCTTGCCCTTCATCTGCGGCTTTGCGCTCGGCGAAATGCTGCCGGATTCGATCCTGCCCAACCCGCAAGCGCGCTTTGTCTCCTCGCTTTTCCTCGCCACCGCGCTCTCGATCTCTTCGATCAAGATCGTCGCCATGGTCGTGCGCGAGATGAATTTCATGCGCCGTGACGTCGGCCAGATCATCGTCGCCTCGGCCATCCTGGAGGATTCCAGCGGCTGGATCATCATCGCGATTTCCTTCGGGCTCGCCTCATCCGGCACGATCGACGTGCGCTCGGCGATGTTCGCCATTCTCGGCACGCTGTTGTTCATGGCGTTCAGCCTCACCGTCGGCCGGCGCGTCGTGTTCTGGCTGATCCGCTGGACCAACGACAATTTCGCGAGCGAATACGCGGTCATCACGGTCATCCTGCTGATCATGATCGCGATGGCGTTGATCACCTACGCCATCGGCGTGCAGACCGTGCTCGGCGCCTTCGTCGCCGGCGTCTTGGTCGGCGAATCGCCGATCCTCACCCGCCACATCGACCAGCAATTGCGCGGCCTGATCGCGGCCTTGTTCATGCCGGTCTTCTTCGGCTTGTCGGGATTGAGCGCCGACCTGACGATTCTGAAAAATCCCAATTTATTGCTGCTGGCCGTCGGCCTCATCGTCATCGCGAGCTTCGGCAAGTTCGCCGGTGCCTTTGTCGGCGGCAAGCTCGGCGGATTGAATCGCGCAGAATCGCTGGCGCTTGCCTGCGCCATGAACGCGCGCGGCTCGACCGAGGTGATTGTCGCTTCGATCGGGCTGTCGGCCGGCGTCTTCAGCCAGAACCTCTATACGCTCATTGTCGGCATGGCGGTGATCACCACGCTCGCGATGCCGCCGATGCTGCGCTGGGCGCTGCGGCGGCTGCCGCTCGGAGAGGCGGAACGCCAGCGGCTCGAGCGCGAGGAGCTCGACGCCCGCGGCTTCGTGCCGAATCTCGAGCGCTTGTTGCTCGCCGTCGACGGCAGCCCCAACGGCACTTTCGCGTCGCGCATTGGCGGCGCGATCGCGGGTTCGGGTGTCAAGCCGACAACCATCATCCAGCTCGGCCCCGGACGATGGCCGGGCCGCGCGGCTCGAAAAACGCCAACAAGAGTCGCAGCGAAAGGTTCAGGAGGCCGCCGAAAACACCGTCACGCTTGCGGCGCACCCGGACGAGCAAACACGCGGTGCGGTCGAGGTGACAACGCGCGCGCGAAGAGCCGCAAGCTCCAGGGCAATCGCCGACGAGGCGCAGAAGGGCTACGATCTCCTGATCGTCGGCATTGAAAACACCCGCGGTCCACGCGGCGGCTTCAGCCCGGAGATCACGCGCATCGCCGACGGCTTCGATGGGGCGCTTGCGGTGGCCATCGCCGGCGGCGATCTCGCCCACGGCAATGAGCCGATCGGCCGAATTCTCATTCCGGTCAACGGCACGGATGTGTCCCGCCGCGCCGCCGAGGTCGCATTTGCGCTCGCCCGGTCCGGCGGCTCGCGGGTCAGCGCGCTGTATGTGGCGAGCGGCCGTTCCGACGGCGAACGGCGCGGCCGCATCCGCCGCGGCGCTGCGCTGCGGCGCAACGAGGAGGCCGTGCTCAAGGACATCGCCGAGCTGGCGGACCGTTACGACGCGCGCATACGGACCGCGCTCCGCCTCGATGTCGCCCCCGAAGATGCGATCCTCAAGGCCGCCGAGCGCGGCGGTTACGACTTGATCGTGCTCGGCGTCACGCGCCGGCCGGGCGAGACCTTGTTCTTCGGCAACACCGCGGCCGCAATACTGGAGCGCAGCGAGACGGCCATTCTGTTCGTCGCGAGTTGAAGCGACACCGGCTTGCAGTCCCCTCTGATCTGCGACACCGTCCCCAACATGGAAGAAATGATCGTCAGCATTCCATCGGCCGGCCTGCGGCTCCATGGCGCGCTCGGCGTGCCGGCGGACTTGCGGCCGGGCGAAAAGCGTTCGGCCTTTCTGGTGCTGCACGGTTTCGGCACCAACAGCGACTCGGAGGGCGTACGACAGCCGACCCGGGTGCTGAACGAATTCGGCTATGTCACGCTCCGCTTCGACATGCGCGGCTGCGGCAAGAGCGAAGGCGAGTTCGGCCGGGTCATCTGTCTCGAACAGGTCGAGGATCTCGGCAACGCGCTCGATTTTCTCGCCCGGCATCCGGCGGTCGATCCGGATCGCATCGGCGTGATCGGCTCGAGCTTCGGCGGCGCGGTCGCCGTGTATGCGGCCGGAACGAATCCGCGCATCGCCGCGGTGATCTCCAACGGCGGCTGGGGGCACGGCGAACGCAAATTTCGCGGTCAGCATGCGACGCCGGAAGCCTGGGCCAAATTCACCGCCATGCTGGAGGAAGGCCGCGCTCATCGCGCGCGCACCGGCAAGTCGCTGATGGTCCCGCGCGACGCCATCGTTCCGATCCCAGGGCATGTGCGCGAGCGCTTGGACAGGCAGAAAGTCGAGATGCTCGCCGCCAATGCGGTGGAAATGTTTCCGGCCGAGACGGCGCAAAGCATGCTCGACTTTCGCGCCGAGGACGTGGTCGGCAAGATCGCACCGCGGCCGCTCCTTCTGATCCACGCGGCCAATGATTCCGTGACACCGACCGAGCAGTCGATCGCGCTGTTTGAGCGCGCCGGGCAGCCGGCCGAGCTGCATCTGTTCAGCGGTGTCGACCATTTTCTGTTCAACGAGAATTCCGCGCGCGTGTGGACCGTGCTGCGCGGCTGGCTCGACACATATTTTCCTGCGCGCGCATGACCAGCGATGCCGTGCCCATATCGAAAGATCAGAGAACCAGAGCTTGAGCCAAAACAAAATCATCGTCGGGCACGAAGAACTGTTCCGCTTCATCCGCGAGGCGCTTGAAGGCAAGGGCGCGCGTCCCGAAGACGCGGCCGTGGTCGCCGACGGATTGGTCTGGGCCAATCTCCGCGGTGTCGACGGACACGGCGTTTCCCGCTTGCCGTTCTATCTGCGCATGATCGAGCGCGGCGAGATCGATGTCGCGGCAAAGCCGTCGCTCGCGCAGGACCGCGCCGCGACATTCGTGCTCGACGGCGGGCGGGGCTTCGGCCCGGTGGCGATGATGCAGGCCATCGCGGTTGCCGCCGAGCGCGCCGCCAAGGCCGGCGTGTGCTTCGGCCTCGTGCGCGACACGACCCACACCGGCGCCATCGGCCGCTACGTGCAGTGGATGGCGGAGCGCGGCTGCGTTGCAATGATCATGGGCGCCGGGCCCGCTTTCGTCGCCTATCACGGCGCCCGCGTTGCAAGCCTCGGAACAAGTCCGATCGCGATCGCGGTGCCGAGTGGCGACGGCGCCGTTATTCTCGACATGGCGACGAGCGCCATCTCCAACGGCACGATCCTGCAGGCCCGCGCCACCGGCGCGTCGCTGCCGCCGAACAGCGCATTGACCAAGGAGGGTGAGCCGACCACCGACCCGAACCGCGCCGAGATTTTGCTGCCGCTCGGCGGCGCCAAGGGTTCGGGGCTCGGCTTCATGTTCGAGATGCTGGCGAGCGTGCTGGCGGGCGCGCCGATCCAGGCGCGTGCGCTTGGGCCGGAGCGGCGCAAATCGCTGTCGCAGAACATCGCGATCCTCGCGGTCGATGTCGCGGCCTTCCGGCCGGTCGCCGATTTCGCGCGCGATGCAGATGCGCTTGCTACGGTGATCAAATCGCTGCCGCGTCAAGCGGGTGTTGACGAAATTCGACTGCCCGGCGAGCGCGCCGCGCGCACGGAAGCCGCGCGGCGGAAGTCCGGCATTCCGATCCCGGGAAAGCTGTGGGAAGAGCTTCGCGCGATGGCTAATGCGAACGCGATTGAAATGCCGAGCGTCCTCTCAGCATGACGAAGTCACACCTCCGCCAGCCGCAGCCCGATCAGCCGGTCGAGCGCGGCGTGATCGGCAAGCAACGACGCCGAAGCACCGTGATAAACAATGCGGCCGCGTTCCAGCACGATCGCATTCTGCGTCAGCGACAGCGCGATATCGGCATGCTGCTCGACCAGAATGAACGCCATCGAGTCTTCGCTCGCCATGCGCTGGATGGCGGCGGCGAGTTCTTCGACGACGATCGGGGCCAGGCCTTCGAGCGGCTCGTCGAGCAACAGCAGCGCCGGATTGGTCATCAGCGCGCGCGCGATCGCCAGCATCTGCTGCTCGCCGCCGGACAATTGATTGCCGAGATTTCGCCGCCGCTCGGCGAGCCGCGGAAATAGATCGTAGATGGCGGCGAGATCCCACCGGCCGGGGCGGGCGGCGACGTTGAGATTTTCCTCCACCGTCAGGGTGGTGAAAATCTCGCGCTCCTGCGCCACCCAGCCGATGCCCGCGAGCGCTCGGCGATGCGGCGGGCGCCGCGTTATATTTTCGCCGCGCCAAGCGATGCGGCCGCGCGCGATTTGCGTATAGCCCATGATGGTGAGCATCAGCGTCGATTTGCCGACGCCGTTTCTGCCGAGCACGGCCAGGCTGCCGCGCTCCGGCAAAGCCAAGCTGACGCCGTCGAGCACCACGGCGGAGCCATAGCCGGCGCGCACGTCGTCGAATGCGATCAACGGCTCAGCCATGCGGCACCTTCGCCATCGCCCGGCCGAGATAGACCGCGCGCACCTGCGGGTCGGAAGCGATCTCGTGCGGCGTGCCCTCGACCAGCACGCGGCCGCCGACCAGCACGATCACGCGTGAGGCGAAGCGAAACACCAGCTCCATGTCGTGCTCGATGAACAGCACCGTGATTTCGCGCGACAATCCGGCGATGGCCGCAAACAATTCCGCGCTGTCCTCACGCGGCACGCCGGCGGCCGGCTCGTCGAGCAGCAAGACCTTCGGCCGCGTCGCCATGGCGAGCGCGATTTCCAGGAGGCGCTGCTGCCCATAGGCAAGCTCGCGGGTCGGCCGATGACAGACGGCGGTGAGCGACAGCGCTGCCAAGATGTCATAGGCCTCGTCGATCTCGTGCCGGTAGGCGCTGACTTTGCGCCACCAGGTGCGCACGGCGCGCGTGCGTTCGCACACCGCGAGCGTGACCGATTCGAGCGCGGTGAGATGCGGGAACAGCGCATTGATCTGAAAGGTGCGCACGAGCCCGCGCTTGACCCGCTGCTCCGGCGGCAGCGCGGTGATGTCGGTGCCATCGAGCAAAATGCGGCCGGCGTCCGGCCGCAGCATGCCGGTCATGAGATTGATCAGCGTCGTCTTGCCGGCGCCGTTCGGGCCGATCAGCGCATAGCGCGCGCCGGCCGGCAATGTCAGTTCGATGTCGGAAGCGACGACCAGCGAGCCGAAGCTCTTGAAAAGGCCGCGGGCGGACAGCGCGATCTCACTCACGGCTTTTCCCTCGTGCGCGGCGTGAGCAACGAAAGCCCGCCGAGGATGCCTTTCGGCAGCAGCATGACCACCGCAATCAAAATGAGCCCGATCCAGAAATACCAATATTGCGGATTGAGCCCGGAAAATTGATCGCGCGCGATCATATAGACGGCGGCCCCGATGAGCCCGCCATAAAGCCGGCCGGTGCCGCCGAGGATCAGCATCACCAGCACGTCGGCAGAGCGTTGAAAGCCTAAGACTTCGAGCGAAACCGTTTCGGTCGTTTGCGCCAACAGCGCGCCGGCGATGCCGGCGATCGCCGCGGCAATCGTGTAGATCGTGCGGATATGTCCACGCGTCGCCGCGCCGATCGCCGGCATGCGGGTCGCGTTCTCGCGGATGCCGCGTAGCGCCAACCCGAACGGCGAATGGATCAACCGCCGCGCAACCAAAAAAACAATAAACAAGAGCGCGAGCGAATAACTGTAGGCCGTGTAGCCGTAAAGATCGAAGCGGAAGCGGCCGAAGATCGGCCAGGTGTGGATGCCTTGCAGGCCATCGGAGCCGCCGGTGAGCCAGCTTGCGCTGTTGGCGATTTCCTGCAGCAGCAACGCAAGCCCGAGCGTGAGCATGATCAAGGCCAGATGCCGGAAGCGCGCGATGATGAAGCTCGTCAGATAGCCGAATATGCCGGCGGCGAGCGCGGCAAGGACAAGCCCCGATAGCGGCTCGCCGAAACCCCATTTGGAGAGCAGCCCCGCCGTGTAGGCGCCGACGCCGAAATAGGCGGCGTGGCCGAGCGAGACGATGCCGCAGAAGCCGAGGATCAGATCGAGCGAGAGCGCAAACAGCGCCGTGATCGCGATCTGGCTTCCCAGCACCAGATAGGATGGCGTGAGGACGAAAGGCAAAAGCGTCGCCAGCCAGAAGACGATCTCGCCCCAATGCCAGCGGATTTGCGCCTGCAGATAATCGCGCGGAGCCGCAAGCGCCTGATCAGTCATGGGACTTTGTTGGCGCATGATCTGTTCCGAAAACCGGCTTCCACTTTTCGGGATCATGCGCTAGCGCCTCCCGAACAGGCCGAGCGGCCGCCACATCAGGAGCACGATCATCACCAAATAGATGAGAACGGAACCGATGGCCGGCACGTAATATTTGCCGGCAATATCGCTGACGCCGAGCACCATGGCGGCGGCGAAAGAGCCGGCGATCGAGCCAAGCCCGCCGACCGAAACGACGATCAAAACGTAGATCAGATACGTAAAGGCGAAGGACGGGTCGAGCCCGACCATCGCGACCGCGAGCGCGCCGCCCAGTCCGGCAAGCCCGCTGCCGAGCGCAAACGTGATGGCGAACAGCACATCGACATTGATGCCGAGCCCGCGCGCCATGCGCTGATTGTTCACCGCCGCACGCACCTGCGCGCCGAAACGAGTGGTCTCGATACCGCCGATCAGCGCGACGGTGATCAAAAGCGCAACCGCGATCAGAAACAGCCGATACGCCGCGAAATTCAATCCGCCGAACACGAATGAGCCGCGCAGATAGGCCGGCAACTGCAGCGGCTGCTGATCGGTGCCGTAGATATAGGCTGCGGCCGCGATCGAGACGAACACCACGCCGATCGTGAGCAAGCATTGCTCGAGATCGCTGGCGCGATAGAAGCGGCGGAAGAACACGCGTTCCAGCACGACGCTGGCGGCGGCCGCCGCCACGAAAGCGACCGGCAAGGTCGCCAGAAACGGCCAGCCGAGCGCATTCATCAAGGTCACGGTCACGTAGCCGCCCAGCATGGCGAAGCTGCAATGCGCCAGGTTGACGAAGTTCATCATCCCGAGCGTGACTGACAGGCCGACCGAGAGCAGGAACAAAAGCATCCCGTAGGCCAGCCCGTCGAACAGCACGCCGAACACTGGAGGCATGAGCGGCAGCCTTTGCGCTCTGAGAAATTTCCCTCAGTGCTTCATGCGCTCCTTCACCGGATCCTTGACGTTCTCGACCTTGTCGATTTCCACGTTGAGAAGCTGGTCGCCGACCTTCTCGACCTGGAAGATGTGCACGGTCTGGATGACGTCGCGGGTTTCTGGATCGATGGTGAGCGGACCGCGCGGGCTTTCCCAGCTCATGCCCTTGGCGGCGGCGATCAGCGCTTCGCCGTCGGCGTTGCCGTTGGTCTTCTTCAGCGCTTCGTAGATGAGCCGCGTGCCGTCATAGCCGCCGATCGAGTAGATGTCTGGGTTACGGTGGAACTCCTCATTATAGGCTTTGACGAATTCATGATTAAGCGGCGTGTCGATGTTGGAATCGTAGTTGCTCACGGTGATGATGCCGAGCGCGATCTCGCCCATGCTCTTGCGCGCGCTTTCGAAAGCGAGCGAATCCTGTCCCATCACCTTGACCTTGGCCGGATCGATGCCGCGCTCGGCCAGCGCCCTGCCGACCGCGGCGGGCTGGGCGCCGCCCGGGATCCAGATGTAGATCGCGTCCGGATTGGCGTCCTTGGCGCGCTGCACGAAGGCGGAGAAGTCCGGATTGGCCACCGGGAAGCGCACCGAGCCGACGATCTGGCCGCCGGCCTCTTTGAAGCCGGTATGGAAGGCGCCTTCGGCGTCGATGCCGGGGCCGTAATCGGACACCATCGTGTAGGCGGTTTTCACGCCCTTCTTGGCCGCCCAGGTGCCGAGCGTCTGGTTGAGCTGCGGCGTGGTCGTCGACGTGCGGGCGATATAGGGAGACTTTGTCGTGATGATCGAGGTGGCCGCGTTCATCACCACCATGAACTTCTTGGCCTCGGCGGAAATGTCGGCGACCGCGAGCGCGTTCGGCGTCAGCGCAAAGCCCGCGAAAATGTCGGCGTGATCGCGCACGATCAGTTCCTGCGCCAGCCTTTTGGCGAGATCGGGCGCCACGCCGCCGACATCCTTGCGGATGAATTCGAGCTTCTTGCCGGCCACCATGTCGCCGTGCTGCTTCACATAGAGCTTGATGCCGCTGTCGAGCTGGATGCCGGTGTCGGCGAACTGGCCCGAATACGCATTGATGATGCCGATCTTGATAGTGTCCTGGGCCAGCGCCGGGCCGCCGGCGATGGCGAACGCCGTCGCCAATCCCGCAAGGCCGCACAGAAGTTTTTGCATCGCTTCCTCCCCCGTTTTTATCGTGCTCAGGACATTAGAGCATGATCCGGAAAAGTGGGTACCGGTTTTCCGAAAAGATCATGCTCCACCAAAGATCTAGAGCGCGATGACGATTTAACATTAGCCATCGCGCGCTCGTCGCGCATATCCTCCTTCAGCTTGGCAGCGAGCGCAACGCGCTCTTGCGCCGCCGCCGGCAAGTGGGCCGTGGCCCTTTTCAGCGCCGGAAAATCAGGTCACAAGAGACGCCCTAGGAAAAGGCTTTCGCATGAACCCGCAACCGAACGGCGCCGAAACCGTCGACCAGGACGAAGTGGCCCGCTTCTCGCGGCTCGCCGGCGAGTGGTGGGACCCGCACGGGCCGATGGCCACGTTGCACAAGTTCAATCCGGTCCGGCTGGCCTACATCCGCGACCGCACGGCCGAGCATTTCGGCCGCGATCCGAAGAGCCTCGATAGCCTTTCGGGCTTGCGCTTCCTCGATATCGGCTGCGGGGCCGGCATCCTGTGTGAGCCGCTGGCGCGGCTCGGCGCGTCGGTGGTCGGCGCCGATCCTTCGGCAAAGAACATTGCGGTGGCACAGGCCCACGCCGCGCAGTCGGGTCTCACCATCGACTACCGCGACACGACCGTAGAGCAGTTGGCGGAGGCCGGCGAAAGGTTCGACGTCGTGCTCGCCATGGAAGTGGTCGAGCATGTCACCGATGTCGGCCTCTTCATCGCGCACGCGGGCGCGATGGTGAAGCCCGGCGGGCTTCTGTTCGTCGCCACGCTCAACCGCACGGCAAAGAGCTTCGCGTTCGCCATCGTCGGCGCCGAATACATCTTGCGCTGGCTGCCGCGCGGCACCCACCGATGGGACAAGTTCGTCACGCCTGACGAACTCGAGATCGCGATCGAACAGAGCGGGCTGCACATCACCGGCGAAAGCGGCGTCATCTACAATCTTATGGCCGACCGCTGGCAGCTCTCGCGCGACACGGACGTCAATTACATGGTGGTGGCGGAGAAGCCGGCTTGACGCAGTTGGTCACGCCCTGGCTGTGGGCCGTCTTCACCGTCATCGCCGCCTTCATGCAGACGCTGCGCAACGCCATGCAGCGCGAGCTGACGGGCAAGCTCGGCACCGTCGGCGCGACCCATGTGCGTTTTCTGTTCGGCTTTCCATTCGTGATCGTTTTTCTGCTCGGCGTCATGCTGGCCACCGGCGCGTCCTTGCCGCGGCCGGGCTTGTCGTTCTGGCCTTGGGCGATCCTCGGCGCCTTCGCGCAAGTCGCCGCCACCGCGCTCATGCTCGCCGCCATGGGCGAGCGCTCGTTCGTGGTCACCATCGCTTACATCAAGACCGAGCCGATCCAGGTGGCGGTCTTCGGCCTTCTGTTCCTCGGCGACACGGTGACGGTCCCGATGATGACCGCCATCATCGTCGCCACCTCAGGCGTCGTGATCATGTCGACAAAACCTGGCGGCATGATCGGGGGGATAAGGCCGACGCTGATCGGGCTTGCCTCCGGCGGCATGTTCGCGCTTTCGGCGATCGGCTTTCGCGGCGCCATTCTCGATCTCGCCCTGCCCAACTACGTAATGGCGGCGACGTTCACGCTCGCGGTCGGCATCGCCATGCAAGCGGTCGTGTTGTCGGTGTATCTGGCGCTGCGCAGCCCCACGGTTCTGTTTGCGATTTTCCGCGCGTGGAAGCCTTCGCTGTCCGCGGGCCTCGCCGGCGCGGTCGCTTCGCAATTCTGGTTCTTGGCCTTTGCGCTCGCCACGGCCGCGAGCGTGCGCACGCTGGCGCTGATCGAAGTTCTGTTCGCGCAGCTCGTCGCGCGCATTGCCTTCGGCCAGCGCACCTCCGCGCGCGAAGCGCTCGGCATGTTGCTCGTCGTCGCAGGCGTCGCGCTGTTGCTGTGGGCTTATTGACTTCTATCCGCCCACGCATTGCGGGAGAGGGACCGCCCGCAGGGCGGTGGAGGGGGCCCTTCCGGCTCGTTTCACTCGCCACCTCCCCCGTTGCCGGGGGAGGAAACGAGACGCCTCAGTTAAACTCGTCCGGCAGGACCGGCAGCGGAGCGAAGGCGATGCCTTCTTCGTGCAGTTCCTCGGCCTCTTCGGCCGTCGCCTCGCCGTAGATCGAGCGGTGCTCGACTTCGCCGTAATGGATCTTGCGCGCCTGCTCGGGAAAGCGCGGCCCGACATAGTCCGCGTTCTTGACGATATGCTCGCGCAGCTCCTTGAGCTTGGTGCGCAGTTCGCGCTCCACCGGCGACATCATCGCGACCGGCGAAGGGGAAGCAGGCGGTGCGACGGCGGGTGCGGGCGTCGGCACCGGCTTTGGCGCTGCAGGCTCGTCGGCGGCTTCACTGCGGCCAAGCCGCGGCGCCATGATCGCCTTCTCGACCTTGGTGGAATTGCAAACCGGGCAGGCGATCAGAGAACGCTTGGCCTGCTTGTCGTAGGCCGCAGAGTTGGCGAACCAGCTCTCGAACGTATGGCCCTGATCGCAATTGAGCGTGTAGCGGATCATGGCGACCCTCGCACCGCGCGCAGATGGGTCGGCTCGGCCATCGGCTCGATCACTTCGAAGCGCCGCCCATGGAGCAGCGAGGGAATACGCGCACGCGCCGCGGCGACCGCGGCCGGATCCACATCGGCGAGAATGATCCCGGGCTCATCGCCTGCCTCGGCAAGCACTTGGCCCCAGGGATCGACCACCAGCGAATGGCCGAAAGTTGCGCGGCCGTTTTCGTGCGCACCGCCTTGCGCGGCGGCAAAGACGAAGCAGCCGTTTTCGATCGCGCGCGCCCGCATCAGCACGTGCCAATGCGCTTCGCCGGTCTGCTTGGTGAACGCGGCCGGAATTGCCAGAAACGATGCGCCGGCCTCCGCGAGCGCGCGATAAAGCGCAGGGAAGCGGAGATCGTAGCAGACCGTAAGGCCAAGCCGGCCCCACGGCAGATCGGCCAGCACCGCCAAATCGCCGGGCCGGAAATTGTTCGATTCGCGATAGCTCTCGCCGTTGGCGAGATCGACGTCGAACATGTGGATCTTGTCGTAGCGCGCGACGATGTCGCCGCGGCGGTCGATCAGGAACGAGCGGTTCGCCGCCCTGTCGTGCGAGACTTTGATCGCAAGCGAACCGATGTGCAGATAGATCGAATGCTTGCGCGCGGTCTCGCGCAACGCCGCGAGCGTCGGATCGCGCTCCTCTTCGGTGATCGCGGCGAACAGCCGTTCGCGCTTGATCTCCATGATGTTGGTCATCTCAGGCGTGAGTACATAGTCCGCGCCGGCCTGTGCCGCCTGTTCGATCAAGCCGCGCGCCGCCGCGAGATTGGCGGCGGGCTCGAGCCCCGAGCGCATCTGCACCAAGCCGACCTTAAAAACCGAACTTCCTGGCGCGCTCATGCAGGTCGTTCCTCACCTTGCAACAGCGGATCGAGTTCGCCAGCATCCTCGAGCGCGTAAAGCTCATCGCAGCCGCCGATATGCTTCGAGCCGATGAAGATCTGTGGAAATGTGTCACGCCCTTGGGCGCGTTCGGTCATTTGCCGGCGCATATCCGCGTTCCCCGTGACGTCGATCTCACGGAAGGCCACCCCTTTCCGGGACAATAGCTCCTTGGCGTAGTGGCAGTAGGAGCAGAATTTTCTTGTGTAGATTTCGACAGAAGCCATAACGAGCCGTTAAGTTCACGACTTTCCTAAGTTTATCAACTCTTTATATGGATGTTCGGCCTCCCTCGGCAACCCTGGCGAACACCAGCACGTCGACGTTCCGGGCACCGGCCCGCAGCAGCGCCTTGGCGCAGCCTTCGACGGTCGCCCCTGAGGTGAGGACGTCGTCGACCAGAACGAGCCTCCGGCCCACCACCTCGGCTTTGCCGTCAGGTGGGACCCGGAAGGCGCCTTGGATATTGGCGGCGCGCTGGGTGCGCGACAGCCCGACCTGCTGGGCGGTGAATTTCACGCGCTTGAGCGCGCGGGCGGCGATCGGCACGCCACTCGCCTTGGAAACGGCGGCGGCCAGCACGGCCGACTGGTTGAAGCGCCGCGCCCAGTGCCTCCGCCAGTGCAGCGGCACCGGCACCAGCACATCGGCCTCGGCCAAAAGCTCGCGGCCGGCTTGCGACAGCCAGCGGCCCATCATCGGCGCAAGGTCGAGCCGGTCGCCATATTTGAGCGCATGCACCAGCGCCCGCGACATGTCGTCGAAGCGCACGGCGGCGCGCGCACGCTGGTAGGCCGGCGGGTCGGCGATCGCTTCCATGGAGAGGATGCCGGGGCCGGGATCGTAGACAAAGGGAATGCCGAGCCGTTCGCAATAAGGCCGGGTGATGAAAGAGAGCTTCGACCAGCAGGCCGGGCAGAGCCCTTCGCCCTCGACCGGCTCGCGGCAGACCGCGCACAACCGCGGCAAAGCGAGATCGAGCGCGGCGCGCAGCACCGCGCGGGCGGTTTCCGCGGCGCGCTTGAGCCGCGGAAGTGCTGCGATGCTGACCGGCTCCCCCATATTGGAACGCTACCCGCCCGCGCCGGTGTTGTGAAGCTGTGGTGCTCCCCGGACGCGGCGCAGCATGAAACGGTGCGCGGCAGATCCGGGGCCGTGACGAACTCGGTGTTTGATAAGGTCTCGGTTCTGCAACGCACCACTTGCGTGCTGCGTTGCGCCCAGGACACCCCGCCGAGGACGTGAGACAATTGCCCATGCCTGAGCCGTCACGACCTGAGTCATCACATGGCCCGCTGATCTTCGATCGCCTGCTGCTGCGCGCGCGCCGCCGTCGTGCCGTGGCGGCGGGAGCGGAAACGTTTCTGCTCGATCGCGTCGCCACCGATCTCGCCGAGCGGCTCGCTGCCGTGCTGCGCCGCTTCGATCTTGTGCTCGATCTCGGCACGCCGGGCGACGCGTTGCGCGCGGCGCTCGCCGGCATTCCCTCGGTCGGCACCGTCATCTCGGCGGGTGCCGCGCTTCCTGAAAGGGAAGGAAGTGGAACGCGCTTCGTCATCGCCGACGAGGAGGCGCTGCCATTCGGTTCGGCCGTTTTCGATCTCGTTGTTTCCGGGCTGTCGCTGCAATTCGTCAACGACCTGCCGGGCGCGCTCGTGCAAATCCGCCGCGTGCTCAAGCCTGACGGTTTGTTTGTTGCGGCGCTCGCCGGCGGCGACACGCTGACCGAGCTGCGGCAATCCTTCGCCGCGGCCGAAAGCGAAATCGAAGGCGGAATCTCGCCGCGGATTGCGCCGTTTGCCGATGTGCGCGATCTCGGCGCGCTGCTGCAACGCGCGGGCTTTGCGCTGCCGGTCACCGATGTGGATCGGATCACGGTGCGCTATGGCACCGTCTTCGCGCTGATGCACGATCTGCGCCGCATGGGCGCGACCAACGCTCTCCTCGATCGCCGCCGCACGCCGCTCAAGCGCGCGACGCTGATGCGCATGGCCGAGATTTACGCCCAGCGCTTTGCTGATGCCGACGGCCGCCTGCGCGCGACGTTCGAGATCGCCTGGCTTTTGGGCTGGGCGCCGCATCCGAGCCAGCAGCAGCCGCTCAAGCCAGGCTCGGCGCAAGCGCGGCTCGCCGACGCGCTCGGCACGCGCGAGGTTTCAACCGGGGAAAAGGCGAGACGGTAGGGCTGCCGCTCATTCCCGCGAAGGCGGGAATCCAGCCGGACGTGTCACTGGGTCCTACGCTTTCGCGAGGCCGAGCGGTTTGAGGAATGATCGCTTCGCGCGGCTCGGCCGGAATGACTTAAAGAACTTCACTTCAGCGCGTCGGCGACGTTGCTGTAGAAGCCCTTCACGGCGGTGCCCAAAGTCGCGACCGTTCCGACAATGACAATGGAAACGCCGGAAGCGATGATCGCATACTCGATGGCGCTCGTGCCGCTTTCGTCGCGCAGGAATCGGCCAAGCAAACGGCCGGCTGCGGGTTTCGAAAACTCAAACATCACCTCTCCCCCAAAAGCATTACAAACCGCGCGTCACAACAGCGTCGTCAGGTGCGGAATCAAAGGCTCGTCGGCAGGCGGCATCGGATAGTTGCGCAGATCGTTCGGCCGCACCCATTTGAGTGTCTGCGCTTCCCGCGGCTGTACGATCCCTTCCCAGCGCCGGCAGACATAGAGCGGCATCAACAGGTGGAAGTCGGGATACAGATGGCTCGCAAAGGTCAGCGGCGCGAGGCACTCTTCCTTGACGGCGATTCCCAACTCCTCATTCAATTCGCGGATCAAAGTCGTCTCCGGCCGTTCGCCCGGCTCGACCTTGCCGCCCGGAAATTCCCACAAGCCCGCCATCGCTTTTCCTTCGGGGCGCTGCGCCAGCAGCACGCGTCCGTCGGGATCGATCAGCGCGCAGGCGGCGACAAGAACGAGTTTGACGCTCACGGCCGGAAATCACCTTAAAGAGGGCATGGTAAAAGGCTGTTCAAAGGCACGGGCTCAATCCGAAGTTTCATTGCGATGGTTAAAAGTCGGTAGGATGGGCTGAACAAAGAAAGACCCATTGCGTGAACCGCACTGACCAAATGCGCAGGTCAAACAAAGATGGGTCTCGCTTCGTTCGACCCATCCTGCGCCATCACGACCGATAGTCGCCGTTAATGACGACGTACTCCTTGGTGAGATCGCAGGTCAGCACCCGGTCGCGGCCTTTGCCGAGGCCGAGCGCGACCTTCAGCGTGATCTCGGATTGCTTCATCGCCGCCGATACCGCTGCCTCGTCATAGGCCGGATCGCGCGCGCCCTTGTGCGCGACGCGGATGCCGTTGAACCAGATCGCCAGCCGATCGCGGTCGGCCGGCTCGCCGGCCTTGCCCACGGCCATCACCACGCGGCCCCAATTGGCGTCCTCGCCGGCGATCGCGGTCTTCACCAGCGGCGAGTTCGCGATCGACATCGCGATCCGCCGCGCGGATTTTTTCGAGGTCGCGCCCTCGACCGTGATCTCAACGAGCTTGCGCGCACCTTCGCCGTCGCGCGCCACCTGCTCGGCAAGGTCCGCCAGTACGGAATTGAAGCCCTTGCGGAAAGAAGCGAGCCGCGGATCGGATAGCCGCGTAATCTTCTCGACGCCGCGCGCAGCCGCAGCCCCGGTGGCGAAGGCAAGGAGCGTGTCGGAGGTCGAAGTGTCGCCGTCGATGGTCACCGCGTTGAAGGTATCCTCGACGCCGTCACGCAACAGCGCCTTGAGCACGGCCGGCGCGATCGGCGCATCGGTGAAGATGAACGACAGCATCGTGCCCATGTCGGGCGCGATCATGCCGGCGCCCTTGGCGATGCCGCAGATCGTCACCGCCGTGCGGTTCATGCCGACCATGGCGGCCGCGCCCTTCGGAAAGGTGTCGGTGGTCATGATCGCTTTCGCCGCCGAATGCCAGTCGCCGGCCTTCGCGTCCGCCGTGAGGCCATCCATAACGCCGCTGAATTTGGTCGCATCGAGCGGCTCGCCGATCACACCGGTCGAGGCAAGGAACACATCGGCCGGTTTGCAGCCTGCGGCTTCGGCGGCAATCTCGGCGGTCAGCTTGGTCGACGCCTTGCCCGACTTTCCCGTAAAGGCATTGGCATTGCCGGAATTGACCACGAGCGCGCGCGCCCGCCCGCCATTGATCCGCTCGCGGCACCAATCGACCGCCGCCGACGGGCATTTCGAGCGCGTGAACACGCCCGACACGACGGTGCCTTCGTCGAGCAGCGCGAGCAGCACGTCGGTGCGTCCGGGATAGCGGATGCCGGCCGCCGCGGTCGCAAGCCGCACGCCATCGACCGGCGGCATTTCGGGAAAGGATGCAGGCGCGAGCGGGGAAATGCTGGTGGACATAGTCCGTCACCCTGAGGTGCGAGGGAAGCGAGCCTCGAAGCGTGACGGTTTCGACCCACCGTCACCCTTCGAGGCGCGCCTTTAGCGCGCACCTCAGGATGACGGCAATAGCGATGTGGAGACTTGCTGACGATTTATTCGCCAGCGTGGCGAGATTGAGCGAGGCGTCCAGTCCTTTTCCCGGGCGCGGCGCACCATGACATGGTGCGCTGCAGACCCGGGATCGGACACCGGAGTCAGCGAAGATTAGCGGCGCACCGTTGCACGCTGCGACGCGTCCGGGAAATGACAGTTGAATGACTACTTCTTCGCGGGCGCGGCCGGATTGAGCGACGGGTCGGCAGCCGCCGGCTTGTCGAGGCGCTCGACGGTCGCCGACTTGCGCAGGTTTTCCACCATCTCCGCCTGTGCGCGGTGGGCGACATAATTTTCGATCTGAGGCTTGACCTGTTCGAAGGTCGGCGTCGGCCGGGTCCGCTTGTCCTCGACCTTGATGATGTGCCAGCCGAACTGGGTCTTCACCGGGTCGGACAATTGTCCCTTGCCGAGCTTGAACGCCACCTCGGCGAATTCCGGGACCATCTGTTCCTTGGTGAAATAGCCGAGATCGCCGCCCTCGGCCGCGCCGGGGTCCTTCGACTTTTCCTTGGCGAGCGCGGCGAAATCGGCGCCGCCTTTGAGCTGAGCGAGGATGGCCTTGGCTTCGTCTTCGGTGGGGACGAGGATGTGGCGAGCGTGCACCTCTTCCTCGTTCTTCACCTGCTTGACGGCTTCGTCATAAACCTTGCGTTCCGCTTCGTCGGACAGCGCCGACTTGCCGGAGTCCTGCAGCAGCGATTCCATCAAGAGGCGGTTGTGATCGAAGGCGAGCCGCCGCTTCACATCCGGCCGGTCACCCAATTTCTGCTTCTCGGCCGCTTGCGAGAGCACGATCACGTCGACGAGATAGTTGACGAGGTAATCGCGCTTCTGCTCCGGCGGTATCGTCGGCATATTGGCGCCGATCTCCTCCTCGGCGAAGGCGAGGTCGCTCTGACGGATATCGACGCCGTTAACGCGGGCGACCACCGGATCCTCGTCGGCGGCGCGCGCCACACCCGCATAAGGGACCGGTGCTAGAGGGACGGTGACTGTTAACAAGGCGACGCAAGCGAGCGCGCCGAGTGCGCGAGAAACGAATGGGCGAAGGAAGGCCATGAAACTGATCCTTTAGAACGTGACCCTTTGGTAATGTTGAAACGCCTTGCAGAGCCGCCGTCTGGCTGGCGCGGACACTCGCCGAATCATATCCGCTTGGCAATGGCAGAAATGAGCCTGGTGCCGCCGATTTGAAGTTCCTGCGCGCGGCGGGAAGCTCGCCTTAGGCGCCGGCGCGTAAAGAAAGCCTTCGCATTGACAATAAAACCACCCCCTCCTATGTCTCGACGAGGACCTTTGGCGCCCCGAATACCTTGCCGACGTCGCCTTGCAGAAGCCCGAATAGCCCTGCATTTTCCGCCGCTTGGTCTAAGAGCGAGGAAGTTAAGCGTGTGGCGCAATCCCCATCTGGAAGGATGAAGTCGCGATGATCGGCGCAGTCGCTCGCAAGCTGTTCGGTTCCTCCAATGACCGGCGCATCCGCACCTACCGGCCGCAGGTCGATGCCATCAACGCACTGGAGAAGGAGATCGAGCAGCTCTCCGACGAAGCGCTGCGCGCGCGCACCGAAGAGTTCAAGAAAAGGCTCGCCGACGGCGCCACCCTCGACGACATTCTCGTCCCCGCTTTCGCCACGGTGCGCGAGGCCGGCAAGCGCGCGCTCGGCCAGCGCCATTTCGACGTTCAGCTCATCGGCGGCATGGTGCTGCACGAGGGCAAGATTTCCGAGATGAAGACCGGCGAAGGCAAGACGCTGGTCGCGACGCTCCCGGTCTATCTGAACGCGCTGTCCGGCCGCGGCGTGCATGTCGTCACCGTCAACGACTATCTCGCCAAGCGCGACGCCGAGTGGATGGGGCAGATCTACACGTTTCTCGGGCTCTCGGTCGGCGTCATCGTGCACGGCCTCGACGATACCGAGCGCAAGAAGCAATACGATTGCGACGTCACCTACGGCACCAACAACGAGCTCGGCTTCGACTATCTGCGCGACAACATGAAATACCGGCTCGAGGACATGGTGCAGCGCGGCCACGTCTACGCCATCGTCGACGAGGTCGACTCGATCCTGATCGACGAGGCGCGCACGCCGCTGATCATTTCCGGTCCGCTCGACGACCGTTCCGAATTCTACAACACCATCGACGCCTACATTCCGACGCTCGACAAATCCGACTACGAGGTCGACGAAAAGCAACGCACGGTGACGCTGACCGAGGCCGGCATGGAAAAGATGGAGCAGGGGCTGCGCGCCGCCGATCTGCTCAAGTCGGATTCACTCTACGACGTCGAGAACGTCTCGGTCGTGCATCACGTCAATCAGGCCTTGCGGGCGCACAAGCTGTTCCAGCGCGACAAGGACTATATCGTCCGCAACGGCGAGGTCGTCATCATCGACGAGTTCACCGGCCGCATGATGCCGGGCCGGCGCTATTCGGAAGGCTTGCATCAGGCGCTCGAGGCCAAGGAGCGGCAGCCGATCCAGCCCGAGAACCAGACGCTCGCCTCGATCACCTTCCAGAACTACTTCCGCATGTACGACAAGCTCGCCGGCATGACCGGCACGGCCGCGACCGAGGCCGACGAGTTCATGGACATCTACAATCTCGAAGTGCTGGAGATTCCCACCAACAAGACGATGGTGCGCATCGACGACGATGACGAGGTCTACCGCACCTCGGCGGAGAAGTTCCGCGCCATCCTGACGCTGATCGAGGACTGCAAGACGCGCGGCCAGCCGGTACTGGTCGGCACCACCTCGATCGAAAAGTCCGAGCAGCTTGCCGAGATGCTGCGGCAGCACGGCTGGGAGCAGCACGACTTCTCCGACCCGAACGCCTTTGCCGCGCTTTATTCCGGCGACGAGGGCGCCTCCAAAGCCAAGGTCTTCGCCATCCTCAACGCGCGCTATCACGAGCAGGAAGCCTATATCGTCGCGCAGGCGGGCGTTCCCGGCGCCATCACGATCGCCACCAACATGGCCGGCCGCGGCACCGACATTCAGCTCGGCGGCAATCCCGACATGCGCATCCGCCAGGAGCTGGCCGAAATCGACGACTGGCAGGCGCGCGACAAGCACCCGCGTGCTGCCGAGATCCGCGCGCAAATCGCACGACTCAAGGAAATAGCGCTCGCCGCAGGCGGCCTTTATGTGCTCGGCACCGAGCGGCATGAGAGCCGCCGCATCGACAATCAGCTGCGCGGCCGTTCCGGACGCCAGGGCGACCCGGGCCACTCGAAGTTTTTCCTGTCGCTCGAAGACGATCTGATGCGCATCTTCGGTACCGACAAGCTCGACGGCATGCTGACCAAGCTCGGCTTGAAGGAAAACGAAGCGATCATCCATCCCTGGATCAACAAGGCGCTGGAGAAGGCGCAACAGAAGGTCGAGGCGCGCAACTTCGATATCCGCAAGAACATCCTGAAGTTCGACAACGTGATGAACGATCAGCGCAAGGTCATCTTCGACCAGCGCATCGAATGGATGCAGGACGCTGCCGCCGCCGAAGTCGTCGCCGACATGCGGCACAACGCCATCGACGATCTGGTCGCCAAGCACGTGCCGGAGAATGCCTATCCGGAGCAATGGGACGTGGCCGGCCTGAAGGAAGAGCTCAAGCGCGTGCTCGGGATCGAACTGCCGGTCGACGAATGGGCGAAGGAAGAGGGCATCGCCGACGAGGAGTTGTTCACCCGCGTCGAGCGCCGCGCCGACGAGCACATGGCGTCGAAGGTCGCGCAATGGGGCTCGGACGTCATCCGCTACGTCGAGAAATCGATCCTGCTGCAGACGCTTGACCATTTGTGGCGCGAGCATCTGGTCATGCTCGATCATCTGCGCCAGGTGGTCGGGCTGCGCGGCTACGCCCAGCGCGACCCGCTCAACGAATACAAGTCGGAAGCCTTCAATCTGTTCGAGACCATGAGCCAGCATCTGCGCGAAGCGGTGACCGCGCAGCTCATGCGCGTCGAGATCATGCCGCAGCCGGTGGAATCGACGATGACGCTGCCGGCGATGGAAGCGCACAAGATCGATCCGACCACCGGCGAAGACGAGATGGCGCTCGCCATGGCCGGCGCCGAAACGCTGGCGCGGCATGGCATCGGGGGCGTCAGCACGGCGTCCGCGCAGGCAGCACCGCGCGCAGCGCCCGCGCCGGCCGAGCGCAATCCGAAGGATCCGACCACCTGGGGCAAGGTCGGCCGCAACGAGGCCTGTCCCTGCGGCTCCGGTAAGAAATTCAAGCACTGCCACGGGCGCTACGCCTGACGGCGTTCGCCTGACGCGACATGCCTCGTCATGGCCGGACTTGTTCCGGCCATCCGCGTCTTCATCTACGTCTTTGAGATTATTGCAGACCGCCCCAGCGGCTGTCGAAATTGCCGGCGGGCACGACCCGCTGCGCACCGTCCATCGTGGCGGCTGCGGCGTTGGCTTCCCGCTGCGGCGCCGGGTTTGGTTTGGCCGCGACCTGTTGTTGCTGCTGCGGTTGCAGCTCGGGCTTGGTGTCGCTCTTGCGCAGGTCGAGTTTCGGCTTCGCCTCTGCGACCGTCGTACGTTCGGCGCGCGGCTTCGGCTTGGGCGTGGTACCGGTCGCGGCCGGCTCCGAGCCGCGCTCTTGCGTCGCCGAATTGGCGGCGGCGACCTGTGTCTTCGAGCCAAAGAAGCCGCCGAAGATCTTGCCCGCCAGCGACTGGCCGTTGTTATCGGCGACTGCGACCGGCGGCGGCTGCGCCGGCAGACCGTTCGCGCCCGGCGGCGGCACGCGCGCCGGCGGAATGCGGCCGCCGACCTGCGCCAGGAACACGCGGTTCATGCCGCCATCAAGACCGGAATGAACCGGCGCGGTCCACGTATTGGCCTTGACCAGCCCGGCATATTGGACCTCGTCGGCATGCGACTTTTCCAGCGCCGGGCCGGCGATTTCGGGATTGACCACATAAGCCGGGCAGCGGCCGGTCGAGTTGAATATGATCGACCCGGCGCCGCGCGCCTGCACGGCGTCGAACACATAGTGCTTGTCGCAGACGTCCACCTTCGGCTCGAGATGCGTCGCCTCGAAATGATCGTTGCCGATCTTGAGCATCTTCCAGAACGCCAGATGCGGACTGGTGCGATGGCGCGCCAGGTTCGTTGGCGTCATGCGGAACGGATAGGCTTGGATCTGAAATGACGGTTGACCGCCGAGGAACGACTCGCGCGCCAGCGAATAGATTTCGCCGATCTGCTCGTCGGTCATGGCGTAACAGCCGCGCGAGGAGCAGTCGCCATGAATCATCAGGAACCCGCCGTGGCGATCGTTGGCGCGGTCATAGGCGTTCGGGAAGCCGGTATTGATCGCGAGATAGTAATTGGAGTTCGGATTCATCAGGCCGGGCGTGATGGTATAGAAGCCCTCGGGTGCCTGACGGTCGCCTTCAGTGATCTTTGGGCCGAGATCGCCGGACCAGCGGCAAATCGGATAGACTTTGAGCAGCTCGAAACGGCCGGTGGTATCCTGCTTCCAGACTTCGAGCTCGGATTCTTCCTTGAAGATGCGCACGAGGATCGGGGATTCCTTCGGCATCCTCTTCTGATCGAGCAGCGTCAGCATCTGCGGCGACAGCGCCTTCATCGCCTTGGTCGGCAGCTCGTAGCCGCCTTCCTCGCTGAGGCAGCCAGCAAGCGACAGCGCACCGGCCAAGATGGCCGATAGCGTCAGCGCGCGACGGAGGCTGGCGCGGATCAATGCAGTACTCCCCGACGGCCGGACAGTCCCCGAAAACCATCCATCACCAATCGTTATCCTTACGAAGCCCATTTCGCAAGTTAACCGGGGCGCCGGAGGTAAGTAGGAGCACGGCGTCGGTCAACGATTGGTTAATATTGCGGAAAATTCGACCGATGCCGTCAATATTTAGAGAGAAATAGGGCGGGAATGGGGTGAGGACCCGCCGGCCGCCGTTTCCAGGCATAGATCGCGACATGACCGTGGCTCGGCGGACACACACGCGAAAGTTGTTACTGTCTCGTCAGCCCAGGGTCCGCCCGATGGCCATGAACTTCTCGCGCCGCATGCGTACGATCGTTGCCGCGTCGAGGCCCTTGAGCCCGGCAAAGGCGGCGTCCAGCGCCTCTCCGGTCGCGTCGATGGTCGCTGCCGGATCGCGATGGGCGCCGCCCGTGGGCTCGGGCACGATGCTGTCGACGACGCCGAAGCGGACGAGATCTTGGGCTGTGATCTTCATGTTCGAGGCAGCTTCCTGCGCCTTCGCGGTATCGCGCCAGAGGATGGAAGCGGCGCCTTCCGGCGAGATCACGCTGTAGACCGCGTGCTCGAGCATGATCACCCGGTTGGCCGTGGCGATGGCGATGGCCCCGCCCGAGCCGCCCTCGCCGATGATGACGGCGACATTGGGAACGCCGATTCGCAGGCAAGCTTCAGTCGAGCGCGCGATCGCTTCGGCTTGGCCTCGCTCCTCGGCGCCGATGCCCGGATAGGCGCCCGCCGTATCGATCAGCGCTAGCACCGGAATGCCGAAATGATCGGCCATGTCCATGAGCCGGGCGGCTTTGCGGTAGCCTTCCGGTCGCGCCATGCCGAAATTGTGCTTGAGCCTGGAGTCGGTGTCGGAGCCTTTTTCCTGGCCGATGATGCAGACGCTCTCGCCGCGGAAGCGGCCGAAGCCGCCGACGATAGCGGCGTCGTCGCCGAAGCTGCGGTCGCCGGCGAGCGGGACGAAATCGCTGATGAGCTGGCCGATATAATCGAGGCAATGCGGCCGCTGCGGATGCCGCGCCACTTGCGTCTTCTGCCACGGCGTCAGGCCCGCATAGAGCTCCTTGAGCGCCTGGCCCGCTTTGATCTCGATGCGGTTGATTTCCTCGCCGATGGCGATGGCGTCGCCGCTTCCCTGCAGCGCGCGCATTTCCTCCACTTTGGCCTCGAGCTCGGCCACCGGCTTTTCGAAATCGAGATAAGAGCGCATCACGCAAACGTCTCTACCAGCCGAATACATCGTCGCGGCGCCCATCAGACGCTCGCAGGCCGCCGAAGGCCATTGCCGAGAATTGCAATGCCAATTCTTCAGTCGCCGTGCAAACGGCGGAGTTCCTCGTCGACAACGGCGAGCAAGGGCGGGAGGCTTTCATGCACGGTGTCCCAGACAGCTTTATCGACGATTAGTTCGTAGTCATGGCGATATACGTTTCCGGCGCCGGCCATACCTTGCCACCGAATATGGGGATGCCGCTCTTTTAGTTCAGGTGACAATCTGCGCGAAGCTTCCGAAATGATCTCAAGGCAGCGCGTTACCGCGTACGCGGTGCGCCGGTCGCTGCAGAATTGGTCAAAGGATGCTTGACCGATGAACGAAAATGCGAGTCCAATGTTTTCGCGGATATCGCGCAACGGGCCAAGATCAGAAGGCATAGACCGTGTCTGTGATCGCGGACGCACGAACGTATGGCTTGAGCGCGTCTTTGTTCACCACGTCGACCGGTCCTGGAAAAAGCTTGGCAATGAAGTCCTTTAGTTCGACGTAAGCAAAGATATCAAGTGAAGCGTCAGGCGCGAATTCAATCATGATGTCGACGTCGCTTTGTGGACCTGCTTCGCCACGCGCAACGGAGCCGAACAATGCGGCGTGGCGCACGCCCCGCTCTCGCAGTTCGGCTTGGTGGCCCAGCAGGATATCGATTGCGTCTTGCTTGTTCATCGCTCAACAATTGACCGCGTTCCGAGCCCGAAAGATATATCCTATAAATAGTTAATTTTCACGTGTCCGCCAGCGGATGCAAATCGCGCACAAGGCTTTTCAGCCGCTCTTCCAGCACGTGGGTATAGATCTGCGTGGTCGAGATGTCGGCGTGGCCGAGCAGCGTCTGCACCACGCGCAGGTCGGCGCCATTGTGCAGAAGATGACTGGCGAAAGCGTGGCGGAGCACATGCGGGCTTAGTTGCGCGGCGCGCAGCCCCGCTGCCCCCGCCAGCGCCTTGAGCTCGCGCGCGAAATGCTGCCGGGTGAGATGGCCGGAATCGCCGAAGGAGGGGAACAGCCATTTCGACGCCGCGGCGCCGCCCGCTTGCGCCGCCAGCGCGAGATAGTCGGTCATCGCGCGCTTGGCCGCATCGTTGAGCGGCACCATGCGCTCTTTGTTGCCCTTGCCGCGCACCACGATCACCCGCGCATCGCGGCGCGCCGCCGAGGCGGGAAGTGCCACCAGCTCAGAGACGCGCAAGCCGGTGGCGTAAAGAAGCTCGACCAGAGAGGCAAGCCGCGCCGCGCGCAGCCGCACCGTGAGCGGCGCTTGCGCATCGCACGCACCCGCCGCCGCCAGCAAGCGATCGACCTCGGCGAGCGTCAGCGTCTTCGGCAGCGCACGCGCGCGCTTTGGCCCCTCGAGCACGGCGGCCGGATCGTCCTTGCGTTGCCCTTCCGCATAAAGAAAACGGTAGAGCTGGCGAATGGCCGACAAGCGCCGCGCAACCGTTGCCGGCTGCATGCCGCGCGAAGCGAGATCGCCCAGATAGGCGCGGATGTCGTCGGTCGTCGCGGTCGCGACCGATCGCCGGCCGGCGAAGTGATCGGTGAAGTCGGCGAGGTCGCGCCCATAAGCGGCGAGCGTGTTTTTGCCCGCCCCGCGTTCGGCCGCCAGCATGTCGAGAAAGAGCGTGACCAGCCGTTCGTCGGATTGTTTTGTCTTGCCGCCCTTTTCTGCGGACTTTTTCGACGCGGCTTTGCGAGCCATGCTGCTGTAAACCTTGGAGCTACGGCCCCTGCCGGTTCTTGAAGAATTTCTCAGGCGGAATGGAAACCGAGATCTCGCGCGGCTTGGGCTGGACGAAATGCGCGAGCGCGTACACGCCCACGTAAATGACCGCGGCGACAATGGCGATCACGCTGAGAAAACGTAGCAGGCTCGGCATTGCGTTTCGTGTTTCCGATCCCGACCGACCGTCGCAGGGCCTCTGCGGCGCGCCCCGTTGCGAACGTCCGTGCGGCGTTCGGAATCAAAGGCCCACCAGCAAATACACTACCGATCGACGATCCGCGCGCCGTTTTTCGATGGAGGCGCCACCCCATTGGTAGCGGCGCACCGGATTGAGTACGATCAGGTTCGACGCGAGGTCGCAAGCCCTGCGGCGACAACCGGCTGGCCTCGCCGGAAGCGCGGATATAGAAGGCGGACTCGGTCGAGGTGGACAAGGTCGACTTCGACCCGATTCGAGTTTGATCTAAATGCCTGATGTTACTTCGCAAAACGACGCCGATACGGCGATCCCGCCGGGGCCTATTCTGAGCGCGCTCGATCGCCGCTCGATCGTGCTTGTCGGCATGATGGGGGTCGGCAAGTCGTCGGTCGGCCGAAGGCTCGCCGCCCGGTTGTCGATTCCCTTCATCGATGCCGACTCCGAGATCGAGAAGGCGGCCGGCATGACCATCCCGGAGATTTTCGCCCGCCATGGCGAGCCGTATTTCCGCGGCGGCGAGGCGCGCGTCATTGCCCGTTTGCTGGAGAGCGGGCCGCAGGTTTTGGCGACCGGCGGCGGCGCATTCATGAATCCGGACACCCGCGCGCTCATCAAGCTCAAAGGCGTCTCGGTGTGGCTCCATGCCGATTTCGACGTACTCATGCGGCGGACCGGCAAGCGCCGCAGCGACCGGCCGCTGTTGCAGACCGAAAATCCGGACGAGACGCTGCGGGCGTTGCTTGCCGAGCGCGAGCCGACCTACGCGCTCGCCGATCTCACCGTGCAGTCGCGCGAGGTGCCGCACGAAGCCATCGTTGCCGATGTGATGACGGCGCTTGCCGCGTATCTGAAAGTCGGAGCGCCCTCCGACCGACAGGCGTCCGCATGACCGCTCCGCTTCGCACCGACCCGACCACCGTGCAGGTCGCGCTCGGCGACCGCAGTTACGACATCGTCATCGGCCGCGGGCTGATCGCGTCGCTCGGTGCCCGCATCGAGGCTTTGCGGCCGCGCGCCCGGGTCTTCATCGTCACCGATACGAATATCGAGCTCCATCACCTCGATGCCGTCGAGGAGACATTGGCCGAATCCGCCATCGCGGCGAGCCAGCTCATTGTCCCGCCGGGCGAGGGCTCGAAGAGCTTTCGGGTCTTCGAACAGGTCTGCGAAGCCATCATCGCCGCCCGCATCGAACGCGGCGATCTCGTGATCGCGCTCGGCGGCGGGGTGATCGGCGATCTCGCCGGCTTCGCTGCGTCGGCCGTGCGGCGCGGCATCGACTATGTACAAGTGCCGACCACGCTGCTCGCGCAAGTCGATTCCTCGGTCGGCGGCAAGACCGCGATCAATTCCGCCCACGGCAAGAATCTGGTCGGCGCATTCCATCAGCCAATTCTCGTCGTCGCCGACACCGCTTTGCTCGACACGTTGCCGCCGCGCGAATTCCGCGCCGGCTATGCGGAGGTCGCCAAGTACGGCCTGCTCGGCGACGCCGCCTTCTTCTCCTGGCTGGAAGCCAATTGGCGCGAGGTGTTCGCCGGCGGCAAATCTTCCACCAGCAAGACTTCCGGGAGCGGGGCGCGCGAGCACGCCATCGCGGTGAGCTGCCGCGCCAAGGCTGCGATCGTGGCGCGCGACGAGCGCGAGACCGGCGACCGGGCGCTTCTTAATCTCGGCCACACTTTCGGCCACGCGCTGGAGGCGGCCTGCGGCTTCTCCGACCGCCTGCTGCACGGCGAGGCGGTCGCCGCCGGCATGGCGCTCGCCTTCGAATTCTCGGCCCGGCTCGGCCTCCTGCCGTCCGCCGAAGCCGCGCGGGCGATCCGCCACCTGGCCGAGGTCGGGCTGCCGACGCGGCCGAAAGACATCGCCGGCGGTCTCCCCGGCGCCGACGCGCTGATGGCGCTGATGGCGCAGGACAAGAAAGTGAAAAGAGGAATGCTTACATTCATCCTCGTGCGCGGGATCGGGGCTGCGTTTGTCGAACACGGGGTCGATGCGGCGCAGGTGCGCGCGTTTTTGAGCGAGAAGCTTGCGGAGCGATGAGCATTTACGATTGGTTGACCGTTGCCGCGGTCGTCATCTGCCTTTTGATATCGGCGTTCTATTCCGGCAGCGAGACGGCGCTGACCGCATCGTCGCGTGCTGCAATGAACCGTCTCGAGAAGCACGGCAATGTCGACGCCACCATCGTCAGTCGCCTGCTGGCGCAACGCGAGCGTTTCCTCGGCGCAGTGCTGTTGGCCAACAACGGCACCAATATCGCGGCCTCCACGCTTGCCACCGGGCTGTTGCTGACGTTGTTCGGCCAGGCCGGCGTCATCTACGCCACGGTCGTCATGACGGCGCTGATCTTCGTCCTTTGCGAGGTGCTGCCGAAGACCGTCGCGTTCAATGCGCCGGACCGGCTTGCGCTTGTGGTCGCGCAGCCGATCGCCCGCACCGTGACGGTGCTGTTGCCGATCCTCAAAGCGGTCGAGTGGCTGGTGCGCCTCATCTTGCGCGTAATCGGCATGCCGGTCGGCAAGATTCAATCGATCCTCTCGCCGCGCGAAGAGCTGCGCGGCGCCGTCGATCTCCTGCATCGCGCCGGCGTCGTGGAAAAGCTCGACCGCGACATGATGGGCGGCGTGCTCGACCTGCGCGAGCTGACGGTGTCCGACGTCATGGTCCACCGCACCAAGATGGTGATGATCGATGCCGACGACCCGCCGCGCGAGGTCGTCGACGCGGTGCTTGGCGCGCCGGTCAGCCGGCTGCCGCTCTGGCGCGGCTCGCCCGACAATGTTCTCGGTGTCTTGCACGCGAAGGATTTGCTGCGCGCGCTGCACGCGGCCGGCGGCGACGCCTCCAAGATCGACATCGAGGCGCTGGCGCGCCCGCCCTGGTTCGTGCCCGACACCACCCCGCTCTACGAGCAATTCAAGGCGTTCCGCGACCGCAAGACGCCGTTCGCGCTTGTGGTCGACGAGTATGGCGAGCTGGAAGGGCTGGTGACGATCAAGGACATCATCGCCGAAATCGTTGGCGACATCAGCGACGAGCACGAGATATCGGTCGCCGGCGTGCGCATGCTGCCGGATGGCTCGGCCAATGTCGACGGCGCGGTGCCGGTGCGCGATCTCAACCGCGCCATGGATTGGAACATCCCGGACGATGAAGCCACCACCATCGCCGGCGTGGTGATTCACGAAGCGCGCTCGATCCCCGAGCCGGGACAGAGCTTCACCTTCCACGGCTATCGCTTTCAGGTGCTGCGCAAGAACCGCAACCGCATCACCTCGTTGCGCGTGACGCCGCTGACCCGCAAAGCGCCGGCGGCGAAGGCGAGTTAGCGTGTTGAAGAGGGCGGGTTGGCGCGTTGAACATGTAGCCCGGATTGAGCGGAGCGAAATCCGGGCGATCGCCAAGCTTGAGCCGCCGTCCCGGATTTCACGTAGCTTGTCATCGGGCCGGCCACTTCGGGCCGGACCCGTTGGTTCAATCCGGGCTACTGACTAAAGATTCTCACCCGGCGCTGAAGCGTGGATCGCGAGCGCGTGCACGCCGCCGGCGAGTTCGCTCGCGAGCGCCGCATTGATCATGCGATGGCGCTCGATCCGGCTCTTCCCGCGAAAGGCTTCCGACACGATATAGAGTCGGAAATGGGTCTCGCCGCCGGGCCGGTGGCCGGCGTGGCCTTCGTGCCGATGAGATTCATCCTCGACATGGAGGCTCTCGGGCACGAAAGCGTTGCGCAACTTTTCCGTGATCAGATCGCGTGTGTGCATGGAAAGAGCATGATCCCGAAAAGTGGAAACCGGTTTTCGGACAAGATCATGCTCCACACCAAAGGTCTACCCAGCGCATACCGTCCCGGTCAATCCCAACGCTTGCGCACTTTTGCCTCCTGTCAAGTCTTGAAGGTGCCATGCAGGCACCGGCATAATTGTAACGATGAGTAATGACTCGCCCCTCTTTGATCGCATCCGGGTAAAGCCCGATCAGGATCGCCGGCTGCGCGCCGAGCTTCCAGGCTGCGAATGGCCGCGTTGCGACGCGCCCGCCACCCATCGCGCGCCGAAGGGCCGGCTGCGCGCGTCGGAATATTGGCGCTTCTGTCTGGATCATGTCCGCGAATACAACAATTCGTATAATTTTTTCGAGGGCATGAGCGACGACGCGATCGCGAAATATCAGAAAGAAGACCTTACCGGGCACCGTCCGACCTGGAAAATGGGCTCCGTCGGTGGGCGCCGCACTGAGGCCAAGCGCAATTCCCGCGGCTCCCGCGGTTCCGGCTGGGCGGCCGACGATCCCTTCGGGCTGTTCGAGCGGGTGGCCGGTGGCGGTCAGGCCCGCCCGGCTGCCGAGGGCCGCAAGGTGCTCAACGCCCAGCGCCGCGCGCTCGACGTGCTCGGGCTTGAAGCCGATGCCCAACGCGCCGATATCAAGGCCAGGTTCAAGGTGTTGGTGAAGCGCCATCATCCCGACGCCAACGGCGGCGACCGGACGTCCGAGGATCGGCTGCGGGAGATCATTCAGGCCTACAACTACCTCAAGTCGGCGGGTTTCTGCTGAGAAGCGGGTTTCTGTTGAGATTTGGGGGGTGGCTTTCGCGGCCTTATGCGCTTCTGCTAATTTGGCGCGACATCCGACTGCCGGCGAGGGCCGAATCGGCGCCTTCGATAGTCCCGGGGTCAGGGAGGTGTAATGACTCTCGCAACTGAAGCAATGTCCGGCCTGCCGGATATGAAGGTTTCGATCCGGCAGGTGTTTGGCATCGATTCCGATTTGGAAGTTCCGGCCTATTCCGAGCCGGACGAGCATGTTCCCGACGTCGACCCCGATTACCGGTTCGACAAGCCGACGACGCTCGCCATCCTGGCGGGTTTCGCGCGCAACCGCCGCGTCATCGTCACCGGCTATCACGGCACCGGGAAATCGACCCATATCGAGCAGGTCGCCGCGCGGCTCAACTGGCCCTGCGTGCGCGTCAATCTCGACAGTCACATCAGCCGCGTCGATCTGATCGGCAAGGACGCGATCGTGATCCGCGAGGGCATGCAAGTTACCGAATTCCGCGACGGCATCCTGCCCTGGGCGCTCCAGCACAATATCGCGATCTGCTTCGACGAATATGACGCCGGCCGCCCGGATGTCATGTTCGTGATCCAGCGCGTCCTGGAATCGTCCGGCCGCCTGACGCTGCTCGACCAGAACAAGGTCATCAAGCCGCATCCGGCCTTCCGTCTGTTCGCTACGGCCAACACGGTCGGGCTCGGCGACACGTCCGGCCTCTATCACGGCACCCAGCAGATCAACCAGGGCCAGATGGACCGCTGGTCGATCGTAACGACGCTGAACTATCTGCCGCACGACAACGAGGTCGAGATCGTGCTCGCCAAGGCGAAGCACTATCGCGACGCTGAAGGCCGCGACATCGTCTCCAAGATGGTGCGCGTCGCCGATCTTACCCGCAACGCCTTCATGAATGGCGACATCTCAACCGTCATGTCGCCGCGCACGGTCATCACCTGGGCGGAGAATGCCGACATCTTCAACGATGTCGGCTTCGCCTTCCGGCTCACCTTCGTCAACAAATGCGACGAATTGGAGCGGCCGCTGGTGGCGGAATTCTATCAGCGCTGCTTCGGCCAGGAGCTGCCGGAATTGGCGGTGAATGTGGCGCTAAGCTGATGTCCATTCACCTCTCCCGCTGGCGGGAGAGGTTGGCGAGCGAAGCGAGCCGGGTGAGGGGCTTCGCGGTTTGCGCCGAACTTCAACGCCCCCTCATCCCGACCCTCTCCCGGCAAGCGGGGCGAGGGAGACAACGATGACCTCGAACATCAAGGCAAAAAATCCGGCCAAGGAAGCGCCGACCGAGCCGTTCAAGCGCGCGGTCGGCATTTGCCTGCGCGCGATTGCCGGCCGGAGCGATATCGAGGTCGGCTTTGCCGCCGAGCGTCCCGGCTTTGCCGCCAACAAGGCGCGGCTGCCGGAGCCGGCGCGCAGGCTCACCGAGCGCGAGGCCGCGATCGTGCGCGGTCACGCCGATTCGATCGCGCTGCGGCTCGCCTGTCACGATCCGGCGGTGCATCGCAAGCTCGCGCCGGGCGGCCAGCAGGCGCGCGCGGTGTTCGATGCGGTCGAGCAGGCGCGCGTCGAGGCGATCGGCTCGCGCCGCATGGGCGGCGTGAAGACCAATCTCGCCGCCATGCTCGACGACCGCTTCCATCGCGGAAAATACGACGACGTCACCGACCGCGCCGACGCGCCGATCGAGGACGCCATCGCCATGATCGTGCGCGAGCGGCTCACCGGCGAGCAGCCGCCGCCGACCGCGCGCAAGCTTGTGGATCTGTGGCGCCCGATCATCGAGGAGCGCGCCGGCCGCAATCTCGACCGGCTCGAGCGCGTGCTCACCGATCAGCGCCGCTTCGGCGACGTGGTGCACGACCTGCTCGATTCCCTCGACATGGGCGAGGATCGCAACAGCGACGCCGACGAGGAGGAGGGCGACGAGGGTGACGAGGAAAGCCGCAGCGACGAATCCGGCGCCGACGGCGAAACGTCCGAATCTGCCGACAGCGAGCGCATGAGCCTGGAAGAGGCCGAAGCCTCGACCGAGGACATGCCGGAAAGCGCGGCTGAAGCCATCGACGCGCCGGCCGCCGACATGGCCGACGACACCGAAATGGGCGATTCGGAAACCGCCGCCGAGCCGTGGCGGCCGCGGCACAATCGCAACGAGCCGCGCGGTCCCGACTACAAGCCCTTTACGTCCAAATTCGACGAGGTCATCGGCGCGGAAAATCTCTGCGATCCCGAAGAACTCGACCGGCTGCGCGGCTATCTCGACAAGCAGCTCTCGCACCTGCAAGGCGTGGTCGCTCGGCTCGCCAACCGCTTGCAGCGGCTTCTGCTCGCGCAACAAAGCCGCGCCTGGGAGTTCGATCTGGAAGAGGGCTTGCTCGATCCGGCGCGGCTGCCGCGCGTGATCGTCGATCCGCTGCATCCGCTGTCGTTCAAGCGCGAGAAGGACACCGACTTCCGCGACACGGTGGTCACGCTGCTGCTCGACAATTCCGGCTCGATGCGCGGGCGCCCGATCACGGTCGCCGCCACTTGCGCGGACATTTTGGCGCGCACGCTGGAACGCTGCGGCGTCAAGGTCGAGATTTTGGGCTTCACCACCCGCGCCTGGAAGGGCGGCCAGTCGCGTGAAAGCTGGCTCTCGCAGGGCAAGCCGGCCAATCCCGGGCGGCTCAACGATCTGCGCCACATCATCTACAAGTCGGCCGAGGCGCCCTGGCGGCGCGCGCGCAAGAATCTCGGCCTGATGATGCGCGAGGGCTTGCTCAAGGAGAATATCGACGGCGAGGCGCTCGATTGGGCGCACAAAAGGCTGTTGGCCCGGCCGGAAAGCCGCAAGATCCTGATGATGATCTCCGACGGCGCGCCGGTCGACGACTCGACCCTGTCGGTCAATCCCGGCAATTATCTCGAGCGCCACCTGCGCTGGGTGATCGAGGATATCGAGACGCGCTCGCCGGTCGAATTGATCGCCATTGGCATCGGCCACGACGTCACGCGCTACTACCGGCGCGCCGTGACCATCGTCGACGCCGAGGAGCTCGGCGGCGTCATGACCGAAAAGCTCGCCGAGCTGTTCATCGAGCATACGCCGGAAGAGCGCATGCCGCGCCCGGGTCTGCGCCGCCGCCGGCGGCTGGATTCCTAAACTGCCGGCATCATGCCCGGCCTTGTGCCGGGCATCCCGTGCATTCTAGCTGTGCCATCCTCAGCGAGATCGCCGGGACAAGCCCGGCGATGACGGCTTGGTTATGGTTTCCAAAAAAGAGCTTGGGCTGCGGTGCTTCTTGTCGGCGCGGCGTTCCGTGCGTACGGGTTGTGCACTAGCTAGTCTAGTGCTTGCCCGGAAAACCGCCGAGGCCGTTGAACGTCATGTACAGCGAATAGCCGCTGACCGCGATGGCGAGCGCTATTTCAAACATCAGGAAAGCGACGCCGTATTTGTACCAAGGTTCACGCGGCGCGGCGCCAGCATCGATCGAGGTCATGGCATCTCCTTGTCAAATCTCTTCGGCCAAGTTTCATCACGCCTGCTGGCCGGCGAGGTTGCGGCTGAGGAAGCCGTGCTCCTGCGGGCGCCGCTCGTAGCGAGCGGCCCAGAAGTAGAACAGGATGAACGGCACGAACATGTAGAGCGCGACGTACAGATAACCGATGTGCGTGTTGGCGCTGCCGGCGAAGATCAGCGGATAGACGATGCCGCCGAAAGTCGAGATGCCGCCGACGAAGCCCGCGGCAATGCCCGGGCGATCGGGGAAAAGGAGCGGCACCAAAGCGAAGGTGCCGCCGGTGCCGAACGAGATGAAGATGCCGAGCGCCACCAGCGTCACGACCGACAGCGGCAATGAGCCGTAAAGCCCGGCGATGGTCAGCCCGGCCATCGACACCGTGATCAGGATAAGCGCGATGCCGAGCCAGTGCAGCCGCGGCGCATAGGGCAGTTCCTTGGCGATGAAAGGAAGCGGCGTCCAGCCCCTGCGCTGGAACAGATCGGACATGAAGCCTGCGAACGGCCGGAACAAAGAGGCGTTGAACGATTCCACCGCCGCGAACGAGCCGGCTGCGATTTGCAGGCCGGCGACGCCGGTGAATCCGAGCGCTGCAATCTCATCGTGAAAGCCGTGGGCGAAATAGCCCGGCAGCCAGGCGTTGAGCGCGATTTCCAGACCGAATGACATCGCATAGGCCAGCATCAGGGCGATGGCGATGTAGCGGGTCCAGACGAACACCATGCCGCGCAGATCGCCGCCGCGCCGTGCCGCATCGCGCCGCTCGGTGGTTTTGGCGGCGCTGCCGCGCACCAGATACCAGGCGGCGACGAGGAGCGCGATCACACCGAGCCACAGAAACGCGCTCTGGTAATCGGTGCCGAAGATGCGCGGCAACAGTAACGCTCCGACGCCGGCGCCGACATTGCCGGTGCCGGCATAGAGGCCTTCGGCCGTGCCCATCTCGTGCGAGTTCGAACCATTGCGCCACGTGCTGAATGCCGACCACGAACGACACACCGGCAATGGCGACGATGACGCGCTCGGCGAACAATAATTCGTAGCTGGTGGTGAAAGCCGAGGCGATCGAGACGAGTCCGCATCCGGCCAGGATGGCCGCGAAGGTGCGCGGCGCGCCGAATCGATCGGCCGCCCAGCCGGCGACGATGCGTCCGACCGGCGCCATCCAGATCGCCGAACTGGCAAGTAGGCCCAGATCTTTGATCGTGAGGTGGTAAGTCGCCGCGATACTCGGGCTGAATGCCGCGGTCGAAAACCACATCAAGAAGCACCAGAAAAATCCGACGGTCGCAATCCCGAGCTGCTCGACCTTGTGGCCCCGCATGAATGCTTGCTCCGCTGAAACGAGTCTGGATGGGCTTTGTGCCACGCTCGATCTGGCTTCGGCAGCAAGGCGTGTGCCAAGGGTCGCGATGGAATCTGTGCAGATATTTTCATCGCAACGCGCGTTTGTTGGGCACGACGCGTTGTGCAAGCTGCTCAACGCTTCGGCAGAAACTGGATGCCGTCGTGTCGCAGCTTGTTTTTAGGAGCCGCGCAATGAAACACGCCGGCAAATGACGACCGAGCGCCGATGCGCCGCGCGCCTTATCGCGATGCCCACATTTGCTGCATGTTGCAGTTTCGGTGTGCACGGATGCGTCTGCCGGGTGTGCACGAGGCCGGCGATAGTCGTTGCGGCACAGTCAGTTCAGTCACCCCCTATGGCTGGCATGAAGATTGAATTGTGAGCCGGTACATCGCGCGATCATGGATCGCCGCGCGCGGTTTGTTTGCTGCAATTGTTCGCAACCGCACGCACACGATCTGTTCGCTGGACCGGGAAGATAAAGGCAGGGATCGAGTGACACCCGATCAGGTGAAAGCCATTCAGGACAGTTTCAAGCTGGTCGCGCCGATATCGGAGCAAGCGGCCGCTTTGTTCTATGGGCGGCTGTTCGAAATCGCTCCCGACGTTAAGCCGCTGTTTCGGGGCGACATGACGGAGCAGGGCCGCAAGCTGATGGCGACGCTCGGCGTCGTGGTCAACAGCCTTGGCAATCTCGAAGCCATCCTCCCGGCAGCGAGCGCACTCGCCAAGCGCCACGTCGACTACGGCGTGAAAGCGCAGGACTACACGCCTGTCGGCGCGGCGCTGTTCTGGACGCTGGAGCAGGGGCTCGGCAAAGCGTGGACGCCGGAACTCGCGCAAGCCTGGGGCGCCGCCTACACGCTGCTGTCCGATTACATGATCGGCGAGGCCTATAGCCGCAGTGTCGCGGCCGAGTGAGACCCCAATGCGCGATCCGATCACGTCGATCCAATTCTCCGCTTATTCCCGCGCAAGCGGGAATCCAGGGGCGGGTGCAAATAGCTGGGTCCCCGCTTTCGCGGGGACGAGCGGAGTAAGTGAGCCGATCCAATTCAATCAGATTTTGCCCTAGCATGAGCGAACCGCTGGTCATCGTCGGCAATGGCATGGCGGCGGCGCGATTGTGCGAAGAGCTCGCCCAGCGCGCGCTCGGCCGCTACGCGGTCGCGGTGATCGGTGAAGAGCCGCGGCTTGCTTATAACCGCGTGCTGTTGTCGTCGGTGCTGGCCGGCGAGATTGCGGCGAGCGACATTTCGCTCAAGCCCGCGTCCTGGTGGAGCGATCGCGGCGTCACTTTGTGCTACGGCGCCGGCGTCACCGCCGTCGATGTGGCCGCACGCACCGTCACACTATCGGACGGTGCGGCGCTGCCATTCGCCAAGCTCGTCTTCGCCACCGGTTCGCGGGCCATTTGCTTACCCGTCGCCGGCGCCGATCTGCCCGGGGTGATGACGTTCCGCAACATGGGCGACGTGGCGTCGATCGCGCGTGCTGCGCGCCGCGGCGCGCGCGCCGTCGTGGTCGGCGGCGGTCTCCTCGGCATTGAAGCGGCTTACGGTCTTGCCAAGGCCGGCGCCGCGGTGACGCTCGTCCATCTCATGGATCGCCTGATGGAGCGTCAGCTCGATGCGCCCGCCGCCGCGCTGCTCAAGCGCGCGCTCGAGGCGAGAGGCATCGAGGTGTTGCTGAATGCCGCCACCGCCCGATTCATTGGCGACAGCCATGTTGAAGGCGTGGAGCTGAAAGACGGCCGCGTGCTCGCGGCCGACACCGTTGTCGCCGCCGTCGGCATCAAGCCCAATGCCGAACTGGCGGCGCGTGCCGGCATTGCGGTCAATCGCGGGATCGTCGTCGACGATCGCGTTGCCACCAACAGGCCGGACGTATTTGCGATCGGCGAGTGCGCCGAGCACCGCGGCATCTGCTACGGCCTCGTCGAACCCGCCCACGAGCAGGCGCACGTGCTGGCCGCGCGCCTGGCCGGCCGCGACGCGCGCTATCTCGGCAGCGTCAACGCCACCAATCTCAAGGTCTCCGGCGTTCACGTCTTCTCGGCCGGCGATTTTCTCGGCGCGCCCGGCACTGAATCGATCGTGCTCAGCGATCACGGTCTCGGCACCTATCGGAAGCTCGTGATCGCCGAAGGCCGCGTGGTCGGCGCCGTGCTGTACGGCGACACGACCGACGCGCTCTGGTATCTCGAGCTCATTCGTTCCGGTGTGGCAACCGAGACGATCCGCGAGGAACTCATTTTCGGCCGCGCGCTCGCCGAGCGGCAGGCGGCCTGACGAAATGAACGCTTTGCCGCCGCACGCGCGCGCCGTGCGCACGACCTGTCCCTATTGCGGCGTTGGTTGCGGCATCATCGCATCGGTCGATCGGCAAGGCGCCGCAACCATTTCCGGCGATCCCGCGCATCCGGCCAATTTCGGGCGGCTGTGTTCAAAAGGATCGGCGCTGGGCGAGACCTTGTCGCTCGAACAGCGCTTGCTGCATCCCATGCTGCGTCAAGCCGACGGCTCGCTGGCGATATCCGATTGGGACACGGCGCTGGGCAAGGTCGCGGACGGACTGCGCACGATCCTCGACCGCGACGGGCCGAACGCGATTGCGTTTTATTTGTCCGGCCAGTTGCTGACCGAGGATTATTACGTCGCCAACAAGCTGATGAAAGGTTTTCTCGGCTCGGCCAATGTCGATACCAACTCGCGGCTTTGCATGGCGTCGTCGGTCGCAGGCCACCGGCGCGCTTTCGGCGCCGATACGGTGCCGGGCACCTACCGCGACTTCGACGAAGCCGACCTCATCGTGCTCGTCGGCTCCAATGCGGCGTGGTGCCATCCGATCCTGCACCAGCGGATGATCGCTGCGAAAAGCGAGCGCGGCGCACGCTTGGTCGTCATCGATCCGCGGCGCACCGCCACCGCCGAAGCGGCGGATTTGTTCCTGCCGATCGCACCCGGAACCGACACCGCATTGTTCTGCGGTCTGTTGGCGTACCTCGCCGACACGCGCTCACTCGACACGCGCTATATCGCGCAACACACCGCAGGCTTTGAAGACGCGCTCGCGCGATGCCGCGACATCGCAGGCGACGCCGCCGCGACCGCGCAAGCGACCGGGCTTGACCCCTCCGACATCGTCCGCTTCTTCGAACTCTTCCGGCAGACCGAGCGCGTCGTCACCTGCTACTCGCAAGGGGTCAATCAATCGGCGCAAGGCACCGACAAGGTCAACGCCATCATCAACGTTCACCTCGCAACCGGGCGGATCGGCCGGCCGGGCATGGGACCGTTCTCGCTCACCGGCCAGCCCAACGCCATGGGCGGCCGCGAGGTCGGCGGGCTCGCCAACCAGCTCGCCGCGCATATGGGTTTTTCCGCCGCCGAGATCGATCGCGTCCGCCGCTTCTGGAACGCGCCGCGGATGGCGACGCGCGAGGGCCTCAAGGCAGTCGACATGTTCGCGGCGATCGAGCGCGGCAGCATCAAGGCGCTCTGGGTGATGGCGACAAATCCGGCGGTGTCGCTGCCGCGCGCCGGCGAATTTCGGGCCGCGCTCAACAAGCTCGATCTGTTCGTCGTGTCCGAGACGACGCTGCGCAACGACACGGTCGAAGCAGGCGCGCATGTGCTCCTGCCGGCCGCCGCTTGGGGCGAGAAAGACGGCACCGTCACCAATTCGGAGCGGCGCGTGTCGCGCCAGCGCGCATTCCTGCCGTCACCCGGCGAGGCGCAGCCCGACTGGTGGATCGTGTCCGAAGTCGCAGGCCGCCTCGGCTTCGCCCAGGCTTTCGGCTACCGCGGGCCGGCCGATATTTTTCGCGAGCACGCGGCGCTGTCGGCATTCGAAAATGACGGGCAGCGCGACTTCGACTTGGGCGGTCTCGCCGGCCTCGCGGATGCAGACTACGACCTGCTGGATTCGGTGATGTGGCCGCTGCCGGAAAGCGCCGAACGCGGCGAAAAGCGTTTCTTCGCCGACGGCGGATTTTTCACCAGCGATCGGCGCGGCCGTTTCATCGCGCCCGCATTTCCGCAGTTGCGGGCGGCGACCAGCGAGGCTTTTCCGCTTCGCCTCAATACCGGGCGCCTGCGCGATCAATGGCATAGCATGACGCGCACCGGACAGAGCCCGCGGCTGGGCGCGCATTCCCCCGAACCGCAAGTCGATATTCATCCCGATGACGCCGCGATGGCCGGCCTTCAAGACGGCGGCTTCGCGCGCGTGACGACGCAGCATGGCAGCACGGTGCTGCGTGTTTGCATCCGCCCCGGCCAGCAGCGCGGCTCGATCTTTGCTCCGATCCACTGGAGCGATGCTACGGCCTCCGATGCGCGCGTCGGCGCGTTGGCGATGGCGGACACGGATCCGTTTTCGGGCCAGCCGGAGCTCAAGGCCACGCCGGCGCGGGTCGAGCCGGTCGAGTTTGCCTATCGGGGTTTTGCATTGACGCGCGAGCGGATCGCGCTCCCGCACGGCACATGGTTCGCGCGCGTCGCCGTAGCCGGCGGTCACGGCCTTCTGTTCGCCACCAACGAATTACCCACACGCTGGCACGGGCTTGCCGAACAGTTGATCGCCGACGACACCGAGCGCGCCGAATATATCGACCTGCCGCGCGGCATTGTGCGCATCGCCGCCTTTCGCGACGGCCGGATCGAGGCCTGCATCTTCTGCGGGCCGGCGCAAAATTCGCCGCATTGGGAAATCGTGCGCGCGCTGTTCGATGCGGGCGTTCTGGCGGAGCGCGATCGGCGTATTCTCTTGTCCGGCCGCAGCGCGGAGGGCATGGCGGAAAGCGGGCCGATTGTCTGTGCCTGTTTCGGCGTCGGGCTCGAAGCCATCCGGCGCGCAATGACCCAAGGCACCGCCGTCAATGTCGCCGAGATCGGGCGGGCGCTTCGCGCCGGCACGAATTGCGGCTCGTGCATTCCGGAATTGCAGGGAATTGTCGAACGGGCCGCCGCCGCGCCCGCGGGCAACAGGAGCTAAGCCGCCGCGCGCTTCTTGGCGATCGCCCGCTTGATCTCAAGCGCGCGCGCCGAGAGCTCCGCGTCCTTGGCCTTGAGCAGGAAGGCATCGAGCCCGCCGCGATGGTCGACGCTCTTGAGCGCGTTGGCAGAAATGCGCATGCGCACCGAGCGCCCGAGCGCATCGGACTGAAGCGTGACGTTCAGCAGATTGGGCAGGAAGCGCCGCTTGGTCTTCCGGTTCGAATGGCTCACCTTATGCCCGATCTGCCGGGTTTTGCCGGTCAGCTCGCAACGCCGCGACATGGCCTAAATCCTCTTGAAACCTTAAGCTTAAAACTTTCGCGCGTCCGGCACCGAAACAGGGCCATGAGGCGAAAAGGTTGCGGGACCTATAGTGATCAGGCTCCAAAGCGTCAAGCGTATGTGTCGAAAGCGCAACGGCCAAGCATGATGCCGAAAAAGCCTGCCCCGGACTTGATCCGGGGTGGGACCCGGCTTTCGGACGAGATCATGCTCAAAACGAAGAATCTAGACCGTGATCCAATTCGATTGAATCGGATCATGGTCTAGGACCCAAAACACACAAACGACGCATTCTCCGACAAGACAATCGGCCCTGACTGCGCTATCGCTCGCGGCGGTAAGTCCGGCATTTTTCGGGTTTATCCGCCCTGCCGCATACTGCTCTCGCGGTCATTAAGGAACCGCCGCTGCCGTGAAGATTTTCAAAGAACATTTGATCCGGGGCGCGCGATCCGTCCGTAGAGCGGGACCGGCCTTCGGTGGGGCCGCCGCGCTCGCTGCTTCCGTCCTGATGGCCGCGCTCGCGGCTGATGCGGGCCACGTCGCCGCCGCCCAGGGCCGGTTCGAGGCCGAATACACCGCGACGCTTGCGGGCATTCCGATCGGCCGCGGCAACTGGGTCATCGAAATCTCCGACGACCAGTTCACCGCCACCGCCAGCGGCGGCACCTTCGGCATCATCCGCGTCCTCACCCAGGGCCATGGCACCAGCACGGCGCAAGGCCCGCTGAACGGCGGGCAGCCGGTGCCGCAGAGCTATGCCTCGACCATCACCAACGACAAACGCGTCGACGACGTGCGCATGGCGTTTGCCGGCGGCAATGTGAAAGAGCTGTCGGTCGAGCCGCCGCTCAGCCCGAACCCCGAGCGCGTTCCCGTGTCCGACGCCGATCGCCGCAATGTGCTCGATCCGATGACGGCGACGCTCGTTCACGTCGGCGGCAGCGGCGATCCGGTGTCGCCGCAGGCCTGCGGCCGCAAGGCCGCGGTGTTCGACGGCCGCATGCGCTTTGATCTGCGCAGCGAGTTCAAGCGCATCGAAACGGTGAAAGCCGAGAAGGGCTATCAGGGGCCGGTGGTCGTGTGCGCGGTCTATTTCACGCCCATCGCCGGCTACAATCCGGATCGTTATGCAATCCGCTATCTCGCCGCTGTGCGCGACGCCGAGGTCTGGTTCGCGCCGATCTTCGGCACGCGCGTTCTGGTTCCCTATCGTTTCTCGCTGCCGACGCCGGTCGGCACCGGTGTTCTGCAGGCGACCGCGTTCGTCTCGGTGCCGAAACCGCCGCGTGCTGCGGCCGTCACGAAAACGCAGTGATCAAGAACGATATGGTGGGTGCCGCGCCGGCATCGGCATCCCCGTTATCCACAGGAGTACGTCTCTTAACTCATCGCCAGATATTCATCTGCGGCCGCGTTAATACTTTTGCGCTGAAAAATCCGATCGACCGAGACGCCGAACACCCGATCTGGTATTGCGCCAATGGAGCCGTGCCATATGTCGCAGTGAACGAAGCCGAACGCGCCACGAGTCGCCGATTCGGCCGTGATTCGTTCCAAACTCGTTCCACACCTTAAGCACAGGACTTTGAGGCGTGTTGTTGTGATACAGATGCTGCCCCCCGCCCTAGCCTTTCCCCGCACGCGCGGGAGGGGAGAGAGGGGGCCAGTCCGGGCCTTCAATGCCGATTTCCTTCTCACCTGCAACTGATCGCGATGCGCGCGCCCGCGGCGCCGGCGTCACAGCCGTGCTCGGGCCGACCAATACGGGCAAGACCCATCTCGCCATCGAGCGGATGCTCGCGCATTCGTCCGGCGTCATCGGTTTGCCGCTGCGGCTTCTGGCGCGCGAAGTCTACAGCCGCTGCGTCGAGCGGGTCGGCGCCGACGCGGTGGCGCTGATCACCGGCGAGGAAAAGATCAAGCCGCCGAATCCGCGTTTCTGGGTCGCCACCGTCGAGGCGATGCCGCGCGATCTCGATGTCGCCTTTCTCGCCGTCGACGAAATTCAGCTCGCCGCCGATTTCGACCGCGGCCATGTCTTCACCGATCGCATGCTGCATCGGCGCGGACGCGAGGAAACGCTCGTGCTCGGCGCCGCCACCATGCGGCCGATCGTCGAGCGCATCTTGCCGGGCGTCAGCATCGTGAGCCGCCCGCGCTTGTCGCAGCTCACCTTCGCGGGCGAGAAAAAACTCACGCGGCTGCCGCGCCGCTCGGCGGTCGTCGCCTTCTCGGCCGAGGAAGTTTATGCGATCGCCGAATTGATCCGCCGCCAGCGCGGCGGCGCCGCGGTCGTGCTCGGCGCCTTGTCGCCGCGCACGCGCAATGCGCAGGTCGCGCTTTATCAGGCCGGCGATGTCGACTTTCTGGTGGCGACTGATGCCATCGGCATGGGTCTCAATCTCGACGTCGATCACATCGCCTTCGCGGCCGACCGCAAGTTCGACGGCTATCAGTTCCGCAAGCTCGGCCCGGCCGAGCTCGCGCAGATCGCCGGCCGCGCCGGCCGCGCGACCCGCGACGGCACCTTCGGCACCACAGGCCGCTGCCCGCCGTTCGAGACCGAGCTTGTGCGGGCGCTCGAGACGCACACGTTCGAGCCGGTGAAGATCGTGCAGTGGCGCAACACCGACCTCGATTTCTCTTCGATCGGCGCGCTGCAGGCGACGCTCGCCGCCGCTCCGACCGAGAATACGCTCACGCGCGCGCCGGTCGCCGAGGACATTTTGGTGCTCGATCATGCTTCGCGCGACGACGATGTGCGCGGCATGACGCGCAGCCGTGCCGACGTCGAACGGCTGTGGGATGTCTGCCAGGTCCCCGACTACCGCAAGATCGCGCCGGCGACCCATGCCGAGCTGGTGGTCACGCTCTACGGGCATCTCATTCGCGACGGCGCCATCCCGACCGACTGGTTCGCCGCGCAGGTGGCGCAGGCCGACCTCACCGACGGCGACATCGATACGCTCTCGAACCGCATCGCCCATATCCGCACCTGGACCTTTGTCGCCAACCGGCCGGATTGGCTCGCCGATCCGGAGCATTGGCAGGACGTCACCCGCGGCATCGAGGACAAATTGTCCGATGCGCTGCACGAGCGGCTGACCGAACGCTTCATCGACCGCCGCACCAGCGTGCTGATGCGGCGCTTGCGCGAAAATGCGCAGCTCGAGCCGGAGATGAGCAAAACCGGCGAGGTGGTGGTCGAGGGCCACACCATCGGACGGCTGGACGGCTTTGTGTTCGTGCCCGACACCTCGTCGGGCGGATCCGAGGCCAAGACGCTCCAGAACGCGGCGCAGAAGGTGCTTGTGGGTGAGATCGCCAAGCGCGCCACGCGCCTGTCGGAGGCGCCGGACGACCAGTTCGTGCTCGCCGCCGACGGCACGCTGCGCTGGACCGGCGCGGCGGTCGGCAAGCTCGTTGCCGGCGAAGAGGTGTTGCGCCCGCGCGTGCGTATCATCGCCGACGAGCATCTCTCCGGCGCGCCGCGCGAGGCGGTGGATACCCGGCTCGATCGCTGGCTGAAATCGCATATCGAGAAACTGCTTGGGCCGCTGTTCGCGCTCTCCGGCGCGGCCGACATCACCGGCATCGCGCGCGGCGTCGCGTTCCAGTTGGTCGAGGCGCTCGGCGTGCTGGAGCGGCAGCGTGTTGCCGAGGAAGTGAAGGGCCTGGAGCAGCCCGAGCGCGCCAGCTTGCGCAAATACGGCGTCCGCTTCGGCGCCTATCACATCCATCTGCCGCTCCTGTTGAAGCCCGCGCCGCGCGCGCTCGCGGCGCAATTGTGGGCGCTCTCGCATGATGGGCCGCAGAGCAAGGGCCTCGACGATCTGCTGCATCTTGCCGGCAGCGGCCGCACCTCGATCCCGGTGGATAAGGAAATCGACGCCGCGCTCTATCGCGCCGCCGGCTATCGTGTGTGCGGCGAGCGTGCGGTGCGCGTCGATATTCTCGAACGGCTCGCGGATTTGATCCGGCCGGCGCTCGCCTGGCGCGAAGGCGCGCCGGGACAGAAGCCGCCGGGCGCTGTCTCAGGCGGCGGTTTCACCATCGTCAATACCATGACCTCGCTCACCGGCGCGTCCGGTGAGGATTTCGCCTCCATCTTGCGGTCGCTCGGCTACCGGCTTGAGCGCCGGCCCAAACCGGCGGAGCCGGTTGAGCCGGCGCCGGTTGAAGCCGTCGCGCCGCAACCCGAGATCGCGTCGTCAGCAGACGAGACGGCCTCCGTTGTCGAAGCGCACGAAGAGATCGCGGCCGACGCGGACGTGACCGACACCGCAACAGAGGCTTCGCTGGCGCCGCCCGAAGCCGAACCCGCAGCGGACGAAGCGCAGTTGGCTCCGGAGGCTGCGACGGAGCCGGCTCCAAACGAAGTACCGGCTGAGACGCCGGCGGCGTCGGCCGTCACGGCAGAGGACGCGGCGCCCGCGACCGAGTTGCGCCGACGCTCGACTCTGTGTCGCGCCGGCCGAGCCGGCTGCGGCTGCCGCAGCCGAGCCGGAAATGATCGAAGTGTGGCGGCCGGGGAGGGCGGAGGGCCGCGCGCGGCCGCATCGCAAGCATCGCGAGCGCGGCAGGCATTTCGATCGCCGCGACGGGGCCGAAAGCGCTACGCCCGCGCCGACGCCGGAGGGTGCAGCCGCTGCCCCGGCGGCAGGCGATGGAGCGCCGGCAGAGCAGGGGGCCGACCAGGCTGCACGCACGGGCGCCGGCCAGCCGGAACGCCATTCGCGCCATCGCCGCCGGCATGACGGCGAGCAGCGATTCGACCGTCCGCGCCGGGACCGCGACCGGCCGCCGCCGAACGCGGGCCGGCACGAGCGGCAAGACCGGCGTCCCGAACGCCGGGAGAAGGCGCCCGATCCGAATTCGCCTTTCGCCAAGCTCGCGGCGCTCAAGGCCCAGCTTGAGGCCGATGCCAAGGAGCGCCGCTAGCGCATGAGCCGGAAAGGCGGCGACCGTTTTTCCGATAGGCTCGCGCCTGAAAGCGACGAGCCGGCGGGAGACACGGCCTCGCCCGGCCGCCAGCGCATCGACCGGTGGCTTTGGCACGCCCGGCTTGTGCGCACGCGTTCGGCCGCCGCGGCTTTGGCCGCCGCCGGTTATGTCCGGGTCAACGGCATGCGCATCGATGCGCCCGGCCGCATGGTCCGGTTAGGCGATGTCATTACGGTAGCGCTCGATCATGCCGTCCGCGTCCTGAAGGTGCGGGGATTTACCGAGCGCCGCGGGCCGCCGAGCGGCGGTCAGGAACTCTACGAGGAACTCACCTGAGGCGTTTCGGCGCGGCCTGCCCGAAACAACGCGTTCCGATGGCGGGAGCTTGCCTTAAGTCGCTCGCAGGACGAGCTCTTTCGCCAGAGCATGATCCCGAAAAGTGGAAACCGGTTTTCGGAAAAGATCGTGCTCCACCGCAATATCTAGACCATGATCCGATTCAACTTGATCGGATCATGGTCTAGGAGCCGGCAGCCGCTCCGAATCAGGTTTGCGACAGGCCTCTCCGCATCGCGCCTGGCAAGCGCCAAACCTTGCGCGTGCTGGGACCATGCGGTAGGAGCAGAGCCCGCGAAAGCTTACGTTCAGAGTGAGCAGATGACCTATATCGTCAACGATAATTGCATCAAATGCAAATACATGGACTGCGTCGAGGTCTGCCCCGTGGATTGTTTCTACGAGGGCGAGAACATGCTGGTCATTCACCCTGACGAATGCATCGATTGCGGCGTATGCGAGCCGGAATGCCCGGTCGAGGCGATCAAGCCCGATACGGAACCGGGGGTTGAGGAATGGCTCAAGGTCAACGCTGAGTTTGCCAAGCAGTGGCCGAATATCACCGCCAAAAAGGAACCGCCGGGCGACGCCAAGGAGTTTGAAGGCGTGAGCGGCAAGTTTGAAAAGTATTTTTCGCCGAATCCCGGAACGGGCGACTGAAGCGCCCCATTTTCTGCCAGCTTGACGGCCTTAACCCTTTCGCTGTGTGCGACGCTTTTGCGTTGCCATAACGCTTTGATTTTGGCCGAAAATGTGTTATAAAGGCGCTTCATAATGAAACACACCCCCGATATGCCGCTCTTTCGGTTAGGGAGCTTGTCCTCCCGGGGGGTTTTCGAGGAATCGTCAGAAGAGGCGTGAGACCCACGCGAGAGCTGTGGCAGAGAAAACTCGTCGTCATCGTTCGAAGAAGAGCGCGGCCGGCATGAGCCGGAAGGCACGCAAACCCGCCTCCGGCGCAAGCCGAAGGCCAACTCAGCCCACGCGGGCGGCCCGGTCCCGGGTCAGCGTGGCAAAGCCCGTCCCCCGGCGCAAGCCGGAGGCGGAAGGAGCAAGTTTGGGAATGAATGCGAAGAAGACTACGCAACGGCAAGGCTTCAAGACGAATGAATTCATCGTGTATCCGGCCCACGGTGTGGGTCAGATCGTGGCCATCGAGGAGCAAGAGGTCGCCGGCGCGCGGCTCGAGCTGTTCGTGATCAATTTCGTCAAGGACAAGATGACGCTTCGCGTTCCGACCTCCAAGATCGCGTCGGTCGGCATGCGCAAGCTTGCCGAGGCGCCGATGGTCAAGCGCGCGCTCGAGACGCTCAAGGGCCGCGCGCGCATCAAGCGCACCATGTGGTCGCGACGGGCGCAGGAATACGAAGCCAAGATCAATTCCGGCGACATCGTGGCCATCGCCGAAGTCGTGCGTGATCTTTATCGCTCGGAATCGCAGCCGGAGCAGTCCTACTCGGAGCGGCAGCTCTATGAAGCCGCGCTTGACCGGCTGTCGCGTGAGGTGGCCGCCGTGCAGCGGCTGACCGAAACCGAGGCGATCAAGGAGATCGAAGCGGCGCTCGCCAAGGGCCCGCATCGCGGACCGAAGCCGGCTGCCGAAGCGCCGGCCGAGGACGACACGGTGGTCGAGGAAGAGGCGGCGTAAGCCGTTACCTGCGGCGATCATTCGATCGGCGGCTGGCGAAGCCGCGGTGCTTCAATCAGTGGAAAAGGCCCGGCAAGTGCCGGGCCTTTTTGCTGTTTCGGCGCCGGCCGAAGTTCGCGGTCAACCGGCTGCCGACAAAACTCCACGTGTTAGTCATAAATTAAGCCTCATTTGGAATGAAATACTCTGTCGGATGTGGGGATAAACGGGGGCGTTCGAATGCGACGTAGTCGGGCGTTGAAGCGCGGCCGATGGCTTCCACTTCTCGCTGCTGGAATAGTCGGTTATGCGGTGGGTAATTGGCACGCGATTGTGCTGCGCACCGTCGAGTTGACCGCCTCGCAGAATGTTGCGCTCCGCTTTCCCGAAGCCAATGCCGAACCGTTGGATACTCCGCCGCAAACGCCGGCGCGCGCGACCAACGCCATCGTCCTCGGTGATACGAGCGCCGCGTTGTTGAGCCCGGCGCCGATGATCGCGTCCGCCTTGCAACAACCGTCCATGCGCCAAGCGCCGGCCCAGCTGACGCCCTCGCCGCAAGCGGCCGCGCCGGTCCGGGTCGCGAGCGCCGCGGATGTGGCTCTTCCTGCGCCGGTACCGGCCGCGAGCGCGGCTCCCGCCCGGCGCACGCTCGCCGCGGCGGCGCAAGCCAATCCCCAAGCCAATCCCGACGTAAAGGCCGATACGAAGAGCGACGCGAAGCCGGATGTCAAAACCGCGTCCCTCGCGCCGAAACCCGAAGCAAAGAACGCCGCGGCCGATGGCGTGCGCAACGCCAACCGTCATGGCTTCGTGCTCAACGACGCGCAGATTGCCAGCATCAAGAGCCGCCTGCACTTGTCGCCCGATCAGGAACAGATGTGGCCGGCGGTGGAAGCGGCGCTGCGCAGCATCGCCTACTCGAAGTCGCGCGACGCTCGTCGCAAGGGCGGCGGCGCCACCAGCGCCGAAGTCGCTTCGCTCGATCCGTACGGCCCGGAAGTGCAGGGCCTCAAGTCGGCGGCCTTCCCGCTGATCATGAGCTTCTCCGACGAGCAGCGCAGCGAAGTGCGCGGCATCGCCCACGTCATGGGGCTGGATCAGCTCGCTTCGCAGCTTTGATGGGTTAGTCGCGTTTCCCGGACGCCGCGCAGCGTGAAACGCTGCGCGGTCGATCCGGGATCGTCGCGCTCGCTGAGCTGGTGACGGTCCCGGTTCCGCGGCGTACGACGACGCCCGCGATGCGTTCGTGCCGCGCGGGGAGCGCCCCCGAAGCCCGCTTGCGCCCCCATCAGCGCTGTGGCAAGGATCGCCCCGCTTTCAAGGCGCTCGACCCGTCGATGTGCGCCGGCGCGGCCGATGGTACGGCCTTAAAGCTTGCTGCCGTAGCTCAGTGGTAGAGCACTCCCTTGGTAAGGGAGAGGTCCACAGTTCAATCCTGTGCGGCAGCACCAGCTCAATTCTTCGCTCCTTCGCTGCAGCTTCGACATAGCGAAAGAGGTCTGCGCAATGATCGGTACTTGCTTCAGGACCGGACGGCGTGGGCGGGGCCGATCGAGAGCGAGACCAGGATGCGCTAGAGCATGATCCGGAAAAGTGGGTACCGGTTTTCCGAAAAGATCATGCTCCGTCAAAGATCTAGAGCGCGATGACGATTCAACTTAAAGCCATCGCGCGCTAGAACGGGCGTTGCGAGACTCGAGGCCGAGCAAGCATAACTCATCCGTCATGACTGCTGGTACCACGCCCGCTGAAATCGTGACTTTCTGGCGCGAAGCCGGACCTGACAAATGGTTCGAGCCCGAACACGAGTTTGACCTCACTATTCGATCGAGATTCTTTGCGGTGTACGAGGCCGCGGCGGGCGGCCGGCTCGCGGCTTGGCAGGAAAGCCGGGAGGGCGCACTTGCGCTTGTGCTTCTGCTCGACCAGTTTCCGCGCAACATGTTTCGCGGCGACGCGCGCGCCTTCGCGACGGATGCCATGGCCTGCGCTGTGGCCGATGGCGCACTTGCGCGCGGTTTTGATCAAGCGACCAATTCGACGATGCGGCCGTTCTTCTATTTGCCGTTCATGCATTCCGAGGCGCTGGCCGATCAGGATCGCTGCGTGCGATTGTACGAAGCGCTCGATGATGCGGAGCAATTGCGCTACGCGCGGGAACATCGGGATGTCATCAACAAATTCGGGCGGTTCCCGCATCGCAATCGCGTGCTTGGCCGAAGCACGACGCAAGCCGAGCGGGATTTTTTGGATGATGATGGCGTCGCCGGCTGAGCGCCTGATTGTCCGTTGCCACGTGACATCAGCCCGCGCCGAGCAGTCGATAGGATTCCGCAGAGTCCGAGCGGATTGTCGTCGCGCTCTCGCGAGCGTATCCTGTAGCTACACGCAATCGCCCGCATCGTGAGGCGACGGCGAACGCTCCTCGCGGTGTGTCGATTGCCCGGAGCATGATCCGAAAAAAGCTTGCCCCGGACTTGATCCGGGGCGGAAACCGGTTTTCCGAAAAGATCATGCTCCACCAACAATTGAGAGCGCCGATCGCTTCGATTTTGAAGCGATTGCGCTCGGCAATGGAGGACGCGCCATGTCCATCGCACCGACCTTGCAAAGATACCTGGATCAGATCGTCACCTACGAGGTGATCCAGCACGAGCCGACAATGTCGTCGACACGCACTGCGGAGGTTTGCCACGTCTCCGGCGACCGCGTGGCCAAAGCCATCGTGCTCCGCCGTGACGGCGGCTACCTGCTCGCCGTGCTTCCGGCCTCTCACCACATCCACCTGCAAGATCTGCGGATGCAGCTCGATGACAAAGTCGATCTGGCGACCGAGGACGAGATTGCACAGCTCTTCCGCGACTGCGCCCGCGGCGCGGTCCCTGCGGTCGGCGAGTGCTACGGGCTCGACGTCATCGTCGACGACAGCATCGACACGCTTCCTGATGTTTATTTGGAAGGCGGCGATCACATCACGCTTATCCACCTCGATCAGGGACAGTTCGCGCGTTTGAACGTGGAAGCCCGGCACGGCCGCTTCAGCGCGCACGACTGAGCGCTTTGTTCCAGACGCGGTTATTGCGGCGTCCGCACCAGGCGCTCGCCTCTTCCGAGCAGCGCCCGCAGCGGACCGCGGGCCATGGCCTCGCGATAGCTGCGAAGGTCTTCTTCGTCCATCGCGTCTCTGACGGGCTGTCCGGCTTCCGCCTTGATTGTCACCTTCGGCCCCAGCAAGACCGTGGTGCCAAGGCCGGCATAGACGTAGTGGTCGCCGAATGCTTCTTTCAGAACGGCGAATGCAGGCTCGCCGGTGCAGTGAACTGGAGCGATATAACGCACGCCCCAGGCATCGCGCAGCGAAGCCGCTATGCCGGCGATCTGGTCGTCCTTTGCGGGCAATAGGTGCAAGCCGCCCAAGACCAGATGGATCGGCTTGTTGATGACATTCTTCGCCGCCTCGACGATCTTTTCGATCGTCGGGTGACTGCAGCCGACAATCAGAACAATCCCGTCCGGCGTATCGATCGCCAGCGAAATTTCCTTCACTTCCAAGTCGGCGCCCCAATTACCGCGCAGCAGGATGAGATGAAATCCGGGCTGCAACCTCGGCTGTCGTGGTTATCCAGCTGAAGTTGGCTACCGGCCACGGCGTGCCGAACCGAAGCGTGTCCGGCGGCTTTCCATCGAAGTACCGCATGTCCGCGGGAAGCGAATCGTCGCGCCGGTAGAAGGTGCCTGGCAAAGCTGCACCAAAGACGCCGAAGTTCTCCTGCGGCGCATAAATCTTCACGGTGGGATTGACTTTCAGGAGATGATTCAGCCCGCTCGTGTGGTCGCCGTGGCGATGGGAGACGACGGCAAAGTCGAGTTGCCTTAGGTCGACACTCTTGGCTTCGACATTGTGCGCGAAGATCTCGGCATTATTGCCCGTGTCGAACAGAATCCGCTTGCCGCCATACTCGATGAGGGCCGCAAACCCCCAGTCCTTGGTCAGCGTCGAGGTCTTGCCGAAGGCATCGTACAGAACGGTGATCTGGGCCGTGCTTGATTGTGCGTTTGCCGCAGAGACGCCGATCGCCGCCAAAGCGGCTAGTGCTGCAAGCCCTGAGACAATCTGCCGAGCCATTGTCAGCTCCCGGGACGGCGCCTGACTGTACACCCGAAGGCCGTCCGGCGAAATGTCGCAATGCCTTTCGCCAAGCGCCTCGACTCGGTACTCGTGAAGCACGGCACGGAGCCCAGCTTTGCCAACCCTCCTGACAGAACGCAGTGTCCTGTCGTCGATGCATCAAACAATCGTCTGCGATACGCCGGGCGGCAAAGAATACGCGATCGCGAATGATCAGTCGGCTATGTCGAGACCTGCGGGAGGTTTTCTGGACGGGCTGCTTGCCGACGTCGGTGTCGCAAGCGCCGCGCCGGAATTGACTGACGACGTAGCGCTAGGACCGTCGGATCTGTTACGCAGCGGACCATCCGCGGCCGTGTTGCGCGGCGCGGCCTCCGCAGGCCGCGACCGAGGCAGCGGGGCCGATTTCCGCTCCACATGCGGTATCGGCATCGGCGGCACCAATCTTTCTTCTCTCTGCGCAACGGGAATCGCAAATGGTGCCAAAAAGCCGGGCGCGGGTGGTGGAACCAGCGGCGCCGCGCGCGCCTGGCCGGACATTGCCGCCAGCGCCAGCAAACAAAGACAAGACCTCATGGCCGGGAATGCTATTACGCCCACGATATCCGCTCCCGCCCGAGACGAAATGGCAGCGTCCCTGCAAGTGATTGTCGCGATCTATGGGGCGATATGACGGCACAGCGATGTGGAACTTTGGCGAATTATTTGCTGCAATACGGCCAGCGCGCACGTTGAAGTCCGCCGATGGAGCACGCCCTTCGCAATCGCCGCACGCAGGGCGTTCTGAGCTTCAAGCAAACACGGGGCGTCTCGCATGGTCTGCCGATCTGAAAATCGTTCCTCGCCCATCCCGCACCGACGAGAACTATCGCCGGACCGGCGTGAATTGGCCGGACAGCCGCTCATGTCGTCACTCTGTCGGGCGATGTGTCGCCCAACCGGCGGCATGGTCAGATCCGGTCGGTTCGCGGCTGGCGCTGCCGGCATGACCTGCAAAAGGGCACCTTCGACGTGCCGCCGGAGTTCAAAGAGCACAACGCGAAGGCCGTTGCGCCCTACTCCGAATGAGCGGGTGCCGCGATCAAAGCACCTGTGTCACCCGCGGTAACGCAGCGCGTCGACCAAGAGCGCAAAGGCCGCCGAGGACTGGCGTCGGCTCGGGTAATAAAGGTGGTAGCCGGGATACGGAGGGCACCAATCCTCAAGGACCCGTTTGAGACGGCCCTTGGCGAGATGGGGCTGTGCCAGGTCCTCCGGCACATAGGCCAGGCCGAATCCGGCCAGCGCCGCATTGAGCATCTGGAAAGTGCCGTTGAAAACGAGCTGGCCTTCGACGCGCACTTTCAGTTCGCGACTGCCTTTTTCGAACTCCCAGGCGTACAAGCCGCCGTGCGTGGATAGGCGCAGATTGATGCAGTCGTGACCGACCAAATCCTGTGGCTTCTTCGGGTCTGGCCGTCTCCTGAAATATGACGGCGCCCCGACGACCGCCATGCGCAAGTCGGGTCCGATGCGCACCGCGATCATATCCTTCGCCACTTGCTCGCCGGCTCGCACGCCAGCATCAAACCGTTGGGCGACGATATCGGTCATTGCATTGTCGATGAAGAATTCGACCTTGATGTCCGGATACTGCCGCAGGAGCTTTTGAAGTTTCGGCCACAGGATTGTGTCGACGGCATATTCGGTGGCCGTGATCCGAATGGCGCCGGCCGGCTTCTCGCGAAGCTCGCTTACGGCCGCGAGTTCGGCATCGATCTCTTCGAACCGCGGACCCACCGTGCGTAGCAGGCGCTCGCCGGCTTGCGTCGGCGACACGCTGCGCGTGGTGCGGGTGAGAAGTCGAACGCCAAGCCTCGTTTCCAGTTGACGGACGGTCTGGCTCAGCGCCGATTGCGAGACGCCAAGCTTGGCCGCCGCTTTTGTGAAACTGCGCTCCCGCGCCACCGCAACAAGAGCCCGCAGGTCGTCCAAACCGCCGTGCTGCATTTATCATGCCTGCTTATAGCTCTTTGCAGATTATAGCGGCTAGTCGCCGAACCGAACCACGCCCTAAATCCTGCTCAAGCGGCGCGGCGAGCCCGTCAACACGTCGCCAAAAGAAAACGCCACAGTAAAACCAACGAGGCGCCGCGTGCCGTCATCTCGCATTGCGGTTGCTGCGGGCAATCGCTCAGGAGACGTGATGATCACGCGCCGACGCATGCTCGCCGCCTGTGGCGGCCTCGCCGCAATGGCAGCAGCCAAACCCGCCGCCGCGGAGACGGCGATCCAGCCTGTCCCGACAACACCGAGGAATGGAGCAATGGAGATCAAGCGAATTGGCTCACAGCCGTCGGGCAAAGGACCGGCGGACTATTTCACCGGTGCGGTCCGCGTCGATCCGCTGTTTGAGGCGCCCGATCCAGCGCGGGTTCGTGGCGCCAGCGTTACATTCGAACCGGGCGCCCGTACCGCCTGGCACACCCATCCGCTCGGGCAAACATTGATCGTCACCTCCGGCCTCGGCTTGGCGCGACGGTGGGGCGGGCCGGTCGAGGAAATCCGGCCCGGCGACGTGATCTGGTTTCCACCCGGCGAGAAGCATTGGCACGGGGCGTCGCCGACGACGGCAATGACGCACGTCGCCATTCAGGAAGCGCTGAACGGCAAGGTCGTCGACTGGCTGGAGCAAGTGAGCGACGAGCAATATCGGCGCTGATGTTTGAATAAGGCAGTTCGGCGTCACTGACAGATGGGAGTTCAAAAATTGCAAAAACGCAGATTAGGAAACAGCAACTTGGAAGTCTCGGCCATCGGGCTCGGCTGCATGGGTCTGAGCTTTGGCTACGGCCCGGCAGTCGAAAAACAGCAAGGTATCGCGCTGATCCGAGCGGCCGTCGAGCGCGGCGTCACATTCTTTGACACCGCCGAAGTGTATGGCCCGTTCACGAACGAAGAACTCGTCGGCGAAGCCCTCGCGCCTTTCCGTGAGCAAGTGGTGATCGCCACCAAATTCGGGTTCGACCTCGATCCGCAAACGGGCCAGCAGCGTGGCCTCGATAGTCGCCCGGAACACATCAGGGAGGTCGCCGAGGCCTCGCTCAAGCGGCTGAAGACCGATCGCATCGATCTCTTCTATCAGCACCGCGTCGATCCGAACGTACCCATCGAGGACGTTGCCGGCACGGTGAAGGACCTCATCCGGGAAGGCAAGGTCAAGCACTTCGGATTGTCCGAAGCAGGCGTGCGGACAATCCGCCGCGCGCATGCCGTCCAGGCGGTTACCGCCCTGCAAAGTGAATACTCGCTGTGGTGGCGAAAGCCGGAGGACGAGGTGCTGCCGACCCTGCAAGAACTCGGAATCGGCTTGGTTCCCTATAGCCCTTTGGGCAAGGGCTACCTCACGGGCGCGATCAGCGAGAACACAAAGTTCGACAGCACCGATTTCCGCAATATCGTTCCCCGCTTCACGCCGGAAGCGCGGAAGGCGAACCAGGTCCTTGTTGACCTGCTTGGCGAGATCGCGAAACGGAAGCAGGCAACATCCGCCCAAATCGCGCTCGCCTGGCTGCTGGCTCAGAAGCCGTGGATCGTGCCGATCCCCGGCACCACGAAACTGCACCGGCTGGAGGAGAACATCGGGGCGGCTGGTGTCGACCTGATGCCCGATGATCTCCGCGACATCGAGCGCGCCGTCTCCAAGGTCCCGGTGCAAGGGGCACGCTATCCCGAAAAGCTCGAACAAATGACCGGCCGCTGAGCGGCCGTCACAGCAAGCATGAGTCAAGGTCATGAGCAACAATATCGAAGGAAAGGTCGTCGTCATCACCGGCGCAAGCAGCGGGCTGGGCGAGGCGACCGCCCGCCATCTCTCCGCGCAAGGCGCAACCGTCGTGCTGGGTGCCCGGCGCACCGATCGCATCGAGGCTCTGGCCGGCGAATTGAGCGCAAGCGGCGGCAAAGCGCTCGCCATCGCGACCGACGTAACCCACTGCGACCAAGTCAAGCGATTGGTCGACGCCGGCGCGCAGACCTATGGGCGCATCGATGTGATGATCAACAATGCCGGGCTGATGCCGCAGGCGCCGCTCGAGCGTCTCAAGATCGACGAATGGGAGCGGATGATCGACGTGAACATCAAGGGGGTGCTGTACGGCATCGCCGCGGCGCTGCCGCATATGAAACGGCAGAAGGCCGGGCATTTCATCAACGTGTCGTCCGTGGCCGGCCACAAGGTGGGGCAAGGCTTCGCGGTCTATGCGGCGACCAAATATGCCGTGCGCGCCCTGTCCGAAGGGCTGCGGCAAGAGGTGAAGCCTTACAATATCCGCACGACGGTCATCTCACCGGGCGCGGTGGCGACCGAGTTGCCGAACACCGCGACCGATCCCGACAGCGCCGACAGAGTGCGCAAATTCTACGCCGATGTTGCAATTCCCGCCGACTCGTTCGCGCGCGCTGTCGCCTTCGCCGTCAGCCAGCCGGAGGAGGTGGACATCAATGAGATCCTGTTCCGGCCCACCCGACAGGAACTTTGAACGGCAAGCAGAACACCGCCCGCGCGAATGGTTCAGTTGCACAACTCGTTGGCCGTCGGAAAGCCCCCGCAGGCCGGGATGGACGATGTGTTGGCGCCCGCGCCGCCGCCGGATGCAGATGCGGCGGCCGATCCCGACCCGCCGCTCGAGCCCGTTCGGCCGCCACCGGATCCGCCTAGCGATCCGTAGCCGTTCGTATTCGGGCCGCTCGCTACGTTGCAGAATGTCGCGGTCATTCCCTCGATGCAGATCACGCCGGTCGTCGGGCTTCGGTTGCTTGTTTGCTGTTGGCCGGTTGTCGGAGTTCCCGTCGTAACGCCGAGCGCATTGGCGGTGTTGCTGTTCGTCAGTTGGCTATTCGTGGTCGCATTTGTCGGTGTGGTTTGTGCTTGAACGCTCGGGGCTGCCAAGCCCAGCAGCACCAAGGCCAGCGCGGTCATCAAGGCAAGTTTCTTCATCGGCCCACTCGTTTCTGCTGCGGACTGGCCGCTCTCCTTTGGCGCGTCTCGTCAACGTTCCGGGTCCAGGTTTCGTTCGAACCCGACTGGCTCAACACGGGCCAGCGTTTTTCAAAACTCCGCGCGAAGAATTCCATAGCCGTCGCCTTGCGGGTGGTTTTCCAAACCGTGTAGCGTCACGGATACGATCATGTTCCCATCAACAATTTGGAAAATGATCCGACTCAATTGAATCGGATTGCGCAGATTGGATCGCCGATCGGGCGTCCGAGCAAGACAAAAACTGGACAACTAGCGGCGGCGGTCGGCATGCGGAACCTGTTGGCTGGCGCCAGCACCGTTCACCTTGCTTCATCGTGCCGCCGAATCCCTGTCACGCGCCCTTCATCGAATCGACCTAGCGCTTCACCACCCCCGATTTATGTCTGCCGATGTCTGCCTTTGAAAGGGGGAAATTGTCATGCGCGATTTCATGGCAATGCTGCGGACGCAGCGCTTCGACGATTATCGCTACTATCATCAAAGCCGCATCAATCAGACGCTGCATCTGATCAGCGCCATCATTTTTCTCGGCTGCTATGCGCTTCTCTTCGGCGATGCGGCTTTGGCCGGACTCGTCGGCTGGCTCGCGATGTTGACCCGCCAGATCGGTCACTTCTTCTTCGAGCCCAACGGTTACGACGCCGTCAACAACGCCACCAACGAATACAAGGAAGATATCAAGATCGGCTACAACCAGCGCCGCAAGATCGTCTTGTTGATCGTCTGGGGCATGGCGCCGGTGACGCTGTTTTTCTTCCCGACGCTGTTCGGCATCTTTTCGCCGCCCGCCGGCCGGTTCGACTTCATCCGTCATGCCGGCGCGGTCTGGCTGGCCATCGGCATCGGTGGCGGCCTGTTCCGGATGATCGAGCTGTTCATCACCAAGGACGTGGAGACCGGCCTGGTGTGGGTCACCAAGGTTCTCACCGATCCGTTCCACAACATCGCGCTCTACTACAAGTCGCCGCTCGCACTCATGCGCGGCGAACTGATCGATCCGGCGATCGGCACCGCGCAGTGGGATGACGAAGAGGCGGAAGAAGCCCCGTACGCGACTTAGCGCATGTCCCGGAAAAGTGGACCCCGGTTTTCCGATAAGGACATGCGCAAACAAAAGATTCTAGCGCGCGTTAGAGGCGGCGCCGGTCACCACGGAATGACCTTATGGTCGCGCACGAACTTGCCGGTGAGCGTCGCCGGCGCGTCGAGCGCGAGCCACACGGCGGTGTCGGCGCCTTCGGCGACGTCGCGCGTGGCATTGCGGCCGCCCATGTCGGTCTTTACCCAGCCGGGGCAGACCGAGTTCACCGCGATCGTACCGGCGAGCTCCGCCGCCAGGATCGCGGTGACGGCGTTGAGCAGCGTCTTCGACATCCGGTAAGCGGCATGGCCGCCGTAATTGTCGGCGAGCGCGCCCATGCCGCTCGACATGTTCACAATGCGCGGCGAGCTGCCGCTTTTCAGAAGCGGCACCAGGTTTTGCGCGAGATGCAAAGGCCCGAGCGCATTGGTTTCGAGCGTTTCCCGCACCGTCGCGAGATCGACCTTCAGCGCCGGCGCTTCGCCCTCGGCGATGATGCCGGCATTGTTGATCAACACGTCGATGTGGCCGTAAGTCTCTTTCAGAAATTCGCTCAGGCGTTCGATGCTCTTGCCATCGGTTACGTCGAGCGGATGAAACGCCGCCGCGTGCTTGCCTCCCGCAAGCTTCTTGACCGCCGCCTCGCCGGCCGTGCGCTTGCGCGCCGTCAGCACCACGCGCGCCTCGCGCGCAGTGAGCTGCCGGCAGATCTCGAAACCGATGCCGCGATTGCCGCCGGTGACGACGATAACCGGATCGATGTTCGTGCGCGCCATCGCCGCTTACGCTTTGTGCAAAAGCTTGAACGCGTGCGTCCACTCGTTCTGGGTGAAGCCCAGGATGCACCACAGCATGCACAGCGGCTCGATCGCGCGCGCCGCTTCCACCTTGCCCATGTCGGCCGTCTCCCAGCCGAACTGATCGTTGATGCCGCGGACGACGGCTTTGGCCTTGTCGTCGTTGCCGCAGATGAACATGGTCGGCTTGGCGCCGCCCGGAAAGTCCGGATTGATCATGCGCGCGTTGCCGACCGAGTTATACGCCTTGACGAAATGCGCGTCGGGAAAGGCTTTCTGCAATCGCTCCATCAGCGATTGATCGAGGTCGGTGTAGAATTTCAGCACGCCGTTCTCCGGCGGCGCATCGGCAATCGGGTTGGTCGCGTCGATCACCGGCTTGCCTGAAAGGTTCGCCGCGCCGGCGGCCTTGAGCGCATCGAGCGCCACGCTGCCTTTCACCGCCAGCACGACGAGCTCGCCGAACTTGGCCGCGTCGGCGAAGCTTGCGGCTTGCGCGCCTTTATGTTGCGCCAGGAAATCCTTCAGCTTGCCGGTGTCGCGCGTGCCGAGCGTGACCTGATGCCCGTGTTTGATAAATCCGGCGGCGAGCGCCTTCGCCACATCGCCCGATCCTAAAATTCCGACTTTCATATCGTCCTCCCCACTGTGCGTGCGCGGCCTCTAGCCAACGTGCCATCGTCTATATTTGCTTGCGGAGGGCACAGCAGAAGAGGGGCGAACCGAGAACGCCCCAGCGGCGGCCAAGCCGAGGCACGCCCCCTGAAACCACCTGCACTCGCCCGCGCGGCTCCACCAGGAGAACGACAGAGGGCGCCGCGCTGCGCGGAAAATTTGGCGGCAAAGGGCCCGGGCGGCCGCCGTCGCGGGCGCCACTTGATCTAGCGCAATGCTGCGCGACGATTTCACGCCGAAAAACGCCTCGACAAGCCGACTGGAACCACTCTAAATAAAAACCATAGCGGGCTTTGGATTACCTCTCGGAAGTGCGGGAACCCAATGAACTACAATAGCTATTTCACTGATGCGCTGGCCCGGTTGCATGCCGAGCGGCGCTACAGGGTGTTTGCCGACCTCGAGCGAATCGCCGGCCGCTTCCCGCACGCGGTCTGGCATTCCCCGGACGGGCCGAAGAACGTCGTCATCTGGTGCTCGAACGATTATCTCGGCATGGGCCAGCACCCGAAGGTGATCGGCGCCATGGTCGACACCGCGGCCCGCATGGGCACCGGCGCCGGCGGCACCCGCAACATCGCCGGCAACAACCATCCGCTGGTCGAGCTTGAGCGCGAGCTCGCCGACCTGCACGGCAAGGAGGCGGCGCTGGTCTTCACCTCCGGCTATGTCTCCAATCAGACCGGCATCGCCACCATGGCGAAGCTGATGCCGAATTGCCTGATCCTGTCGGATGCGCTCAACCACAATTCGATGATCGAGGGCGTGCGCCAATCGACCTGCGAGAAGAAGATCTTCCGCCATAACGACCTCGCCCATCTCGAGGAATTATTGGCGGCGGCCGATCCCGATCGCCCCAAGCTGATCGTGTTCGAAAGCCTCTATTCCATGGACGGCGACGTCGCGCCCGTGCACGCCATCTGCGATCTTGCCGATCGCTACAAAGCCATGACCTATATCGATGAGGTGCATGCGGTCGGCATGTACGGTCCGCGCGGCGGCGGCATCAGCGATCGCGACAATGCTTCAGCCCGCATCGACGTGATCGAAGGCACGCTCGCCAAGGCCTTCGGCTGTCTCGGCGGCTATATCGCGGGGTCGCGCGCGCTGATCGACGCGGTGCGCTCCTATGCGCCCGGATTCATTTTCACCACCGCGCTGCCGCCGGCGATCTGCTCGGCGGCCACCGCCGCGATCCGCCATCTGAAAACCTCGCAATGGGAGCGCGACCGCCATCAGGACCGCGCCGCGCGCACCAAGGCGGTGCTCGCTGCCGCCGCTTTGCCGGTGATGACCAGCCCGACCCATATCGTTCCGGTCTTTGTCGGCGATCCCGAGCGCTGCAAGGAGGCGAGCGATCTCCTTCTCTCCGACCACGGCATCTATATCCAGCCGATCAATTATCCGACCGTGCCGAAAGGCGCCGAACGGCTGCGCATCACGCCCAGCCCCTATCACGACGATGGCCTAATCGATGCGCTGGCCGAAGCCTTGGTCGATGTCTGGCAGCGGCTGCGCCTGCCGTTCAAGGAACGCGCGCTGGCCGCGGAGTGAGGCGCTACGGAGCCGTCATTCCGGGACGCCGCTGATTTCTTCCTTCAGCTCGTCCCCGCGTAGGCGGGGACCCAGTTGCTGGATTCCCGCTTTCGCGGGAATGAGCGGCTGAACTTTACGCCGCCGCCTCCCACACACTCAACGCTTCTCCTCCCGCGCGATGGCGCGCGCAGCGAGTGCGATCGAGAACGCCGTGACGACAAAACGCGCCACGTGATGCGCCGCCACGTAGACCGGGTCGAGATGCAGCGCGAGCGCCAGCACCATCATCGTGTCCTGCGCCCCCGGCGAAAACGCCACGACGATATTGGCAATCGGGAAGGGAAAGAAATACGCCACCATCAGCACAAAGAGCGTGGCGACTGAAACCGACACGGCGAATGAGCCGAAGGCGGCGCCCAGATAGCCGGCGAGCAGCCGGAAGGTTTGATTGGCAAAGCGCGAGCCGACCAGCGCGCCGAGCACCAGGACCGAAGCGCTGCCGATCCACCAGGGCAGCGCCGCTTGCACGAGCCCAAAGCCGTGCAGCAATCCCGACCCGACCATGGCGCCGAACAATAGTCCCGCCGGAAAGCGCAAGCGCCAGAGGATGATCGCGGTCGCACAGGACACCGCGATGAGAAGCGCGATCTCGGGAAGCGACGAGCCGCCGGGCGGTCCGCGCATCACCGGAAGCGCCGGCGCCACCAGTCCAAACAGTGCCAGCCCGGCCGGTATTCCGGTGGTCAGCAGCAGCACCCGCATGGTCTGCACGATCGCGATCGCCGGCAGGTCGGCGCCCAGCTCGGTCGAGAGCGCGATGACTTGCGTCATCGAGCCCGGGCTTGCGCCCAGCAAGGCCGAGAGCCGGTCCCAGCCATGCACCATGCGCAGATAAGTTGCGGTCGCGAGCATCATGCAGACCGCGGCCACCATCACGAGCGCAATGCTCACCGGCCAGGCGGTAAACCCTTTCACCGTCTCCGGGGTGACGACGGCGCCGAGCAGGATACCGATCAGCACATAGCCGATCCGCGCCAGCGGCACCGGCACGCGCACCGGACGCCCCAGCAGCGCAGCGGCTGCCACCGCCAGCACGGATCCGGAAATCAGCCCGGCGGGAAAGCCGAGCAGCGTGAAGGCTGTCCCGCCGGCAAGCGCGATGATCAGGGTTTCGGCGGTTTGCGCGAGTGTGCGAGCGAAGGATGCAGCCGGCAGCATTGCGCCCGCTGAATGCCCGCTGCCGGCCGCTTCGTCAAATCAACGGTACGCGGCCGATCGTCAGGTTCCTGTGTTTTTCAGCTTGCTCGCCGGCGGGCCGGCGCGCAGCACAATGCGCATCAGGTCGGCGGCATTCTTGGCGGCGAGTTTGTCCATGATGCGTGCGCGGTGCACTTCGACGGTGCGCGGCGAAATGCCGAGATCGCGCCCGGTTTCCTTGTTGGAAGCGCCGCTCGCGATCTGCTCCAGCACTTCGCGCTCGCGCGCGGTCAGTCGCTCGTGACCGGGAAATACCCGCGCCAGAGGGCTTTCTTCGTTGTGGTCCTGCTGCCAGGCGTCGATGGCGTCGCGGATGCGCGCGGCCACAGCGGCGGGATCGAACGGCTTTTCGATGAAATCCTGCGCACCATTGCGTATCGCATCGACCGCGGTCGGAATGTCGTGGCGGCGCGACATGACCAGCACCGGCGCCGGATAATGCGGCGCGTCGAGCCGCTTCAACACGTCAATGCCCGGGCAACCGGGCAAGTAGGTATCGATGACGACACAGCCCGGCGTGCGCGTGCGCGCGGCGCTCAGAAAGGTTTCGCCTTCGACGAAATTGACGACGCTGAAACCTTCGCCGTTCAAAGCCGTCGTCAGCGCGGTGTCGACCAAAGGATCGTCGTCGACGATGAAGATTTCGCTCATCAGCGCGCCATTGATTTGGACGTGCCCGAAGCAAGACGATTCGCTTGTTAAAATAACACTGCGCCGCCGCGCGCTGAGGTAACCACGGGCGGCGAGCAAAAAAACCCCGCATGCGCCATTGACGAACGCAGCGCTGACGAGCGGGCGCGTCATTCCGGGGCGCGGGCTTTGGCCCGCGAGCCCGGAATCCATAACCACACGCGAGTCAGGACAAAACTCGGAGAAGGTTCCGGAAGACCTGCGGTTATGGATTCCGGACAGCCGCTGGCGCGGCTTCCGGAATGACGATGGTCCGTTTTGCAGTGCGCAAAATGCCCAGCAAACAAGCCTTTTACGATCGTGAAAGACTCCTGCCCAAAGCCCACGCGTTTGAGTAAACTAAAGCCCGAAACTTAAGCCTTGGCCGCGGGCCTGGAGCGCCCTGATACCGCGCCAAAGCCGCTGGAAACGCCAATACGAGCGTCCTGATGTTGCAGGGTTGGTTCATTGTCGTCGTCGCGCTCGCCTATATCGGGTTTTTGTTCCTGGTAGCGAGTTACGGCGACCGCAGCCGCAAGCGCGTCCGCGGCAGCCGCGCGCGGCTTCTCATCTATCCGCTGTCGCTCGCGATCTACTGCACCTCGTGGACGTTCTTCGGTTCGGTCGGCGTGGCGGCGCGCACCGGCTTTGATTTCCTCACCATCTATATCGGGCCGGTGCTGATGGTGGGGCTCGCTTATCCGCTCATCATCCGCATCGTGCGGCTCGCCAAGGGCCAGAACATCACCTCGATCGCCGACTTCATTGCCGCGCGCTACGGCAAGAGTCAGGCGGTGGCGGCGACCGTCGCGCTGATCGCGATCGTCGGCATGATCCCCTACATCGCGCTGCAGCTCAAAGCGGTGTCGGCGTCGGTCGGCACCATCATCGCCAATGTCACGGCCGGCGGCGCCGCGATGCAGCCGCTCCTCGGCGACATCGCGCTGTTCGTCGCTTTGCTGATGGCGGCCTTCGCTGTGCTGTTCGGCACGCGCCACGTCGACGCCACCGAGCATCAGGACGGCCTGATGCTCGCGATCGCGACGGAATCGATCATCAAGCTCGTGGCCTTCCTCGCCGTCGGCATCTTCGTCACCTTCGTCATGTTCCCCGGGCCGGTGGCTTTGTTCACGCGCGCGCTCGATGATCCTCACACCGCGTCGGTGCTGACCCGCGTGCCGTCGGCAACGACCTTCTTGGCTACTACGGTGTTATCGCTGTTCGCGATCGTGCTGCTGCCCCGGCAATTTCACGTCGGCGTGGTGGAGAACAGGAGCGAATCCGAGATCCGCCGCGCCGCCCTTCTGTTCCCCGCTTATCTCGTGCTCATCAATTTGTTCGTGATGCCGATCGCCATGGCGGGATTGCTGACATTCCCGCTCGGCCTCACCGACGGCGACATGTTCGTCTTGGCGCTGCCGCTGCGCGCGCATTCCGAATTGTTCACGCTGATCGCCTTTATCGGCGGCCTGTCGGCGGCGACCGCGATGGTGATCGTCGAATTGGTCGCGCTCGCCATCATGGTGTCGAACGACATCGTCATGCCGCTCATCCTCAACCGCCGCGCCGTCGCGGCCGACGGGCCGGACGATGCCGGCGCGCAACTCTTGATGGTGCGGCGGCTCGCGATCTTCGCCATCCTGTTCCTCGCCTACATCTACTACCGTTCGGCCGGCCCGGCGCAGCTCGCCTCCATCGGGCTCCTTTCGTTCGCCGCCATCGCCCAATTGATGCCGGTGTTTTTCGGCGGACTGGTCTGGCGGCGCGGCACCGCGCTTGGCGCCATCGCCGGCATGACCGCCGGCATCCTGGTGTGGGCCTATACGCTGCTTCTGCCGAGCATTTCCGACACCGGCATTATCGGCGAGCACATCGTCAGCGTCGGGCCTCTCGGTATCGCGTGGCTGCGCCCGCAGGCTTTGTTCGGGCTCGAACTGCCGCCGCTGGTGCACGGCGTGGTGCTCAGCCTGTTCGCCAATATCGCGCTGTTTGTCGGCTGCTCGCTCCTGGGCCGGCCGAGCGCGATCGAGCGCATGCAGGCCGATCTGTTCGTCCCCTCGTCGCTTGCGCCGATGGCGCCGAGCTTTCGGCTGCGGCGCGCCTCGGTGACGGTCGAGGAATTGATCGCCACCGTCGCCCGCTATCTCGGCGAGGAGCGCACGCGCGAATCCTTCGCCAGTTTCGCCGCCTCCAAGCGCCTCAGTCTCGAACCGCAAGCCGAAGCCGACTTTCAGCTCCTGCAATATGGCGAGTATCTGTTGGCGTCGGCGATCGGCGCCGCGTCCTCGCGGCTCGTGCTGTCGCTCTTGCTGCGCAAGCGCAACGTCTCGACCAAGGCGGCGCTCAAGCTCCTCGACGACGCCAATGCCGCCATTCACTACAACCGCGAAATCCTGCAGACCGCGCTCGATCACGTCCGCCAGGGCATCGCGGTGTTCGACAAGGAGCTGGCGCTGGTCTGCTGGAATCGCCAGTTCGGCGAGCTGTTCGACCTGCCGCATGGGCTCACCCGCGTCGGCACGCCGCTCGATGAAATTCTGCGCCACATCGCCCGGAATGGCGGGCGCGACGGTCGCGGCGTGACTGCCGACGGCAAGGATTTCGACGCGCAGATCGCCGAGCGCGTGCGCAAATACCGCTCGGAAGCCGAGCCATTTCTGGAGCGCTTCGCCGATCGGGGGCTGGTGATTGAAGTGCGCGCCGACCGCATGCCGGGCGGCGGGCTCGTGACCACCTTCACCGACATCACCCCAAGCGTGAAGTCGGCCGAAGCGCTGGAACGCGCCAATGCCACGCTCGAGCGGCGCGTGCGCGAGCGCACCCGCGAACTGACGCGGCTCAACAGCGAGCTCGAGCGCGCCAAGGCGGAGGCGGACGACGCCAACGTTTCCAAGACGCGCTTCATCGCCGCCGCCAGCCACGACATTCTGCAACCGCTCAATGCCGCGCGGCTTTATGTGACGAGCCTGATCGAACGCCAGCGAACCGGTGGCGATTCGGGCCTCGTGCACAATATCGACGCGTCGCTCGAAGCGGTGGAAGAAATCTTCGCCGCGCTGTTGGAAATTTCGCGGCTCGATACCGGCGCCATGCAGCCGGAAATGAGCGACTTCCGCATCGACGAATTGCTGGCGCGCCTGGACGTCGAATTCGCTCCGTTGGCGCGCGCCAAGGGGCTGACGCTGAAATTCATGCCGTGTTCGCTGGCGGTGCGCTCCGATCGCCGCTTGCTGCGGCGGCTCCTGCAAAATCTGGTCTCGAACGCGATCAAATATACGCCGAAAGGCGCCGTGCTGATCGGCTGCCGCCGGCGCGGGTCGCGGCTGCGCATCGACGTCTACGACACCGGCATCGGCATTCCGCATGCCAAGCGCCGCGCCGTGTTCAAGGAATTTCATCGGCTCGATCATGGCGCGCGCGTCGCCCGCGGCGTCGGGCTGGGGCTGTCGATCGTCGAGCGCATCGCGCGCGTGCTGGAAGCGGAAGTCACGATGAAATCCGCCTTCGGCCGCGGCTCGCGTTTCTCGGTCGAGGTGCCGCGTGCCGCGGTCGCGGCGCCCGCGGCCGAGCCGGCGCGAGCGCGCAAATCCGCAGCCGGCCAGCTCACCGGCACCGTCGTTGTCTGCATCGACAACGAGCCCGCGATCCTCGACGGCATGCAGACGCTGCTCGGCGGCTGGGGCTGCCGTGTGCTGACCGCCGAAAATCTCGCGCAGGCGCAGGCCGCGCTCGAAGGCAGCGGTGTCGAGCCCGACGGCCTATTGGTCGATTATCATCTCGACGGCTCGAACGGCATCGGCGCCATCAGCGAATTGCGCCACCGCTACGGTCGCGATCTGCCGGCAATCCTCGTCACTGCCGACCGCTCCGCGCATGTGCGCGAGGAGGCGCGCGCCTCGGGCGTCCACATCCTCAACAAGCCGGTCAAGCCGGCCTCGCTGCGCGCGCTGATCACACAATGGCGGGTGCAGCGCGTCGCGGCGGAGTAGCCGCGTCATTCCGGGGCGCCACGAAGCGCGAGCCCGGTATCCATAACCACCACCCTCCCCAATTTAGGCTGGACGTCGCGTCTCGTGATTATGGATTCCGGGCTCGCGCTTTGCGCGCTTCGGAATGACAACAAACCCGCATGGCAGCCGCTCCGGCGTTCTGCTAAAATCGCGCCCGAGGGTGAGGACCGATGCTCATGCAACGGAGGTCCCGCCATGAAAGTCAAAGATGTGATGCACAAGGGAGTCGATTGGGTCAGTCCGGAGACCCCTGTGTCCGAGCTTGCCAAGCTCATGTGCGAACACGACATCGGCGCCATTCCGATTGGCGAGAACGATCGTCTGATCGGCATGGTGACCGACCGCGACATCGTCTGCAAAGGATTGGCACAAGACAAGTTCGACGCCCGCCGCGCCACGGCCCGCGATGTCATGACAGCCGACATCCATTGTTGCCGCGAGGACGAAGACCTCGCCAAGGCGGTCCGTCACATGGAGGAGCTGAAAGTCCGAAGGCTGCCGGTGATCAACAAGAACAAACGCATGATCGGCATGCTCAGCCTCGGCGATGTCGGGCAGGCGGCGCCGGTCGAACTGCTATCGGAGTGCGTCAAGAGCGTTTCGGCGCATCATGCCTGAAGAAAGCCAAGTACCGGGCGCCCGGTGAGAACGTTCGCCGGGCGTCCCTCGGACCAGTTGGTCCAGCGACGCGAAGAAAAATAGCGGCGACCGAACCGCGGCGCGAAGTGTTGTGACTCCGGCCGATGTTGCAACGTCGGCCAAATATTCAAACAGGGGGAGGCAAGGACATGAGTGAACGGGTTGGCAGTATGGGATTGACCCTCGCCAAAGGCATCACCCCGGCGGGCTCCGGCAAGGCGGGCCCGTCGCAAGACGTGGTGTGGAATATTCTCGGCCATACCTACTGGCTCAAGGCGGAATGCGACGGCTGTTTCATTTTTGAGACGCTCGATCCGCCCGGCACGTTCGTGCCGCCGCACATCCATCCGACGCAGGACGAATTCATCTACATGCTGGACGGCACGTTCGATCTCTATCTCGACGGAGCGTGGACCCAGGCCAATGCGGGGGATCTGGTACGCATGCCGAAAGGCCTGCCGCATGCCTATTACAACAAGCAGAGCAAGCCGGCGCGGGCATTGTTCTCTGTTTCCCCGGCGCGGCGCCTGCGCGAACTGTTCGATCAGCTTCACAACCTCACCGATCCGGAAGAAGTCGTTCGCCGCTCGCAGATCTGCGAGGTGGATTTCCTTCCGCCGGACTCAGTACCCGGCGCGTGACGTACTGTGTGCCGTGCGGAAACCGTTACATAATTTGTGCCGTGGGGAATAATGTGCGGGCCGTTTGCGCAAGCGAACTCCCTCTCCCCCCTGGGGAGAGGGAGAAGAACGCGTGTCCATTCAGTTTGAGGGAATGACGCCACGCGCTGCACCGCGTCCGGCAGACGCGAAGGCCCTACGTTTCTTTCGCCGACACCTGTGGCCAGCTTCCGGCTTCGATCTTGCCGGCGGCGATCACCGCCTGCGTGCGGCTTTCGACCCCGAGCTTTTGCAGGATGGCGGAGACATGCGCCTTGACGGTCGCTTCCGACACGCCGAGCTCATAGGCGATCTGTTTGTTGAGGAGGCCGGCCGAGAGCATCATCAGAACGCGCACCTGCTGCGGCGTCAGCGTCGATAGCTTGGCGATGGTGGCGGTGGTCTCAGCGTCGGTGGGACGCGTGAGATCGACATCGGGCGGCGTAAAGACTTCGCCTTGCAGCACGCGCGCGACCGCCGCGCGCAGCGCCTCGATGCCGAGCGTCTTCGGGATGAAGCCGGACGCGCCGAATTCCATGCAGCGGCGGATCACTGCGGGATCGTCATTGGCCGAGACCACCACGATCGGCAGGCTCGGATATTGCGCACGCAGATACATCAGGCCGGAGAAGCCGCGCACGCCCGGCATGGAGAGATCGAGCAGAACGAGATCGATGTCGCCGCCGCCGCGCTCGAGGAAATCGCTCACCTCCTCGAAGCTGCCGGCCTCGGCCACTTCGGCGCCGCTGAACAGGCCATGGACGGCCTCGCGCAGCGCGCCGCGAAACAGCGGATGATCGTCGGCGATCAACAGGTGGTGGTCGGGTGCGTCGTTCAAAGGGGCGGCTCGATGACTGAACTGCCCGCATGTTATCCCGGTTCTGCAGCGGCGGCCATCTGCCCCTCATTTCCGCGAAGGATCCGCCTGCGGCGGCGTTTCCCGGACGCGATGCAGCGTGCAACGCTGCATCGCTGATCCGGGATCGTTCCAAACTTGGCGTGTGCGGCGATCCCGGCTCGGCAGCGCACCATTTCATGGTGCGCTGCGCCCGGGAAATGTTGTCAGCCCTCACGCTCGACTGCGCGTCCCAAGAACTGCAGCAACACCTCGCGCCGGTGCGGCCGTGCGCGATGCTCGGCGACGTAAATGCCCTGCCAGGTGCCGAGCGCCATCGTCCCGTTGATGATGGGAATGTGCAGCGAGACGCCGTTGAGCATGGATTTCACATGCGCCGGCATATCGTCCGGCCCCTCGGTGTCGTGCACCCAGCCGGCGTCGGCCGGGGCGAGGCGATCGAGTGCGGTCACGAGATCGACCTGCACGTCCGGATCGGCGTTCTCCTGAATCACCAGCGATGCCGAGGTGTGGCGGATGAACAGGAGAAGCGCGCCGTCGCGCGCTCCGATACGCTCGAGAAAGCGCGCCACTTCGCGCGTGATGTCGACAAAGCCCTCGCCGGAGGTGGCGACGCTCAAGCTCGCGGTCGCGACGGTCTCGATGCGCGTTGTGTGAATATCCGTCAGATCGAGACGCACGGAATTGGCCCTTGATCGATCATACTGATCCAATTTTCCGCTCATTCCCACGCAAGCGGGAATCCAGCTGCGGGTGCAAAACAGCTAGGTCCCGCCGGAGTTTACCCCGGCTTGATCGGGGGCGGGGACGAGCGGAATATAAGGAGCTGATCCAATTTGAGCGGGATTTTGCCTCAGCTCTTGTTGTTCAGCACTTGCTTTTGCGCCCGCGCGATCGCCTCGACGAAACGGTGCCACAGCTGCCCCGCATAGGTCACCATGCGGTCGATTTCGGAATTGTCCGGCAGATGGATGGTGATGTCGTTGTCGTGCGTGCCGGAGCTTTCCGGCGCCGTGGCGCCGGAGCCCGGCAAGGCGAGGCCATGCGCCAGCATCTCTTTCTTCAGGCCGGCATTCTCAGTGCGCAGCCGCGCGATCTCATTTTCGAGCACTGCGCGATCGTCCGGCGCCGCCTGGCAGGCCCAGCCGACCGCGCGCTGGGTGCACACCGACACCTGACCGGTCTGCGTATCGAGCCGCAGGAATCCCTCCGCGACTTTGCTGAAACTGTAGCGCCCGTGCTCGCTGTCGGGCATTTCCCCTTCGGCAAAAGCCGGCGCAGCCAACGCGACACAGAGGGCGGCCGCGGCCAAGCTCTGGGTTGATCCGCTTGATCATGCTCTTCTCCAATGCCGCGCAGGGAGCTGAAGCGAGGGCTTTGAGCGCGCTGCAACGCCGTGGCGGCCGATTCGATCCGGATGCAACGCCTTCATCTGGGCATCATTGTAACGATATCGCCTTCGCGCCGCACAATCTTGCATTGCCGGCGCCGAAGGCGTGCGAGTTTCCTTGTTGTTTCAACGTGTTAACACCACATCCGGTTTCTTGACTTGGTGAAATCCAATCAGTATGGTCCGCGCGGCTTCTGGGGGCGGGTCCGTCTCGATTGCCGCAAGCCGCGAGTGTCGGACAGATGAACGACGGCACGCGCGAAAACGGCGATCGCGACAAGGCACACACCGACGAAGCCGCCCTCTCCGCGAGACTCCAGCGTCTCGGCGAAGGTTTAGGCTCCGCACGCGAGCGTGCGGCTCCGCCTTCCGAAGGTCCTGGTGGAGATCGGGCGACGACTGCATCGGGCTACGCCAGGGGCTTCCGGCTCTCGAGCGAACTCGTTGGAGGCGTGCTGGTCGGTGCCGGCATTGGCTGGCTCATCGACCGGCTGCTCGGTATCTCGCCCTGGGGGTTCATTGTATTTCTTCTGCTCGGCTTCGTCGCGGGCGTGCTCAATGTGATGCGCTCCGCCGGAGTCGTTCCCGGCCCCACGCTGCGTGACGGGCCGCCTTCTCCTGACTCTCCTCCGCGTGCGGGCGAGGGTGAAGAGGAGGACGAACAGTGACGTTGCGTCCAATGCATGATCCCGAAAAGTGGGACCCGGTTTTTCGGAAGAGATCATGCGCAAACAACTGGCTAGTGTGGGATGACGAAAGTCATCCCGCTCTAGCGCGCCGAATGACGATGGAACCATGACGGTCGATCCGATCCACCAATTCAAGATCAACAATCTGGTGCCGCTCTTCACCATTCATGGTCACGAGATCGCCTTCACCAATTCCGCGCTGTTCATGCTCATCATCGTGCTGTTGGCGTCGGCGCTGTTGATCGGCGGCACGGCGGCGGGCGCGCTGGTGCCGGGGCGGCTGCAATCGGTCGCCGAAATGACCTACGAGTTCGTCGCCAATACCGTGCGCAGCTCGGCCGGCAACGAGGGCATGAAGTTCTTCCCGTTCGTGTTCACGCTGTTCATGTTCGTCTTGCTGGCCAACATGATCGGGCTGATCCCGTATTCGTTCACGGTCACGAGCCAGCTCATCATCACGGCGACGCTGGCGCTGCTCGTCTTCTTCATCGTCGTGATCTACGGCTTTTGGCGCAACGGCTTTAAGTTCCTCAAGCTGTTCGTCCCCAAGGGCGTGCCGATCTACATCCTGCCGGCGATCGTTGTGATCGAGGTGCTCTCGTTCGTGTCGCGGCCGATCTCCCACAGCGTCCGTCTGTTCGCCAACATGCTGGCCGGCCATATCACGCTGCAGGTGTTCGCCGGCTTCATCATCATGCTCGCGGGCTTCGGCATTGTCGGCTGGTTCGGCGCCGCCATTCCGCTGTTGCTGGTGATCATGCTCACCGCGCTTGAATTCCTGGTGGCCTTCCTGCAGGCCTACGTCTTCGCCATTCTCACCTGCATCTATCTCAACGATGCGATTCACCCGGGCCACTGACGGCACGACACGCAAACCTCGAAAAGGAGTTTTTTCATGGATCCGACCGCCGCAAAGTATATTGGAGCCGGCATTGCCTGCATCGGAATGGGCGGCGCCGGCGTCGGCGTGGGCACCATTTTCGGCAACTATCTGGCGGCCGCTATTCGCAATCCGTCGGCGGCGCAAGGCCAGTTCGGCAACCTGATTTTCGGCTTCGCCATCACCGAGGCGCTGGGCATCTTCTCGCTCCTGATCGCGCTCCTCCTCCTGTTCGGGCTCTGATCGCCGGATGGCCGAGACGACTGCCCATACCGAAGCGCCCGGCGAGAAACACGCGTTCCCGCCGTTCGAGTCGCAGCATTTTCCGTCGCAGCTGTTCTGGCTGGCGCTGACCTTCATCCTGCTCTACGTGCTGATGTCGCGGATCGCGTTGCCGCGGATCGGCGGGATATTGGAGAAGCGCAGCAAGCACATCTCCGGCGATCTGGCGGCGGCACAACGTTTCAAGGATCAGTCGGACGCGGCCAACATCGCCTATCAGAAGTCGCTCGCGGATGCGCGCGCCCGCGCGCAGGCGATCGCCAACGAGACCCGCGAGCAGCAGGCGGCGGCAGCGGACGCGACCAACAAGAAGCTCGAGGCGCAGCTGCATGACAAGCTTGCCGCGGCCGAGCAATCGATCGCCGCGACCCGCAGCGCCGCGATGGGCAATGTTTCCAGCATCGCCGCCGACACCGCCTCGGCCATCGTCGAGCGCCTGATCGGCGCGGCGCCGGCGCACCGCGACGTTCAGGCCGCGGTGGCCCAAGTTTCGGTCGCTGAAGTCTCGAAGAGATAGACCATGATCGAAGCCGAAGCCTGGGTCGCCGTCGCTTTCGTCCTGTTCCTTGGCCTGCTCGTCTATGTGGGCGCGCACCGCAGGGTGATCGGCGGCATCGACGCGCGCCAGGCGCGCATCAAGGCCGAGCTCGACGAGGCGGTGCGGCTGCGCGACGAGGCGAAGGCGCTGCTCGCCGAATACGAGCGCAAAGGGCGCGAGGCCGAAAGCGAGGCGGCCGCCATCATCGCCAGCGCCAAAGGTGAGGCCGAGCGTCTCGCCGCCGAGGCCAAGGCCAAGATGGAAGATTTCGTTGTGCGCCGGACCAAGATGGCCGAGGCCAAGATCGCGCAAGCCGAAGCGCAGGCGCTGGCCGACGTCCGCGCCGCGGCCGCCGACACGGCGGTCGCCGCCGCCGAAAAGATCCTCGCCGCCGCCGCCAAGGGCAAGGTGGCAGAGAACCTGCTCGCGCAGGGCATCGAAGACATCAAGAAGAAATTCAACTGAGTTTCCCTGCGACCCCTCACCCGACAGCGTTTGTTGGTCGTCACGCGTTGCCCTCTCCCGCAGGGGGAGAGGGCACGGCCGCTCGCTCGCCGTTGGCTATCGCAAATCGACAGGGCAATGCCCTCTCCCCTTGCGGGAGAGGGCGGCTCGGCAATTCGGCAATCGCAATCGGGTGAGGGGAAGGTAGATCCGCGGCTTCAATTCCCGCCGGCACTCGGCTGCGGGTTCGGCTTGGACTTGGGGGTGGTCTTCGGCTTGTCCTTCGGCGGCCGCGCTTTCGGCGCTTTGGATTGCGCCTCGGCCGAGACCGGATCGAAGCCGACATAGACGAGATACTCGTCGAGCGACGTGGCCGGCGTCGGGATCGGGAAGCTCAGCGCCTCTTCCACATAGACGAACGGCGTGTTGCCGGTGGCACCGACGTCGACCGGGACCATGATGAACTTGGTCGCGATCGGCCGCATCCCCGATGACGGCGTTTCCTGAACCACCGCAAAGCGCAACGGCACGCCGACCTGGCCCGGGCTGCCGGCCGGTCCGAGCACGATGCGTCCTTCGACGCCGACCTTCATCACCATGTTGCCTTCGACCGTGGAGCATTCGCGCGCCAGACGCACGAAGCTCGCCTGGTACTTCAGGGTCATCGCCGTTCTTTCGCCGGTTGGTCCGACGGTGAGGGTCGCGGCGCCGCGGCGGACTTCGACCGCAGGGCAATTGAGATCGGCCGGCACGCCGGGGGCGGTTTGCGCGACCTTGCGAGACGAGGAGCTTGAGGAATTGTTCACGGGGACCGAGCCGGCCGTGTCGTGCTGCGCATCCGGCGTCGCTGCGCTGGGCGCACTTGTCGCCGCGCAACTCGCGAACAGCGCGAACCAAAACGCGGGCGCAAAGAGTGCGCAGCCGTACCTTTCTAGTCGCTTACCGGCACCCGGCATGACCCCGCCGCTCGTCCAGGATGTCCCCGATGGCTTTTTTATATCAAGGGAACCGTGGCCATCCCAAGGCGGCAAATGGCGCGTGGTTAAGGCGGCGAGGCGCCAAAGCAAACGGCCGCAAGCTGAAGCGACGGCAAGCGTTCTTGGAGACACCGCCAGTGACATGCGCCTCTCCGCTAACCCTTCGAATCCTTCAAGCGCCCGTAGAGCAGATGGTCCTGCCAGATGCCGTTGATGCAGAGATATTCGCGCGCATAACCCTCGCGCACGAATCCGGTATTTTCCAGAAGCCGGATCGAAGCGGTGTTGGTCGGGATGCAGGCCGCTTCCAGCCGGTGCAGCCGCAGGGTGCCGAAGGCGAACGGGATCACCGCGCGCACCGCCGCTGTCATGTAACCGTGCCGGGTGTAAGGAAGCCCCATCCAATAGCCGAGGCTGCCGGCCTGCGCCACGCCGCGCCGGACATTGGCCAGCGTCAGCCCGCCCACCAGCCTGCCGTCGGTGCTGCGGAAGATCAGAAAGGCGTAGCTCTGGTCGGTGCGCAGGTCTTCGGTATAGCGCCGGATGCGGCGGCGGAAGGCGCTGCGGCTTAGATCATCGGCCGGCCAGGTCGGCTCCCAGGGCGTGAGAAATTCGCGGCTGTGCTCGCGCAAGGCCGCCCATTCGGCGTGATCGGTTGCCTGCGGCGTGCGCAGGATCACGCCCTCGCCTACGACCGAAGGCAACGGATCGGCAAAGTTGATGGTGCGGAAAAACGCCATCAGACCAGCTCGGCGGCAGATCCCCTCCGCTCACGCCGCCTTTACTATCACGCGGCTTGGCGGTTTAAAGTCTCCGCAATGGCGGCGGCGCTTTCAAGTCCCGATCCAAGCCCGAGCATGGCGATCGCCGGCTTGCCGCGGCGGATCAAGGCGCGCCCGGCGGCGCGCGCGCTCTCCACCGTCACCGCCTCGACCTTCTCGACCAACTCGTTGAGCGGAATGGGCCGTCCCCAGGCCAGCATGTGCCGGGCCAATTGTCCGACCCGCTCGCCCGAGCTTTCCAGCGCCATCAGCAGGCCGGCCTTCATCTGCGCCTTGGCGCGGGCGATCTCGGCTTCCGAGATGGTCTCCGCCGTGTTGGCGATTTCGTCCACCGCAAGCCGCATCAGGTCGGCGGCGTCGGCGGCGTCGGTGCCGGCATAAAGCGCGAACATGCCGACGTCCGAATAGGCGGCGTGATAGGAATAGATCGAGTAGCAGAGCCCGCGCTTCTCGCGCGCTTCCTGAAACAGCCGCGATGACATGCCGCCGCCGAGCACGTTGTTGAACATCTGCAGGCTGTAGAGCGAGGGATCGTTCTGCGCCACGCCCGGCAGCGCCAGCGCGATGTGCACCTGTTCGAGCTCGCGCTTCTCCACATGCGTGCCGCCGCCGAAGCGCGCCGGCTCCGGCGTCGGGCTCGAGGGCCCGTTGAAGCCGGCGAAGCGCTTCTCCACCTCGGCGACCACCGCCTCGTGGTTCACCGCGCCGGCGGCGGCGATCACCATGTCCGGCCCGCGATAGTGGCGGCCGAGATAGTCGCGCAGCCCCGTGCCGTCGAACGAGCGCACAGTTTTTGGCGTGCCCAGGATCGAGCGGCCGAGCGGCTGATCCGGAAAGGCGACGACATTGAGATGCTCGAACACCAGATCGTCGGGCGTGTCGGCGACCGCGCCGATTTCCTGGACGATGACATTTTGCTCGCGCACCATCTCCTCGCGGTCGAACGCCGGCTCGGACAGAATGTCGGACAAGACGTCGAGCGCGAGCGGCACGTCGGCTTTCAAGACGCGGGCAAAATAGGCGGTGTTCTCGACGCTGGTCGCGGCATTGAGATCGCCGCCCACCGCCTCGATCTCCTCGGCGATCTGCCGCGCGCTCCGCCGCCGCGTGCCCTTGAACGCCATGTGTTCGAGGAAATGCGAGATGCCGTGCTCGTTGTTGCGTTCGTCGCGGCTGCCGGAATGGACCCACACGCCGAGCGAAGCGCTCTCGAGATGCGGCATCGTGTCGGTCACGACCTGGATGCCGGATTTCAAGGTGGTCACCGCTACGCTCATGCTGCCGCTCCTTCCTGCGCGGCACGGCTCGTCGACAGGACGAATTGCTCGACCGCTGATTGATCCGCCGGCAGCGCGGTCATGCGCTGCGGCCGTTGATTGAGATCCGAAAGCCATTCGGGCAAAGCGGGGCGCGCCCCGGTCGCCGCCTCGACCGCTTCGGGAAATTTCGCCGGATGGGCGGTGGACAACACCACCATCGGCAGCGCCGGATCGCGCTGTTCCTTTTCCGCTACCGCGACGCCGACGGCGGTGTGCGGATCGATGAAATTGCCGGTCTCGCGCCGCACGGCGCGCATGGTGGCGGATACTTCCTCCTCGTCGGCGCGGTCGGCGCTGAACACCGCGCGGATCTGCGACAGCGCATGCGCCGACAGCGTGAAGCGCCGCGACTGCGCCAGCGATCCCATCAGCCCGCGCACCGCGCCGGCATCGCGGTTATAAGCGTCGAACAGGAGCCGCTCGAAATTCGACGAGACCTGGATGTCCATCGACGGCGAGGTCGTCGGCACCACCGCGCGCAATTCGTAAGTGCCGGTCGCAAGCGTGCGCGCCAGAATGTCGTTGACGTTGGTGGCGATGACGAGCCGGTCGATCGGCAGCCCTAAACGCAGCGCCACATAGCCGGCATAGATGTCGCCGAAATTCCCGGTCGGCACCGTGAACGCGATCCTTGCGGTGCGGCGCGCCGAGCGACACCGCGGCGGTGAAGTAATAGACCGTCTGCGCCACGATCCGCGCCCAGTTGATCGAATTGACGCCGGAGAGGCGCACGCGGTCGCGAAAGGCCGTGTGGTTGAACATGCCTTTCACGATCGCCTGGCAGTCGTCGAAGGTGCCGTCGATGGCGAGCGCATGGATGTTGGCGGCATTCGCCGTCGTCATCATGCGCTGCTGCACGTCTGAGACGCGGCCCTTCGGAAACAGCACGATGAGATCGACTTGGTTTCGGTCGCCGAACGCCTCGACCGCGGCGCCCCCGGTGTCGCCGGAGGTCGCGACCACGATGGTGCGGCGCTCGCCGCGCGCCGCCAGTGCATGGTCCATCAGCCGCGCCAGGAGCTGCATGGCCACATCCTTGAAGGCGAGGGTCGGGCCGTGAAAAAGCTCGAGCGCGAAAGTGTTGCTGCCGAGCTGGCTCAGCGGCACCACGGCGGGATGGCGAAAGGTGCCGTAGGCCTCGCGCACCATGCGGGCGAGATCGGCCGCGGCGATCGAGTCGCCGGTGAACAGCCGGATCACGTCGAGCGCCGCCTCCGCATAGGGCCGGCCGGCGAAGCCCGCGATAGCGGCGCGGTCGAGCGTCGGCCAAGCCTCCGGCACATAGAGGCCGCCGTCGCGGGCAAGGCCCGCGAGCATCACTTCGGCGAAGCCCAAGCCGGCGGCTTCTCCCCTTGTGGAGACGTGGCGCAAAACGACAACCTCTAAGCCCCGGCGCCAAGCCGCCGGGAAATAAACCGTTGATTTTCCAGGATATTCGCGTCGGGCGGCCAACGGGTCGCCCGTCCCGGACTAACTGTGACACTTATAGAAAAGCCGTCTCTTTCACAAGGAAGGCGGCGCCCTGTCATTCCGGGGCCGAGCGGAGCTCGGAACCCGGAATCCATATCCACCGCACAGTCAATTTGGCTCAGCGCTTCGTCCAGACCTATTCGAGACTAGAGATTCCGGACTCGCGGGCCTTGCCCGCGCCCCGTAATGACGAGCGCGCCCAGACCGCGAAAACGACCGCCAGAACCAGCGCCAGCCCGTACCAGGTGACCACGTATTGCAGGTGCTCGTTGCGTAGCCGCACCTCGAGCTTGCCCGGCTGCGGAAGGCCGCCCGGCGGTGCCGGCGCTTCCTGCTCGACATAGAAGGGCGCGACCTCTTTCAGCCCTTTGGCGACGGCTATGGACGCTGGATCGCGCAGGAACCAGAGATTATGCGCCGGATCGTCGCCGGGCGAGAACCAGGAGCGTGAGTCCGGCCAGCGTAGTGTTCCGGTGATTTGGATCGGCCCGTTCATATGGCCGCCGGGGCGGGCGGCCGGATTGGCGAGGTCCTGCGGCACAAAGCCCCGATTGACCATCACCACGCTGCCGTCGGCGAGCCGCGCCGGCGTGAACACCCAATAGCCCGGGCCGGAAACGTCCGGCCGGAAAGCGGAAGCGGCGGCATAGACCAGCGCCTCCTTGCCGTCGTCGAACGTCGCGGTGAAGGTCACGCGCCGATATTCGGTGTCGTCGCGGTCGAGCCTCGGCCAGGTCGCGGGCGCAGGCAGCGCCCCCGGCGGCGCTGCAAGCCGCTCGGTCAACGTCGCAATCAGGTCTTCCTTCCAGGCCTTGCGCTGAAGCTGCCAGGTGCCGAGCGCGACCAGCACGGCGAATACGATGACGGCGGGGATAAAGAGGCCGATCAGCGTCCGCAATCGGCGCGGCTGGGCCTTCGACGCGTCGCGGGCAGAAGCAGGGGACGGCGTGCTCAAGGTTCGCGTCCGGTCAGCCGTCCTTCGGCGGCCTTGTGGTGAAACTGGAGCGCGATCAGGAGGCCCTTCATCGGCCGCAGCGGCCCGAGCGTCACGACCAGGATCAGCGGCAGCCACAAGGCGGCATGCACCCAGTAGGGCGGCCGGTAGACGATCTCGGTCACCAAAGCCGCGCCGACCACGATGAAGCCGGCGAAGAACATGATGAAGATCGCAGGTCCGTCGCCCGCATCGGCGAAGCCGAAATCGAGCCCGCACACGTCGCACTTCGGCCGCAGCGTGAGGAATCCCTGGAACAACTTCCCTTTGCCGCAGCGCGGGCAGGCGCAGGTGAGCCCGGCAAGAGCGGCACCAGAAAGCGTTTGGATCGTCTCTTCGCTCATGTCAGCGATGTCGCAATCCGCTCGTCCCCGCGCAAGGGCCGTCATTCCGGGGCGCGCCGATAGGCGCGAGCCCGGAATCCATAACCACAGTCAGCGCAATTTCTGCTCGGCCCGGGCTTATGGATTCCGGACAGCCGCTGGCGCGGCTTCCGGAATGACGGGCACCGCGCGTTCGGGAAAAACAGGTGCTTACTCCGGCACGCCGCCGGAGCCCCACACGTAGATGCAGGCGAACAGGAACAGCCACACCACGTCGACGAAGTGCCAGTACCAGGCGGCGAATTCGAAGCCGAGATGCTGGGTCGGCTTGAACTGGCCGGCAAGCGCGCGTGCGAGGCAGACGATCAAAAAGATCGTGCCGATGATCACATGGGCGCCGTGGAAGCCGGTCGCCATGAAGAAGGTGGCGCCGTAGATGTTGCCCGAATAGTGGAACGCCGCGTGGGCATATTCGTACGCCTGCACGGCGGTGAAGGTCATTCCGAGCAGGACGGTGAGCACGAGCCCCCAGACCAGGCCTTTGCGGTCGTTCTCCAGCAGCGAATGATGCGCCCAGGTCACCGTCGTGCCGGAGGTGAGCAGAATGAGCGTATTCAACAGCGGCAGGTGCCAGGGATCGAAGGTCTTGATGTCGTGCGGCGGCCACACGCCGCCGATGAAGGCGGTGCGCGCGAAGTCCCGCATTTCGTCCGGGAACAGCGCGACGTTGAAATAGGCCCAGAACCAGGCGACGAAGAACATCACCTCCGAGGCGATGAACAGGATCATGCCGTAGCGGTGCGAGATCTGCACCACGCGAGTGTGGTCGTGCTCGACTTCCGCTTCGTAGATCACGTCGCGCCACCAGCCGATCATCGTGTAGGCGACGCCGATGGCGCCGAGGCCGAAAATCAGCGGCGCGAAGACGACGATGTGGTGCATCCACAGGATCAGCCCGAACGCGGTGACGAAGGCCGAGACTGCCCCGATGGCCGGCCACGGGCTGGGATTCACCAGGTGATAGTCGTGGTGCGGTTTGGCGTGCGCTGCGTCGGCCATAATTCCCTTCTCCGCTCGACGCGACCGCACGTGCGGGCGCGCCCCCTTACATTGCCTCTAGAGCATGATCCCGAAAAGTGGAAACCGGTTTTCGGAAAAGATCATGCTCCACTGTTTATCTAGCCCGAAACGAGAACCGCTGCCGGCTTCGTTTTCGGGTAAATCAGATGCGGCCGGATTTCGCCGGCGGGCTTTCGGCCGCCGCCTGGTCCGGAACGCGCACCGGATAGAACGTGTAGGACAGCGTGATCAGACGAACGCCGTCCAGTTCCGAATTGTCAACAAGCTTGGGGTCGACATAGAACACGACCGCCATCTCGCGCTTTTCGCCCGGCTTCATCGTCTGTTCGGTGAAGCAGAAGCAATTGATCTTGGTGAAGTAGATGCCCGTGGTCGCCGGGCTCACATTGTAGCCGGCTTGTCCTGCGGTGACGCGAGCGGCTTCGTTGGTGACCGTGTAATAGACGGTGACGACTTCGCCGAGCTTCACATCGATGGTGCGCTGCTCGGGCTCGAACTTCCAGGGCAAGCCGGACGCGACATTCGAATTGAACCGCACCGTGATGGTGCGGTCGGAAATCTGCGCCGGCGCCGCCGTCGCGGTCTGCGGCGTGCCGCCGTAGCCGGTGGTGCGGCAGAACCAGGAATAAAACGGCACCGCGGCAAACGACAGCCCGACCATGCCGGCAACCAGCCCGCCGCACAGGAACGCGACGAAGAGATCGCGGCGCGGAGCAGGCGGGGTCGTTTGGTTCGGCGTCGTCATCTTTCGCTTTACGCCTCGGCGCTCACAACGGCCGGTGCAGCACGCCCGGCCCTTTCACCAGCGTCACGATGTAGAACAGGATCACCAGGAGGCCAAGCGACACCGCAATGGCGATCGAGCGTGCGCGGCGGGCGCGCAACTGCCGCTCGGTGAGCCTGATGCCGGGCTCCGGCTTGTCCTCGTTCATGACCACCACTCATTGTCATGCAGCCAATCATGTGACCAAGTCATGCGCCCAAATCATGCGCCCACTTGGCCGAACAGCGGGCCCGCGAGCCGGTCGACTAGCAGCATGGCAAACAACAGAAACAGATAGAGGATCGAGAAGGCGAACATCTGCTTGCTGGCAGTGTGCGTCTGCCGCGGCTCGCCGCCCGCTGGGCTCTCCTTCTCGCTTGCTTGCGCGCGGTTGCGGTGGATGCGCACCGCCAGCGCCACGATGGCGGCGCCGCCGGCGACCGCGACGATCCCGTATAGCGGGCCGGCATAGCCGAGGAGCCAGGGCGATGCGCCGAGCGGGGCCAGGATGAGCGAATAGAGCAGAATTTGCCGGCGGGTTTCCGCTTCGCCCGAAACCACCGGCAGCATCGGGATGCCGGCACGCGCATAATCCTGCGCGCGGTAGAGCGACAGCGCCCAGAAGTGCGGCGGCGTCCAGAAGAAGATGATGAGAAAGAGCAGCACGGGCTCGACGGCGAAGCCGCCGGTGACCGAAGCCCAGCCGATCATCGGCGGCAGCGCGCCGGCGGCGCCGCCGATCACGATGTTCTGCGGCGTCCGCCGCTTCAGCCACATCGTGTAGATCAAAACATAGAAGGCAATGGTCGCGGCGAGAAGCGCGCCGGCGACGACATTGACCAGAAGCCCGAGCGTCACCACCGCGAAGCCGGCAAGCGTGATCCCGAAGGCGAGAGCTTCGCCCGGCGTCACGCGGCCGGCCGGCACCGGGCGGCCTTGCGTGCGGGTCATGCGCGCGTCGATGTCGGCGTCGTACCACATGTTGAGCGCGCCCGCCGCGCCGGCGCCGACCGCGATGCAGATGAGCGCGGTCACCGCGATCACCGGATGCACATGGTCCGGCGCGATGGCGAGACCGACAAACGCCGTGAAGACCACGAGCGACATCACCCGCGGCTTCATCAGCGCGATGTAGTCGCCGACGCCCGCGATGCTGGGCTCGGCGTGTGATAGCGTAACGCTCATCGGATCAGCGGCAACGTCTCAAATTGGTGGAACGGCGGCGGCGAAGGCAGCGTCCATTCCAGCGTGGTGGCGCCCGGGCCCCACGGATTGGCCGGCGCCGGGATCTTGCGGGCGAAGGCCTGCACCATCCCGAACAAGAACACCAGCACGGCGAAGCCGGAAATGTACGAGCCGATCGAGGAGACGTAATTCCACGGCGCGAAGGCGTCCGGATAATCGGCGATGCGGCGCGGCATGCCGTTGAGCCCGAGGAAGTGCTGCGGGAAGAACACCAGGTTGACGCCGATGAAGGTCAGCCAGAAGTGCGTCTTGCCGATGAACTCGTTGTACATGTAGCCGGTCATCTTCGGGAACCAGTAATACCAGCCGGCGAAGATGGCGAAGACGGCGCCGAGCGACAGCACATAGTGGAAGTGCGCCACCACGTAATAGGTGTCCTGCAGCACGCGGTCGACGCCGGCATTGGCGAGCACGACGCCGGTCACGCCGCCGATCGTGAACAGGAAGATGAAGCCGATCGCCCACAGCATCGGCGTCTTGAACTCGATCGAGCCGCCCCACATCGTGGCGATCCAGGAGAAGATCTTCACGCCGGTCGGCACCGCGATCACCATCGTGGCGGCGATGAAATAGGCCTGCACGCTCGCCGACATGCCGACCGTGTACATGTGGTGCGCCCACACCACGAAGCCGATGCCGCCGATCGCCACCATGGCATAGGCCATGCCGAGATAGCCGAACACCGGCTTGCGCGAGAAGGTGGCCACGATCTGGCTGATCATGCCGAAGCCCGGCAGGATCAGGATGTAGACTTCCGGATGGCCGAAGAACCAGAACAGGTGCTGGAACAGGATCGGATCGCCGCCGCCGTGCGGATCGAAGAAGGTGGTGCCGAAATTCCTATCGGTCAGCAGCATGGTGATGGCGCCGGCCAGAACCGGCAGCGACAGCAGCAAGAGAAACACCGTCACCAGGATCGACCATACGAACAGCGGCATCTTGTGCAACGTCATGCCGGGCGCGCGCATATTGAAGATGGTGGTGATGAAGTTGATGGCGCCGAGGATCGACGAGGCGCCGGCCAGATGGATCGACAGAATGACGAAATCCATCGCCGGGCCGGGATGGCCGTAGGTCGAGAGCGGCGCATAGATCGTCCAGCCCGTGCCGGCGCCGTTGGCGCCCGGCTCGCCTTCGAAGAACAAGGAGGCGATGAGCAGCGCGAACGAGGCCGGCAGCAGCCAGAACGAGATGTTGTTCATGCGCGGGAACGCCATGTCGGGCGCTCCGATCATCAGCGGCACCATCCAGTTGCCGAAGCCGCCGATCATCGCCGGCATGACCATGAAGAAGATCATGATCAGGCCGTGCGAGGTCACCACCACGTCGAACAGGTGGGTCTCGTGGAAGATCTGCAGGCCGGGGTACATCAGCTCGGCGCGGATCAGGATCGACATGATGCCGCCGATGACGCCGGCGATCAGCGCGAACACCAGGTACATCGTGCCGATGTCCTTGTGATTGGTCGAGTAAACGAAGCGGCGCCAGCCGTGCGGAATGGCGTGCCCGTTTTCGTCGCCGTGTGCCGCGTGTGCCATCGTGTCCATTGTCGGTCCTTATAGGTCCCTGCGTTAGCGAGTGTTCTTAGCGGCGAAGCTTACCGGTTCGTCGTGTCAGCGCGCTGTCGCGCCGGCGGCGGCGAGTGCGGTCGGCGCGGTGCGGTCGAGCCCGGCATTCTTCTTCTCCTGCGCCACCCAGGCGGCGAACTCGGCGTCGTTCACCACCCGCACCGTGATCGGCATGAAGGCGTGGTCCTTGCCGCACAATTCCGAGCATTGGCCGTGGAAGCGGCCTTCGCTGGTCGCCTTGAACCAGGTGTCGTTGAGCCGGCCCGGAACGGCGTCGATCTTGATGCCGAACGAGGGCACGGCGAACGAGTGAATGACGTCGGCCCCGGTCACCAGCACATGCACCACCTTGTTCACCGGGACCACCATCTCATTGTCGACGGTGAGGAGCCGCGGCTGGTCGGGCTTGAGATCCTTGTCCTCGACCAGGATCGAGTCGAACTCGAAATTGCCGTTGTCGGGATAGTTGTAGCTCCAATACCACTGCTTGCCGGTGGCTTTCACGGTCAGGTCCGCTTTCGGCGCATCGAGCTCGAGGAACAGGAGCCGGAAGGAGGGCACCGCGATCGCCAGCAGGATGACCACCGGAGCAATGGTCCAGACCACCTCGATCAGCGCGTTATGGGTGGTGCGCGAGGGGGTCGGATTGGCCCTGGCGTTGAACCGGATCATCACGATCAGGAGGAGCGCCAGGACGAAGACCGTGATCGACGGTGATCAGCACCAGCAGGAAGTTATGAAACCAGGTGATGTCGGCCATGACCGGCGATGCGGCCTCCTGCAGGCCCAGCGCCCAGGACGACGGCTGTCCGGGGGCGGCCAGCGCGGTCGCGGCGCTCCCCAGCATGACCCCGATTGTCACCGCATAAGTGCTCAAGCGTGAGAACACCGGCATCTGCATCACTGCTCCTGTTCCCCGGAGCGCACCGGGATGCGCTCCAGACGTCCCTTGATTTTGCCGCATGTCCTTATCGGAAAACCGGTCCCACTTTTCCGGGACATGCGTGAAGTCTGGTCTTTGTCACGACTGCCGTTTCCGGCGCCAAACCGGCGCCGCCGCGACAGCCCTGACGCATCCTGCTGCCGATGAGGTTTGCGCCACGGATCGGGTCCTTGGCAGGCTTGACGGGATGGGGGAATCCCAGCCCCTCAAACCACAAATCGGGCGCTGCCGCAATGCACTCATCGCCGGATTGACGCGACGTTTTGCACATCTGTTTTTGCCCCCGGCGCGCGGCTAGTCTGGCGTCCCTTGCGTGGCCATAATCGGGGGCGTTGTGATCCGGCCTTGACACAATGGCGTCGCCGTGGTGGCAGGCTCGCCCGGTGTGCTTTCTGGTGCCGTTTTCGAGTTGAAGTTCCGCAACGAGCCCCGTGCAACCCAGCGTAGGAACTTCAAATCGGCGGTACTGGAGCATGATCCCGAAAAGTGGAAACCGGTTTTCGGAAAAGATCATGCTCCAACGTAATATCTAGCCCATGGTCCGATTCGACTTGGTCGGATCATGGGCTAGTGATCGGCCTGCACGAGGGGGCGATTCGCGCCGTAAAACGTGCCGGCCGGCATGGCCGGCGGGCTTAGGGATACGATCATGGGACCTTTTCATGCCGGGCTGACGCTGCGGCCGATAGTGCAGATGTTCGGCGTCGCCGTCTTCCTCGCGTTCGCGGTTGCGACTTTCGGTGGCCACGCGCTGGCGCAAGGCGCCGTGCGCTCGGTGCACGGCGATTGGCAGATCCGCTGCGACACGCCGCCCGGAGCGCAGAGCGAGCAGTGCGCGCTGATGCAGAGCGTCACCGCGGAAGACCGGCCCAATGTGGGCCTCACCGTCATCGTTCTGAAAACCGCCGATCAGAAGAGTCGCCTGATGCGGGTGGTCGCTCCGCTCGGCGTCTTGCTGCCGTCGGGGCTCGGCCTGAAGATCGACAACAACGATGTCGGCCGCGCCGGCTTCGTGCGCTGCCTGCCCAATGGCTGTGTCGCCGAAGTGGTCATGGAAGACAAGCTGATCGAGCAGATGCGCACCGGCCAGACCTCGACCTTCATCATCTTCCAGACGCCCGAGGAGGGCATCGGCTTCCCGATGAGCCTGAAGGGCTTTGGCGAAGGCTTCGACAAGCTGCCGTGACGGCCCAGCCAAAGCAGTAGCCCGGGACGAGCAAGGCGAAACCCGGGAACGCCGGATAGGCGGCAACGTCAGTCCCGGATTTCGCTTTCGCTCCATCCGGGCTACGTCTCGGCGGCGAAGGTTTGGTAACGCGTTCGCGCGTTGGCTTTTATCGCGGCCGTTTGCCACTATCTATGGCGTATCGCATCGTTAGCGTTTGATGGACGGTACGCCAAGGGTACCAACATGGACACCAAAGTCGACACCAAGCACTATCCGGTCACCCACACCGACGCGGAATGGCGGAAGCTTTTGACGCCCGAGCAGTATCGGGTGATGCGCGGCCACGGCACCGAGGCGCCGGGCAGCTGCGCGCTCAACTATGAGAAGCGCGCCGGCACGTTCTCTTGCGCCGGCTGCGGGCAGCCGCTGTTCGCCTCCAAGAGGAAATTCGAAAGCGGCACCGGCTGGCCGAGCTTCAACGATCCGGAGCCCGGCGCGGTCGAGACTACGACCGACCACAGCTACGGCATGGTCCGCACCGAGGTGCATTGCAGCCGTTGCGGCAGCCATCTCGGCCACGTGTTCGAGGACGGCCCGCCGCCGACCCACCTGCGCTACTGCATCAACGGCGTAGCGATGGACTTCAAGCCGGAGTAACGGCGTTAAAACCCGACCGGCGTCATGGCCGGACTTGATCCGGCCATCCACGCCTTTCTCCAGAGCCCGCAGTCACGGTGCAACCGCCCTCGCGCGGAGGCTCTGCCGTTCGTCTCAAAATCGTTGACATTCGTCACTAATTGTGTTACATGCGCCTCATCCTGCTCATGAGAGGGCGCCTTTCGCGAGGGCACTTTCGAAGGACGGAGCAGGGGCGGTGCCCGCGCGCGGAACGATGCACTCCGCTCCCGGGCGGCTTTGGGCATCACGCCCTGCGGCACTAGGACCGCGGCGGGAGGTGCTGTCCCTGCACTGGGCTTGCCAAGCGAGCGGGTAACGCCCGCTGTGCGCGGGGCTCAGGAAGCATGGCCTGGAGCTGAGTCAGGGGGTCATAGCCCTGGCGAGAGCCGCAGCAGAGCGCCGGAAGGCGAGCGCGCCCCGAAAGCGGATGAGTTGCGCAGAGTGCGTACACTTGTCTGCGGCGCGCGCCGCGCCCGAAAGGCATCGGCAGATGGCGACGTTTGTCGGTGCCGCGCGGCATTGGTTGGATGCGCCTCTCGGCGCTCCGCTCCCTCTTTTGTTGCAGGGGGCGAATCTATTTTTGTGCGTGGTCGTGGGCAAAACTCGGGCACGACGTGTCGCGAGGACGGTGTCGCGCATCCGCCCCCGCGAAGCGGGGGAGGGGGACCACCCGAAGGGTGGTGGAGGGGGTTGCTGAGCATCCGTTTTCGCTCAACGCAAATCGTCTGCGCTGCGCCCCTTCCACCACCCTGCTGCGCAGGCATAGCGACGCTCCGCGTCGCGTTCTTAAAGCAACGGCGGCCAGAGGCCGCCTATGCCCCCTTCCCCGCTTCGCGGGGCAGGATGAATTGCTAAGGCCCCAGCTTCTCCCACACCAGGATGCTGCGGCCCTCGCGTCCGTCGACGAAGTTTTTGTTCAGCGGCGTGGTGATGGTGAGCGTGTTGCCGTCGAGCTTGTAGAAACGCACCTGATCGGTGCCGGTCCAACTTTGATTCCAGGAAATATCGACGTGATGAATGACTTTCTCGGCGTCGAATGTGTAGGTGCCGGCATAGGAAATCATGGTGCCGAAAAGCTTGATTCGCTCTTCATCGGTCGGCACGACCTCGCGCGGCTTTATGCGATTTTCCCAGGTGATGATCGCATACATGCGGCCGTCGGCAGCGTAGCCAAGATAACCGTTCGGATGCTCGCCGCGTTCGTTGGTGCGCTCGCCGGTCGCGGCCACTTCGCGCACGTAGGATTTCAGCTTCCAGGTGCCGATGAGCGGATTGTCGGCGGAGCGCGCCGCCGTCGCCGGCAGGATCAGCATCAGCGCAAGAAGGACGCAGGTTATTCTGATCATCGCACGCTCCCTAAAGCACGATCCCGAAAAGTGGGACCCGGTTTTCGGTCAAGATCATGCGCAAACATTAGTCGCGGGATGAATTTATCCTTCGCCGATCTCGCGCAAAATCTCTTCGGTATGCTCGCCGAGCTGTGGCGATGGGCGCTCCGCCGCCATCGGCGCGCCGTCGAGCGTGATCGGCGTGCGCACGCCCGGAATTTTGCCGTCGGCGGCTGCCGCGCTCGGCCGCTCGATCTTCATGCCGCGATCCACGACCTGCGGATCGGAAAACACTTGCGCGAGGTCGTTGATCGGGCCCGCCGGCACGCCGACCGCCTCGAGCTTGTCCAGAAGCTCGTCGCGCGGCAGGCGCGCGGTCAGCGTGCAGAGGTGTCCGATGAGCTCGGCGCGGTGCGCGAGCCGCGCCTTGTTGTCGATGTATTTTTCTTCCTTGGCGAGCCCGGGCTCGCCCAGCACGGCGCACAGCTTGGCGAACTGCCCGTCGTTGCCGGAGGCGATGATGATGTGGCCGTCGGCCGCCGGAAACACCTGATAGGGCGTGATGTTGGGATGCGCATTGCCCATGCGCTGCGGCACTTTGCCGGAGACCAGATAATTGAGCGCCTGGTTGGAGAGCACGCCCACGGTGGTGTCGACGAGCGCAGTATCGACATAGCCGCCGCGGCCGGTCTTCTCGCGCCGCGCCAGCGCCGCAAGAATGCCGACCGCCGAATAGACGCCGGTGAAAATATCGGACACCGGCACGCCGGCGCGCATCGGCTCGCCGTCGGGATTGCCGGTCACGCCCATCATGCCGGCCATGCCTTGCGCCATCAGGTCGTAGCCGGGCCGCTGCGCATAAGGACCGGTCTGGCCGAAGCCGGTGACCGAGCAATAGATCAGCCGCGGGTTGTCGGGCGCCAGGCTCTTATAGTCGAGGCCGAATTTGGCGAGCCCGCCGACCTTGAAATTCTCGATCAGCACGTCCGAGCGCGCGGCAAGCTTGCGCACGATGCGGCGGCCTTCCTCGCTCTCGAAGTCGAGCTCGATCGACCGCTTGCCGCGGTTGGTGGCGTGGAAATAGGCAGCGCCGAGGTGGCCGCCGCCGGCGGCGGCGACGAAAGGCGGTCCCCAGCCGCGGGTGTCGTCGCCGGCGCCCTTGCGCTCGACCTTGATCACATCGGCGCCGAGGTCGGCCAGGATTTGCCCGGCCCAAGGCCCGGCCAAGATGCGGGCGAGTTCCAACACGCGCAGACCGGCCAAAGGACCCGGCATGAACAACTCCTTAGAGCATGATCCCGAAAAGTGGGAACCGGTTTTCGGACAAGATCATGCTGAAAACGAAGAATCTAGCGCACGCGGACGTCAACCAGGCGTGGCGTACGGCACGCCTTCCTCCAACTTCCGGTCGCGCCGGCGCTCGCGCGCGGCCGCGGCCAGGGCCGGCTGGGGAAGGCGGTATATCATTTGCTGCACCGCCGTCGAGATGTTTGGCCAAGCGTTATTGGCGCGATCCACGATCGCGCGGTGAGCGCATGACCCCGCGAAACCTGATTTTGGAATTCTCGAAAGTCGGGCACCTGCCATTCGCACGCGCACATGCTCAAACAATCACCTGAGCATGATCCGGAAAAGTGGGTACCGGTTTTCCGAACAGATCATGCTCCATAAATGATCTAGGGTGAAACGACGATTACGGCTATGGCTTTAGCCAACTTGTCATCTTTCGTAGCGATTATTAGCTGTTTTATCGAGAGGCAGACTGTTCGATGGTGGCGGTGAATACCTCGTTCTTCAGTGAGATGCTGCAGAGCATCGCCGACCGCAGCCGCGCCTTGATCTCGCGCCGCACGCCGGCGCGCGGGCGCTCCGATGGTATCGTCGAGCTCTGCGAGGCGCTGTTGTCCGGCCGTGGTGAAGCCTCGGGCGTGGCGCTCGCCAACGAAATTCTCGACGATTATGCCGATCTGACCACCGGGCCGCGCATCGCCTTCTTTGAGACGCTGGCGCGCACCTTCGGGCATGATCAAGCCCGCATCGATGCGGCGATCGCCGCGTGGCGGGCTGCGCCGTCCGCCGAAACCGCCGCCGAGCTGCATCGCGCCAGCGAGCCGCGCCGGCTCGAATTGTTTCGCCGGCTCAATCTCGCCCCCGGCGGCACCGCCGCGCTCGTGCGCATGCGCGAGCAACTTCTCGACGCCATGGATCACCGCGACGATCTCGCCATCGTCGACAAGGATTTCGTCCACCTGTTCTCGTCGTGGTTCAACCGGGGGTTCCTCGTGCTGCGCCGCATCGACTGGTCGACGCCCGCCGTGATCCTGGAAAAGATCATCCGCTACGAGGCGGTGCATGAAATTCGCGACTGGGAGGATCTGCGCCGGCGCGTCGATCCGCCCGACCGCCGCTGCTATGCCTTCTTTCATCCGGCGCTGGTCGACGAGCCGCTGATCTTCGTCGAGGTGGCGCTCACCCGCGAGATACCGGGCGCGATCGCGCCGATCCTGTCCGACAAGCGCGAGCCGGTCGAGCCGCAGCGCGCCACCACCGCGGTGTTCTACTCGATCACCAACTGCCAGCGCGGGCTTGCCGGCGTGACGTTCGGCCATTTCCTCATCAAGCAGGTGGTCGAGGAAGTGAGCCGCGAATTGCCGCGCATCTCGCATTTCGTCACGCTTTCGCCGGCGCCGAATTTCGCCGCCTGGCTCAATCGCGAACGCGTCAACGAAGCTTCGCTTGCGCTCGACGAAGACGATCGCGAGGCGCTGTCCGCGCTGGCGCAACCGGATTGGTGGCGCGATCCCGCGATTGCCGCCGCGGTCCGCGAGCCGTTCCTGCGCGCCGCCGCCTGGTATTATCTGCGCGCCCGCAACGGCCGCGGCATGCCGGCCGATTCGGTCGCGCGTTTTCATCTCGGCAACGGCGCTCGCCTCGAGCGGCTCAACTGGCTCGGCGACACATCGAGCCGCGCCCTGCAGCAGTCCTACGGCCTGATGGTCAACTACCTCTACGATCTCGATTACATCGAGCAGAACCACGAGGCCTATGCGCAGCAGCACGCGATCGTCGCCGCAAGCGCGGTGAGCCGGCTGGTGCGCACGCCGATGCGCGAAGTGGTGCCGATTTCGGGGTAATTCTTTTGCGCGTCATTCCGGGGCGCCGCACAGCGGCGAGCCCGGAATCCATAACCACAAGTTAGCGGTATTGGCGCACAGAGCATCGACTGCGAGAATCGTGAATATGGATTCCGGGCTCCTCGCTTTCGCTCGGCCCCGGAATGACGAACTGAGGCTTTCTCCATGCCCGACCTTCTCGGCGTTCTGGAAACCTCGCTTTATGTCGATGCGTTCGAGCGCGCCTGTCCGTTCTACGAACAGGTGCTCGGTCTCAACAGCATCTATCGCGATGCGCGGCTGTGCGCCTATGACGTCGGCGGCCGCGGCGTGTTGCTTCTGTTCCTGCGCGGCGGCTCGCTTGCGCCCTCACATCTGCCCGGCGGCACAGTGCCGCCGCACGACGGTCATGGCCCGATTCATATGGCTTTTTCCATCGCCGCCGGCGCGCTTGCAGACTGGGAAGCGCGGCTCGCCGAAGCCGGCGTCGCGATCGAGAGCCGAGTCAAATGGCCACGCGGCGGCGAAAGCATTTATTTCCGCGATCCCGACGGCCACGTGCTCGAGTTGGCGACGCCGGGATTGTGGCCGGGGTATTAGTGGGCCGGCGTATCCCGGACAAGGCGCAGCGCGTTAGCGATGCGCCGCAGATCCGGGATCGTCAAAATCTCAAGCGTGTTTCAAGATCCCGGGTCTGCAGCGCACCACTGTCGTGCTGCGCTGCGCCCGGGAAACGTTGGAAAACTACGACCGCCCATACACCGGAACGATGCCGCCGCGGGTGACGCGGTTTTCCGGCGAGGCGAGAAACATGATCGTGGCCGCGACTTCCGCGACTTTGGGCCAGAGATCGTAGTTGGCCTTCGGCATGGCGGCGCGGTTGGCGGGTGTGTCCATGATCGAGGGCGCCACCGCGTTGACCAGAATGCCGTCCTTGGCGACCTCTTCGGCCAAGGCTGCGGTCAGCGCCGCGACGGCGGCTTTGCTGGCCGCATAGGCGACCATGCCGGCGCCGCTTCGCCATTCGAGCGCCGGCCTGGCGGCGACATTGACGATGCGGCCGCCGTTGTTCGTCATGGCGCCGACTGCCGCGCGGCAACACAGGAGGCATGTCATCAAGTTCATGTCGATCTGCTGGCGCAAGGTTGCGACGCTCGCGTCGCGGAGCGGCCCCGCCGCAAAGCCGCCGGCCAGATGGATCGACGCCCAGAGCGGACCGACCGACTGATAGAGCCGTCCGATCGCTGCTTCGTCGGCGAGGCTGCCGGTAACGCTGAGCTTCACCTGCTTGTGGTCCCGCAGCGCAAAGCGTTGCGCTTCCGCCTCGTTGAAGCAGGGAATGTGGCAGATCGCGCCGGATCCGATCAGGGCCTCGACCACGGCGGTGCCGAGCGCCCCGGCACCGCCGGTAATGACAACGTGACGATCGCGGAAGTCCATAAGCGATAGCTCCCTAAAGCAGAGCGATAGCCCCTTAAGCAGCGCATAAGCTCCTTAGAGCATTATTGTACGACGTCGGCTTGAACTGTCACCTGCCGTTGGCAAGAGTGCGTTCCGGCTGCCAGGATTCGGACTATGGCCGACTTCGATCTCGCTATTATCGGCGGCGGCATCAACGGCGCCGGCATCGCGCGCGATGCGGCCGGACGCGGGCTGAAGGTCGTGCTGCTCGAGCAGAGCGATCTCGCCTCCGGCACGTCCTCGGCTTCGTCGAAGCTGATCCACGGCGGCTTGCGCTATTTGGAACACGGCGCGCTGCGGCTTGTTCGCGCCGCGCTCAGCGAGCGCGAAGTGCTGCTGCGCATGGCGCCGCATCTGATCAGGCCGCTTCGCTTCGTGTTGCCGCTCGACACACGCTATCGCTCGCCGGCCGTGCTCAGGCTTGGACTTTTCATCTACGACATGATCGGACGCCGCGAGATTTTGCCGGGCACGCGCAGCGTCGATCTCGCCATCGATGCGACCGGCGTGCCGCTGCGGCAGCATTTTCATCGCGGCTATGAATATTCCGATTGCTTTGCCGACGATGCGCGGCTCGTCGTGCTCAACGCGGTCGATGCCGCCGAACGTGGCGCCGTGATCCGCACGCGTACGCGCTGCGCGCGCGCCGAGCGCGGCGATACCTGGCGGCTCATCCTCAATGCGCGGGGCGTGCGCGAAGTCGTGACCGCGCGCGTTCTTGTCAATGCGGCGGGTGCGTGGGTGGATACGGTCGCCGAGATGGTCTTGCGGCAAAAGCCGTCCGGCCGCGTGCGGCTCGACAAAGGCAGCCACATCGTCGTGCCGCGGCTCTACGATCACGACCGCGCCTATATTTTGCAGGCGCCCGACGGCAGGGTCGTGTTTGCCATTCCCTTTCAGCGCGATTTCACCCTGATCGGCACGACCGATCAAAGCTTTTCCGGCGATCCCGCGATCGTCGTTCCGACCGAGCCCGAAATCGACTATCTCTGCAGTGTCGTCAGTTCGTATTTCCGCGCGACCATCGTCACCGCCGATGTGGTTTGGGCCTATGCCGGCGTGCGTGCGCTTTATGACGACGGCGCGGGCAAGCCGCAGGATATTGGGCGCGACTATGCGCTCGTCCTCGATAAAGGCTTCGGCGTGGCTCCGCTGCTCACGGTCTATGGCGGCAAGCTCACGACCTTCCGGCGGCTTGCCGAAGATGCTCTGTCGCGCCTGGCGCCTTACTTTCCGCCGGCGCCGGCCTGGACCGCAAACAGCACATTGCCCGGTGGCGATTTTGCCTACGACGGCATGGCGGAGCTTGTTGAGCGCACGCAGCAGCGATGGCCGTTTCTGCGCAAGGAGCATGCGGAGCGGCTTGTCAGCGCCTACGGCACGCGCGTCGATCAGGTGTTGCAGACCGCAAAGCGGCCGGAGGATCTCGGCGTCTGGCTTGGCGCCGATCTGACGGCGGCCGAGGTGCACTATCTGATGGCGAAGGAAGGGGCGCAAACCGCCGACGACGTGCTCTGGCGCCGGTCGAAGCTCGGCTTGCGCCTGGCGCAAAACGAGTGCGCCGCCCTGGAGCAATTCATGACGGCAGCGGCGCGATAGCGCGCGGTTCGGCCGTCCGGCGTTAACGGAGCGCTCACCACGTTGCGATAGCGGGTGCAAACCGCGCCTTTACTAACCTGCAAGGCAGCGATTGCCTGTTATGCCCGCAGCGCCGCAAGGTAACGGAAGACCTCTGTGGGGCCGGCAATGTCGCCCAAGCTGTCGAAGAAAGAGCTGGCGGATCGCATCCAGGCGCTGTGCGTGCTGGTGGTCGACGACAATCAGTATATGCGCAAGATGATCCGCAATCTCCTGGTCAATTGCGGCGTCAAGGATATCTACGAAGCGGGCGACGGCATTACCGCGCTCGACACCCTTCGCACCGTCGGGCCCGACGTGGTGCTCCTCGACTGGGAGATGCCGCTCCTCAACGGCGCCGAGCTTGTGCGCATCGTGCGTTCGCCCGGGGTGTTTCCGATGCCCGATGTCCCGATCATCATGCTCAGCAGCTTTGGCGAACGCTGGCGCGTGCTGGAGGCAGCGCGACTCGGCGTCAACGAATATCTGATCAAGCCGGTGTCGGCGAAGGCGATTTACGACCGGCTGGTCTCCATCACGCTGCAGCCGCGACCGACGGTCCGGCTCGGCGACTATTACGGCCCCGAGCCACGCAAGCTCGCAACCGATGCGATCGAGACTGTCGATGAGGGCCCGTCGCTCGTGCCGAACGTGCTGGGCTGATTTAGCGGGTCAATCAGCGGCTTGTTGATACGGCTTGCGGTTTTGCTTTCAGACAACAAATTGCGGACAACGCGACGGCGGCATTTGCGGCCGACCTAAATTGCGTTAAATAATCCGGCGAGAATCCCGACCTCGCATCGGAGTGTGGACAGATCGCCGGCTCGAAACGAGATTTTGCGCCGTGGACCGATCCCAGTCTGCGTCCGCTGCTGCGCATCCAGACATTGACCAAGCGCTTCGGCCGTGAGGCCGTGGTCGATCAGCTTTCGCTCGACATTTATGAAGGCGAATTCTTCGCTCTGCTCGGCCCTTCGGGCTGCGGCAAGACCACGCTGTTGCGGCTGATCGCGGGCTTCGAGCGGCCGGATGTCGGCCACATCCTGCTCGACGGCGTCGATCTTGCGCCGGTGCCGCCGTATCGCCGGCCGGTCAACATGATGTTTCAGAGCTACGCGCTCTTCCCGCATCTTTCCGTCGAAGCCAACATTGCCTTCGGTCTGAAACAGGACGGCTTGAGCAGGCGCGAAATCGCCACCCGCGTTGCCGACATGCTGGCGATGGTCAGGCTTGAAGGCCTGGGCCGCCGCAAGCCGCATGAATTGTCCGGCGGCCAGCGCCAGCGCGTCGCGCTGGCGCGCTCGCTCGTCAAGCGTCCGCGCGTTCTCCTGCTCGACGAGCCGATGGCGGCGCTCGACAAGAAATTGCGCGGTGACACGCAGTTCGAGCTGATGGCGCTGCAGCGCGCCCTTAACCTGACCTTCATCATCGTCACCCACGACCAGAGCGAAGCCATGACGGTGGCCGACCGCATCGCGGTGATGGATCGCGGCCGCCTTGTTCAGGTCGCGCCGTCAGCCGAAGTCTACGAGCATCCGCGCTCGCGTTGGGTCGCGGATTTTGTCGGCGACATCAATCTGTTTCAGGGCCGGCTCGGCGACGACCGACTTAGCGTCGAAGGCACGCCGGCCGGAAATCTGCGCTCCGGCACAAAGCCGGAAGCCGAGCCGGGTGCGATCGTCTGGCTCGCTGTCAGGCCGGAAAAAGTCCGTATCAGCCGCGAGGTGCCGGTGCCGGAGGTCGCCAATTGCACCTCGGGCGCCGTGGTCGATATCGGCTATCTCGGCGGCATGTCGGTCTACAAGCTGCGCATCCGCGATGGATCGCTGGTGCGGGCGGCCGTCGCCAATGCCGGCGGCGTTGAGCGCCCGATCGGTTTCGATGAGCAGGTGTGGCTGAGCTTTCCGCCCGAAGCCACGACCGTGCTGACGTACTAGAGCATGATCCCGAAAAGTGGAAACCGGTTTTCGGAAAAGATCATGCTCAAACGAAAAATCCAGAGCATGATTGTCCTCGCTCCGTCCGCAGTGACGAAGATGGAAAGGCGATGAAGGGCAAGCGAACAAGCTCCGCGTGGCAGCGATTTGCGCTCGGGCTGCCCTATGCCTGGCTGCTCGCGTTCTTCCTGGTGCCGTTTCTGATCGTCTTGAAGATCAGCCTGTCGCAAACGGCGGTCGCGCAGCCTCCCTATACGCCGGTGCTCGACCTCTTTGCCGGCTGGCCGGGTCTGAAGGCTTTCTTTGCCGCGTTATCGCTCGACAATTTCCGGCTGCTGGCCTCCGATCCGCTCTATCTCCTGTCCTATGTGAAGAGCATCGAGATCGCCGCGTTCTCGACGTTGATCTTGCTCGTGATCGGCTACCCGATCGCTTATGCGATTGCGCGCGCGCCGCGCCGCTGGCAGGCGGTGCTGGTGCTGCTCGTCGTTCTGCCTTTTTGGACGTCGCTGCTCATCCGCATCTATTCATGGATGAACATTTTGCAGCGCGAGGGGCCGCTCAACAATGTGCTCGCGGCGCTGCATCTCGTCAGCGAGCCGCCGGCCTGGCTTGCGACCGACACCGCGATCTTTATCGGCGTGGTCTATTCCTATCTGCCGTTCATGGTACTGCCGCTCTACGCAACGCTGGAGAAACTTGACGAATCGCTGATCGAGGCCGCCGCGGATCTCGGTTGTCCGCGCTGGAAGATTTTCTGGCTGGTGACGCTGCCGTTGTCGTCGTCCGGCATGCTGGCCGGCGTGCTCCTGTGCTTCATCCCGATCGTCGGCGAGTTCGTCATTCCCGATCTGCTGGGCGGCTCGCAATCGCCGATGATCGGCCAGACCATCTGGATGGAATTTTTCAGCAACCGCGACTGGCCGGTCGCGTCCGCCGTCGCGATCGTGCTGGTCTGCCTGCTGGTCACGCCGATCGTGATTTATCAGCATCAGGCAATGCGGGTGGTTGAGCGAGATTGACCATGCGCAGACTTTCCGGCGTCAACATCACAGCGCTTGTCCTTGGCATGGCGTTTCTCTACGTGCCGATCGCCGTGCTCGTGATCTACTCGTTCAACGCCTCGCGTCTGGTGGCGGTATGGGGCGGCTGGTCGACGCGTTGGTATGCCGAGCTTCTCAATGACGCGCTGCTGATCGAGGCGGCCGTCGTCAGCCTGCGCCTTGCGGTCGCTTCCGCGACAGCCGCGACGATTTTGGGAACGCTGGCGGCGCTGGCGCTGGCGCGGTTCGGCCGGTTTCGCGGCCGGCTTCCTTTCGCCGCGATGATCTACGCGCCTCTGGTCATGCCGGAAGTGATTACCGGCCTCTCGCTGCTATTGCTGTTTGTGACCATCGCGGTCGATCGCGGCTTCTGGACGGTTGCGATTGCCCACACCACCATGGCGATGTGCTTTGTCACTGTGATCGTTCAGTCGCGGCTGTCCGATTTCGACACCAGCCTGGAAGAGGCGGCGGCGGATCTCGGCGCCTCGCCGTCGCGCACTTTCCTGTCGATAACGTTGCCGCTTGTCGCGCCGGCGATCGCCGCCGCCTGGATGCTCGCTTTCGCGCTGTCGCTCGACGATCTCGTGATCGCGAGCTTCACCACCGGTCCGGGCACGACCACGCTGCCGATCCGCATCTATTCCGAGGTGCGGCTCGGCGTGAAACCGGAAATGAATGCGGTGTGCACCATCATGGTGGCGGTGGTCGGCATTGCCGTGATCATCGCCTCGCTGCTTGCGAAGCTGACCGGCGCGCGCGGCGAGGCTGGGCGCGTGTAGCCGCTAGTCCGCGGATTTCGGCGCTGGCGCGGCGGGGGGCGTCGCGCCGTTGGGATTGGCCAGAAGCTTGTCGATGACCGCGCGCACCGCCGAGCCTGCGCTGCGGGTCTTGACGGATTCGAGAAGCGGTGCCGCGGCGCCAGACCTGCGGATCAGGCTCTGCGCATCCGGCAGCATGATCGGGTCGTCCCACGGGCCTTGCACGACAAACGGCAGGTCGAATTCGTTGGCGGTCTCGTTCGACGCCAGCGTCGCCACACCTTTGAGGTCAAGGTCGCGGGTCGGCACGGACACTTGACCGCCGACGGAAAGCCGCACGGCCGGTCCGGTCAGGTGCATATCGTCCACCGAAACCTGCCCCTGCTCGATCTTGAGCGTGAGCACGAGCTGGTCGAATGGCGTCCGTCCAGTGCGGAAATCGCCGTTGCCGGAGAGCGGCCGCCGCTCGAGGCGGCGCAGCAATTGCTCGACATTGATGCCGGCGACCGCGCCGTTGTGGGCGTTCAAGCTCGCGGTGCCGCTGAGCGTGTTGGTCACCGCCAGCACCGAGGGCCCCGATCCTTCGATATTGAGCGTCACGTTACCGCGGCCTTCCAGGCGGCGAATGCCGAAGACCTGGGCGAGGCAGGCTTCGAGGTCGACATCGATGAAGGCGACGCGCGTGGTGACGGCGACGCCGCCATTGGCGCTGGCCAGACCGACCGAGCCTTTGGCCGTGCCGCCGAAAGCTTCCGATTCGCCGATCGTGACGTCGAGTTTGCCGCCGCGCAGGTTCGCGGCCACCGCGGTGCGGCCCAGCTGTGCGCTTGCGATTTTGACGCTGCGCGCGGAGATGCGCAGATCGAGATCGGAATCGCTGAAGCCGTTCAGCGTGATCGGGAGCTGATCCCAATTGTGCTCGTTGGCGGCCAAGAGGTGAATGCCGGAAACGTAAGGCGTGACATCGAGCGTGTCGGCGGCGAGCGTCCCTTGCACGGTGCGGCGGTCGGTCGAGAGCGTGATCACGCCCTCGGCGGTGTTGCCGTCGAGCTCGACATTGACATTCGACAGCGACACGGCGCCGCCGGAAATACTGCTGTGTCCTTTCAACGCGAAGTGTCCGAAGCCGCCGAAGGGCAGCCGCCGCGCGTCGGTCCAATGCAGCGCGTCGCGCAGCGACGGCGTTTCGACGCTGAGCGTGCCGTCGATCTTGAGCGTCGGTTGCGCGCTCATGGCGCCATCGAAAGCCGCTTTCACCGGTGCGCCGGCGAGCCGGACTTTGATGCCCGAGCGTTCGCCGCTCAACGCCGCAAGAAAATCGCCGAGCGTAAAGCTCGCTTCGATCGGCTCATCATGCCAAACGAAACGGCCGCTGGCGCCGAAACTGCGCGAAATGGATGGCCAGGCGAGCTGAAACTCGACGCCATCGAGCCGGTCGGCAGTATCCCGTCCGGCGCCGGCTTGATGAATGACGACCGTGCCGTCCTGAATGCCGATTTCCGAGAACGAGGCCGTCCGCTCGGGATCGGGCTGAAGTGCCCGCGCCAGCGCCTCGATCAGTCCCGACCAGTTCGAACGCCCTCCGGGCAGGAAGCTCACCGTGATGGTCGGCCGCACCAGCGTCACGCCGGCGATCTCAATGCGCCCGGCCAAGAGCGGGAAATAGCGCAAGCGGGCGGTCAGCTCGTCGGCGACAAGGCCGGGATCGCCATTGTGGTCCTCGCCGAGCACCACATTGTGGAAAGTCACCGTGCCGGACGGAAACAACGAGACCGACATGTCGCCGCGCAGCACGGGATCGAGCCCGGTCACGGCGTGGATTTCCTTGGCGACGGCGTCGCGCACCTTCGAGGCGGGAATGAAAAACGACAGCGCGACCAGGCTGATGACCACCGCGGCAACTACGGCGCCGACGGCAATCGCAAGACGTTTCAAGCCGGTAGCCGCGGTCACGGGATGCGTTCCAACGTTCGCTTGCGCCGATCGAATAGACGGATGGGCAGGTGAACCGCCAACATGACCGGCTTCTGTGTCCCTTTCGTGGCCGCTTTCGCCGCGCCACCGCCCAAAGGGTTGCCGCATAACGACAAACTCGACCGGCCTTGTCTGGACGGCCGGCCCGAGCGGATGCCGCGACTATGTAACGGACTGCGTGTGAGCGGACCGCTCAACGGGCGAGCGTCCGGCGCAGCGACTCGGCTTGAGCCACCTCGGCGATCATTTTCTTGACGATGGCTTGGCCGAAAGAATTGAAGCCTTGCGCCGCCATGACGAAGGCGCCCGGGCCGCCGATCACATTGTTGCGGTAGTAATTCTCGAGTCCGCCTGCCGGATTGGTGTGATCGGGATTCCACGCAAGTGGCGTCTCGCTCAGGATGACAAGCCCGTTGATTGTGACGCCTTGGGCGATAGCCTCGTCGCGTGCTTGCGTGACCTCGCGGCCGGAATTGTTGGTGCCGTCGCCGGAGACATCGATGGTGCGGCGTGCCGATTCGAACGGCGCTCGCGCCAGATGGGTCATGGCGAATTCGATCGCGCCGCTGATCGAGGTGCGATCGGCGAATGAACGGGGCGCCTCCAGCAGGCGATCGGCGAAATTCTTGGCCGATTCGGCGTCGCTGATCGCCGTCCAATCGATGACGATCCGCTGCGAGGTCAGGCCGGACCATTCCACAAAGCTCAGACCGATACGCCCGGCGCGGCCCGACTTGATCGCCTCGAGCACCCGCGGGTCGGAGACGGCCGTGGCGTAGCCCTCGCGCTGCAGCTGAAACTTTTCGCTATCGATGCTGCGTGAGACGTCGGCCGCAAGCACCAGCAACAGATCGACCTGCTCGGCGGCCGAGCTAACCGCCGGGAAGGCAACGGCGCTTGTCAGGATCAGGAGCAAAAGCGCTCTGATCATACGCATGCTCACACCTCACGGTCACGCTCCGGCTACCGCATGGATCGCCGCGCGCACACGCTGATAGGTACCGCAGCGGCAGATATTGGTAATTGCCGCGTCGATATCCGCGTCAGTCGGGTTGGGCTTCTGCTTGAGCAGAGCCACCACGGCCATCATCATGCCGCTCTGACAATAGCCGCATTGTGGCACGTCGAATTCGATCCAGGCTTTTTGCACCGGGTGGAGGCTGCCATTCTGCGCCAGCGCCTCGACCGTGGTCACTTGGCGCCCGTTCAGACTGCCGATCGGTACCTGGCAGGAGCGTATCGCCTTGCCGTCGATATGCACGGTGCAGGCGCCACACTGGGCAATCCCGCAACCATATTTGGTGCCGGTCAGTCCGATCGTGTCGCGCAACACCCACAACAACGGCGTGTCCGGTTCGACATCGACCTCGTACGACTTTCCGTTGATGGAAAGCGCCACCATTCCTCACCCATCCGTCGGCGCGGCCGTCGAAGGCGCGCCAGCCCCAAATCGTCGGCGCAGTCTAACCCGTTGCAATGTGAAAGCGAAATCCCAATTGCGAGAACCGCGCTGCGCCCAACCTAGGCAAAGTGCTCAACGCTAAGCCAGACGTAAGGCGTTACATCACATCTGCCGGTAGGCGTACGGCACATCCTCTTGCACGGCGGCGAGGCTTTGGACCGCCTCATGGCCGGGCGCCAGATGACAAACCGGGTCGGTCGCGCGGGCGTCACCGGTCAGGGCGAATGCCTGGCAGCGGCAGCCGCCAAAATCGATATCGCGCCGCGCGCAGCTCAGGCAGGGCTCTCTCATCCAGTCCGTGCCGCGAAAGGCATTGAATGCCGGCGAATGCGCCCAGATGTCCGCCAGCGCATGCTCGCGCACCGACCAGAATTCAAGTCCGGGGATCGACTCGGCGGCGTGGCACGGCAGCACCTTGCCGCTCGGCGTGACATTGAGCGAGCGCCGGCCCCAGCCGCCGACGCAGGGCTTCGGCAGCCGGGCATGGTAATCCGGCACCACGGCGTCGATGACGATCTCGCCGTGATGTTTGTGCCGGAGTTCCTCCACCGTTACGGCCGCACGCTTAACTTGCTGTTCGGTCGGCATCAGGGCTGAGCGATTCTTCAGTGCCCAGCCGTAATATTGCGCGTGCGCGATTTCAACGCGGCGCGCGCCAAGCGCGAGCGCAAGCTCAACCATCGCTTCGAGATGGTCGATATTGGCACGATGCATGACCGCATTGACGGTCAGCGGAATTTTGAGATCGACGACTTCGGCCGCGAGCGCGCGCTTACGCGCAAAGGCGCCTTGATAGCCGGCGATATGATCGGCGCTCGCTTCTTCGCTGTCCTGGATCGAGATCTGCACGTGGTCGAGGCCGGTGTCGGCAAGCTTGCGCAACGTCCCTGCGGTTATACCGACCGCGGATGTGATCAGATTGGTGTAAAGGCCGGACTCGTGCGCGGCGGCCGTGATCTCGACAAGATCGCGGCGCGCACCGGGCTCGCCGCCCGAGAGATGAACCTGCAGGACGCCGAGGCCGGCGGCTTCCTTGAAAACGCGCGCCCAAGTTTGGGTGTCGAGCTCGTCGGTGCGCGGTTCGAGCGCCAGCGGGTTCGAGCAGTAAGGACAGCCGAGCGGGCAACGATGCGTCAACTCGGCCAACAGGCCGAGCGGGCTGTGCAATTTTGCGTCTCCTCCCGCCATATCTCTATTTCTTTGTTTCTTCTTGCTCAGCGTCACGGCCGGCCTTGTTCCGGCGAGCCGCGTCTTCTTATTCAGCGACGTAATCGATGTGGACGCCCGGCACAAGGCCGGGAAATGGCGGCTATAGTTCCAACAGTCGCTTGTCGGCCAAGCCGCGCAGCATCGTCGTCACATCGACCAGGATACGTTCGCGCGGCGCCTTAAAGGCCGCCGCCAGGTCGTCGATGATCGCCTCGAACGTCGCCTCGCCGGTGCATCTTTTCAGGACCTCAGCCGAGACCGCGTCGGCCTTGAACACGCGCTCGGGGGCCAGCAGCACCCATCCGCCTTGCGCTTCATTGTGCACGAGACGAACGCCGCGCGGCAGCCGCGGCCGCGCATCCGCTGCGATCGCCGAGGGCGGTTCGTTCATGACGCGCTCCTGAGTATCCGGTTCCGAAGTCGCAATTCAGCCGCACTAGGCGCTTGGGACGAAAGCGCCGGGCGGTACCTGCTTCGGTGCAACATAGGCATGATAGAGCGCGTCCAGCATCGCCCACAACACGTCGCATTTGAATTCGAGCGCGGCCAGCACGTTGGCTTGCGCCTCGGCGGTTTGCGCGTGCCGTTTGACATAGTCGAGCGCAAACCGCGCATCTCGTTCGGCTTGCGGCGGGCGCTGCGAGAAGTAGGCGAGCGTTTCCGCGGTGACAAAATCGTAGTTCTTCAGCATGCCTTCCATGCGCTCGCCGATGATGACCGGCGAGAACAGCTCCGTGAGCGACGAGGCGATCGCTTCCAGCAGCGTCTTGTCGCGCACGAAATGAACATACGCATCGACGGCAAAGCGCGTCGCCGGCAACAGACCGCGCAGCGACGTTACATAGTCGCGGTCGAGATCGAGCCCGTCGGTGAGCTTGAGCCAGCGCGCGATGCCGCCTTCGCCTTCCTTGCTGCCGTCGTGATCGACCAGGCGGCTGCGCCATTCGCGGCGCGTTGCCGAATCCTCGCAGCGCGCAATCAGGCTCGCATCCTTGATCGGGATCATCGCCTGATAATAGTAGCGATTGAGCGCCCACGCCTGCACCTGGCCCTTGGTGCAGGCGCCGCCGTGCAGCAGTTTGTGGAATGGATGCAGGCGATGATAACGGCGCGCGCCGATGTCGCGCAGCCGCGCTTCGAGTTCCTCCGCAGTCAAGATGTTCACAGCACGATCTCCATGCCGTCGTGGGCGACCTCGAATCCGGCCGCTTCGACTTTTCGACGCTGTGGCGAACCTTCGATCAGGATCGGATTGGTATTGTTGATATGAGTCAAGATTCGGCGGCCGCCCAGGCCGGCGAGCGCCGCGAGCGTCCCGTCTGGACCATCGAGCGGCATATGGCCCATGCGGCGGCCGGTCTTTTCGCCGGTGCCGGTCGTGATCATCTCGTCGTCGGTAAAGAGCGTGGCATCGAACAAAATAACGTCGGCGCGGGCCAGTCGTTCGCGCAGCGCGGGCGGGACGGCCGCCGCACCCGGCACATAAGCGAGGCGGCGCGCGCCGCAGACGATCTCCACGCCGACATTGGCTCCGGTTTCGGCGGCGAGCGCCGGCGCCTCGCCTTCAAGATAAAGCGCGACCTTGCCGGGTACCGCGAACAGTTCCGCTTCAAGGCCGCCGGGGAGGGGAAAACGAACCCCGAGCGCCACCGTTCGCCGGCGGACGACATCTGCTGCCAGAACGCCGAAGATCGGATTGGCTTCCAGCGCCGCTAAAGTGTCATCGGTGGCGAGCACCGTGAAAGCCTGCCGCTCGCGCAATGTCAGCAGCCCCGCGACCTGGTCGACTTCGGCGCCGGTCAGGATGACGGCGCCGATTGGGCTGCTGCGCAGGTCCGCGCGCGGCTGTAACGACGGCGTCGCCAGCAGCTGGGCGCGAAGATCAGGAGTAGCGTTAAGAAGAATCCACTGCTCACCGTCGCCTGAAACAGCGAGGCTTGCTTGCGCGCGCGCCTTGACCCGCGTGTCGCCCGCCCAGGCGAGCTGACACACGGGACACCGGCAATTCCATTGCGGAAAACCACCCCCGCCCGCGGAACCGAGCACGATCGCGGTCAAACGCCCCATTCAGCGGGATAGCGGAGAACGAGCGATGCCGATTAGAACTCGGCCGGGAGGTAACCGTTGATCTCGAGGCCGATGCAGATTTCGACAAGGGTCGGAGTTGTCCAGGCCATGATCGTTTCCTCTGTCCGATGTTCGGTTACTTGTTGACGTGGACCGAGGGCGCATCCGGACTGAGCACGCACTGCCTCGGTACGATTTAAAGTAATGCGAAAGGCGATCCTCCGGCAAGAGGCATTCTGCAAGCTTTTCCACCGTAGGTAGGACCGCGACGGTGGGCTTGGGCCCATGCCGTTTCCGATAAACCGTCAACAGAATGCCGGTTCCAGCGTTTGATGGTGCTGCCGTTTTTTGGATACGCTGCACCCCGTTGCGGCCGGCCGGTCTGTCAGGAAGGCGACTTTTGGTGCCTGCTGACACCGGTACGTGGGCAAGTCGGCGAGGCAGGTCAGATCGTCACGCTCTCTTTTCAGCGGGGCGCAAGCCGGTCAATCTCTTCCGCGTCATGCCCGCAACGGTTTTGACGGCGGGGCGAAAAACAAAAAGTTCGTCTTAGGGAGGAAAAGCCAATGTCTTGTAAGGCCATGTCTTATCGCGTGGTGCGCACTGGTGGTGGACTCGCCGCGGCCGTGTTGGCCATTGGCCTTGTCGCGACGCCGGCTTTGGCAGAGAGCGACGCCCCGATCACGGTCGGTTTTGCCATGTCGGTGACCGGTCCGCTTGCTCCTAACGGCAAGCAGGCATTGGCCGGCGCCAAGATCTGGGAAGAGGAAACCAATGCCAAGGGCGGTCTGCTCGGCCGCAAGGTTAAGCTCATCACCTACGACGATCAATCAAACCCGGCCAATGTTCCCGGAATCTACACCAAGCTTCTCGACGTGGATAAGGTCGATCTCGTGGTCAGCGGCTACGCCACCAACATGGTCGCTCCCGCGATGCCCGTTGTCATGCAAAAGGGCAAAACCTTCATCGGCCTGTTCGCGCTCGACGTGAACAGCGAGTTCCACTACCCGAAATACTTCTCCATGCTGCCGACCGGCCCCGATACGAAAGCGTCGTTCACGGATGGCTTCTTTCAAGTGGCGGTGCAGCAGAATCCGAAGCCCACGACCGTCGCGCTCGCGTCCGAAGATGCGGAGTTTGCGCGCAACGCCTGCGCCGGCGCGCGCGAGAATGCCAAGCGGTTCGGTATCGATATCGTCTACGACAAGTCGTTTCCGCCCGGCACCACCGATTTTTCTCCGATCATCCGCGCATTGCAGGCGGCGAACGCCGATCTGGTCATCGTGTGCTCTTATCCGCTGAGCTCGGTCGGCATCGTCCAATCCGCCAACGAGTTGAACTTCACGCCGAAAATGTTCGGCGGCGCGATGGTCGGTTTGCAGGCGACCGTGTTCAAGGATCGCCTCAAGTCAAAGATGAACGGCATTGTCAATTATGAAACCTGGGTGCCGTCGGAAAAACTGATGGCGCCGGCAGCTGCGTTTTTCAAAACCTATCAGGAGCGCGCCAAGGCCGAAGGCGTCGACCCGCTCGGCTATTATCTCGGCGGCTGGGGCTATGCCTACTTTCAGGTTCTCGGTCAGGCCATCCAGGGCGCCAACAGCATCAATGACGACAAGCTCGCCGATTATCTGCGCACCCACGAATTCAAGACCGTCATGGGCGACGTGAAGTTCGGCAAGAATGGCGAGTGGACGAAATCGGGAATGCTGCAAGTGCAGTATCACGACATCACCGATGCGGCGAACCTCGATACCTGGCGGGGCATGAGCTATCAGACGGTGCTGACGCCGGCGGATCAGAAGACCGGCGACGTGATCTATCCCTACGCCAAGGCGAAGTAGCGCTTCTCAAAGCGGCGAGTTCGCTGAGAGCATAGCGTAGGTCCGGCACGGCCAAGCGGCGCGCCGGACCTATGCGCGTTCCAGGGCCGTGCGATCCCACTTGGCGAGATCAGCCGCGGCTGCGTAAGTCTCCTGCAGAAACGAAAGCAGCAACGCGTCGGGATCGCGTGCCGCGCGCACGGCGTCGTAAGGCAAGATGAACTGCCCGACATTCTTGTCGTAAAAGCCGTCGCTCATGGACAGCCGCGTGTCGCCGTAACCCTCGGGCTCCGGATAGGCATACACATAGAAGGCGGCGCGGCCATAGCCGCCGTTGCCCGGCCAAAAGCCGCAGCTCGAGACTTCGTGCGAATAGGCTTCCGTCATCACCCAGTTGGCGACATTGGGCGTGACGCTGGTCGGAGGCGGCGCCGTGCGCCCGGAGAAGCGGGTCACGGCGAGATCGAAACTGCCCCAGAAGAAATGCACGGGGCTCACCTTGCCGATGAAGCGGGCGCGGAATTCGCTCATCACGCGGGCGGCCTGAACCATCGCGTGGTGGAAGCGCGTCACGTAGTCGGGGTCATAGTGCGTATGCGCGCGATCCTGCTCGAACGGAACCGCGTTCCCGATTTCGCTCGGCATTGTCCAGATGTGCACATCGATGCCGAGGTGCCGAAGCCGCTCCATGAAGGCGCCGTAGAAGTCGGCGACCGACATCGGCGCCAGCGTCATGCTGATGATGCGGCCGTCGCTGGTGGCGATGTGAAGTTGATGGCCGATCAAATCGAAGATGATGTCGAAGGTGCCGCCGGGATAAGGATTTGCCGGCGCGACCAGGCCGCGCGAATTGACGTGGAATGTGACATTCCACCAATGATTGATCAGCGGCGTCTGCTTGAGCCGCACCTTGCCGGCGATCTGCGTCCAGCGGTGCAGCGTTTCACAGGTGTCGCTCCAGGCGGTAAGCGGCAGATCCGGCCAAAGTTGTTGTCCAGACACGGGGCGGTCCTCGGTCAAGTTCGCGCGAAGCTCAGGTATTAGCGCGTCTTGGCGACGAGGAAAATGCCGGCGCAACATTCAAACGCGATCGGCCGTCAGGAATTGAAACGCTTGGCCGGGCGCCACACTCCGGTCGCCTCGCGTTTGCGGCCCTCGCCAGCAAGCCGATACAGCGTCGCGCGCAAAAACGGCAGCGGATCGTCGAAGGACAAAGTCGATTTTGCTTGGCAGCCGATCGTCCAGCGCGCCCATGCGAGGAGCGGCTCGCCTGCTTCACGAGCGGCCGGAAAATCCTTCCACGGGCGGCACCAGCGCAGGCCGGCCTTCAAGCGCGCCGGCGCCGGCCGCGGCGATCCGGTCAGATCGGCATAGACCAGCGCCGGAATATTGACGCCGGCGAGCGCGCCGGGATGATGCCAGAGCGTGAAGCGCGGGTTGATTTCCAGAAGCCTGAGATTGCCCTGCATGTCGCGCTTGAAATCGAGCTTGGCAACGCCGCTCAGTGAGAGCCGCTCGACGATATCGCGGCCAAGGCTACGGACATCGGCGGCATCGGTGATCTCGAGCGCGGTGGTGTGGCCGAAGCGCAAGGGATAGGTGCGGATCTTGCGACCGGTGAACTCGCCGGCGATCCGTCCTTGCTGATCGACATAGCAGTGATAGCTCTCGATCCTGGCTTCCGACCCGTGGACGAATTCCTGGGCCAGAAGCTCGAGGCCGAGTGCGCCCAGTTGCGGCCAGAGCGCGCGCAGCATCTCGAGATTTTCGGCGCAAAGCGCCTTGCGCAATCCGAGAGCGTCGTTCCAGCGATCGAGCCTGGTCAGCGGTTTGAGGATGAGCGGAAATCGAAGCCCGAGATGGGCCGGCTCGATGTTCGCCGGATCGAAGCGGCGGGCGGTCGGAACCGGAAGTTCGTGTCGCGCGGCCAGAGTCTGGAAGCGCGCTTTGTCGAGCAGGTCTTCCACGAGGTCGGTGTCTGCGACGACAAAGCGGAACGCCTTGGCCAGTCGCTCGCGATGGCGCGAGATCAGGAGGGTCTGCCCGTCTTCCTGGTAGAACAGCACCGGCGGCTCGGGCTGGGCCGTGCCGAATGTGACGAGAGCATCGAGCAGCCTTTCGGTGTCGCCGCTATAGTCGTCCCAGGCGAGACGCGAAAGCGCATAGCGCGAATAGAGCGAAGGCACGCCCGGGCGGCTGACCACTGCGCACGGAATTTCGGCGAGCGCCAGCGGCCGCAGCAGATCCATGTCGCCCATCACGCAGGCCGGCGCGGTCGGTGCCCGAGGCGCGCTCGCCGCCGCGGCCACATCGGCCTCGTGCCGGGACATGCGGGAGAACGCCGCGGCGGCGCTGCGCGCATGCGAGGCGATATGCCACAACAGCGGCGTCTGTTTGATCAGCCGCTTGCTGCGCCGTTGCACGCTCGACAAGGCGCGCGCCGGCAAGCCGCGCCACTTCGTCGTCGCCGTATAGTCGTACAGCTTGAGGACGGTGTCGCACCAATCGAACTTGTATTGCTCGTCGCCGATGGTGAAATCGAAGCACTTGAGGCCGCGTTTGATCGCGTAAGCCAGAAGCTCGCGCAGATGCAGCGCGCCCGGTCCATAATGGGCGACCTCGCTGTCCACGTAACTCGCGAGCACGTGATAATAGCAATCGCCGAACACGATGCCGAAATTGGTCGCGGCGCAAATGTCGCCGATCTCTATTCGGCTGACATGCACCAGATGGCGCGTCTTCGGATTGGCGGCGAGGTCCAGGAAAAACTCTCGATGTCCCGGCGGAGCAAAGATATCGGCGACGCCTTTGCGGGTGAGTGCGCGACTTTTTTGCTCCATCAGGATTTCGAGCGTGCTGCGCGCGTCTTCGCGCATCGGCAGCGGTGATGAAGCGAACGTCGCCGAATTGCGACATGTGCCGGAGCTTGGAGCGGTCGCGCCGGCGCGTCGCCGACGAGCGCTTAGCGCAGTAGAATTTTTCCCAGTCCTCGCCCAGGTGAGCGAGGTGCGCGTTGCTGCGGTTGGGCGTGACGCGAAGATGCATGAACGGATTGGCCTGGGCGCCGACCGTTTCCGGCATCTTTTCGAATTCGATCCAGTCGTGGCGCAACAGCGGCTCGCACTGCATCTGCGCTTGCAGCTCGTGCCATGCCGCCAGGAAATCCTCGGGCGTGGTGCGCTCGGAAAAGTCCGCCGCGAGCAGCGGCGCGTTATAGTCGCACAGATCCTGACCTAGCCAGCACAGCCGCCGCGCCAGGTGCCCGCGCATCAGGCAAAGCGGCACGATGAAAGCGATGTCGCCCTCGGCAAAGCGGCCGACCGCGATCACCGGACGGGCGCCGCGGCGTTCCCCGACATGCTTTTGCCAAGTCGCGAGCCAGTCGAAAGTCTGAAAGGCGGTGCAGTCGGCGGTGCGCTCGAATTGCCGCCATTCGGCTTCGACCGCGCCGAGCTCGCTGAAAATTTGAATGGAGAAGTGCGGCGGGACGGCGCGCGTTCGTTCGCTCGAACGCGCGACTGCGGCGGAACGGACGTCGACCGGTGCGGTCACGTCCAGAGCGGCCACGTCTTCAGCCACGTCGTGCAATGCCGTCAGTGTCGTGGCGCGCGTCACAGCACTCACTAGAAAATATCGCCCGTCCGCCTGATGATGATTGGTAGGCGACAATAGCTAAGGTTGCCTCGCCAATCGGCGGCGACGTGTCATTAAGGTAAAGCGCGCCTGAGTTCCGCCAGCTATGCTTGGGGCTCAGCCGGATTGTTTGGTTAATCGAGCAGGGGCCCGAGCAGTGGCCACTGATAGGCCGCGGCGGCGCGGCGGATCAGCGCCGTCGCCAAAGTCGTGCCATTGTCCGACCCGGTCAGAACCACAATGCCTTGTCCGGTTTCCGGAAAGAGCAGCATGTAGGATTGGTATCCGATATTCTGGCCGCGCTTCATCAAGACGCGGTTTTTGCCGTTGCCCGCAACTGCGGCGCCAAGTCCGTACGGGCCTCCGTTCTGTTGCGTCATCATTGCCTGGGCGGTCGCTCGGGTGAGCAGCGCGCCGCTTTCGCCGCGGTAGGCGCGCTCAAGCTCAAGCGATAGATGCGCAAGGTCCATCGCCGAAGTCCACAATCCGCCGGCCGCGAGTTCGGGCACGACACGCCAGCCACCCGGCAATTCGTTGCCGTTCGCGTCGTGGCCGGTGGCTGCGCGCCGGACAAGTTCGCCAGGCAGCGGTTGCAGAAAATAGCTGTTCGCCATGCCGGCCGGCCGCAGCAGCAGATCCTGCAGCGCATCCTGGAATTTCACCTTGGTCTTTGCTTCGATCAGCGCTTGAACAATCTCGAAGCCGCCGCCCGAATAGGCGTAGCGGCTGCCGGGGATCGCCTCGACGCGCACGGGCGGCGAATTCGCCGGCGGCGCGCCGTCGAGGATTTGTTGCAGCGTCGGCAGCTTTTGTCCGGGCTCGTAGCCGGGATAGCCGGGCACGCCGATGCCGGCCGTCATGCTCAGCAATTGGCGCAAGGTCACCGGATGGTCGCGCGTGAAATCGTTCTCGGGCACGCGCCAGCCGGTCAGATAGTCGTTCACATCGCGATCGAGATCGAGCACGCCGCGGTCGACCAGACGCAAGGCGGCGACGGCCGTCACGAGCTTCGACAGCGACGCGGCCTGATAGATCGCATTGTCCGGGGCGGTGCCGAAAACGTGCGACCACGCGAGGCGGCCGCTCTCGATCAGCGCGACGTCCACCGAGGGAATGTGCAGCTTGCGCATCGCCTCGGCGAGGTCGGCGTTTTGCACGACCAAACCGTCCGGCGCGTGAATATCCAGCCCATGTTGCAGCGCTTCAAACGGCTGTGCGCGCAAGTGTCCGCTTGAGAGCAAAACGCCGATCGCAACAACGATGAAAAGCGGGAAGCGCATTGCGGTCACGGTCCGATCGGCCGGTGGAGCAAATTATCGTTCGCAGCTAAACTGGATATTGGGGTGGCCATAGATGAGAAACGATGGGAGGACGTGATGAGAAATTACCACGCAATTGCCTTATCGTTGCTATGCGGCGTCGGAATTGGCGCTGCGGGAGTTGAAGGTCTTCGCGCGCAGGCCAAGCCGCCTATCTACATGATCGGAAACAACGACGTGAGCGATCCGGACGGCTACATGAAAGAGTATCTGCCTTTGGCGCAAGCGTCGCTGAAAGCACACGGCGCCGTCTATATCGCGGCAGGAAAGGGAACCGCAATCGACGGAGAGCCACCGAAAGGCCGGGTCGTCATCATTCGCTGGGACAGCATGGAGCAATTGTTAGCTTGGCGTCATTCGCCTGAGTACGAGGCGGCGCGCAAGATCGGCGAGAAGTACGCGAAGTACAATGTTATCGCCGTTGAGGGCGCAAAGCCGTAGCTGTTCGTCGCTTCGACGTCGGACCGGAGCCTACGAGGCTGGCTTTCCTTCAACTTCGCGCCCGGTCGCCGGCACGTCGTCGTGGTCGACTAACCGATCATCGTCGGCGACCTTGCAAGCTTGCGGAGCCAGTCTTGGTACAGCTGGGTGGACTCGAACCACCGACCTCCTGATCCACAGTCAGGCGCTCTAACCAACTGAGCTACAGCTGCACGGCTCGCGGTCGGCAAGCGCGCGAAAGCTAGGAGGAATGTCCGGATTTGGCAAGGCTTTGGCAAGCCGCGAGCGGCCTCGCCGGAGCACAAAAAGCAAAAGCCCGGGTCGGAAACCCGGGCTTCGGCCCATCACACGATGGGCTGTATAATCTAAAGCTGCGCTCAGTTGGCCTTGTTGAAGGCCTTGTTCATGCCGGCCTTGATCGGCTCCGCCGTCTCGGTGGCGACCTTTTGCGCCAGCGCGCTGAGTTCCTTGCTCTGCGCGGTCAGTGCTTCGAACTGCTTGCGCGCATGCGCGCTGGTCAGTTCCACCACTTCCGACAGCGTCTTCGCCGCCATGATCTCGCCGGCGAAGTCGAAAGCCGCATTGGTGTTGGTCCGCGCGACTTCGATCACCTTGAGGCCGTAGTCGGAAGCGCCCTTGGTGGCGGTCGAGTAGGTGCTCTCCAGAACGTCGGTCGCCTCTTCGGCGGCGGCCTTCATCTTCTCGTAGGTGTCCTTCGCCTGAGCGACACCGCGCTCCGCAAATTCGCGGAAAGCGGCCGGCATCTCGACCTTCGGCATGTCGAACTTCGGCATCTCGAATTTGGGCATTTCGAATGCGCCCGATTTGGTCGTTTTTGCTTTCGGGGTGGCAATGGTGGCTTCCGCCATGACACTCGATCCTTGCTGGGTGCTCTTGGGCTGTTTGACCTTCGATATTGTCCGATTAGCCCCGCCGCCCATCGCGCGAGGCGTCGCTCAATTTCATCGGCCCCGGTCGCCGGAACGCAGCACACAGGCCCGGGCCATTCCGATGAATTCCTTAGCAGGAATCTTGGTGCAACGCAATACAGAATATTGCATTGCACAAACAAAAATAGTTAATTGATTTTGCTCGGTATTTTTGAAGGGGAGGCCGTGGGCTGGGCCGATCAGGTCTTCGGCTTGGCAGCGTCCATGACTATTTTGGCAGCACTTTGGCCAAGCTCTTGGGTCTGCGCCGTCAGGGTCTGCATCTGGCGGGCCATATATTCCTGCTGCAGCCGTATCACTTCAGTGGCGTCCTTGGCGTGCATCAGCTTTTGCGCGAAATCGAAGGTCGACGCCATGTTTTGCTCGGCATAAGCCATGGATTTGTGGGCGATTTCGCTCGCACCGGCGCGGGCCGCATGGGCCTGTCCTTGCCAGTGTGACACCGCTTGCGTCGCGGCATTGGCGATGCCGTCAAAAGCGGCTCTTGCCTGCGCCACGCTTTGCTCGACGAAAGCGCGGACCTCATTGGGCATCGCAAATTGCTCGAATGGTTCCTTCGCCATCGTCGGCTCCTCGTCCCCCGGACGACTTTGCATCCTAAGCAAATTTGCCGCCGGCGTGCACCTTGTTCATGCGGCCCGGTCCGAGCGCGGGCGCGGTTAAGGTTATCCAGTCCGGACTAGGGTTGGCGCGGGTCCCGCCATGGACGGACGCGGCCGCCCGCACTATTAAGAAATTCTTAAGCAACGAGTGCCCGCTGCATGCCAATCGTGGAGTCTACGTTCGCCGCTCTGCCGCGCGATCCGCGACTGGAAGCTCAGGTCGCCGATCATGCGACGAGCGCGGCGCCCGCCTGGCTCTGGCGTGCGGACGGCTCGCAGATCCTATGGGCCAACGCCGTTGCGGCCGCGATTTTTGGCGCTGAGCCGGCCGCGTGCAGTGCGCGCCGATTCGATTCTAAACATCCTGCGGCGATTGAGATCATGCGACTTGCCGAGACGCTGCCGCCGCCCGGTCAAATGCGGCTCGAGCGCCTGCGCGGTTTCGGCGGAAGCTTCGGTCGCGCCGTCACTTGCCTGTGCTCGCGTGTTGCGCCGGACAATGGCGGAGCCATTTTTCTCGTCGCCACCGAGCCGGTCGGTCCGGCGCTGCCGTTGCGCGAACGGGTGAGCCGGCTGTTCGCGAACACCGGCAAGCCGCTTCTGGTCTTCACGCCTGACGGCAAGCTCCTCTACGCAACGCCGCCGGCGCAGGCGCGGTTTGCGGCGATACAGTCAGCCTCCGCACTCGGCCCGGCGCTGTTCAACCAAGCGCTCACCGCCGGCAGCGCCGGCGGAGCAACCCCGCACGGCAACGTGACGATCGAACGTCTCGGCACCGACACCTCGGCGGTGTTGATCGCCGACTTCGATACGCAGCCGAGCGCGGGCCCTGCCGCCGATCCCGTTGCCGCTAACACCGCATCGGCGGCTTCCCATCGTCGCGACGAACCCGCGGCCGAACGACGGCATCCTTTGCGCTTTGTCTGGCAGATGGATACCGAGGGCCGGTTCGTGGTCGGCTCGGACGAATTCATGGAGCTCATGGGCCCGCGAACCACGGCCGCCTTCGGCCGGCTGTGGCGGGAGATCGCGGCCGATCTGAAACTCGATCCCGATGGCCAGATCGCGCGTGCGGTTGCAACGCACGAGACCTGGAGCGGCATCACCGTCCTCTGGCCGGTGGACGATGGCGGCGAGCGTCTGCCGGTCGAGCTGTCCGGGCTTCCGGTGTTCGATCGCGATCATCTGTTTCGCGGCTATCGCGGCTTCGGCGTGTGCCGCGACCTCGATCGGATCAATCATCTTGCGCGGGCGCGGCGCGAGCGTCCGATCGGGTTCATGGCGCCGCCGCAAGCCGCCGCGGAAGAGGCGGGCGCGATTGCGGCCGAACCGGAGCCGCCGATCGTGGTTGAAAGCGCAGCTGGCGAGACTGCCGCTAACGCGACGCCACGTGAGCCGGCGGCGATTACGCCCGAGGAAGCCGATGGCGCGGCTCTTGCTCCCCCAGAGCGCCCCTCGATCGCAGGCCACACCTCGATCGCGGTGGTGCCGGCGGCTGCGAATGTCGTGCCGTTTCGCACCGGCACACCGCCCGAAACAAAGGTGCCGGCGCTCAGTCCGGTCGAGCGCAAGGCATTTCGCGAATTGGCGGAGGAATTGACGGCGCGGCTGCAGGGCGTGCGCGAGGATTTGGTTGAGCAAGGCCCCGGCGCTTTGCCTACGGAAGATCAGGCGCCGGCAGGCCCGCCGCCACTGCCCACCGCCTCTGAAGCGTTGCCTGCAGCGCCAGCCCCGGTTTCGGCGGTGCAAGGCGCGGGCGGCCAAATAGTCCGCCAAGGTATTGCGTCATTCGCGCCGGCTCTGCTCGATCGCCTGCCGCTCGGCGTGCTGATTTATCGGCGCGCGGATCCAGGCGAAATATTTCTTTACGCCAACCGCTATGTGCTCGAGCTGAGCGGCTGCCAAGATTTGGACGCGCTTGGCGCACGCGGCGGATTGAGCAAGCTCTTCGCCGAACCGGCGGCCGACGCCCTCGCCGAAGGCGGCAGTCCGCAACCGCTGTCGATCGTGAGCCGCGACGGCTCGCGGCGTCCCGTGGAAGGCCGGCTCATCCGGGTGCCGTGGGACAACGCTTCGGCGCTGGCGCTCATTTTGAGCAACGGCGAGGCGGAGGAACGCAAGCGCGCGCACGTGCTCTCGCTCGAGAGCGCGCAGATCGAGATCCGCGAGCTGAAGGCGCATGTCGAAGCCTTCAAGAAAACCGAAGCGGAGATGCGGGCCGCGACGCGCGAAGCGCAACGGGCCGCGGCGGCAAAAGCGGAATTCGTCGCCAAGATCAGCCACGAGATCCGCACACCGCTCAACGCCATTACGGGCTTCGCCGAAGTGATCATGGGCGAGCGCTTCGGCCCGATCGGCAACGAGCGCTACCGCGAATATCTCAAAGACATCCATGCCGCCGGTTTGCATGTCGTCTCGCTGCTCAACGACCTGCTCGACCTTTCCAAGATCGAGACCGGCCAGCTCGATCTGTCCTTCGCCAATGTCAGCCTCAACGATCTCACCCAGCAATGCGTCGGCATCATGCAGCCGCAGGCGAGCCGGGCGCGCATCATCATCCGCACGTCGCTGACGCCGGGATTGCCGCAAGTGGTCGCCGACGAGCGCTCGCTGCGCCAGATCGTTCTCAACCTGTTGTCGAATTCGATCAAATTCACCGGTCCCGGCGGCCAGGTCATCGTCTCGACCGCGTTCGCCGATAGCGGCGAAGCCGTCTTGCGCGTGCGCGATACCGGCGTCGGCATGAGCGAAAAAGACGTCGAGGCGGCGCTCGAGCCGTTCCGTCAAGCCGCCACGTCCGGCAGCTGGGGCTCGGGCGGAACCGGCCTCGGTTTGCCGCTGACCAAGGCATTGGCGGAAGCCAATCGCGCGCATTTCAGCATCAAGAGCGCGCCCAATGCCGGCACGCTGATCGAAGTCGCATTTCCCCCGACGCGCATCGCGCGGTAACCCTAGAGCATGATCCGGAAAAGTGGATACCGGTTTTCCGAAAAAGATCATGCTCAACAAGAAGCTGGAGCGGGATGACGACTCGAAGAAATGTCATCCCGCTCTAGCAGTGAACCGAAAGCCCGGATCGCCGTTATTTTAGGTCCGGATAGTCTCGCGGGCGGAAGCATCATGACGGCGCCGTTAGAAGTCGAGCTCAAGCTTGAGCTTCCTCCTTCGGCTTTGCCGCAATTCCGGAAACTTCCCTTGATCCGAGCGCTGCAAGCGTCGGCCAAACGCTCGTCGCAGGTGTCGGTCTATTTCGACAGCGACCAGCAAAAACTGCGGCGGCACGGATTGGTGCTTCGTGTACGCCGCATCGGCGATCGCTACATTCAGACGATCAAGGCGACGCAAAATTCCAATATCCTGACCCGCGACGAGTGGGAAAGCGAAATCGCGGACGGCCAGCCCGACCTGGCGCAGGCACGCGGCACCGCGCTCGATCGTCTGCTGACCGGCGAATTCTGTCGCAAGCTCAAACCGCAATTCGAAACGCGCGTGCGCCGGACAGTATTTCCGCTCGAGCGCGACGGCGCGGTCATCGAACTTGCGCTCGATATGGGTACGATCGACACCGGTGCCGCGTCGATGCGGCTTTGCGAGATCGAGCTTGAGCTCCAACGCGGCGACAAGGAACATCTTTTCGACGTCGCGCGGCTGCTTGCGCGCGCGCTGCCGGTCCAGCTCGCGCTAACGAGCAAGTCGGAACGCGGCTACCGCCTTCTGGAAAGCGCGCAAGGCGCGCCGATGAAGTTCGCCACTGTTCCGCTCACGCCCGACATGCCGGCGCGCGAGGCCTTTCGCGAGATCGGCCGCGCTTGTTTGCAGCAAATCATCGGCAACGAGCCGGCGGTGTTCAAAGACGATGCCGAGGGCGTGCATCAGATGCGCATCGGATTGCGCCGGTTGCGAACGGCCATTTCGCTCTTCGCCGCGCTCCTTGAAGATCCGCAGACCGAAAAGATCAAAGCCGGGCTGAAATGGTTTACCGCCGAGCTCGGCCCGGCGCGGGAGCTCGACGTGCTGATCGCACGCGTGGTCAAGCCGGTCCGGCAGCGAAGGTCGGGCTGGGACGACATTCCGAAATTATCGCAGCAATTTGCCGGCCAGCGCACTGCGGCGCTCGCGCACGCCAGAGAGGCGATTGCCTCAGAACGCTATCGGCTTCTCAAGATCGAGATCGCCGCTTGGCTGGAGACCGGCCAATGGGCCGCGCCGCAGGACGATTTGGTCCGCGACCGCGGCGAATTGCCGATCGAGATTTTTGCCGCCGAGCAATTGTCGCTGCGCCGGCGCAAGCTCCGCAAGCGAGCCAAATCCTTTGCCGAACTCGACGCCGGGCGGCGCCATAAGCTCCGCATCCAGGCCAAGAAGCTGCGCTATGCCAGCGATTTCTTCGGCAGTCTGTTTTCGGGGAAACAGCCGGACAAGCGGCGAAAGAAATTCCTCGCCGCACTCGAAACCGTGCAGGATTGTCTCGGCGACCTCAACGATATCGCGGTTCATGAAAACATGATCAGTGCCGCCGGCATGCGCCAGCGCCCGACCAGCCGTAAGAGGGCGTTCGCCGCCGGCCTGCTCACCGGGCGGGAAGACGCGCGCATCGACGCGGTGATGGCCGCGGCCGAGGACGCACTCGACCGTTTCGGCAAAGCCAAACCTTATTGGCGATAAAGTGCGTCGCGGCGTTTCGCTCACGCCACGCGGACGACGATCTTGCCGAAATGCGCGCCGGCCGCCATGTGCTGATAGGCCGCCTGCACCTCGTCGAAGCCGAACACGCGATCGATCACCGGCTTGATCTTGTTCGCCGCAATGGCGGCATTCATCGTCTCGAAGGTTTGCATCGAGCCGACGGAAATGCCCTGCACGTTGGCGCGTTTGGAGAAGATCAGTCCCGGGTTGAGCTCGCGCGCGCCGCCGCTCAAGCCGCCGATGATGCTGACCTTGCCGCCAACCCGGATGGCGCCGAATGAAAGCGTCATCGTATTGGCGCCGCCGACTTCGAGCACCTGATCGACGCCGTGTCCGTGGTTGAAGGCGATCGCCGCCTTGTCCCATTCGGGCGTGGTTTTGTAGTTGATCCCGCAGGCGGCGCCGAGCGCCTTGGCGCGCGCGAGTTTCTCGTCGCTCGATGAGGTGATGATCGGGACGATGCCGGTCGCGTGCGCGAATTGCAGGCCGAAGATCGAGACGCCGCCAGTGCCTTGCAGCAGCACGGTTTGTCCCGCCATCAGCTTGGCATGATTGAATATCGCCTCCCAGGCGGTCACCGCGGCGCAGGGTAGCGTTGCGCCCTCGTCGGTCGAAAGATGCGCGGGGATTTTGACGACGCCTTCCTCTTCCAACACCACATATTCGGCCAGCATGCCATCGATGCTGCCGCCGAGCGCCGAAGCGTGCACATGCGGGCCCGGCTCGCCGCCCGCCCAGCGCTGGAAGAAACAGCCGGCGACCTTGTCGCCGGCTTTGACGCGTGTGACGCCGGGCCCGGTTTCCACCACTTCGCCGGCGCCGTCTGACAGCGGGACGAGATTTTCGCGCACCGGCGCCCGATAGGTGCCGCGAACGATGCCGAGGTCGCGATAGTTGAGCGAACAGGCAATGACCTTAACCAGCACTTGGCGATGAAGCGGCTTCGGCGCCGGCCGCTCGACAATGGCCAGCGACTCGATGCCGGCGCCGCCTTTGGGCAATTGATAGGCACGCATTCGTGGATCTCCGGTATTTGCACTTCAACGGTCGCTATCGCGGGACGATGCTCAGGCGGGGGCGATGCCGGCGACAGCCCATGCTATCGCAGCATAGGACCGCGGGCCGTCGGGCTCGCCGTCGAGATACGCATCGCGGACCAGATCGCGCAGGCGATCCCGCCGCTCCGCCGGCATTGCCGCAAGATATTCGGCACCCGGACCGTCCTTGCCGGCCAGCGGTATCCAGAAATCCTCGAACGCGCTGTACTCCATGCGGATGTGAAGCGCCGCATCACGCACGTCGGTGAAGCCCGCGGCGCGCCATGCGGCTGCGAGTTCGCCGGGCCGTGTCATCGGCCGGGTATAGTTGTGTGCGCGCCGCTTACGGCCTTCGTCGTCGAAAGCCGCCGCCGTATCGTAGAACATGCGATTGGCGACATAACCACCGCGCACGTCCCAGACAGCGGCCGCGACGGTCGCGCCCGGACGGGCGACACGGCGCAACTCCGCGACGGCGCGTTCGGTCTGCGGCACAAAATGCAACACCAGCAGCGAGAGCACGCGATCGAAGCTGCGATCGGCAAATGGCAGCGCGCAAATGTCGCCAACCTTGAAGGTAATTCGCGGATCGCGAATGGCCTGGCTCGCGTAGTCGATGTAGATCGGCGAGAAGTCGACGCCGGTGATGCTGCGCGCATTGATACGCCGTGAAAGGGCAGACGTCAGACTGCCGGTCCCGCAGCCGGCATCCAGAATATTCTCGCCGTCGCTGCAGCCGGCAAAGTCGAGAAACGCTTCCGCAAGGCGGGCGCTCCAGCGACCCATGATCCGGTCATAGCCCTCGCCGCTTCCGGCCGTGAAAGTCGATGAGACCGCCATTGCGTGTCCTGGAGCATGATCCCGAAAAGTGGGAACCGGTTTTCGGACAAGATCATGCTCAAAACAAAGAATCTAGACTGTGATCCGATTCAATCGAATTGGATCACGGTCTAGCTTGCCACCGGCGTGACGCTGACGCCCACTTCAATGCGCTGCCCGCCCGAGCCTACGACGACGCCGTCCATCGGCGCCACGTCGGTATAGTCGCGACCCAGCGCAAGCACGATATGCTCGTCGGATGCGAGTGCCGCATTTGTAGGATCAAGCCCGACCCAGCCGGCTTGCGGTCCGCACCATACCAGCACCCAGGCATGCATCGCGTCGGCGCCTTGCAAGCGCGTTGCGTCGGTGCGCGGCGCCGAGCGCAGATAGCCGCTGACATAGCCGGCCGGCAGACCGATGCCGCGCAGTCCGGAAATCATGATATGCGCGAAATCCTGACAGACGCCGCGGCGGAGCGCAAAGGACATCGGCGGCGTGGTGGTGACTGTGGTCGCGCCGATTTCATAAACGATATCGGATTTCAGGCGACGCATGAGTTCCATGGCGCCGTCGAGTATCGGGCGCCCGGGCTCGAAGCTCGCTTGCGCGTAGCCGCGTATTTCAGGGTCGAGCGAGACCATGCGGCTTGCAAACACGAAATGGGCGGGCGACGCCGGTCCGATGTCGCCGGTGGCGAACGTTTCTTCGCGTATCGTTTCCCATGCAGGCGTCGCAAGCGCGTCAGGTTCGATCAGGGGATCGACGCTGACGCGCGCCGTCAATTTGACGGTCAATGTCTGGTGCGGCGCTTCGACGTCGATCCAGGTCAGGCGATTGCCGAAGAAGTCTTGTCCCTCGCGGCGGTGCTGGGGCTCGGGGCCGATTTGCAAAGCCGCGACATGAACACGCTGACCGTTGCGATTGATCGGCACTTGCCGCAGCACATGGCGCGCGTGCGCCACCGGCGAAGCATAGACGTACGAGGTCGACTGGCGGACGTCGTAGATCACGCCAGCGCCTCCCGGGTCGCGTCGGCGCGCTCGGTGTTGGTCAGATAGGCGGCGGTGATGGCGTCCGAAAGCTTCATCAGCGCTTGTTCGGCCTCCAGGATCAACGCCTCGTCCACCGCTGCAACGTCCACGGTGCGCAGCCGTGTCGCGAGCGCGGCTGCGATCTGCTGCACTGGCGACAGCCGCCCTGTGGCGCCGCGTCCCGGTAAGGCCGAGAGATGCGCCTCGATGCGGTCGAGCTGAAACGCTATCGAACGCGGATTGTTTGGATCGAGCACGATAAGATCGATCACCGGCGCCGGTGCCGCGACCATGACGTAGCGCTGCCGATAGGTGATCTGGCTGTCGGCAAGCTCGAGCAGGACATCGAGGCCGCCTTCGGCGGCGCCGGGCAGCGCGAAACATCGCGTCAGCCGGCCGGTGAGGATGGCGCGTTCGATGCGCCGGCCGAGTTCGAGGAAGCGCCAGCCGGCAAGCCGCGTCATATTTTCCTGCGCCAACCCCGAGAGCGAAGAGATGATGCGCAACGCGGCCTCGACCCGCTCGGTGATGGCGCTTTCGTTGGCTCCGGACGCGAGCGGCATCGCAATGATGGTGGCGAGATCATTGATCGCGCGCCAGGCGTCCGGCGAGAAGCGATCGCGGATCACGGAAGCGGCCGCGCGCGCTGCGCCGGTGAGCGCCGGCAGCGCGCCCGACAGCTGAGTGTTGGTCAACACCGCGCGCACTAGGAAGGCGCTTCGCGCGCCGCCCGTTTCGTCCAGTGCCGCGCTCCACGCTTCGAGCAGCGAACCAAGCGCCGCGAGCAGCGGCGCCGTGGTCTCGTCGGCTTCGGCGGCGCGATTTGTCATCGCGCGCACAAGGCGCAGCGTCGCCTCGGCGCGTTCAACATAGCGGCCGACCCAGAACAGATTGTCAGCGGCGCGGCTCGGCAATAATCCGCTGGCGCGCTGGACCTCGATGCGCTCCGCTGCCGGCAGCAAGGTGGTCTCGCCGACGGGGCCGCGCGCAAGCAGCCAGGCATCCGCGGTCGCGGCGCCGCGCTCCAAACTGACGGCGCGGGCGTCGGCCGTTTCGGCGATGCGCACAAAGCCTCCCGGCATGACCTGCCAGCGGCCAGCAACCTTGTTGAGGAAAATACGCAGCGTGAACGGTCGCGGCTGCAGGCGGCCGTCGCGCCAGACCGGCATGCTCGACAGCGTCACCGCTTCCTGCGCCACATAGTCGATGCCGCGATTGCGGATGGAATGGACGAGCGCCTCGCGCTGGGCGTCATCAAGCTTCGCGCCCAGCACGCCGGTTTCGCTGCGCTCGTCGACATGCGACTCGAAAGCCGGAGCGATTACCAGCCGGTCGAGTTTTTCGATGATTTGTTCGCGCACGTCGGCTTGGCCGAGCCACCAGGTCGCGACATTCGGGATGGCGAGGTCCGCGCCAAGGACGCAGCGCGCCAGCGCGGGCAGAAAGGCCAGCATGGCGCGCGCCTCGACGAGGCCGGCGCCGAGCGCGTTGACCATAACGACCTTGCCGTCGCGCACGGCTTGCAGAAGGCCCGGCGCGCCGAGTCGGGAGGCGGCGTTGAGTTCGAGCGGATCGGCAAAGTCGGCGTCGATGCGGCGCAACAACACTTCGGTGCGCTGCAAGCCGGAGACGGTGCGCACGAAAACGCCGTCGTCGCGCACGCTCAAGTCTTCGCCCTCGACCATGAGAAAGCCGAGGTAACGCGCCAAATACGCGTGCTCGAAATACGTTTCGCTTAGCGGTCCGGGCGTCAGCACGCAAATGTGCGCGTCGTCCTGCCGGCCAAGCGATGCGAGCTCGGCTTGAAAAGCCTGAAAGAACGGTGCGAGCCGCTCGGCGCGGCTCGCGCGATAGATGTCGGGGACGGCGCGCGAGAGCGCGAGCCGGTTCTCGATCGCATAGCCGGCGCCCGACGGCGCTTGCGCGCGGTCGCCGAGCACCCACCAGCGGCCGTCGGCGCCGCGCGCAACATCGACCGCGTAGAAGCGCAGATGCGCGCCGCCGGGCGGTGCGACGCCGACCAGCGGGCGCAAGAATTCCGGATTGCCGGCAATGACAGTCGCCGGCAAATGTCCGTCGCGGGTGAGCTGTGAAGGACCGTAAGCGTCGGCCAGCACGGCTTCGAGCAACGCGGCGCGCTGCACGAGGCCGGCCTCGAGCTCGCGCCATTCGGCGGGCTCGATGATCAGCGGGACATGGCTGAGCGGCCAGGGCCGCTCGATGCCGGCTGGGTCTTCATAGACGCGATAGAACACGCCGGAGCTGCGCAAGTAGCGATCGGCGGCGGCGAAGCGGCGGTTGATTTCCTCGGGGCCGAGCCCGGCCAGCATGCTGAGAAACGACCGCCAGTGTGCGCGCACCCTGCCGTCGGCATCCATCATCTCATCGAAAATGCCGGGAAGCGGCCGGTAGGCGGCGACAAATGCTTCGAGGCTTACGGGGTCGCGTTCGGCGGTCGTCTCGAGCGGGGCGGCCATCGGCACTTTTTATTGGATAGTCCGCCGCAGGTCGAGGGTGGTCGGATATTCGAGCGAGACATCGAGCGCCGCCACGTCGATCGGCCCGGCAGTGTGGCCGTGATCCTTGAAGCGCGCCCGGCGCCGCGCCTCCGCCTCATAGGAGTTCACCGGGTAGGTATCGTAGTTGCGGCCGCCTGGATGCGCGACGTGATAGACGCAGCCGCCCAGCGAGCGCCGGTTCCAGGTATCGACAATGTCGAAGGTGAGTGGCGCCTGCACCGCGACGGTCGGGTGCAAGCCGGATGCCAAATTCCAGGCCTTGAAGCGCACGCCGGCGACGAATTCGCCTGAGCGTCCGGTGGACGTCAGCGGTACGCGCGCCCCGTTACAGGTGATGACGTGACGGCCGTCGGTCAAACCTTCGGCCTTGATCTGCAAGCGTTCAATTGAGGAATTGACCAGCCGCACCGTGCTGCCAGCCACGCCTTCCTCGCCCAGCACGTACCAGGGCTCGATCGCCTGGCGTAGTTCGAGCCGCACGCCGGCATGCTCGACTGTCCCGCAGAGCGGAAAGCGGAATTGGCGTTGTGCTTCGAACCAGGCCGGATCGAACGCGTAGCCGGCACGCGCGAGGTCGTCCAAGACCTCGAGGAAATCGCTCCAGACGAAGTGCTCGAGCATAAAACGATCGTGCAAGGCCGTGCCCCAGCGCACCGGCTTGCCATCGAGCGGCGTGCGCCAAAAGGTGGCGACGAGCGCGCGGAGCAACAATTGCTGCGCCAAGCTCATGCGCGCGTCCGGCGGCATCTCGAACGAGCGGAATTCCACGAGACCGAGCCGGCCGGTCGGGCCGTCGGGTGAGAACAATTTGTCGATGCAAATCTCGGCGCGGTGGGTATTGCCGGTCACGTCGACAAGGAGGTTGCGGAACAAGCGATCGACGAGCCACGGCGCAGGCGCCGCGCCATCGCCCGGCGCGGGCACCCTGCGCAGCGCGATTTCAAGCTCGTAGAGCATGTCCTGGCGCGCTTCGTCGATGCGTGGCGCCTGGCTGGTCGGGCCGATGAACAATCCGGAAAACAGGTAGGAGAGCGACGGCCGCCGCTGCCAGTACAGCACCAGGCTTTTGAGGAGATCGGGCCGCCGCAAGAACGGGCTGTCGGCGGGGCTATTGCCGCCGAGCACGACGTGATTGCCGCCGCCGGTGCCGCTATGCCGGCCGTCGATCATGAACTTGTCGGTGCCGAGCCGCGACTGATGCGCTTCTTCGTAGACGCCGCGGGTGATGGCGACCGCTTCGCGCCATGACGCGGCCGGATGCACATTCACTTCGATCACGCCCGGGTCGGGCGTGACCTTGATGACGCACAGCCGCGGATCGGGCGGCGGCTCATAACCTTCGACATGCACCGGCAGGTTGAGCTCCGCCGCCGTCGACTCGATGATGGCGAGAAGCTCGAGATAGTCGGCGAGCGTTTCGACCGGCGGCATGAACACGCACAAGCGTCCGTCGCGCACCTCGATGGCGAGCGCCGTGCGGACCGGGAGCGCGGCCGCGCTCGGCGCCGCCGCCGGCGGTCTCTGCATGATCAAGGTTTCGGGAGCGAGCGGCGGCGAAGCGCCTGCGCCGGCAGATGTGCGCAACGCGTAAGCGCCGATCGGATGGGTGATGCGCGGATCGGGCAGCGGTTTCTTTTCGCCGAACGGGTCGGCCGGAACGAGGTGCGGATATTCGACCGGGGCGACGTGGGGCAGGGACTGCAGCGGCAGGCGGAAGCCGATCGGTGAGTTGCCCGGGACCAGAAAAATCCGGCCGCGCCGTGTTCGCCACACTTCGCTCAGCCATCCGGGCTTCGCTTGCGCGGTCCAGCGTTGCACAGGCAGCACGAAGCCGGCCGGCTTGCTCAAATGGCTGTCGAACAGGCCCAAGATCCGCGCGCGTTCGCGCGGGTCGTCGATCTTTGGATCGCTCGGGTCGATGTTCTCCGGGATCAGACCTTGTTTGACCATCCGGTCGGCCGGATCCTCGTAAGCGGGCTGAACATAGTCCGCCGCGATGCCAAGACGTGCGGCAATCCCGTTCGCGAGATGCTGCGAATCCTCGGCCGTTGGATTGTGATCGGCCGCTTCGCGCGCGATCAGGCTGTCGTCGCGCCAGATCGGTACGCCGTCGCGCCGCCAATACAGCGCGAAGGCCCAGCGCGGCAGCGGCTCGCCCGGATACCACTTGCCCTGGCCGTAATGCAGAAGCCCGCCCGGCGCGAAGCGGTCGCGCAAGCGCCTGATCAACTCGTCCGCGCGTTGCCGTTTGGTCGGGCCGACCGCCGCCGTATTCCATTCGGCCGACTGATAATCGTCGACCGATACGAACGTCGGCTCGCCGCCCATGGTCAGGCGTACGTCCTGCGCGAGGAGATCGGCATCGACCTTTTCGCCGAGTGCATCGAGCGCGTTCCAGGCTTGTTCGGAAAACGGCATGGTGACGCGCGGATGTTCGGCGATCCGCTTGACGCTCATGTCAAACGAGAAGTGGACTTCACTCGGCTCGATCAGGCCGCTGATCGGCGCCGCCGAGCGATAGTGCGGCGTGGCTGCGACCGGCAGATGACCTTCGCCGCAAAGGAGGCCCGAGGTGGGATCGAGCCCGATCCAGCCGGCGCCGGGCAAGTACACTTCGGTCCAGGCGTGCAGATCGGTGAAGTCGTGCTCGGCGCCGGCGGCGCCTTCGAGCGGCTTGATGTCGGGCCGCAACTGGATGAGATAACCCGAGACGAAGCGCGCCGGCAGGCCGATATGGCGCAGGAGCTGCACCAGGAGCCACGCGGTGTCGCGGCAGGATCCGGCGCCGGAGCTCAAGGTCTCTTCCGGCGTCTGCACGCCGGGCTCCATGCGGATCAGATAACGAATCATCCGCTGCAGCCGCTGATTGAGGTCGACCAGGAAATCGATGGTGTTGCGCTCGGCGCGCGGGATCGAGCGGATCAGTTCGGCGAGGAGCGGACCCGCGGGCTCCGGAGTGACAAAAGCCGCCAGATCCTCGTGCAACTCCGGCGGAAATGAAAACGGCCACTTTTCCGCATGGGGCTCGATGAAAAAGTCGAATGGATTGATCACTTCCATATCGGCGATCAGATCGACCGTTATGGAAAGCTCCTTGCTTTTCTCGGGGAAGACGAAACGCGCCAGCCAATTGCCGTGCGGGTCTTGCTGCCAATTCACGAAGTGCTGAGCCGGTGTCACGGTCAGCGAATAGCTGCGAATGCGCGTGCGGCAATGCGGCGCCGGCCGCAAGCGCACGACCTGCGGTCCGATCGCGACGGCGCGATCGTAGGTGTAGCGTGTTGCGTGATGAAGCCCGACCAGGATGGACATGGTTACGGTGCGCTGGGTTACGGTGTGCTGGGTTACGGTATGTTGGGTTACGGCGTGCCGGCGTCGTGCTGTTACGGGTCAGAAAGCCGCTATTTCCATGCAATTTCCGGGCCGCCCCGGAGCATGATCCCGAAAAGTAGAAACCGGTTTTCGGTCAAGATCATGCTCAAACCAACAATCCAGTCGGGCCGGGACCTTGCTGCGAAAATAAGCCTAGCACGCCAAGACGTGCCGACAATGAAAGACGGCGCGGTACCCCCGTAGCCGCGCCGCCGCCCGCCACATGCTCGACAGGTTTTCGAGGCCTTGCAGCGGGCGCGCGACATTTTGAAGAGCGTCGCTCACGCAGCCTTGATTTCGATCAATGCAGCCGGCTGCGCCGTCAAGTGCTCTCGATTGCAGTGATCGTGACGCTGCGGTGATGAGTTCGGCGTCGCGGCGTTGCCCGCGATTGCGCAGGTCACTCTACGACGCCGCGCACGATGTGGCCGCCCTCCGGCCCACCGGCGGGCATTGCGCTCGCGGGCATTCCTTGACGCTTGTCGCCGAGGTGCAGCAGCGGAACCAGCACGAAGGCAAATGCGGTGAAGGCAGCCGACACCAGGATGAGCGGGGTCAGCTTCTGATGAAACAGATGGTCGAACAGGTATGATCCGATGATGTCACCCGAGGCGGTCGCGAGATTGATCAGCGACATCATCACCGCGAAACTAAATCCCTCGGTTCGCCGCGGGCAGTAATCGGCGGCGAGCGTGACCGTGGCGACGGTCGCGAGCATGGCGGAAAATCCGCTGCAAAAATTCAGGATGACGGCCGAGGTCTCGTTGACAAGCAGAAGGTAAGCGGCAGTGGTGATGGTTCCAAGCGCAATGCTCAGATTGAGCAGCCATTTGGATGACATGTTTTCGAACAGCTTGGGATAAAGCAGTGCGCCGGCGATCCATCCGGCCGAAGCGATCGATCCCAGGATGCCGATAAAGCCTTGCGGGAATTTCAAGCTGTCGGTCATCGCGTAGTAGAGCGGCGTCGCAAATCCGGGACTGAAGTAATAAAGAAACAGAAACGAGCCGACGATCCACAATTCGCGTTTTTTGAAAGCCTCGCCGAGGCCGCGAATTGTGCTGCGGAGCGCGTGTCCATCGATGCGCGTTCGCTCCTCCGGCACAAGGAACAACGTGCCCACCAGCACGGCGGCCGGCGCAGCGGCGACGATGAGGGCTGCGGTGTGCAAGGCCGTGGCCGGCGGCAGCCATTGCACGAGCTGACCGCCGACGATTGCCGAAGCCATCATTGCGGCGTTGAACCAGAGCCATTGTTGATTGACGAAGCGGCCGCTTTCGCCGAGCCGTTGGCCATTCTCGACCAGAACCGCGCCGCAGACCGTGCTCGATATCGCCATCGCATAGGCGGTCAGTTGCAACGCCCAGACGAGTTGGCCCGGCGCGGTGAGCTGCGTGGTCCAGAGATAAGCGCCCATCGCGATGATGTTCGCGGCAATCAGATAGGTTTTCCGCCGATAGCCGAAAATCGGGACGAAATCGGAAAGCACACCGTAGACGGGCTTTATGATCCAGGGGAAATTAAATACCGCGAGAAAGGCGGTGACCTGGAGCGCGGCCCAGCCGTGAACCTCTTTCAAATAAAAACTCAGCGGCTGAGCGATCAATCCGCCGATCTGACCGACGCCTTCCACCACGTAGACCAGCGCGAAGAACAGCAATAGCCGCTTGACGGCCGCGCGGTCGGTGTCGGTTCGGTCGGCGCGCGGCGACGGTGGTGTGTTCATGCGGATTGCGGCTCTCGCAGCCTGAGCGGCCCCCATTGGAAGGGCTTCGGGCATTTGGTCAAGACGCAATGATTGACGGCAACAGTGTCGTCGGCCCCAAGGAGATGTGATCGGTTTGCTTCCCCGAGGCCCCGGTCAATGCGTCAGAGGCAGGAGGAACGGCTAGCGGGAGGGTGTGGGCCTCACTGTGATCTGGCCGAAAATCGCACGCTGACCGACAGCCAATCGTCTGCTTGATCAAGCAGCGTCCCAGTCGGGCTCTGCACGCCGCCCCGCTCGATGAGCTCGCCGTGCGTCAACGAACGATTGCCAAGTGAGACCGCTGTTGCTGCGACGACGAGCGAGATAGTCAATCCCACCGTCGCTATCAGTTCGATCGTGGCAGCGCGCCGCCGCGAAGCGGTGTTTTCTTTTCGCGGCGGGGCGAAACCGGGCATTCCGGTCAGCTCTGCCATGGCCGTGGTCCTCGCGAATCATTTGTTCCGTGGTCACAAGATCGCCGCGGATTGGGGCGGCGCCATTGAAGAATAAAGGCGAATTGGTGAGTTTTGGTTAAGGCTTGGTTAACGCCGCAGCCGTCGCCGACGAAATAGTCAATGTGTGACTTCGCCAACACGCTTGGCCAACACGCGTCCGCTGATTTTCCGATGGATCGCAGCGGGGCGCGAACGAGAACAACGCATGGCCGGCTCGCCCGCAGCGAAGTTATTTCGCGGCGACCGCCCTTGCCGGATCGAAACCCATCGGGACGTGACCCGGTTGCTCGGCGATCCGCTTCAGCCACGCGCGCACCGCCGGATAAGGCGCGAGGTCGAAGTCGCACAGATGCGCGACGTGTGTGTAGGCGTAGACCGCTATATCCGCAATGGTGTAGCGGTCGGCGACAAAAAAATCCTGCTGCGCGATGTGCTTTTCCATCACGCCCAGCGCGCGATGGCCTTCCTCCATCCAGTCTTCGAAAGCGTGCTGCTGCAGGTCGCGTCCGCCCTTGACCAGCGTCAGCCAGAAATAAGCCGCGCCAAGATTGGGCTCCAGGCTGTGCTGCTCGAAGAACATCCACTGCAATGCCTGTGCGCGCTCGATTCGATCATCGGGCGCAAGCGGCGTGCCGCCGGCGACGTACCAGAGGATGGCGTTCGATTCGGCGAGATAGCGGCGCGGCGCCACTTCCAGCAGCGGCACTTGCCCGTTCGGATTTTTCTTCAGGAAGTCGGGCGTGTGGCTTTCGCCTTTCAAGATGTCGATTTCGACCAGCCGATAAGGCACGTCGAGCTGCGCCAAAGCGAGCCGCACCTTGTAGCTATTTCCCGAGCGCTGCATCGAATAGAGTGTGTACATCGCTTCTCGCAGTCCGCTGCCGAAATTTCTGAGGCTATTATGTGAGACTTTCTATGTCTTGAACGCGGCGATGTCGTGACCGGCGCGATCCGTCGCAGGCGCCAACGGCGCTTTGAAATTATTTCAGAAGAAATCTGTCGGATAAAGCCATCGGCTGGGCGAAGTGAAGCGTGCTGCGTCGCAATAACAGAATAAATGTGACGAGCATCACCGGCACCCCCAGGGGAATAAGAGTCAACTCTCCGCTACTGCGGGCGACGAGCGGCACAAGCCAGAGCGCGGCCAGTGCTGTTTTCTCCCAGGGCCGGAATCCGCGGACCATTCCATCCGCGGCGAAGAAGGCGATAGCGGGCGCGAGCGCCATCATGTCGTAGTCGAAGGTAAAGGGCGTCGCGAGAATTGTCGCGATACAGAGAGACGCGGCCTTGACCGCATAGGCTGTGCTGCTTCGCCATAGCCAGATCAGAGCGGCACCGAGGCACGTCAGCAGCATCGCTTGCAAAGCGTAGGCCAGCGGAATCGGTGCGCCCCACATGCGCGCCCACGCAAACAGGCTTTGCATCTTGTGCCAGCCGGGATCGCCCTGCTCGAGCACGACGGTGCGCATGAAGTGCGTGGAGTCGAAGAAGGCGCGCCACACATCCGGGCCGAATGCGATGGTGGCCGCCACAGCAAGGAACGCGACCGTCGCCACCGCGGCGGCGAAAGAGCGCCAATACCCACCCGCGACGAGCGCCAACGGAATCATCAATCCGAATTGCGGTTTGTAGGCGAGCAATCCGAACAGCAGGCCGGCTACAATCGGGCGCCGATCCAGTATAGCCAGTGCGCCGCCGAGAAGTGCTGCCGTGAGGAAGCCATTCTGGCCGTGACCGAGATTGACCAGCACGGCCGGGAACGCGACGGCAAGAAGGAGCGCTGTCCACGATTCTGAGCCTCGCGGAGACGCGCCCTCATCCCGACCTTCTCCCCGCAGGCGCGGAGAAGGAGAAATAATCGCGCGGATCGCCAGGAGATAAAGCACCAGCGTGACCACCTGCCACGCCACGAGCGCGGCGCCGTAGGGCAAGAGCGCCAGCACCGCGGTGATGAAAAGGAAGAACGGCGGATAGAACCAGCTATAGAACGGTGTCGCCGCGCCGAAGATCGCCTGCTCGCGGGCATGCTGCCGGGCAAGGTCGTAAGGGGCCTGCGCGTTCCCCTCCAGCACGTAGGTTCCGGCCGAATAGAAGCTTGAGAAATCGGTTCCCAGCGGGCGGCCCTGCATGTCGACAAGCCCATGGGCGGTGACCAGCATGAAGGCGATGCTGGCCGCGGCCACGCAGAGGATCGCGACGGCCACCAGGCGGATACGCTCGGGCGTGAGCCAGGCCCCGCTGCGCAGGATGTCGTATGCCCGGTTCAATCGCCGCTCCGCTCGCTCGACAGGGGCTGTGCGGCCTATTAGGCCAGCGCCGCCTTAACGGAGAATTGAGCCTTTCGATCTGTTGCCCGGCCTTGCTTGTCGCGGTGCGGCGCTTTAGAGCATGTCCCGGAAAAGTGGAAGCCGGTTTTCCGAAAAGGACATGCGACAGCATAAAATTTAGAGCACATCCCGATCGGTTAATGGGATGTGTTCTAGGAAACAGCGCCTTATTGGAGGATAGCAATGGCCTTTCTTGCGGACCGCACCGCGCGCATCAAGCCGTCAGCCACCATCGCGGTGACGGATAAAGCGCGCGCGCTCAAAGCGGCGGGCCGCGATGTCATCGGGCTTGGCGCCGGCGAGCCGGATTTCGACACGCCCGACAACATCAAAGAGGCGGCCATCAAGGCGATCCGCGACGGCAAGGCGTCGAAATACACCGCCGTCGACGGCATTCCCGAATTGAAGGCCGCGGTCGCGCGCAAGTTCAAGCGCGAGAACGAGCTGACCTACAAGCCGTCGCAGATCATCATCGGCACCGGCGGCAAGCAGGTGCTGTTCAACGCGCTGCTCGCGACGCTCAATGCCGGCGACGAAGTGATCATCCCGGCGCCCTATTGGGTGAGCTATCCGGAAATGGTGCTGCTCGCCGGCGGCGAGCCTGTCGAGGTGGCGACCACGATGGAATCGGGTTTCAAGATGAAGCCCGAGGCGCTCGAACGCGCGATCACGCCGAAGACCAAATGGATCATCTTCAACTCGCCGTCCAATCCGACCGGCGCCGCCTATACGCGCGACGAGCTCAAAGCGGTCACCGATGTGCTCCTGCGTCATCCGCATGTGCACGTCATGTCGGACGACATGTACGAGCATCTGGTCTATGACGACTTCAAGTTCTTTTCGCCGGCGCAGCTCGAGCCGGCGCTGTACGAGCGCACGCTGACGGTCAACGGCGTGTCCAAAGCCTATTGCATGACCGGCTGGCGCATCGGCTTTGCCGGCGGTCCGGAGCCGTTGATCAAGGCGATGGCGATGATCCAGTCGCAGTCGACCTCGAACCCGACCGCGGTCGCGCAATGGGCCGCAGTGGAGGCGCTCGACGGCCCGCAGGATTTCATCGGCAAGCACAACAAGATTTTCAAGGAGCGGCGCGACCTCTGCGTGTCGATGCTCAACCAGGCGAACGGCATTCGTTGCCCGAAGCCGGAGGGCGCCTTCTACGTCTATCCGTCCTGCGGTGGGACGATCGGCAAGGTGGCGCCGACAGGCAAAAAGCTCGCGACCGACGAGGATTTCGTCACCGAGCTTTTGGAGGCCGAAGGTGTCGCTGTGGTGCAGGGCACGCCCTTTGGGCTCGGGCCGGCGTTTCGCATTTCCTACGCGACGGCCACGAGTGCGCTAGAGGAAGCCTGCGCGCGCATTCAGCGCTTTTGCGGCAATTTGAAATAACCCGTCATTCCGGGCTCGTGCGGAGCTTGTCATCGGGCCGGCCATTTCGGGCCGGACCCGTTGGCATGCTCCGGAATGACGGGCGACGGGAATCGGCCGCAGACGAGGGGTCCTTTCTCGCCTACAATCCGCGCGCCAACGGCCCCGCTGGTGGAGCCGGGTGAGGGAGTATCCATTATGTTTCGCAGTGCTTTTGCTGCGGTGGCCGCAATGGCCGTCGCGCTCACGATGGTATTGGCGCCGGCGAATGCGCAGCCGCGACGAATCCAGCTAGGCACGCTGACCTGCGCGATGTCGTCCAGCATCGGGCTGATCGTGGGTTCGCAAAAGAACGTAAACTGTGTTTTCCGCGGCCAGCCCGGCGAGCCGGAGGAAGCCTATACGGGCACCATGACCACCCTCGGTCTCGACATCGGCATCACGACCGGCGGCGTGATCGTCTGGACCGTATTCGCCGACACCAGCCGCTATGCCGGCATGCTCGCCGGCAGATATACTGGGGCGACAGCGGAAGTGTCGGTCGCGGCAGGGCTCGGCGCCAACGTTCTGGTCGGCGGCTCAAGCCGGACGGTCGCGTTGCAACCGCTCTCTTTGCAGGGCCAGGTGGGCCTTGATGTCGCCGCGGGAGTCGGTCAACTCGATCTCCATCCCGCGCAATAATTTACGCTGCGGCGCCACCGGTGCGTGTTCTGATCGCGAAGTTCGGTAAGCAGCTCGAGGCACCATCCCCCTGCGAGCTTCGCGGCAAAAGGACATAAGCAAATTTATGATTCTAGTGCGGTTTCCGGACTTGAAGTTTCGAACCGAGTTTGCCGCTTGATCTTCGGAACTTTGAATCCACCGCACGCGCCGCCGGTAAGCTTGGATCAGGCGTTCGTCTGAAATTTTAGTCTTCGGCCCGGGGGCGCAGTGTCGCGCCTCTTGACCAGCCCCGCCGCTGCCTGAAACGATGGCAAAGCGCTGCCCGCGCTCCGACGACGGGCCGGCGCCGGGAGGTAGTCATGGCAGCAAACGGCAATCACGCAACGCGTGCGACCGGACCCCGCTGTATCGCGCTGGTCGGTCCCTTCCAAAGCGGCAAGACGACATTGCTCGAAGCGATTCTTGCGCGCACTGGCGCCGTTGCGCGCCAGGGCAGTGTCGAAGCCGGCAACACGGTCGGCGACGGCAGCAAAGAAGCACGCGATCACCGCATGAGCGTCGAGCTCACGGTCGCCACCACGAATTTCATGGGCGACTCCTACACATTTCTCGATTGTCCCGGCTCGGTCGAATTCGCCCATGACATGCGTGCGGTGCTGCCGGCGATCGATGTCGCGGTGGTCGTCTGCGAAATGGACGAGAAAAAAGTTCCGCAGCTCCAGCTCATCTTGCGTGAGCTCGAGGAGCAAAAAATCTCGCGGCTGCTTTTCCTGAACAAAATCGACAAGGCCGACGCCGGTGTGCACGACGTGCTCAATTTGCTGCAAGGCGCCTCCCGAACCAAACTGATCCTGCGGCAGATCCCGGCATTTTCCGGCGAGATCATCAGCGGCTTTGTCGATCTCGCGCTGGAACGCGCCTTTGTCTACAAGGAGCACGCCCCCTCGGAAGTCGTTGCGCTCGACGGCGACGTGGCCGATCGCGAGAAAACCGCGCGCTTCTCCATGCTGGAAACGCTCGCCGATCACGACGACGAGCTGATGGAGCAGTTGCTCGATGATATCCAGCCGCCGCGCGACAAGGTATTCGACGATCTGACGCGCGAATTGCGCGAGGGACTGGTTTGTCCCGTGCTGATGGGCACGGCGACGCGCGCGAACGGCGTGCTGCGTTTGTTGAAGGCGCTGCGCCACGAGTCGCCCGGTATCGCGGAAACCGCCAAACGCCTCGGTGTGAAACCGGCCGGTATGGATGCCGTCGCCTATGTGCTCAAGACGCAGAACACCACGCATGGCGGCAAGATGTCGATCGTGCGCATGCTTGCCGGCCAGGCCGGCGACGGCACGACCTTCGTGTCCGGCGACGACGAAGCCGGCCGCGTCGCCGGCGTGTTCAAGCTTGTCGGCCAGACCACCGAGAAGCGCGGTCCCGCGGCGGTCGGCGAGACAGTGGCCTTCGCCAAAGTCGACAAGGCCAAGACCGGCGACACGCTGAGCGCAGGCAAGCAAGCGCACGCGCCGGTGGCCAAGATCGAGCCCTATCCGCCGGTGCTCGCGATCGCGATCTCGGCCAAGGAGCGCAAGGACGACGTCAAGCTCGGCCAGGCGCTCAACAAGCTGGCCGAGGAAGATCCGTCGATCATCATCGTGCACAATCCGGAGACGCACGAGGTCGTGTTGTGGGGCCAGGGCGAGATGCATCTGCGCGTCGCGACCGAACGTCTCGGCGATCGCTACGGCGTCGTGCTCGAACGCCGCCAGCCGTCGGTCGGTTATCGCGAGACCATCCGCAAGGGCATCGTGCAGCGCGGCCGGCATAAGAAGCAGTCGGGCGGCCACGGCCAATACGGCGACGTCGTGCTCGACATCAAGCCGATGCCGCGCGGTTCGGGCTTCTCTTTTGAGGACAAGATCACCGGCGGCGTCGTGCCCCGCAACTACATCCCCTCGGTCGAGGAAGGCGTTGTCGACGGACTAAAGCACGGGCCGTTGGGCTTCCCCGTGGTCGACCTGCATGTGTCGCTGATCGACGGCTCCTACCACACGGTCGATTCGTCGGACATGGCGTTTCGGACCGCTGGACGCATCGGCGTTGCCGAAGGTCTGCCGCAATGTCAGCCGGTGCTGCTCGAGCCGATCCATCTGGTCGAGATTGTCTGTCCGACCGAGGCCACGGCAAAAATCAACGCGCTGCTGTCGGGGCGCCGCGGGCAAATTCTCGGCTTCGACACCCGCGAAGGCTGGGACGGCTGGGACGTGGTGCGCGCCAAGATACCGGAGGTCGAAATCGGCGACCTCATCGTCGAGGTCCGTTCGGCGACCGCGGGCGCCGGCACATTCACGTTCAAGTTCGACCACATGGCCGAACTGACCGGACGCACCGCCGATCAGATCATCGCCGCGCGCCGCGCGGCCGCCTAAGCCGGCGCGGGACAGATCTCTCAGACGTTTTGCAGCCCCAATACGGCGGCCGTGTCGGCGCGCACCTTGCGAGTCAGCGCGGCGTCTTCGATCAGCGAATGCCCATAGGACGGAATGATCGCCTCCAGCTTGGTTTTCCAGTCGCCGCCGGCCAACTCCTTGCCGAAGCACAATTCGAGGACCTTGATCATGATCGCCGCGGCGGTCGAGGCCCCCGGCGACGCGCCGAGCAGCGCCACCAGCGAACGATCTTGCGCTGCCACGATCTCGGTGCCGAATTTCAGAATGCCGCCCTTCACCGGATCGCGCTTGATGATCTGGACGCGCATTCCGGCGCGCTGCATCCGCCAGTCGCTTTCCTGCGCCAACGGATAATAAAAAGTCAGCGTGGCAAATCGTTCTTTCGGCGATTGCACGACCTGGTCCACCAGATACTCATCGAGATTGAAATTGTGCAAACCGACTTCCATCATCGGCAGAATGTTGCCGGGCCGGATCGATGCAAACAGATCGAGCCATGAGCCGTGTTTCAGGAACTTGGTGGAGAACCCGGCATAGGGCCCGAACAGGATCGAACGGGTGTCGCCGATGACCCGGGTATCGAGGTGCGGAACGGACATCGGCGGCGAACCGACATCGGCCATGCCGTAGACTTTGGCGTGATGCCGTTTGTTGATCGCCGGGTCATCGCAGCGCAGCCAAATGCCGCTGACCGGGAAGCCGGCGTAACCGTTCGCTTCCGGAATCCCCGATTTCTGAAGGAGCGGCAAGGCGCCGCCGCCGGCGCCGAGAAAGACGAATTTTGCCGTGGTCGATGTTTGCGCGTTGTTGGCCGCATCGATCGTTTCGATGCGCCAGCGGCCGCCGTCCTCGCGGTTGAGCCCGGTGACGCGACGCGAATAGTGAATGGCGAAGCCGCTTAGCGTCTGCAAATAGCCGATGAGACTGCGTGTCAACGCCCCGTAATTCACATCCGCGCCGGTGATCATCCGGGTAGCGGCGATGATGTCGGAGTCCGGACGGCCCTCCATCACCAGCGGGAACCAGTCCCGCAACGTTTGCTTGTCCTCGGTGAATTCCATGCCCCGGTAAAGGTGGTGCGCGGTCAACGCGGCGTATCGCCTTTTCAGATAGGCGACGTGCGCGGCGCCATGGACGAAGCTCATATGCGGCACCGCGTGAATGAACAAATCGGGCGACGCGATCGCCTTCTTTCGGATCAAATAACTCCAGAATTGGCGCGAGAGATCGAACTCGACATTGACGGTGAGCGCCTTCGAGATATCGATACTGCCGTCACTGCGCTCAGGCGTGTAGTTGAGTTCGCATAGCGCGGCGTGGCCGGTCCCGGCATTGTTCCAGGCGTCGGAGCTTTCCAGCGCCGCGCCTTCCAGCGTCTCGAAAATCTCGATGCGGAGCGACGGTTCGAGTTCCTTGAGGAACACGGCCAAGGTGGCGCTCATGATGCCGGCACCGACCAGCACGATGTCGGTATCCGCCGCGCGCGTTTGATTCATGACTTGCTCTCCCGTCGGGATGGGCCGCTACACACGGCCACGGCGCAGCTAGAGCGGCATGACTTTTCTTCGAATCGTTATGCCACTCTAGCGCATTTGTTTGCGCATGATCTTTTCCGAAAACCGGGTCCCGCGCATCGGGTCAAAGCCCGGGGGCAAGCTTTTCGGGATCATGCTTTTGCTATTTGCTCGGTCGGAAAGGAACCGCGGCGCCAGCCGCAAGAATCACATAGGCCCGCCGCCAGGGTTGATTGTCGATCAGTTTCCAGCGGTGGCCGCCGCCGGCGGTATCCTCAGCCAACAATATGTCGCCTGGCTCTAGCGTGAAATGGTGCCCGCTGCGTGTCTCAAAATCGAGCGTGCCGCTCAAGGTGATCACGAGCTGGCGGGTGGGCGCGTCATGCCAATCGAGCGTGCCGCCCGAAACAGTCTCCTGGAAGGAAACGGTCGTCACCGGCAGTTTGCCGGTGAGGATATCGCCATGCGGGCCGCGTTCGAGATCGATAACGCCCTCCGCAAAATGCGAGTTGTCGTCGTCCCCGGTCCAAAGGCGCACGCAGCGAATCATCCTGGTCTCCTCATGCCGTTTGCAGGCTATTTACTGTCCAGTCCGCTTACCCTGTCGCCCGGCCGCTACCCCATCGCAACAATTACTCAGCTAAGATGACAGGGGCGCTGTCATGTTCCTGCAAGAGTGAAAACTTTCGCCGACCGGCCGGGTTGAAAATACACGCCGGTAACAAAGAATAAGTTTAAGTCGGCTTTATTGGTACCAGCCGATCCAGATGGAACCGCACCCGTAACCCCGGCAAAAAGCCCACGAAAGCACGGCAGGCGTTCCTCCCCCTGTCATCATCATCGCGGATTGTTCGCTTCCGCTTAACGGAGAAGAAGACATGGCGAAAACGGTGGCCGATCAGTTCGCCGAGACGCTGGCCGCGGCCGGGGTTAAGCGGATCTATGGTGTCGTCGGCGACAGCCTCAATGGGCTAACGGACTCGCTGCGCCGGCAGGCCAAGATCGACTGGCTCCATGTCAGGCACGAAGAGGTCGCCGCGTTCGCTGCCGGGGCCGAGGCGCATCTGACCGGCGAACTGGCGGTGTGTGCCGGCAGCTGCGGACCCGGAAATCTGCATTTGATCAATGGCCTGTTTGATTGCCACCGGTCGCGTGTCCCGGTGCTGGCGATCGCCGCGCAGATTCCGTCGCCGGAGATCGGCGCCGGCTATTTTCAGGAGACCCATCCGCAGACGCTCTTCAAGGAATGCAGCCACTATTGCGAATTGGTGTCTGATCCGCAGCAGATGCCGCGCACCCTCGAAATCGCCATTCGCGAGGCGGTCGGCAAGCGCGGCGTCTCGGTCGTCGTGCTGCCGGGCGATGTTGCGCTGCAGGCCGCCTCCGATGCTCCGCTCGCCAAGATCGGCGGCCTGCTGCCGCCTCGGCCATCGGTCACGCCGGCGGACGCTGAGCTCGAGAACCTTGCCGGTTTGTTGAACGGCGATGGCCGCGTCACGATCTTGTGCGGTTCGGGTTGCGAGGGCGCGCACGCGGAGCTTCTGGAACTTGGAAAAAAGCTCAAGGCGCCGATGGTGCACGCGCTGCGCGGCAAGGAGCATGTCGAATGGGACAATCCCTATGACGTCGGCATGACCGGACTGATCGGCTTTTCGTCCGGCTATTACGCCATGCACGATTGCGACATCCTGCTCATGCTCGGTACGGACTTTCCCTATCGGCAATTCTATCCGCGCGGCGGCGTCCGCGTCGCGCAGGTGGATCTGCGCCCCGAGCAGATCGGCCGGCGCGCTGTGGTCGACCTCGGCGTCGTCGGCGACGTGAAAGCGACGATCGCCGCGCTGCTGCCGCTGCTCGAGGAGAAAGACGACGATGCGCGGCTGGCGCAGGCGCTAAAGCACTATGCCAAGGCGCGCAAGTCGCTGGACGATCTGGCCGTCGGAGCGGGCAAACGGGTTCTGCACCCGCAACAGGTCGCAAAAGCCATCAGCGACCACGCCTCGGCCGATGCCGTCTTCAGTTGCGATGTCGGTCTGCCGACGGTGTGGGCGGCGCGCTATCTGGCGATGAACGGCAAGCGCCGCCTCATTGGCTCGTTCTGGCACGGCTCCATGGCCAATGCGATGGCGCAGGCGATCGGCGCGCAGGCCGCCTTTCCCGGCCGGCAGGTCATTTCGCTCTCGGGCGACGGCGGCTTCAGCATGCTGATGGGCGATTTCCTGAGTTCTCACGCAGCTCCGGCTGCCGGTGAAGATCGTGGTCTTCAACAACGGCAAGCTCGGCTTTGTGGAGCTCGAGCAAATGTCGACCGGCTTTCTGACCACCGGCACAGACCTCAAGAACCCAAACTTCGCGGCCATGGCGGAAGCCACCGGCGTGCGCGGGATCAGGATCGAGAAACCGGATGAGGTCGATGCCGCAATCGCCGCCGCGCTCGCCCACGACGGTCCTGTACTGGTCGATGCGGTGGTCGCGCGCACCGAGCTCGCGATGCCGCCGGCCATCACCGCCGAGATGGCCAAAGGCTTTACGCTCTACATGGTCAAAGCGGTGCTCAGCGGGAGAACCGACGAGATCATTGACCTCGCGCAAGGCAATCTGTGGCGCTAGAGCATGATCCCGAAAAGTGGACACCGGTTTTCGGTCAAGATCATGCTCAAACGAACAATCTAGACCGTGATCCGATTCAATTGAATTGGATCACGGTCTAGGGCCGGTGACTTCAGGTGGCAGGATCCAAACGGCCGTCGACGTTGCGGATCATTGGCAAGGCTTCGTTGTGCTCGATCTCGGGAGAGAGAGATGAACGACTTTCGCAAGGAAACCGACAGCCTCGGCGAGGTTCGGGTGCCCGCGGACAAACTATGGGGCGCGCAGACTCAGCGCTCGCTGGAGCATTTCAGCATCGGCGCCGATCTTATCCCGCGCGAAATGATCACGGCCTATGCGGTCCTGAAAAAGGCGGCGGCGAATGCCAATCACGCCGCCGGCCGGCTCGACGACAAGCGCCATGCGCTGATCGTGAAAGTCTGCGACGAAATTCTGGCAGGTCAGCATCACGACATGTTTCCGCTGCATGTCTGGATGACCGGCAGCGGCACCCAATTCAACATGAACGTCAACGAGGTGATCTCGAACCGCTGCTGCCAGCTTGCCGGCACAGCGCTCGGCAGCAAGACGCCGGTTCACCCCAACGATCACGTCAACATGTCGCAATCGTCGAACGACAGCTTCCCCTCGGCGATGTATATCGCAAGCGCCGTCGGCGTGAAGCAGCGCCTGATCCCGGCCGTGAAGGCGCTGCACGACGCGATCGCCGCTAAGGCGAACGCGTGGGACGACATCGTCAAGATCGGCCGCACCCACATGCAGGACGCGACGCCGCTGACGCTCGGGCAGGAATGGTCCGGCTATGCCGGCATGCTCGCCGACGATCTCGAACGCATCGACGATGCGCTCAAGGGTGTGTACCGGCTGGCGCTCGGCGGCACGGCGGTCGGCACCGGCATTAACGCCGAGCCCGGATTTGCGGAAGCCGCGGCCGCGGAAATCGCCAAGCTGACGGGCCTGCCGTTTGTCACAGCGCCGAACAAATTCACCGTGCAGGGCGGCCACGACGCCCTGGTGCAGCTTTCCGGCACGCTGCGTACGCTTGCGGTGTCGCTCTATAAGATCGCCAACGACATCCGGCTGATGTCCTGCGGCCCGCGCGCCGGCTTTGCCGAATTGCTGATCCCCGAGAATGAGCCTGGCTCCTCCATCATGCCCGGCAAGGTCAATCCGACCCAGTGCGAAGCGCTGACCATGATCGCGGTGCAGGTGATGGGCAACGACGTCGCGGTCGGATTTGGCGGCGCCGGCGGCTATCTGGAAATGAACGTCTATAAGCCGCTGATGATTTTCAACATCACCCATTCGATTACGATCATGGCCGACGGCAGTGCGAACTTCCGCAAATTCCTGGTCGAGGGGACGAAACCCAACCTGAAGAAAATCAAGACCGACGTCGAGCGCTCGCTCATGCTGGTGACCGCGCTCGCGCCGGTCATCGGTTATGATAAAGCCTCGCAGATTGCCCATTACGCGATGGACAACGATCTCACCCTCAGGGAGGCCGCGCTGAAGCTTGGTTTCGTCAGCGAGGCCGAGTTCGACCGCGTCGTCGACCCCGCCAAGATGGTCAAGCCTTACGTCGCCACTGGTCGCTAGCATTGGGATGCGTTGACCCGATGAACGTCGTGCACGCCTCCGCGCCGGAAAACGCGAACTCGCTGGAGAAGAGCGCATGCGACGTCGTCTCGTTTCTGTCTCTCGCCACAAGAGTACTGTTCGTCAATGGCGAAACCACGCGGCGGATGATTCTGGGCTTGGAGCGGTTGGGCAGGGCGCTCGGCGTCAACGTCACAGTATCGGCGCGATGGGGCGAGGTTGTGCTGCGGATCGACGATCCGGCCGGTCCGCGCCTGCATTGGATCGCCGCGACGCCCGTCGGCGTCGACATGCAAAAGGTTGCGGCGGCTAACGACCTGATCGACCGAATTTGCAAGAACGCGATCGGGTTTGGCGATGCGCAGTCGCAGCTCGCGGCCGTCCGGCACCTGCCGCCGGTATCGCTGGCGCGCTTTGTCCTCCTGACGGCGGCGGGCGCCGCGGCGCTCGGCGTCATCTTCGGTGCCGGCCAATGGCTTACGCTTGGCCTTATTGCGCTCAGTGCCGCCGCCGGCGCCCTGCTGCGGCGATGGCTGGCGCGCTGGGCAACAATCCGTTCGCGCAGCCGTTTGGCGCCGCTCTGCTGGCCGGCCTCGTCGGCGCGATCGTGGCTCGCTTTCAGCTCGTTTCCATGCCCCATCTGGTCGCCGTCTGCCCCTGCATGGTGCTCGTGCCCGGGCCGCATTTCCTCAACGGTGCGATCGACCTCGCGCGCACGCGCGTCGCACTCGGAGCGTGCCGGATCGGCTATGCCAGTCTCATCACCCTTGTCATCAGCGTTGGCCTATTGGCCGGCCTTTCACTCGGCGGCCTCGATCTGCCGGCTTCGTCGCCGGCCGGGACCGTCCCGCTCGGCTATGACGTGATCGCAGCGGGCGTTGCTGTCGCAGCCTACGGCACATTCTTCGCCATGCCGTGGCGCATGCTGCCGATCCCGATCGCCATCGGCATGCTTGCACATGCCTCACGCTGGCTCGTGATCGTGCAGGGCGGCGGCAGTGCCGAAACCGGCGCGCTTGTCGCCTGCTTTTTGGTTGGCGCGATCGTCACGCCGGTCGCCGACCGCTTGCGTATGCCATTTGCCGCTTTCGCTTTCGCTTCGGTCGTATCGCTGATACCCGGTGTTTATATCTTCCGCATGGCCAGCGGCTTGTTGAACCTGATCGCGCCGGGGCATGGTCCTTCGCCCGAGGTGCTGCTGGGCACGATGGTCGACGGCGCGACCGCGCTTTTGATCATTGTCGCGATGGCCTTCGGATTGATCGTGCCCAAACTGGTCATCGAATATTTCTTCCCGACGCTGACCGACGCGGAGCCGGCGGCAAGCGAATAGCGGCGGCGCCGTTCCGCTGCTAAATTGCGCTGCTCACGTTTTGTCTGAGTGACACTCCTGACATTGTGGAGAAGGAAATGCCCGCTTATTGGGTCGCCCGCGGAAAGGTCAACGATCCCGCCGAGTATAAGAAATACGCCGATCAGGTGCCTGCGATCCTCGCCAAGTATGGCGGCAAAGCCTTGGCCCGCGGCGGCCGTTTTCAGATCATGGAAGGCCCGGAGACGTTCCAGCGGTTTGTCGTGATCGAGTTTCCGACCTTCGAGCAGGGCGTCGCCTGTTTCACGTCCGAAGAATACAAGAAGGCCGCGGCGTTCCGCCGAAACGGCGCCGGCGAAGTCGAGGTCGTGGTGATCGAAGGGCTGGAGCCGGCGAAGTAGTACTGACGCTACGCCGCCGCGCGCGGTTCGCCGCCGCCGGGCGGCGGCACCGGCACGCCGTCGGCGGCATATTCGTTGAGCTTGTTGCGCAGCGTGCGGATCGAGATGCCGAGCACATTGGCCGCGTGCGTGCGATTGCCGAGGCAATGCTTGAGCGTTTCGAGGATGAGATCGCGCTCGACCTCGGCGACGGTGCGGCCGACGAGCGCGCGCGAGACCTGCTCGGCGGCGAGTGCGGCATGGGCGACCGAGGAGGCGCTGCGCTGCTGATCGAGGCGCGCGCCGTCCGGTGCCAGGATGGACTCGGCGCCGATCTCGACGCCGGTCGCCAGCAGCACGGCGCGATGCATGGTGTTTTCCAGCTCGCGCACATTGCCCGGCCAGAAATTGATCGTCAGCGTGCGGCGCGCCTCTTGCGACAGCGGTCGCGGCGGCAAGCCGTTCGCTGCCGCATATTTGCCGACGAAATATTGCGCAAGTTCGAGCACGTCGGCGGGCCGCTCACGCAGCGGCGGAATCTTCAAGTTGACGACGTTGAGACGGAACAACAGGTCTTCGCGAAAGGTATGCTCACGCACCGCGTCGGCGAGATTGCGGTTGGAGGTGGCGATGATCCGAATGTCGATCGGCACCGGCCGGGTGCCGCCGACGCGGTCGACCACGCGTTCCTGAATGGCGCGCAACAGCTTGGCCTGCAGCCGCACATCCATTTCGGAAATTTCGTCGAGCAGCAGCGTGCCGCCATTGGCCTCCTCGAATTTGCCGATACGGCGCGCCACCGCGCCGGTAAACGCGCCCTTCTCGTGGCCGAACAGCTCGGATTCGAGCAGCGTTTCCGGGATGGCTGCGCAGTTGACGCAAATGAACGGCTTCTTGGCCCGGTTCGAGCGGGCGTGCACATAGCGCGCCAGCACCTCCTTGCCGGTGCCCGATTCGCCGGTAATCAAAACCGAGGCGTCGCTCGGCGCGACCTGCAGTGCAAGTTTGACCACGCGCGCCATCGCCTCGTCGCGATAGATGAGTTCACGGGTGTCGTCGGCGACGGCGGCCAGCACCGCGGCGATCAATTCCGGGTCCGGCGGCAGCGGGATGTACTCTTTCGCGCCTGCCTGGATGGCGGCGACCGCGGCGCGGGCATCGGTCGCGGTGCCGCAGGCGACGATCGGCGCGTGGATATGCTCGGCTTCCAATCCGGTCACCAGGTCGCGGATGGCGATGCCGACATCGACCATCAAGAGATCGGCGCCGCGCCCGGATCGCAGCACGGCCATCGCCTGCGCGATGTCCGAAGCGTGGGTGACCGTCGCGCCCCTATCCATCGCGATCTTGGTCGCGGTGGTGAGCTGGCCGTTGAGAGTGCCAACGATCAGGAGCCGCATGGTTTGTTTCCTTCTTCTGTCGCAGTGCGCAGATCGCGAATGGCGAGCGGCGAACGGCGAACGCGGGTGATTCGATTCCCGCCCCTATTCGCTATTCGCCATTCCCTATTCGCGTGTTCCCGCATCAGCCACGCTCCGCCTTGATGATTTCCGTCATGGTCACGCCGAGCTTCTCTTCGACCAGAACGACCTCGCCGCGGGCGACCAGGCGGTTGTTGACATAGATGTCGATCGCCTCGCCGACCTTGCGGTCGAGCTCCAGCACAGTGCCCGGGCCGATCTTGAGCAGGTCGTTGATTTCCATCCGCGCGCGGCCAAGCACGGCCGAGACTTGAACCGGCACGTCGAACACGGCTTCGAGGTCGCCGGCGACGCGCGAGGTCGGGCCGTCGGGTTCTGGCGCCATCGGCATGTCCGGCTGCACCGCGCGATCCTCCAGATTAGGCAGAGGCACCTTGCCGTCGTCACTCATTCCCGTTTCTCCTCATCGCCTCAGCTCGCTTCGGCGAAACTGCGGCGTGCAGTGATGTAGCGCGCGACCGCTTCGCCGATGACGCGGTCGGCGGCGCCGGCGTCACGATTGACGCCGCCGTCGGCCCATTCGATCCGGCAGTCGCCGGCCGCGATATTGGGTTCGCCGAGCACAACCAGCCGGCCGGCAAATCCGTGGGCGCGCGCGATGTCGTCGATCTTTTCGCGCGCGGCTGCATAAAGTCCCTCGTTGACCCGAACGGCGATGTGCGGCGCCGCCACAAGCTCGCGGAAGCAGCCGCCGGCAAGCGCGGAAATTTCGGCGAACGGCTCGCGTTCGATCAGGCTCGGCGCAAGCTTGCGCGCGACCGCAACCGCCACCTCGACCGCTTCGCATTCAAGCCGCGCTTCGATCGCTTTCAGCGCGCCGGCCGCGTGGTCGATGCCGGTCGCGATGCGTTCGAGCGTGCTGGCGATTCGCCGGCCGTTTTCGACCTCCGCGTCGTGCTGACCCTCCGCATAGCCGCGCTGGCGGGCGGCCGCTTCCGCCTCGGCGAGCTTCACCGCGTGGTCGGAGAGCGTGACCGTCGGCTCGCGCGGGCTGCCGGCCGCGAAATCGACATCGAACAGGAATTTTGCCGGGGCGGCCATCAGTAGATCAGCTCCTCTTCGCCGCGCGTCTTCGAGATGACGATCTCGCCCTTGGCGGCGAGGTCCTTGGCGAGATTGACCAGCAGCACCTGCGCTTCGTCGACGTCGCGCAGCCGCACCGGTCCCATGGCGCCCATGTCGTCTGCCAGCATCTTGGCGGCGCGGGTCGACATGTTGGACATGAAGAATTGCCGGATCGGCTCGGAGGCGCCCTTGAGCGCCACCGCGAGCTTGTCTTTTTCGATATGGCGCATGAGGGTCTGCGCCGAGCCGGGATCGAGCTTGACCAGGTCGTCGAACGTGAACATCAGCGTCTTGATGCGCTCGGCGCTTTCGCGGTTGTCCTCCTCGAGCGCGGTCAGAAATCGCGTTTCGGTCTGCCGGTCGAAGTTGTTGAAGATCTCGGCCATCACCTCGTGCGCGTCCCGGCGGCGGGTCTGCGAGAGATTCGACATGAATTCCGTGCGCAGCGTCAGCTCGACGCGCTCGAGAACCTCTTTCTGCACCGCCTCCATGCGCAGCATGCGGTTGACCACATCGAGCGCGAGGTCCTCGGGCAGAATGGCGAGCACGCGTGCGGCGTGCTCCGGCCTGATCTTGGAGAGCACGACCGCGACAGTTTGCGGGTACTCGTTCTTGGAGATAGTTGGCGAGCACCTCTTCCTGCACGTTGGAGAGCTTCTCCCACATGTTGCGGCCGGCGGGGCCGCGGATCTGCTCCATGATCGCGCCGACCCGCTCGGGCGGCAGATACTGTTGCAGCAGGCGTTCGGTCGCCTCGTAGCTGCCCATGAGCGCGCCCGAGGCCGACATGCGCGTGACGAATTCAAGCAGGAGATTTTCGACGACGTCGGCTTCGATCGCGCCGATGGCCGACATGGCGACTGAGAGCTCGCGCAACTCGTCGTCGTCGAGCATGCCCCAGATCTTGGCGCCATACTGTTCGCCGAGCGCAAGCATGAGCACGGCCGCGCGCTCACGCCCGGTGAGAGGGCGCTTGCCGGTAGGCGCGGGGCGGCTGGCGAGCGTGGACATCGCAGCGGCGAGGTCGCGCTGGGTGTCGGCAGAGTTTTTTTCCGCGGCGTTCGCCATTTTCGAGCGATCAGACTGGGTTGGGTTCACTCATCCATTGACGGATGATGGAAACGGCTTCGCTCGGATTCCTGTCGGCGAGCTCACCGACCTTTTGCACCGATTGGGCGTGCACCTGGCCTTGAATCTGGGCGATGTCGATCTTCCTGGCGGTCTCGCTCGGTTCCGCTTTTATGTTCTCGATCGCGCCGAGCGCGTCCGCCAGTTGGCCGCTTGCCGGCAGCGCGGCCTGCGCTTCCGGCGCCAGCACCCGCCGCACGAGCGGCCGCACCACCATCAGCAAAACCACGAGGCCGAGCAGACCCATCACCACCATTTCGATGGCGCGCATGATGTCGTCTTTGGTGAATTGCAGGGCGCCGAGCCAGCCGGTGGGCTCAGTGATCGGCGTCGAGGGCGTCTCGGCGAATCGCAGATTGACGACCTCCACCTGGTCGCCGCGCTTCTGGTCGAAGCCGATCGCGGTGCGCACCAGCGCCGCGATCTGGTCGATTTCCTCTTTGGTGCGCGGCTGATAGACGATGTCGCCCTTGTTGTCCTTGCCGTAGACGCCGTCCACCAGGACCGCCACCGAGATGCGGTTGATGCGGCCGCCCTCGATCACTTCGGTCTTGGTCGTCTTCGATATCTCGTAGTTGACGATCTCTTCGGATTTTTTGTTCTGATCGCGGGGCTGCGCGTTGGCTTCCGGAGCGGCCCCCTGCTGCTGCCGCTGATTGCCGCCGCCGGGTATCTCGTTGCCGACCGTCACCTGATTGTCGCGGCTCTCGGTGGCGGATGTCTCCTCGCGCGTCTGGCTCGAACGCACCACGCGACCTTCCGGATCGAATTTGTCCGAGGTCTCGGTGATGCGATTGAAATCGAAATCGGCGCTGACTTGGATGCGCGCGCGGCCGGGACCGACCACGGAGGAAACGATCGCTTCGACCTGGTCGCGCAGCCGCTTCTCGAATGAGGCGCGCCGCTCGTCGACCGTCACTTCGCCGAATTCGTCGTTGCCGGTGCCATCGGCAAGGAGTCGCCCGGCTTCATCCACGATCGACACGCGTTGCGGTTTGAGCCCATTGACGGCGGACGCGACCAGGTGGCGAATCGCGCGCACCTGCTGCGGCTCGAGCGCGCCATGAACCTTGAGCACGATCGATGCGGACGGGTCCACCTTGTCGCGCGAGAATAGCGGCCGCTCCGGCAGCACCAGATGCACGCGCGCCGCCACGACGCGGTCGAGGCCCCTTATGGTGCGCGCCAGTTCGCCCTCGAGTGCCCGCAAATTGTTGATGTTTTGGATAAAGCTCGTCGTGCCGAGCGCGTCCGACTTGTCGAAAATCTCGTAGCCGACGCCGCCGCCTTTGGGCAGGCCTTCGCCGGCGAGCGACATGCGCAGCCGCGCCACCCGGTCCTTGGGCACCATGACGGTGCCGCCGTCGTTACGCAGCTCGTAAGCGACGCCCTGCCGTTCCAGGTCCTTCACGATTGCCGACGAGTCCTCGTAGGACAGGTCGGTAAAAAGCGGCGTCATTTGCGGCGCGGTGACGCGCAGGATGAGGAAGGCGAAAAAGCCCACGAGCGCCAGCGTGACGGCGGCCATGGCCGCGATCCGTGGCGCACCTAGCGTCTTGGCGAACTCAAGCAGACCCTGCACAAATTCTGATCTCCCCGCGCACGAGATCCGCATGTCTCGCACCCGGCAAGATTTGCCCAGTTTATGGTTAGCGCGGGGTTAATGCAGGACTAGGGGCGATAGAAAAACTGCAACGTCGTCGCTAGAGCATGATCCCGAAAAGTGGAAACCGGCTTTCGGAAAAGATCATGCTCAAACAAAATGCTAGAGAGGGATGACGAAGTCATCCCGCTCTGGGGCTGACGGGTTCGATCCGGGCCGAAAGCAAAGAACGCCGGCACGGGCGGCCGGCGTTCGCGGATCGGCAATGCGCCGCAGCGGCGCTTGTCCGGGAGCGACCTTATTGGCGGTACTGCTGGATGCGCGTCGTCCGCAATCCGGCCAGGCCATGCTGGTCGATCGAGTATTGCCAAGACAGGAATTCCTCGACCGTCAGGGTATACCGGCTGCACGCTTCTTCCAGCGAAAGCAGTCCGCCGCGCACCGCGGCCACCACTTCGGCCTTGCGGCGAATGACCCAGCGCTTCGTTCCCGGCGCCGGAAGATCGGCGATCGTCAGAGGCGAACCGTCAGGCCCGATGACATACTTGACCCTCGGGCGATGGGGCTCAGTCATATCAACAACTCTCACAAACTCGACACAACTGGGCTGACAATAGCCGTGGCGGCTTAAAAATTGCCTAAGCGCAATGACTTGATTGCTGCCTTTTGCCTGCGGCGCGCTGGCGCTGGTCGGCTTGGTCGCCACGTGCAGTTGCGATTTCGGTGTGCAATGCACCGGAAATGTGGGGTCAGCGGTAAGCGTATCCTTACTGGCTGATCGCGGTGACTTGGCTGATCTGGACGTTTTGGCCGTTGACCTTCAGTGTCGGAGGATTCGAGTTGAGATTAACGCCGCTGACGACGCCTTGGACCTGCGTTGAGACGGTCACCGCCTGCCCGTTGGCGCCGGTCGCTTTGACGGACAGCGTGTAGACGCCGTCGGGCCAGGTCTGGCCGTTACTGCCCTGGCCGTTCCAAGTGAAGCTCTGCGTTCCGGCGTTCAGCGACAACGTGCCGCTGTAAGCGGTCGAACCGGACGAGTTGGTGACCGTGACGGTGGCGTTGGCGGGCGTCGAGGTGGTGAGGCTCCAGGCGGCGGCGGTGCTGGTCGCGTTGGACAGCGTCGCCGAGTTGCCGCCGACAGTGATGGTCTTGCCGACCAGCTGCAGTGCCGAGGTTGCCTCGGTCGTCTGCTGCATGGTGATAAGGCTTTGCAGGTTGGTGTTCATGTTGATCTGCTGCTCGACCGAAGCAAATTCGACCAGCTGCTGCGTAAATTGATTGGTATCGAGCGGATCGAGTGGATTCTGGTTCTGCAACTGTGTGGTCAGAAGCTGCAAGAACGTGTTGAAATTGCCGGCGAGCTGTTGTGAGGAGTTCGCCCCGGCGGCCTGAGCGGTCGATGAGGTCGACGAACTCGACGAACTCGAACTGGAGGACGTCGTACTGATCTGGCTCGGCGAGAAAACCGAAGCCGCGTTGGAAGTCGTACTCATGGGCCTAATCCTTCGTCACGAGCGCTAAATGCGAATATCGAGGCCGCTGCCGAGCCCGGCCCGCGCGTAAATCTGCGTGGCGGCGCTTGGCGTGAGATCGGTGTCGGGGATGACGAGTTGCGCGTTGCTGCCGGTTTGAGAGCCGGAGCCGTTCTGGCCGGTGAAAGACTGATTCTGACCCGACAGCGATTGATCGCGCAGGCTGAACTGGAGCCCGTTATCGGCGGTTTTCAGGCCCGCTTGGTTGAGCGCCTGTTCGAGCTGCGGCTGTTGGTTTTGCAGGAGTTGCAACGTGTCGGCGCGGTCGGCGGTCATGTGCGTCGTCACTTGGCCGTTGCTGTCAACATCGAGACGTACGTCGATGCGCCCGAGTTCCGGCGGATCGAGCCGGATGTCGAATTGGTTGGCGCCGGCCTGCGCGCGGACAGCGATCGCGACGGCCAGTCCCGCCACCGGGACCGGCGCATTTGTCGCGGCCGCGGATGATGCGGAGCCGGATGCGCTCGCCGGCGACGTCGCCGCCGCCAGAGCTGAGAAACCGAAATTCGGCACGGCGGTGAGGTCGGTTTTCGCCGCCGCCGCTTGCGTGTTTGATGTCGCAGCGCTCGTCGTTGCAGAAGTGGTGGGCTCCGGCGCCTTCACGGCGGCGCGATCGCTGGTCGCTGCCGCAGCTGCATCGGACGGGGGCGCGCCGACGTCGTCCGGATCGACGCCCTGGCTTTGAGCCTGCGCATCGGTTGGCGTCGGATTTTGCGGTTTGGTGCTGCTGACGTCGGGAGTTGCCGCCTTGGCGTCCGTTGGGGCTGGCGCCGGGGTACTGTCGCCAGCTCCGGGCGAAGCGGGGGCGGCTTGTTGCGCCGACGCGTCGGGCGCGTTCGCCGTTTGAGTGGCATCCTGTGCGAGTGCGGAAGTTGCGGTCGGTGACTTGCCCCGACCCCCGCTCACGCCGCCGATTGCCGCCGCGGCCGCGGCGGGCGTTCCGCTTGCCGGCGGAGGGGGGGCCGGCTGGGTGCTGACGACGATCACCGGCGGGATGGCTGGATTGGCCGCGTCGGCAGGCGTGGTGGTTGTTGTCGTGGTGTCGGTCGCCGCGGCGTCGTCTTGGCTTTTCTTGTCGCCCGACGATTGTTTCGCGGAATCGTCGGCTGGCCCAGATCCCTGGACTTGGCCGGGATCGGCGGCCTGCGCCAGCGCATTGGGATTTGCCGCGTTCGGTTGCGAAGCCGAATTGGGATTGGCCGGGTTCTGGGCGTTGGCCGTCGTTCCGTCTTGCGCCGAAGGCTTGCTGTTGTTGGAAGGGGGCGGGGCCGTCGTGTTGGGATTTGCCGGTGGTTGGCTCTTCTGGCCCTGCGACGTTTGCGCGGGCGCCGTATTGCTGCCGTCCGTTGCGGCCGCGGTCGATTTCGAGTTGTTATTCGACTGGAAGCTGCTGCTTTGCTGCCGTGGAGAGCCGCCTGTCGATATCGTTGGGGTGGCCGGCGGCGATGGATTCGCCTGCGCGCCGGTCTGCTGCTGGGAGGACGCGGCATCGAGCAAGGCGGTAAACGGCTGGGAGTCTGTCTGTTGCGGCGTTGGCACGGCGGATGGCCGCTGCTGTGACGCCGACTGCGCAAACGATGACGTCGAATTGACGTCCGACGCTATACTTGGCACTGCTCGATCCTTGAAAGCGAATGGACATCGATCTGCCTGCAACCGGCGGGCCAGCCGGCGGTTGCCTAGCAATCCGCGTAAATTCAATATGTTAGGTGAGTGCGCCGTTTGCGGCGCTGTGTTCGTCTCGGGCGCGATAGGCAAGTTTTGCCGCCCCCCGGGAAGGAAGCGTACCTGCGCCGAAGTGGCGGATGAGGGGCTCGGCGCTTATAATATCAACCGTAATGACGGCGGCGCCGCCGGCCGAGAGGAATCGATAGGGCTATGCTGAACAGTCTCGACATCGAGGGCCGTCCGTCCGACACGCGCGTCGTGGTCGCGATGTCCGGCGGTGTCAATTCGTCGGTCACGGCGGCGCTTTTGGCCGACGCCGGATATGACGTGGTCGGCATTACCCTGCAGCTTTACGATCATGGCGCCGCAACCCACCGCAAGGGCGCCTGCTGTGCCGGTCGCGATATCCACGACGCCCGCTCGGTCGCCGAGCGCATCGGCATTCCCCATTACGTGCTCGACTATGAGAGCCGCTTCAAGGAAGCGGTGATCGACCGCTTCGCCGAAAGCTACGTCGCCGGCGAGACCCCGGTGCCGTGCCTGGAATGCAACCAGGCAATCAAGTTTCGCGATCTGCTGCAGACCGCGCGCGACCTTGGCGCAAAGGTTTTGGCCACCGGCCATTATGTCGCTTCGCGGGCGCTGCCGGACGGCGGGCGGGCGCTTTACCGGGCGCGCGAAGCGGAGCGCGACCAGAGCTATTTTTTGTTCGCCATCACGCCCACGCAGCTCGATCTGTTGCGCTTCCCGCTGGGCGAGCGCACCAAGGCGGAAACCCGCGAACTCGCCCGGCACTTTGGGCTGCCGGTCGCCGAGAAGCATGACAGCCAGGACATCTGCTTTGTGCCGAGCGGGCATTATGCCGATGTGATCGAGCGGCTGCGGCCCGGAGCGGCCACGCGCGGCGAGATCGTCGACCTCGATGGGCGGGTGCTGGGCGGTCATGACGGCATCATCCACTTCACGGTCGGTCAGCGGCGCGGCCTCGGCATTGCGACGGGCGCGCCGCTTTATGTGATCCGTCTGGATGCAAACTCCCGTCGGGTCGTCGTCGGCCCGCGCGAGGCGCTACGCACCAGCCGCATCCGGCTGCGCGAGGTGAACTGGCTGGGCGCCGGCACGCTTGAACAAGCTTTGGACAATGGCCGCGAGGTCTATGTGAAGGTGCGCTCGACGCGGTCGCCGCAGCCGGCTTGGCTGCGCGCCGCCGTTAACGGCAGTGTCGAGGTCGAGCTGGTCGCGGGCGAGGATGGCGTGTCGCCCGGTCAAGCCTGCGCGTTCTACGATTCTGCCGAAGGGCAGGCGCGTGTGCTCGGCGGCGGCATCATCGCCAGCACGATCGCTGCACCGGCCGCCAAGCGCGCGGCTCCCGCCAACCTCGCCGCAGCGCATTGATCGCGCGGCGCGCGCCCGCGGCGAGGACGCGATGGCAAGCGAACTCGACAAGGACGCAGTCACCAAAGCCTACGCGCGCTGGGCGCCGATTTACGACGTCGTGTTCGGAGCAGTCTTCGATCGCGGCCGCAAGGCCTCGATCGCCGCGGCCGAACGCATCGGCGGCCGCATCCTCGAGGTCGGCGTCGGCACCGGCCTATCGTTGCCGGATTATGCGCGCACGAACCGCTTGATCGGCGTCGACCTTTCGGCGCCGATGCTGCAGAAGGCCAAGGAGCGCGCCGCCACGCATCGCTTGAGCAATGTCGATGGGCTTGCGGTCATGGACGCGCAGCACCTGGGCTTCCAGGACGGCGTCTTCGATGTCGTCGTCGCGCAATATGTCATCACAGCGGTTCCGGACCCCGAGGCGACGCTCGACGAGTTCGCGCGCGTGCTCAAGCCGGGCGGGGAAATCATTCTGGTGAATCATCTTGGCGCCGAGGGCGGACCGCGCGCCGCCTTTGAACGCGGGTTTGCGCCTTTGGCGCGGCGGTTGGGATGGCGGCCGGAATTCCGTTGGCAGCGCTTGGCGCAATGGGCCGCGTCGTGCGGCGGCGTCCGCGTGGTCGAACGCCGGCCGATGCCGCCGCTCGGACATTTTTCGCTGATCCGGTTCGCGAAGCTTCCCGGTTCGGGGGCCGAGCCCGCAGACGCAGGCGCGCGCATCGGCGAAACGGCCTAGATTTTGGCGGGGTTAATGCCGGCCGGAGCCGGCGCTTTTGCGTGTGCCGGGGGCCGATTATCCTCTTGGAAAGCGCGGTAAAGTGCCCTAAATCTCGCCCCAGCCGGTCTTCAATCACGACGGTCTGGCGGAGTAGCTCAGCTGGTTAGAGCAGCGGAATCATAATCCGTGTGTCGGCGGTTCAAATCCGTCCTCCGCTACCACCAAATCAAGCACTCAACCGGGTTGCCGCTCGTTTTTGCTCTTCCGTAGAGCGGCCTGAGCGTAGAGCATGATCCCGAAAAGTGGAAACCGGCTTTCGGGTAAGATCATGCTCAAATGAGCAATTTTCATCGCGATCCGATTCAATCGAATTGGATCACGCTCTAGTAGCCGAGCAGTTGAACACATCCCGCCGGCAAGTTGTACCGATCGGCTTCGCGGTTCGTGGCGGCGACGATCGTTTCTATCGTGTAGCCAAAGATGCCCAGCGCCTCGAAGCGGCGTTCCAGTTCGCATTTCGCCTCGATCATGTCGCCTGCCGAAACCGCGTAGGTCAGACGCAACTCTCCGCCGTCGTCGTTCCTAAATGCGATGGTCGTTTTGAATGGCCACACCGCCGCCTCCTCATGACGAGACGTGGACCATTCGATTCTCAAAATTTTAATAAAGTCCTACCGATCGTGCCATTGTTCACGGGGAATGCGTTCTTGTCGCGTCGGATTTTTAGCGGCTCTTGAAAAAGACAACGGCGCTGTCGGCTCATTTCGCCCCGCAAATTTTTCAAAGAGATCGGCCGCGCGGTTCCGCGGAAATCTGGATCTCGTCGTAACTGCCAAGCTTGTACAGAAGAAAAGACGCCAGCCAGCAGACGACGAAAAATGCCACGAGCAAATAGCCGATCAAGCCGAGATTTTCGCTGAGCCGGGCGACCAAGCGCCACAACGGTCCTTGCAGCGTAAACTTGTCGCCGATCAGCGAGAGCACCTCGATGCTGCCGATAACGAGCGCGGCGACGATAGACGCGAACGTGACCGTCACGTTGTAGTGAAGCTTGCGGATCGGGTTGACGAATGCCCAGCCATAGGTCCCGACCATGATGGTCGAATTGGCCGTGTCCATGAGCGACATGCCGGCGGTGAACAGGGCCGGGAAGATCAGGATGGACCAGATCGACAATCCATGCGCCGCCTGTCCGGCGGAGAGGCCGAGCAGACCGACTTCCGTTGCGGTGTCGAAGCCGAGCCCGAACAGAAGCCCGAGCGGATAAGCGTGCCAACTGCGCCCGATCAGCGCAAAGAGCGGGCGCAGCAGACGTGCGATCGGGCCGCTTTGAGGAAGGCCGTGATCGTGATCTTTGCCCGGCATCCGGCCGGTCTTTCCGACGGCGCGCAATACGCCGCAGATTTGCGCCAGCACCACGATATTGGCCGCCGCGATCGCGAACAGGAACGCCGCGGAGACTGCGGTGGCAACCACGCCGCCGATCTCCTTCAAGGCGGCGAAGTGCTGCTGCGCGGCGGCGGTCATCGGCGCGATCGCGAGGACGAGAGCGACGACGATTGTTGCGTGGCCGAGCGAGAAGAAAAATCCGACGGCGACCGGGCGCCGCCCTTCTTGCATCAGCTTGCGGGTGATGTTGTCGATTGCCGCGATGTGGTCCGCGTCGAAGGCATGCCGCAGCCCGAAGCTGTAGGCGAGGAAGGCCGTACCAAGAAGAAACGCATTGTCATGAAACGCCGCGAGCGCCCACAGCCAGACGGCGATGTTGGCGGAGACGAGGATCGCATAAAGGCCGACGACCTTGCCGCGCGTCCGTTCCGGCGCGTCGTCAAAGATGTGCGGAAACATGCTGCGCTCCGGAACCCGCGGAGAGCATGATCTCGAAAAAGCCTGCCCCGGACTTGGTCCGGGGTGGAAACCGGCTTTCCGACGAGATCATGCTCAAACGAACAAGCTAGAGAGTGATCCGATTCAATTGAATTGGATCACGGACCAGCGCCTTCAATTTTGATATTCGCTACCTGCAGGGCTGGCAAGGCACGCCTGAACGCCGCAAGGCAGAGTGGCTAATTGCGCGTTGCGGGGATCGACGCCGTCGTGCCGGCAGTCTGGATGCGCGGATCGACGTCATCCATTCGAGCCAAAATGTCTTTGATCGGATTGTCGGACCAGGCGTGGGTCACAAAGTCCCGGTGCGACACAGGGCCGGCGGGCAGGAATGTCACCATGCCTTGCAGATGGCCGCGGCGGAGTTCGGAACTGTAAGACACCGATCGCTCGCGCAACAACCGTTGCAGGTCGGCATTGTGATGGGCGGTGTGGGGCGTGTAAGAACTGACGAAGAAAGTCGACCTGTTGTCCGCAATCCAATCGGCGAATTTGTCGATGCCGGCATAGAGCGCGTCCAGCAGCACGAGTCCGCGCACGCGCGATCGCACGCCGCCGCGGTCGAGCACGGACAAGGTCGGACCGAAGCCACCGCTATAAGCCACGATGACGATCGGCATCTTGGAGAAAGCCGAGGCACTGCGCGGATCGCCATACATATAGGCGAGCTTGACGGCCGCTTCGTCGAGGAATCGCCGGAAGCCGTTCGGCTCCCAGAATTTTCCGGCGCTCGAATCGGCGGCGTCGACGGCAAATTGCGGCGCCACCAGCACGGCGTTTGAGCCGGCGGCGGTAATCTGCGCCGGCACCTGCTGACGATCGCGGACATCGCGCGAGAGGTTGGCGCCGTGGCCGTGGAAGAAGACCACCATGACCGCGGGTTTGTTCGGATCGAAACCGGACGGAATGTGCAGCAATACGCGGTCGTCGCTGAAGGTCTGCGACTCCCAGAGAACTTGGCCGCGGAAAGTTACGTGACCGCGGCGGTTCTGATCGCCGGCATTTAGAAACGGCCGCCCAGATCCAGGCACCACGCCGTGGTAGGGGAATGGCGCGGTTTCAAAATCGACAAGGCGCGTCGACGCGCCGACATTGGAGGGTATGCGGGACGGCAGCGGCGGAATGACCGGCTCGGCGCTGTCCAACGAAGCGAGCCGTACCGCGGGTTTCACGCTCAGCCGCGCTTCCTTTGCGACCGGCCTGACCGCTTCTTTTACGGCTTGCTTGACCGGCGTGGGTGCGGGCGTGGGCGTTCGGCCGCGGTCGGCGACGCGTCTTTCTGAACGCATCTCAAGGAGGTCGCTCCATCCGCGTGCCACGACACTTGCAGGCGATTCGCCGCCGGCAGAGGCCCAGTCCCGAGGCACAACAATTCCCGGATCGTCGATGCGCGCATGGGTTGAAGTGCTCGACGGATCGGGCTTCGCGAAATCCAAATCGGCCTTGCTGATTGCCGCTCCGGCCGGCGCCACCAGAGTCGGCGTACGGAACTGATTGGCGATCAAGAGGCACCAACCTGCGGCGCCGATCATGAACAGGACGGCCGATAGGCGGAGCAGATTGTGCTCCAGTCTCTCTCGAAGGAAACTGACGCGGCCCGGCACCCTGTCGATGACAGCGGGACGTCCGGTCTCCGGCTGGATATGGCCTGCGCCGAAATGGCGGCGCGGCTCCGCGGCGTTCGCCTGCGCTTGCTCGAGGCGGCGCTGCACCGCGCGCAGTTGCGTGCGCACTTCCTCGAACTGGCTGTGCGGCGTGACGATGCGGTTGGTTGCTTGTTCAAGCCTGCGGCCAACGGTCGGATCGCCGTGGAAATGGCGCGCATGCGCCAACGGCACCGTTCCCCTAGCCGGCCGACGCAAAGCGTGCGGCGCTGGTCCCCGACCCGTATCTGCCACTGTTCCCCCGCCCGACAGAAGCACTGTCGGGGATGACTATGTCCCCATTTTGACGAGGCTATCGGCTCGTCCTGGAAGAATAGTCAGAACAAAACGGGAAAACGCCTCCATAACGACAGCCCAATGAGCCGGTACGGCGCGGTTGCGAGGCCTTTTTGGTCTTCTTCGGCGCTTGCGCTTCGTCTTGCGGGGGTGGTGAAGCAGGCGTTAATTCCTGGTCGCTGGTCCGCGGCGCTCCCTTCTGCGCCAACAGCAGGTTTGATTCGTTCCTTTTCCAGCGGTAGCCGATACCGAACTCGATCGGGGCCGCGCGCCGGAACAACTCAGCCATTCCGGGCTGATAGGAACGGCCGAAGATGCCAAGCGGCCCGACATAGCGGCCGAACGGCTGCAGCCGCCATTTCTTCGAGTCGAAATAGGCGAGCGGGATGCCGCTGTCGTCCTCGAGGATCGTCGCGCTGCGATCGAGCAGCATGCCGCGCACCTTGCCGAACCCCCCCGAATGCAGGAGGTAGGACGCGCTCTTGATGAAGCTGTCGGCCGGCGCGAGTTTCTCGACGAATGCCAGGAAGCCGCTTCGCTCAATGGAGCCGTCCGAGAGGTTGGTGCTGAAATAATAGAGGGTCTGCTTCGGCCCATCCCCGTCCGAGAAGACGATCTTCACGCCGGGCGCGGCGCTGCGGGCGATGCTGCGCGCCGCCACCTTTTTGGCGTCGCCGCCCGAACCAGTCGGTTCGTCGGTCTTGATGAAATTTCCATCCGTATCCAGCGCGACCAGGCTCACATCGTGAATGGTCTTTCCGGTCCGGGCCATGAAGACATAGAGCACCGGAATCGTGCCGTAGACCGGCCCCTCGTGCAGTTGCGTCCGCATCTTGTTGGTGATGAAGAAGCTGTAGCTCAACAGCGACGCCATCGACACTTCGAGATTTCGCAACGAGCCGTAAACGGCCCCACGGCTGAGATTGGTCAGTTGCGGAATGTCGCCGGTCGGCTCCAGGCCGGCCATGACGTAGGTCGAGGCGTTGGGAAAGAACGACGTGGCGTAGAGGAAGTCCGGACCGCTGAACATGTACAGCATCGTGTCGTGTTTTTCGGTCAGGAATTCCTTGGAGAAGGCGCGAACCTTCGAGAGGTGCGCGCTGTCTTCGCGGGCGAAGATCGAGTCGAAATAGCGGGCGTGCTGCTGCCAAGCCGCATCCTTGGTGAGCGGCGTCAGCGGCGAATCAGGAGATGGCGGCAATCCGGCCAGGAAACGCGCCGTGTCGTTGAACGTGGCGGTTTCGGCGCTCCAGGCGGGCGCTGCGGCTACGGTCAATATGACCGCCGTCAAGGCAGCCGCCATCGTTTTGGGCATGGTTGCGAACATTGTTTCTAGGCCACCGTTTGCGAAATATCTGAAGGAGCGTTCGAGAGCGGGCGGGATACATAGTAGACGATGAGGCCGGCCAACATCATGGCGATGCCCGCCAGGGACTGCAGCGGCCGATTGACCACAAGATAATACATCATGAACAGCGTCACGCTGAGAAAAATGATCGGCGTGACCGGATAGCCCCAAGCCCGGTAGGGGCGGGGGAGTTCCGGATGCGTGATTCGCATCTGGATCACCCCCAGCACCGTGAAAAATGAACAGAACGTCAGGCTGAACTGGATGAAGTCCAACACCGCTTCGAAACTCTGGGTCAGCAGCAGGACGTTCGATATCAGGAGTTGAAGGACAATCGCCGCGATTGGCGCGTTCCGCTTCGACTTGCGCGAGAACAGGCGCAGCAGCGGCAAGTCCTCTCCCATGGTCATGGCGACGCGGGGACCGATCCAGGTCATCGCGCTGATGGAAGAAATGAGCCCCAGGCAAATGAGCGCGCCGACCAAGCGGCCCCCGAGATCGCCGAAGATATGCTTGCCGGCGATGATCGCGACATCGAGCTGGCCCGCCAATTCCTTGATCGGCGTGGTCACCAGAAACACCGCGTTCAAAGAAACATAGAGCACGATGACGATGCCGGTGCCGATGAACAGCGCGCGCGGGACATTGCGGACCGGATCATGCAATTCGCCGACGATATAGGTGGCCGCGTTCCAGCCCGAATACGAATACATCACGAAGACCAGGCTGATGGCGAATGGGGCGCCGACGATTTGCGGGAGGTCGGCGGCGCTCGGCAAAAATGAAATCGGCTGCGAATCACCGAGCGCAAAGCCGGCAACGATCAATGCCAGAATGAGCAGAAGCTTCAAAGCCGTCCAGGCATTGTGATAGGCGCTGCCGAAGCGGACGCCGCCCAAATGAACCAGCGCCGCGAGCCAGGTGACGCAGAAGCCGAGAAGAAGCGGCGGCGCGCCCGGGACCATGGACTTGAAATAAACGCCGAAGGCCATGGCTGCCAGCGCGATCGGCGCGGCAAAGCCCACCGTGGCCGACAGCCATCCGGCAACAAAGCCGAATGCGGGGTGATAGATGCGGCGAAGAAAATTGTACTCGCCGCTCGACCGCGGCAGCATCGCGGCGAGTTCTGCGTACGAGAGCGCGCCACAAATCGCCACGATCCCGCCGACGACCCACAGCAGCAGCAGCGCAAAGCCGGAGGTGATGTCGGTGACCTGAAAGCCCAGGCTGGTAAAAACGCCGACGCCAACCATATCGGCGACCACAATAGCGGTCGCCGTTATCCAAGAGACCGTGCCAGGCTGTGCGCCAAGCGACAGACTGCTCGAATCGGTTGTGGTCACGAAGCTGCTCTTGCCGCCCATCCGGGCGCATTACAGGGCGCAAAAACGTTAAAATTCAAGCCGTTTTTGTCCCTTTTCAGGAAGCCCAACCGCTTGACTGTGCAAAGCGCTTCCTGATCAGGACAATTCCCGTTGCAAGAAAGTCACATGGCTTCGGATCGTGTCCGGCGGGCTGCGTTTCGCCTGTAGCGGCGGGGGGCGGCTCGTCGTCTTCGGCGCCGCGGACGACGTCGCGGCGATAAGCCGGTGGACAAAGGCAAGCTTGGCGACTGCCACGGGGCCGAGCACAAAGGGATAGAGATCGTGCAGCCCCATGCTGCGATTGAGCGAATTGACCGCGAAGGCGAGCGCGAGCCAAGCCTCGATCAGACGGTCGATGTCGGTGTCGCGCGGATGGAAGTCGAACACAGCGCCCGGGCTCTCGGGCAGCTTGGGACTGACCGCCAGGCCGGCGACATGCGCGGTTTCGAGGGTATCGATCATGTGGAAATAGTGTGCCCAGGTCTCGGCAAAATCCTCCCAGGGGTGAGAGCTTGCATAGGCGGAGATAAAACGCTCCGACCAATCGGCAGGCGCGCCGCTCGCATAGTAGTTTTGCAGGGCCGCGGCATAATCTTGTCGCTCATCGCCGAAGACGCGGCGGAACTCATCCAGGTGCGGCGTGCTGAGGATCAACCGGCCCCAGTAATAGTGCCCAATCTCGTGCCGAAAGTGGCCGAGCAAGGTGCGGTAAAGCTCGCCCATGCGTTGGCGGCGTCGCTCGCGCTCGGCATCATCCGCTTCGGCGAGGCTAATGGTAATGACGCCGTTGTCGTGTCCGGTCAGGACTTCCGATTGAGCCGGTCCGACATCGGCCAGGAACCGGAAGGCGAGGCCAGCCGGATTTTCCGCCTGCGTCTCGACCGGCAGCCGCAGTTGAAAGAGCGTATAGAAAAGCCGGTGCTTCGCGACTTCCAGCGACCGCCACCTAGGGAGATTTTCCGGCAGCGACAGGTCCGGAATGACAAGGTTATGCCGGCATGCCGCGCAATAGCTGTCCGATGTGGCGGCTGGAATGAGCCAGTTACACGCATCGTAGGCGGCATTGGCGCAATGCCGGTAAAGTTCCATGTCGGCCAGCGCGCGCCGAACCTGCCCCTGCGGACCGTCGGCGCTGCCGTGCGGTTGGAGCGCGGAAATGGCTTCCCGCCTGGGCAAATAGCCGAGTGACAAGCCGCAGCGCTCGCAGCGCGTGTTCTCGAAATACAAGGGCTGCCCGCAATTCTGGCACTGAAATAACTTCATCGCTCTCCCGTTTCGTGCGGCGCGCCTTGTAGGCAGCAAAGGTCGCGAATCGCTTAACCAGCTTGGCGCGCCAAGGTTTCCATAAGTTAGAGACGCTCGAGCGATTTCAATCCATTGCCAAGTCACGATATTTTGGCATTGGGTTCGGTTCATAGTTGAACCGGCGATAGAGCATGATGCCGAAAAGTGGAAGCCGGTTTTCGGAAAAGATCATGCTCAAACAAGAAGCTAGAGCCGGATGACGATACGAAGAAAAGTCATCCTGCTCTAGGTAGCTCGCTGGCGGATTGGAGGATTTGGCGTGTCGACCAGTCACACGGCCGCTTACAGCGACGCCCTCGTCGTGCTCGGAACTGCAGGTGTCGTGATTCCACTGGTACGGCGCTGGGGTCTCAGTCCCGTTCTCGGCTACCTGGGTGCTGGAGCGCTTTTAGGTCCGCTGGGGCTCGGTTCGCTCGCTGGCGTGGTGCCGGGTCTGTTTTGGGTGACGATCACCGACGCGCAGAACGTGGCCGGCATCGCCGAACTCGGCGTCGTCTTTCTTCTGTTCTTGATCGGTCTCGAACTGTCATTTTCCAGGCTTTCGGCCATGCGCCGGCTGGTGCTCGGCTTGGGCGGATTGCAGGTTCTGCTGACGAGCGCGGTGATCGCCGGTGCGGCGCTTGCGCTGTCGAGGAGCCCGTCCGAGGCCGTCGTGCTCGGCAGTGCCCTCTCGCTCTCTTCGACGGCGATCGTGCTCGAGCTTCTGTCGAACCAGGAGCGGCTGACCACGAGCGTGGGTCGGGCAAGCTTCTCCATTCTGCTGGCGCAGGACCTCGCCGTCATTCCGATCCTGCTCTTTATTTCAATTCTTGCGGCGCGTTCCGGCGGTTCGGTGCTCGCAAGCCTTGCCACCGCGCTGTTGCAGGCCGCCGCGGCGATTATCGTCATCGTCGCCTTCGGACGTGTTTTGTTGCGTCCGCTGTTCCGCTTGGTGGCGACGGCGCGCTCAACCGAAGTCTTCATCGCCGCGGTCTTGTTCGTCATCATTGCCGACGGCGTGATCGCCGAGCAGGCGCGGCTCTCAATGGCGCTCGGCGCCTTCGTGGCGGGATTGCTGCTGGCCGAAACCGAATATCGCAAGGCGATCGAAACGACGGTGGCGCCGTTCAAAGGCCTCCTGCTTGGCCTCTTCTTCTTCACCGTCGGCATGAATGTCGATTTTCGCGAGCTTTGGCGTGAACCGTTTTTGCTCGCCGGGGCCGTCATCGGGCTGATCGCCGTAAAGGCGTTTCTGCTGATCGTGCTTGCCAAGCTGTTCCGCTTTTCCTGGCCGGCCGCCGTCGAGATCGGTTTGTTGCTCAGTACCGGCGGCGAATTCGCGTTTGTCGGGATTGGCATGGCGGGCTCGGCCGGGCTGATCGAGCTGTCATTCGCAAGCTTCATCCTCGCGGTGACCTCGATCACGATGGCGCTGACCCCGCTGCTGTCGTTCGTTGGCCGGCGTCTCGCCGCGCGGCTCACGCCGGACAAGCCGATCGACGCCGAACTGACGGTGCGGCCGACGGCCGGCCAGAGCCATGCGATCGTCGTCGGCTACGGTCGTGTCGGCAAAGTTGTCTGCGAATTGCTGCGCGAACACCGTCTTCCCTACATCGTTGCCGACTCCGACGCGATGACGGTCACGCGCGATCGGCGCGAGGGCCATGACGTCTACTTCGGCGACGCCACCGATCCGCAATTTCTCGAAGCCTGCGGGCTTGCCAAGGCGGCAGGCGTCATCATTACAATTCACACGGCGCGGCTGATCGACGAGGTGGTGGCGCACGTCCGCGCCATGCGTCCGGACATTCTCATCGTTTCGCGCGCCCGCGATGCCGATCACGCGCGCCACCTTTACGCGCTCGGTGCGACCGACGCCGTGCCCGAGACGATCGAAGCGAGCTTGCAGCTTTCCGAAGCGGCCCTGGTCGGATTGGGCGTGGCGACCGGGCTCGCCATCGCCACGATTCACGAAAAGCGCGATGAGATCAGGCGCACGCTGCAGCGGGCCGCGCATGAAGCGGGCCTATCAGTCAGCCACGCCGTGAAAGCGAAGACCCACAAGGTGGAAGGCGCCGTGTAACTTTCTAGAGCGGGATGAGTTATGTGGTTCGATCGGCATCCCGCTCCAGCTTTTTTTTGAGCGTGATCCCCCGGGTCAAGCCCGAGGGCATGCTTTTCGGAAAACTGGATTCCACCCGTCGGGTCAAAGCCCGAGGGCAAGCTTTTCCGGATCATGCTCTAATGACGCTGCGCGCTTCGCCCCGCCATTTCCAGCAGAACCGGCGCCGCTGCTGCCGGCCGCAAGGTCGCAAGACGTGCGGGCACGCGGCGGGTGTCATTGAGGGCGCGCAGGAAATCGGCGAACCAATCCTGGATGGATGAAGATCGCAATTTGGCGACCATCGCGTGCCAGCGCTCGCGCCGCTCCTCGAGGCTCATCGAAAGCGCCGTCGCAATTTGCCGGGCCATCCCTTCGATATCATGGGGATTGACCAGTAGCGCCGTATCGAGCTGCTTCGCGGCGCCCGCGAATTCCGAGAGCACGAGCACGCCCGGATCGAACGGGTTTTGTGCCGCGACATATTCCTTGGCCACCAGGTTCATGCCGTCCTGGAGCGGCGTGACCAAGCCCACGTGCGCGGCGCGATAAAACCCGGCGAGCGTAAGCTGCGAGAAGCTTTTGTTGAGATACCTGATCGGAATCCAGTCGACTTCGCCGTGCCGGCCGTTGATCTCGCCGACCAGCGAAGCAAGCTCGGCCTTCAGCTCGCGATAAGCGCGGATATTGCCGCGGGTCGGAACGGCGACCTGCAGCAGGCAAACGCCGCGCTTAAGCTGCGGCTCGATCTCGAGCATCCGGTCGAATGCGCGCACGCGATTGGCAAGGCCCTTGGAATAATCGAGGCGGTCCACGCCAAGCACGAGCTTGATTCCCTGCAAACTGCCGCGCAGCCGCGACACATCGGCCCGTGCCGTAGCCTTGGTGGCCCGATCGCTGAACTCGTCGACATCGATGCCGATCGGGAAGGTCGCCAGATGCGTCACGCCTCGAGACGACGTGACCGCGCCGTCATAGATCGACAGGCTAAGCTCGTACTGCAGATAGTCTTCGAAATTCTGACGGTCCTCATCGGTCTGAAATCCGATGAGGTCGTAAGCGAGCATGGCCTGCACGAGATCCGCATGGTGCGGCACCGCAGCCATCGTCCGACGGTCCGCCCACGGCGTGTGCAAGAAAAATCCGATCGGCCGGCTGATCTGCAGCCGCCGCATTTCTGCGCCGAGCGTAAGAAAATGATAGTCCTGCACCCAATAGACCGCGTCCGGCTCGCTGAAGCGCAACAGAGCGCGCGCCATGAACGCGTTGATCTCGCGATAGGAGGTGTAGTCGTCGCCGCCGACTTGAATGAGATCCGGGCGCGAATGCAGCGCCGGCCACAAGGCCGAGTTGGCGAAGCCCTCATAGAAGCCGCGATAATGTTTGGCCGGCATGTCGACAGTCGCGAGCGCGCCGGTGCCGAGCGGCTCGATCTGCGAGAAGCAATCTCTACTGGTAGCGTAGTCGGAAGTCTGGCCGCTCGATCCCACCCAGATCGCGCCGGAATCCTTCCCCATCGGGATCAGAGCTGCGGCCAATCCCCCGGCGACCGGCTCATCGGATTTCGCCCGCGCAACGCGGTTGGACACGACGATCACAGTCACGGGATTCTCCTCGGTTCCGTGTAACAACGGCCACGCGGCGCATAAGTTCCATTCTTTCGTTTCGTTCATCCTGCATTAAGGCGATATGTCCATTCCACATCGCTTGTTTGGAAACCGTGTTTTAAGAAGCGAAAATTTTCTTTTATGCGGAATAAAACAAAATCGTTTGGAACCGCGGCGATCGTTAGCGGCTCAAGAATTCGCCGTACGCGGTCGTCGACAGCAGGCTTACCTCGGCGTGACGTAAATCAAGCCGTGTGTGTTGAACGACAATCGGAACATCCGACTCGAACACCGAAGAAAAGTCGGTGTCGCGCGGAACCGGCGACGGTTCCGTGAGATCGTTAAAGCGCAGATGCAACGTGCGCCGGGCCGGCACCGTAATCCGGTAGGGGCCGACCGGGTCGCGGTCGGCAAAGAAGATGGTGAGCGCAACATGCGCGTCGCCGCTGCCGGCGTTGAGGATGCAGGCGGTCTCATGAGAGATAAGTGCACGGTCGGTAAAGGAACTCTGCGAAGGAATGTGTCCTTCAGCGATCGCCCAGCGCTTGCGACCGATGGCATCCATGGTCATGTCCTCGTTAAATTTGTTACGCGGCGGCCGAAGAACCCTGACAGCGCTGCGTTGGTTCCGTAACCGGAACTTTTGGAACTCTCTGGTACTTATGGCGACGGGACCGTCTGGCCGCGCGGGCCGGACCGCATAAATCATGGAAGCATGCGAATGCGAGCCCTTACCGTCGCGCCGGGTGTTGCCAACTCGGCGCGGATCGAAGATGTCCCCGAGCCGCCGGCCGGCGACGGCGCGGTGCTGGTGCGCACAATCGCCATCGGCGTTTGCGGTACCGACCGCGACATCGTTTGCGGCCACTATGGCTGGGCGCCGCCCGGTCAAAGCCGATTGGTAATCGGCCATAAAATCGCTCGGCGTGGTGCGTGAGGCTCCGCCGGACTGCGGCGTCGATGTCGGCGATCTCGTCGTCGGCATTGTGCGGCGTCCCGATCCGGTGCCGTGTCCTTCATGTGCCGTCGGCGAATGGGATATGTGCCGCAACGGCCGCTACACCGAGCGCGGCATCAAGGAGCGTCATGGATTCGGCTCGGAGTATTTTCGCATCGAGCCGGAATTTTTGGTCAAGATCGATCCCGCGCTCGGCGAGGCCGGCGTTCTGCTCGAACCGACGAGTGTGGTGGCGAAAGCGTGGGATCATACCGAGCGGATCGGCCAGCGCGCGCGCTCCTGAAGTCCCAAAACACTGCTGGTGACCGGGGCCGGTCCGGTCGGGCTCCTGGCGGCGCTCATGGGCGCGCAGCGCGGGCTCGAGGTTCACGTTCTCGATCATCACGAACATCGCGCCAAGCGCGAGATGGTCAGCCGGCTTGGCGGCATCTATCACGTCGATACGCCGGCCAATCTTCGCTTCAAGCCGGACGTGTTGATGGAGTGCAGCGGCGCGCCCAGCGTCGTGCGCGATGTGCTCGGCAATACGGCGGCGAGCGGCATCGCTTGTCTGGTCGGCGTCACCGACCCGGGCCACGACTTCGAAGTCGATGTCGGAGCGCTCAACCGTTCGATGGTGCTCGACAACAATACCGTCTTCGGATCGGTCAACGCCGACAAGCTTCACTATGAGATGGCGGGCGAAGCCTTGCGCAAAGCTGAC
>CAWJRE010000047.1:0-55185 GCA_963845075.1 uncultured Alphaproteobacteria bacterium | reverse complement strand
GGATACGGTGCCAAACTCGCATCCATGGTCAGAATATTTGAAGTCATTTGGCGGTGGTCCCTTTTGATATCAATCTTGAATGATTTGTCGTCTTTAATGAGCAATTGGATGCCGGCATCAATTCCATCTTTTTGCCAGCCCGCGTTGGCCGCGCTGACCATCCCTCCCTCCATGTAGTAGGTAGAACCTGCAGACGCGCCACAGGAAAGGAAGACGAAATCGGCGTAGGCCGGACTATCACAGAGCAGTATCGCAACAAATAGCGCAGTCGCTGCCTTCACAAACCCGGTCATTGCGAGTTCCTCCCGTTAAATCCGACTATCACGCTAGCTTTTGGGCAGACCGCCGTTCTGATCGAAGATCCAAGCCCCTTGGCCCATTTCGATGCTGTAGCCAGTTCCCATCAACCGCAATTGACGGTACTTCGATCACCTACTTTTGCTCGCCTTAGCTGGGCTTATTAGGGAAGAGAAGCGGTTTGGCGATCCTATCAGCGCCAAAGGACCGAGCAACCCCGCCGAACGCCACGCAGTCGGCTTGTAATGGCACGATAAAGTCGTCGGTCAGATCCCGATCAAGCTGAAGACAACGGCCATCTGCGCCAGGAGTTACCGTGACGGTTTTTATCGGGCTTAATAGCATCCGATCGGTCCGACTTAGGCTTTGATTGGTCTTGCTGAGACCGTTGTCGCTTTCGCCCTTCACTAGGAGGGATCGGCTTGCTTCGACTTCTCACACCTTTGTCATCGCCAAGAACCACGCTCGCTCGACGGCTCTGCCAAGGGACTTGTTCACCGGTCGGATTTGCTCAAAGGTTCAGTGCAGTTGGCACTTTATCTCAACTTTAGATCCGCGCTGGGTCACCGAAAAACCGGGTATTAAAGCTAGCCACCCGCCGGATTTAGCGGTGTTTGGCCGCATCGCGATCGGCAGCCCATCGAGAAGCATAAACGTCCCCTTATTTGGCTTTTTATATTTCACTTGGCAGGGCTTCTTCGTCATCTGGTATCTCTTATTTCGTGTAGGACACTTCGGGTCTTTGGCATCAAAAGTGCCTGATTTTATTGGTGCGGCGGAGATCGATTTAGGTTCGGCAGCTATAATTATACGGGCAGCAGCCGTACCGGGCGGAAACACCGGTTGATCCGATAGTCAGTAAGCGGCTTACCCGCTGGCGCAGGCTTCGCAGATAGCCCCGAACCTGTGCCGGTGATTCTTGGCAAACATGCAAGGCGTGCTCTTCGCCCAATCTTGCGGCCACGGTAGCAAGAAGCGCAGAATAAGGAAAGCGGTGCGCCTAGCGCGATACTTTGGTCCTTGCCATTGTTTGAAGATCGGTGGTGCACCGCCTCGACTGATGGTTAGGGCGGGTTCCTCCGCGCCTGACCTTAAATAGCTTCCCTACAGCAACATGATCAACGCGTCGAGGCGAAGATTGTCCATAAGGAAAGCATTAAGGTCGGCGGCAAGTACGTCGCTGATCTGATTTCCACCAATGTGCCGAAAGTGCGGACGTTTCCCCGTCAGTGTCCATTCCAGCCGTATCATGCATGCCCCGAAGCGACCGACCGGGCAACTTCGCCCTCCGGCCGTAACACTTCATCGACACGCTACTTCGCCGGTCCTCGTAATAGATCGTGGGCATACCAGGCAAATAGCCCGACGATACCCTGGCGCCCGGCTTGGATATTAGATAGAGATGGCCGCGTTGTTGCCATCGTTTATCGACGCGCGCGTTAAGGCAAGCAGCCGGGCTGCACATCTTCGACAAAACAGTTTCTCACGTCGAAAGCTAGTTCGACTAGCGTGATCCAGTATCGCTTCAGCCTATGCTCATGCCTCTTGAGCAGTCGCCAGACCTGCTCATTCCCTGCGCCCACCGCCACGATCCTGGAACGCAAGTGAGGGTGTGGCCCGCGATAAGTGAGAATCTCGAAGGAGTGGAAACCCCTTTCCAGAATCGGTAGCGGCAGAAGCGTCTTTAGGGAGCCGACGGATGCCGTCGATACAATGACCACGCGATCGATGCAAGGATGCATAACGCCGACACTTGGAATTTGCCAAGCCGGTTGCATTTCGGTTAGCCTGTCCGATCGGATGTTTTGATCCGCGCTTGGTCATCGGCCCACACCATCAATCCTTCGCGCGCATATGCTGGCGACATCGTTAGGCCGCCTTTGTTATTGGCGTTCTTCGATTGTCGCTCGAATCTCGTCTCGGCGGCGAACAGTCCGTTGAAGGCGAGTTGATGGTGGTTCATGTACGATTATACGAGGAGCTGGTTTAGCTGCCACATGGCCGCGAGAGCCCCTTGCCTCCCTTTTCTATTGTTAATGAGCTACTTAGCCGACCGACGAACTCCCTTAGCCAAGCTCTTTTAGGGGGGCAGGCCTCGCCCTTAACTGCTTGATGTTGCTAGGCAAAGGGGCGAAAGGGGGTGTCTATTCAGTCAACCTAGGTAGCGCTTAAAAGTCCATTCGAACTGGTCGAACCGATAGCCCTGCACCTGCCGCTTAGCGCCGTCATCGGATTGCACTTTCCGTGGCGTGATGCCGAAGGGTTTCAGGAGGGCCGCGATCTGCGTCGGCGTGATCGGTTTCCCTCCCTTAAACTCCGGCCACTTTTTGTCTTCCATGCTGGCAAGCTCCACCGTCATGGCAGCGCTCGACATTGAAACCGTTGCAGCTTCCCCCTGCGTCGCGCGCTCAAACATCGCGTTGAGATCGGCAAGCAACACGATGGAGTCAGTCTCGTCATCATCGACGCCAGAAAGCTCAAGCGCGGCCTTGCGTGCCTCGTTTCCACAACCGCAGATCTCTGCAATGGCTAGCAACGGCATCCAATTATCGGCTGCGCGATCATTGTTGAGTCCCGCCGGTATTGTCGGTTTGGCTTTCGACAGGTACTCAAGATTATCGACCGCAAATCGCGCACACTTACGACGAAGGTCCGCGTAGGGGTCGCCCCTTGGGATGCGCTCCACCGTCTCCGTTTTCAGTTTGCGCCGCAATTGGATGCGGATTGAGCGATCCTCCAAGGTCGGGTGTACCCTACCGATATGGGCGAAGACCTTTGGGCACCAAGTACTAAAGGGGGTCGGCTCCATAGCATCACCAACACAGCGAAGCACAAAGGCGCTTGATTTTGTATGCCCGCTGTTCAGCACGCCGCGCAGCTCGGACTTATCGGCGAGGAAAGTGTCAACCTCGTCAATCAACATGGTCGGACACCATCGGTTAATGGCCCGGAACACAGTGGCTGGGGTCACATTCGCGGCCGGCAACGGCTTCGACACCAGCAAAGCCAGCGTTGCCAGCAATTGCGTTTTGCCACAACGCTTGGTGGGCGAACCGATATCTAGGATCGGTGAATGAGTCGCGGCGTCGTGAGCGTGCGCATGCAATGTCCATAATGCGCAAGCTAAAGTGCTGGAATCCGACAACACTATATGTCGCTTAAAGACGCCACACAGATCCTTGACCAAATCTGTGCCGTTCACCGGCGTCGGCCAGGGCGAGACTGGAGACAGAAAGTCAGTCGAATCTGCCGCTTGTACCTCTATCCGGCGCCGCTCAACCAATTTATCAAGTATGCTCTCGCGGACACCCAACTGTCCCGCTGCGGTCTTGCGCTGCTGTTCGTAGGGCAGCGCATCCAGACGCGCCAATCTGTCGATTTCGTCGGCGCTGACATCCCCTCCCGACAATTCAAGCCATTTCGCGGCCGTGTCCGCGACTTCGATACCCCAAACTTCCCGCATTCTGGGGAGTCCTGGTGTAGGATCGCCGCGCACCAGCAAGTCAACTGCGCTCGCCGCCGACCTACCGCGTTCGTCCGCCTCTTCGTCGCCGGCATGCTGAGCGACGGTCGAAACGAATCTCTTGATCTCTACCGCCGTGGCGCCGCCACGCGCCAGTACACCGCCCAGAACCAATGCGGCTTCGTGGCGGTTGCCTAGTCTTGGATAGTTGCGGACAAGAAGCGCTGCGACTGCCACTTGAGCAACGGCTTTTCCAAGAACCGACCCATCGACCGTCGTAGGTTGGCCGTCGCTATCCCAACACACACATTCGCCTGAGGGGTGTATAGAATTGGGAGCGAGCGTTTGTGCCCCTTTTTGGTCGCCGCCCACGCGCAACTCTATTAGCGTGCTGGGTTGCTGACCATCGCCCAGCGACGGCGGTTCAACGAATCGTATGACGGCCTTCTTCTCCGAGCGGTGAAGGTCAGTTATGTATAGCCAGTGGCTGCGTGGTTTTGATGCCCGGCCAAAGATCGCCGAGGTCGCGGGTAGGAAGGTATCGGCTAACGCCAGCGCTTCCGGGCAATCAATATCGACGTCGGTCAATCCGCCCGATCGTGCGCCGAGCTGCAGGCCAATGTTCTGGTTCTGCTCAAAGTAATCGGCCGCGTTTGCTGGGGTAATCGCCAGGTTCTGCCAATCTTTTTGCTTTGGGGCTTTCTCTTCGAGTGGCACCGGTACGGGTTGCCAACCGCGGCCCAGATACTCTTTCGCATTGTCTAGTGCCCGGCGCGCTAAGCGGAGGCGTACACGGTTCGGTTTGCTTTTCCTGGTATTGTCAGTTGGCCCGTCTCCGGGCCGTGGTGCGGAGTTTTCATCAAAAACCTCGGCGTTGTTGGAACGCGTCATCGGTCGCCTCCGTTCGCCCTGCCATCAGAAGGTATCGCTTTCGTTGCGGCTTTGACGTCACCATCAGGTTCCCGCCGGCTAGGCGCGACATCATTGCGCGGTGCACCGTTCGACTGACTAGCATTCGGGGGGAGGAATTCCACACGATGTACTCCGGCCGTACGACTAGCGTAGTCCGGCATTTGTTGTTGATGCACTTGAACCAGCGGCTGTAATAATACAGTTGCCGCAATTGCTTCCGGCCGATCGAACGGTGCGTGCGGACTTGCGTTGCTCTCCCGCATCGCGGACAAGGCGGCCCATTTTTGCCGACTGCTTTTGAAGTCTTTGAACTCACGTTTTCTCCTTCGGTTGTAACTATGCTTTTTCGGACGTGCTCCGGCGGCGTTGGCTTACTGCCCACGCGTGCAGATCTTCGCTCGCGTAGACCACGCGGCGTCCAAATTTGCGGTGAGCTGGCCCTAAACCTTGAATGCGCCAGCGGCATAATGTGACTGTGCTCACACGCAACAGGGCTGCGGCCTCGGCTGCAGTGAGAAACGTGGCTTGCGCATTCGGCGCCGGCAGCTTCGTCGCTGCACTGGATTCTTAAGACGCACTCGTACTCGGTCGGGGTTCACGGTTAGCCACCATTCTGAAAAGCTGACCGTGACTGACAGCAGACTCGCCGCGGGCGCAAGAACCGGCGATGTGTTTTAGAATATCCATAGGTGTATAATTTAACTCTTCAAGTTTCACAATGACTTACGGAGGAAGGCCTAGTATGATCAAGTTTCCGTGAACGATATATTTTCCCAGCAGGGCCCGGCGCGGTCGTACGTTTTCTTCGAGTCTTCGATCACGGATTGGTCGCCGGCGCGTTTTGTTTTGTCTCATAGCCTGACCGAATTCGAACCTGGTCGGCGGGCCCATTCATGGCAGCAGTGATCGCGCTTCCAATCAGGTTAGACGCCGCGCGGATCGGGTCAGGTGCAAGATGAGCGTAGCGTGCGGTGGTCGCCGGCTGGCTGTGTCCAAGAAGTTTGCCGATCACCGGCAGGCTCATTCCGGCACCGGCGGCGATACTGGCAAAGCTGTGACGAAGGTCATGGATGCGCACGCCGTGGAGGTCCGCAGCTGCGCGTATGCGTCGCCATCGCTTGTGAAGATTGATAAGCGGCGCACCTGCCTTCTTGCCGACTATCACGTGAGGGTTTCCCGCAATTCGGGGAATCTCTCTTAGCAGGCTAATGGCCGCTTCGTTGAGGAAGATATCCTTTGGGCCGGTCTTGGAATCGGGCAGCCTCAGCATTCCATTTGCAAGGTCGACATGTTCCCATCGGAGGGTCAAAATTTCATTCAGCCGCGCGCCGGTAAGGATCAACAGCCCGATCGCGGCTAAAACAAACGGATTTTCGGTTTTTGTCCGCTCAGCTTGAGCGAGGACTATACCCAGCCGCTGTAATTCCGCGTTCGTAAGGTATCGGTCGCGCTTCTCTTCGCGGTATTTTTTCACGTGACGGCAGGGGTTGCTGCCATCCGGTCGTAGACCCCAGGCTTCGGCCAGGTTAGACATCTTGCTCAGGACTGCCAAACATCTGTTTGCCTGATAAGGGCGATCACGAAGCTGTTGGTGGAGCTGAATGACATCAGTGCGTGTTAGATCAATGACGCGGTGGCGCCCTAGACTTGGGCAGATGTATAAGCTTATTACGCGCTGATATTCATCGGCCGTTGCTGGTTTGCAAGTATGCGCAACATGTTCAGTTAGGAATTGGTTGGCAAGCTCGGCGATGGTCAGCCCGCCCTTATGATCGTCGCGCTCCGTCGCCGGGTCCTTTCCGGCCGCCCTCAGCCCCAGCAAAAGGAGCGCTTCGCGGCGTGCTGTTTCCGGCGTCCATGGGGAGCCGTGGCGACCTATGGTGATCCACCGCTGGCGCCGGCCGATGCGCATTTTCACGAAGTAATACTTTGCCCCGGAAGTTCGGCAGCGAACGCCAAACCCCTTAACGTCGCAATCCCACAGCAGCAAATTCCCGCTACCCGGTAACAGTTGATCGACAGTCCGCTTGGTGATCTTGGTGCTCATAGCCGCTCGCTTCCTGATTTTTTGGTGCTCATAACGCTCTATACGTTCGGGCAATGTGGGACCCGAAAACGGCTGGCAACCACCTGGCAACCGGCGAAGCAAATATGGGCGATGTGTTGCGATGTATCGAGAGGCCACAGACAATGAAAAGTATGCGCAACGATGTCCAGTGATCAGATGAGGATTCTAAGACAACCTAACGACGCTTTATGCGGCCATGAAGAAGGGGCAACTTGATTTCGTACTCAATGCCATTCACGACGATATCGAATTCATCAGCTACTCGCCCATCAAGGTGTTTCCGTTCCTCGGACACCGCCGGGGCAAGCCGGCGATGTCGGAGGCCTTGCACGGCGCCGTGGAGGCGTTCGAATTTGTCGCCTGCGAGCCGATCTCCATGGTGATCGAACTCGAAAACGCCGCCGTCATGCTGTTCACCCGCGGCGTCAGCCGTGTGACCGGCCGCTCGGTACAGGGAATGCTGGCGCATTTCATGCGCTTCCGCGACGGCAAGATCGTGGAATTGCGGGAATTCATGGATTCCTTCCACGCCGCCGAACAGGCGCTTGGGCGCGAGCTGATCGAGGGGCTTTGAGCCGTCAGCTCTCGAACACGCGTGTCACCAGCCAATAGCTGCCGAGGACGGTGATCAAAGCCGAGAGCGTATAGACAAGGGCAGCCGCGCGCATCGGTTTGGTGCGGTCGGCCGCGAACAGGCGATCAAGCAGGATGAGCGCCGGCACGACGATCGAGACGATCGCGACCTGCCCGATCTCCACGCCGATATTGAAGGCCGCGAGCGCCGGCACCACGGCATTTGCCGGCAGGCCCATTTCCTGCAACGCGCCGGCAAAACCGAAGCCGTGAATGAGGCCGAAGACGAAGGCGACGCGCCAGCGGCCGTCGACATTGCGCGAGAAGAAATTCTCCACCGCCACGAAGATGATCGAGGCGGCGATCGCCGGCTCGACGATGGCGCTCGGAATGACCACGATCTGCAAGGCGGCGAGCGACAGCGTGATCGAATGCGCGATGGTGAAAGCGGTGACCACCTTGATCACCGGCACAAGGCGGCGCGCCCACAGCACGATCGCGACCAGGAAGGCGATGTGATCGTAGCCGAGGAAAATGTGCTCGATGCCGGTGACGAGGTAGCGCTGCATCGTCGACCAGACCGACGGCGCCGGCGCGGAGATGGTCAGCGTCGCATGGGTGTCGTCGAGCAGCGCCTGCGGCGCATTCTCGCCCGCGCCGATCAGCACGACTTGGCGGGCGGACTTGTCGCTCGCGGTCAGCACGGTGGAGCGATAAACGAGGTCGCCCGGTATATCCCGGCAGGAAAACGTGATGCGCACGATCACGCCGTCGCCGTCCGGCACTACGTCGGGCGGGCCGCGCCCGCATTCCTTGCCGTCGGTTCCGGCGACGTTCACATGCGCGTTGACATAGGCGGCGATCGGACCTGCCGATGCCGCGACCTTCGCCGGATCGGCGAGATCCTTTTGCGCGTCGTAAATCTGCGTGCCGGCGAGGCGGTCGGCATCGCTGCCCTTGAGCGCCACTTGCACGGCGACGCTGCGGTCCGGCCGCAACTCGACGCGCGCGGTCGAAAGATTGACCTGGTGCGCTTGCGCCGCGCCTGCCATCCAAATCGCGATGAAGCAGACAAAAATCGCCAGCAGCGTGAGTGACGTCCAGTTCCCTCGACCGCTCGTCCCTGCGAAGGCGGCGACCCAGCGCCGGATTCCCGCTTGCGCGGGAACGAGCGGAAACCTGCTCACGACCCCGCCCCCACCGCCTTGAGCAGGTCGGTGAGCCGCTTGACCTCGAACTCGGCGACGGTCACGACCTCGCCGTCGGGCGCAAGCCGCGCATAGCGATCGAGGCTATCGGATGCGCCGCCGAATTCAACACGCGCCACTTCGGTCGGGTTGTCGCGCGCATAGAGCAAGACGATCACCGGCGGGAATGAGAGGCCGAATTTCGCCAGCTGACCGGCATCGGCGGCGCGGCCGACACGTGTCTCGACTGCGGTCGCGTCGAACGATTCAAGCGCGGCCGCGATGATGCGGGCCTGCGCCGGATCGGCGACGTGGGCACTGGCGTCGGCCGTGTGCGAATGCTGTCCGGTGTGCCGCAACCAATTGCCGGCGCTATCGCGCTCGAAGCGGGTGAGCTTGCCGCCGGCCACGATCTCGACCGCCCAGACCTGCGCCATCGACACCGGCAGGAACAGGCTCTGTCCGCGGTGCGCCAGTGCCGGCTCAGCCTGCGCGCGCAAGCGGCGCGCCATGTCGCCCGCGACTTGCCACTCGCTGCCGACATGCCGCGGCATCAGATAAACCGTGGGCGATCCGCCGACGCGGACATATTGCGAGGTGCCGACCGGATTGAGCACGCCGAAATTGACCGTGGCCACGGGCCCGTTCGCAGCGCCGAGCATCACGACGCTCGCCGGCGGATCGAGGCCGAATTCGGCAAAGCTCGCCGGCGTCAACTCGGCAGGCGCGATCTCGCGCGCGGGCTCGCTGACATGCAGAAGCCGCAAGCCGATGTCGATGTGCGAAGCAAGCTCGGCCGGCACCGCCGCGGCCATGCCGTCGATCGTCCAGCCGCCGGCCGCGCGGCGAAAGCCAACGCTCTCCTGCCCGGCGCGGATCTCGACCTGGGTGATGTCGGACGGCTCACTCGCGACCAGGCCCTTGCCGGCGAAGTGAACCATCTGTTTCAGCTCGGGCCAATGGCCGCTGATGGTGATCGCCGCGAGCAGAACGATGAGCAGCGTTGCGGCGAGCGGCGCCACCAGCCGCATGGCGCCGCCGCGCCGGCGCGGCGCCTCGTTCACCGCCGCCTCCACCACACCAAGACGCCGCACAGCAGCGTCGAGAGCGGCAGCAGCACTTCCAGCGCGATGAACACGTCGCGCATCTCGCGGTTGGTGAGGACGATTTCCGGGAGCTGATAGGTTTGCGGCCGGACGCTCGGCATCGTCTCGTCGGCAGCGAGCCAGCGCAGCATCGAGACCGAAAGCTCGCCGTTGGAGACGTAGGGGAAATATTCGTTGCTGGCGAATTTGCTGGTGCCGGCGACGACCAGACGGAAATGCTTGTCCGGGCGGAGCGCCCGGCCACACCCCTTCGACCGCGACCGCCAGCGCCTGCGCGCCGCGGTCTTCGGCGTCGGGCGTCGCCTGTTCGGCGCTCGCCAGCGCCGTGCCGCCTGCGGCCGCCGGCCGCCGATAGCCATCCTGGCTGCTGGCGGCGAGAAGTGTGGTGCGCACGCCTTCCGGCGGCGGCACGAGCCCAAGCGGCCGCGCTTGCGGAAATACCGTGAGCGCAAGCCGCTCGGTGATCGGATGCGGGGGATAATACGGCACCGCCACCTTGTCGAGATCGGTGCGGAAGTGATTGAGCGGATCGATCACGATGGCCGGTTCGGCGCTGAGCCCGACGGCGCCGAGCAAGTGCTTCTGCAGATCCGCACTGACCGGAAAGACCGGATCGAGCAGCAGCAGCAATCGCCCGCCGCCGGCGAGATATTTGACAAGCAGATCCGTCTCGCCGGCGGCAAAGGCGGTGCGCGGGCCGATATCGGCGACGACCGTGCAGTCCGGCGGGATGGCGCTCTCTGACGCCGTCACGATGCCGCGCAGCTCGTAGCCGATCTCGGTGAGCGCAAGCTGCAGCCGGTCGAGTTGCTCGGGCGCGGCCTCCAGCACGTCGCCGGCGCCGGGCTGTCTCGTGGCTGCGCAGGGTCTCGACGTGGCTGTAGTGAAAATGCGCCTGCGTCGGACGGAACGGCTCGCCATGGCCGGTGATGAAGCAGAGGGTCTCGACCCGCTCCTTGAGCGCGCGCATGGCCGCATAGGCCATGCGCGTCGGGTCGGTCGTGTTCTCGACCAATACCTTGCGGCCACCGGCTTGCAGCACGGCGGTGTTGTAGGCGCGCACGCCGACGTCGCGTGCCAGCCCCGGCTCCTTGTCGAGATCGATGGCGCGGAAGGCGAACAGCGGATGGCCGTGCGCGGCGATGGTGATCAGCTCCTTCGCCGCCAGCGCGTTGGGATCGCCGGCGTTGTAGAAATAGGTCAGCGACAGCGGCGCGTGCAGATTGGAGACCACCGTCGTCAATTGCGCCGGCGGCGTATTGCGGCCCTCGCGGCTGACGTCGAAATGCACGTCGTGCCGGAACAGCGCGACATTGGCGGCGATCACGATGGCGATCGCCGCGGCAGCGACGAGCGCGGTGGTCAGCCACGCGGAAAGGCGCGAGCCGGAGCCGCGCAGCGGCAGCCGCAGCGCCAGCATGAACAGCGCGAGCAGCGCCAGCGTCCAGGCCGCGAACAGCAGGCTGTTGGCGGTGTCGTCCGTAAAGCCGGCAAAGCCGAGCGCGCCGAGCGCGATGGCGCCGACCACCAGAACCGCGACGACAATATCGGATCGTCCGGGCTTGGGCATACGCGTCTCTTTCTCAGCGCCGCGCCAGCGCGCGCACGCTCAGCAACAGCGTCAACAATGCGACGCTCAAGAAGAAACCGACATCCGACAGATAGATCGAGCCGACGGCGAACGGCTTGAAATGCACCGACAGCGACAGGTTGACCACCAGCGTGTCGAACGGGCTCGGCAACAGCCAGCCGAAATTGTCGATGATCCAGAGCAGCAGAAAGACGCTGAGCGAGATCAGCGCGGCGACCACCTGATTGCCGGTGAGCGCGGAAGCGAGCAGGCCGGTGCCGACGAGCGCCGCGCCGAACAGGAGCAGACCGAAATAGCCGCTATAGATCGGGCCGAAATCCGGATCGCCGAACAGGCCGAGCACCACCGCATAGGAGGCGGACAGAACGAGCATCAGCGCGATCAGGCTCATGCTGGCGACGAACTTCGCGAGCACGACCTCGATTTCCGACACCGGCGCGGTCAACAGCACTTCGAGCGTGCGGAGCTTCCGCTCCTCGGCCACGAGCCGCATGGTGATGAGCGGCGTGGTCAGCATGAACAGCACGAACATCTGGAAGAAGATGTGCACCAGGCTCGGCTGATGGGACAGAAACAGCGTCAGCGTGAAGCTGTAGCCCATGATCAAGAGGAAACACCGTCATCACCGCATAGGCGATGGGCGACGAGAACAGCGCCGTTTCTTCCTTGAGGAGCAGAACGCCGAAATTTCTCATGCGGCTTCCTTCGAGGCTTCCTTGGACGCTTCGCTCGGACGCTTCTTTGGCCGGACGCCGGGTCAGATCGAGGAACACGCGCTCGAGATCGGGCGGAACTTCGGCGAGTTCGGACACGGCGATGCCATTGCCGACCAGCGCGGAGGCGATGTCGGCGGCGAGCGACGGCTTGCGCTCGGCCTCGATCAAATAGTGCTCCGCGGCGGCGTTGTCGGGATCGATGGCGATCTTGCGGATGCCGGCAATCGCGCTCAATGCGCTGCGGATCGTCGCTTCCGGCGCGGCCGCGGTGAGCCGCAGCACCAGTGCGCCGGCGCTTTCCTTCAAAGCGTCGGCGGTCAACAGCCGGCCGTCGAGCAGGATCATGACGCGCGAGGCGATCTTCTCGATCTCCGGCAGAATGTGCGAAGCGATCAGCACGGTGTGCGCGCCGGCGAGCGAGCGGACCAGATCGCGCACGGCGATGACCTGATGCGGATCAAGCCCGCTGGTCGGTTCGTCGAACACCAGCACCTTCGGATCGCCGAGGAGCGCGGACGCGATCGACACACGCTGGCGAAAGCCGCGCGACAGCTTGCCGGTCGGCAAGCTCATGACGCGCGAAAGATCGAGCCGCTCGGCGGCCGCTTCCACCGCCTTCTTCTTGGCGGCGCCGCGCATTCCTTTGATGCGCGCCATGAAATGCAGGAACTCGGCCACGTGCATATGGTCGTAGAGCGGCGCATCTTCCGGCACGTAGCTGATGGCTTGGCGCACGGCGAGCGAATCCGTCACCACGTCGTGGCCGGCGACCTCGACCCGGCCTGAACTCGGCGCCAGATAGCCGGTGAGAATGCGGAAGATCGTGCTCTTGCCGGAGCCGTTCGGTCCGAGCAGACCGACGATCTCGCCCGGCTCGATCGCGAAGGACACGTCGCTGACCGCGCGCCGCGGCCCGTACCATTTGGTCACATGCTGCGCCAGCACGACAGGTGCGCATGTTACTCACACATTACCTGCTACTCACACGTTACATCTAACACGCGATCGGGTGCCGCGGGCGTCGACGGCAAAGACGAAAAACGGCAAGCAAACCCGGGCGTATGGCCCGGGTTTGCAGCATCAAGCGACCGATCTGTCGGTTGCTTATTCGTAGAATTCCGGCGAGTGCTTCTGCGCCTTGAAGGCATCGGGATCGTGCGCCATGAAGATGTTGGCGCCTTCCGTATCGCGCACCCTCCTCACCCAGGCATAGGCATCGAGCATGCCGGGCGGATTATAGACGCTGCCGATGCTCGGCAGGATGTTCTTGTCGAGATTCTCCTGCAGATAAACGGCGTCGCTGGTGAGCACGGCCGTGCCGCTCTTGGGCAGGCGGACGACCACCATCTGGCTGCCGGGCGTGTGCGAGACGGTGCGGTGGATTTCGACGCTGTGATCGCCGAACAGGTCGAGATCGCCCTCGAGCTCGATGGTCTTGTATTTTGCCGGCATGCTGCCGCCGATGCCGTTGCGCAGCATGGCGAAATCTTGCGTGATGAAGAACGTGGCGAAGCCATAGGCGGGCCAGAAGGCGTTCTTGATCTCGTCGCGCTGGTAGACGAAGGTCGAGTCGAGGAACTTGCCGATATTGCCGGCATGGTCGACGTGGAAATGCCCGAGCACGACATACTTGATGTCGGAGGGCTTCACGTTGATCTTGGCGAGCTGGGCGTCGATGGCGATGTCGGGCGAGCGGCCCGGATCGAGCGCTTTGACGAACGGGCCCCAATAGTCCGGGTCGGTAATGATCTTGTCGTTGTTGCCGCAATCAAACAGCACGTCGCCTTTGGGATGGCGGATCAGGTAAAAGCCGACCGGGATCTGTACCTTGCCGCTCGACCCGTTCTGAATAATCGATTTGTCGAGGTTCAGTGCACCCGAACTGAACACATAAAGCTTCATCTCTTTTGGCGGATCCGCCGCGATGGCGGCGGTGGTCGTTACTGCGGCGGCAGTCAATGCCAAAGCGCCGAGAACTCTTCGCCCAACTTACCGGCATTTCGTCCTCCCTATCGCGTTTCCGTAATTTGAAATCGGAATACACATTCAGACTAGCATGAAACCGGGAGCTTGTGCAGGGGGGCTGCTGCTGTTCTTCATGTAAATGATGGAAAATCCCGATCGCCGGACACCGTGCTGCGGGCACGCCTTGCCTTGTCGCTGCTGCGCTGCAGCGAGCCGGCCGCCCGCATTCACGGGCCCCGCAAAAGGAGAGCCGCATGCCCAAAGTCATCTACGAAAAGGACGACAGAATCGGACGCATCACGCTCAACCGGCCGGAGGTGATGAACGCGATCGATGACGACGTGCCGGTCGAGCTCGCCGATTGTGTCGCCCGCGCCAATGCCGATCCTACCGTGCATGTGATCGTGCTTGCGGGCGCGGGCGAAGCCTTCTGCGCCGGCTACGACTTGACCTACTACGCGCAAGGAACCGGCGGCGGCGGCGTCACGCAGGCTATGCCGTGGGATCCGATGAAGGACTACGCCTTCATGATGCGCAACACCGAGCTGTTCATGAGCCTGTGGCGCTCCTACCGGCCGGTGATCTGCAAGGTGCATGGCTATGCCGTGGCCGGCGGTTCCGACATCGCGCTGTGTGCCGACATGATCGTGATGAGCAGCGACGCCATGATCGGCTATATGCCGACCCGCGTCTGGGGCTGCCCGACCACCGCCATGTGGGTGTACCGGCTCGGGCCGGAGCGGGCGAAGCGTATGCTGTTTACCGGCGATAAGATCACCGGCGTCGAGGCCGAAAAGCTCGGCCTGGTGCTCAAGGCGGTGCCGCCGGAACAGCTCGACGCGGAAGTCGAGGCGCTGGCGCTAAGGATGGCGACCGTGCCGGTCAATCAGCTCATGATGCAGAAGCTCGTCGTGAACCAGGCGATCGAGGCCATGGGATTGAAGAATACGCAACTGCTCGCCACTGTATTTGATGGCATTACGCGGCACTCGCCCGAGGGCCTGAACTTCAAGCAGCGGGCCGAGACGGTCGGCTGGAAGCAGGCGGTGCGCGAACGCGATAGCGGAACCTGGGATTGGACCGAAAACAGGCCGATCAATCCGCGCTGACAGATGGCGGACACAATGACCCAAGAAGCAAAAACAGAATCAGAAACGCAAGGATCTAAGGACAAGGAATCTAGACAAGGAGCGAAAGCGGAACCCGCGACCAGCGCCGACCGGGTCCGGTCGCCACGATTGCGCGAGGGTCAGAGCATCCTCACGACGGGCGTGTACGAACGTCCGCCGTCCGAGCGGCCGAGCCACGACACGCTCGAGGGAATTGCGGCCTGGCTGATCGGCCCGGCCCGGCAAATCGCGTCGGCACCGCAGGCCTTCGACGAATATGCCTGGCGGCTCTACGCCGCCGGCCTTCCGGTGCTGCGGGTCACGCTGCACTGCGGCACGTTGCATCCGCAGTTCCTCGGCTCTGCTTATGTGTGGTGGCGGAACACGGCGCAGACTCAGGAAATCATGGTGATGCACGAAGTCGTGGACGTCGTGCCCTATGAAGAAAACCTGGTGGCGCGCGTACGCAACGGCGGCGAAACCGTGCGCCGCCGTCTGGATGGAGCCGAGGCACGGCTCGATTTTCCCATTCTCCACGACATCAAAGCGCAGGGCGGCACGGAATATTTCGGCTTTCCGGTAGCCAGCGCCTACGGCAGCCACATGGCGAGCTACACCACCGACCGGCCGGGTGGTTTCTCTGAAGAGCAAATCGCGCAACTGCGTGCCGTCAGCGAACGGCTGTCGGTTCTTGCCGACACGCACATCCAGCGACAGATCGCCGAGAACGTGCTCAAAGCCTATCTCGGCCCGCAGACCGGCCCGCTGGTCCTGGCCGGCAAGATCCGCCGCGGCACCGGCGACACCATCAACGCGGTGCTGTGGTCGTCCGATGTGCGCAGCTTCACGGCGTTTTCAGATCGCGTCCCGGGCCAGCAAGTGATCGCCAAACTCGATCAGATATTCGACGGGCAAGCGCGCGCCATCGCCAAACACGGCGGCGAGATCCTGAAATTCATCGGTGACGGTTTGCTGGCGATCTTTCCGGTCGACGCGCCGGACCAGGCGGCACTGGCGGCCGCCGAGGCCTTGACGGCCGCCACCGAGGCGCTCGAGTCGGTGCAGGCGCTCGGCCCGCACTCTCCCGGCGAAGCGCCGTTCAAGATGGTGATTGCGCTCCACTACGGGTCGGCGATTTACGGCAATATCGGCGCCGCCGACCGGCTGGACTTCACGGTGATCGGACCCGATGTCAATCTGGTCAGCCGGATCGAGGCGGTGGCGAAATCGCTCGATCTGCCGCTCGTGGTCAGCGACGATTTTGCCCGCGCCTATGGCGGATCGCTGCGCTCGCTCGGCCAGCACAAACTGCGCGGCCTCGAACAGCCGCACGAGCTGTTCACGGTGTGAGGCGCCGGCAGCTCCGCGACGGGTCGCCGCTTGACGATGATGCAGTCAAGCGGATGCATATCTCCGCTCATTCCCGCGCAAGCGGGAATCCAGGGGCTGCCGCAAACGACTGGGTCCCCGCCTTCGCGGGGACGAGCGGAAATAAGAATAGCCGATCAAAGTCGCTCGGATTTTGGTTCTCGCCTAGACCGCGAGCTCGGAGACTTTGCCGCCGACTTGTTTGCCGTTTGTGGCCGCGGCCTTGCGGCGGCGCGGCAGCGGGCTTTCCAGTTGCCGCTCCGCTGTCGGCCGGCCGACGGCGAGATAGCGGAAATTGGCGCGCTTCATTTCCTCGGCGCGGTAGATGTTGCGCAGATCGACGATCACCGGCCGCGCCATGACCGAACGCAGCCGATCGAGATCGAGCGCGCGGAACTGCTCCCATTCGGTGGCGATGACGACCGCCTCGGCGCCTTCGGCGGCTTCATAAGCGTTGCCGCAATAAATGACGTCGGGGAGTTGCGCCTTGGCGGCCTCCATCGCGGCCGGATCGTAGCCGCGCACGATGGCGCCGAGGTCGTGGAGCGCGGTGATGAGCGGGATCGAGGGCGAGTCGCGCATGTCGTCGGTGTTCGGCTTGAAGGACAGGCCGAGCACCGCGATCGTCTTGCCGCGGATCGAGCCGTCGAGCGCGGTGACCACCTTGCGCGCCATGGCGCGCTTGCGCTGGTCGTTGACGGCGGCGACCGTCTCGACGATGCGCAATGGCACGCCGTGATCGTGCGCGGTCTTTAAGAGCGCCGTCGCGTCCTTCGGAAAGCAGGAGCCGCCGAAACCGGGTCCCGCGTGCAGGAACTTGCCGCCGATGCGGTTGTCCAGGCCCATGCCGCGCGCCACGTCATTCACGTCGGCGCCGGTGCGCTCGCACAAATCGGCGATCTCGTTGATGAAGGTGATCTTGGTGGCGAGGAAGGCGTTGGCCGCGTATTTGATCAGCTCCGCGGTGCGGCGGCCGACATAGAGCATCGGCGCGGCATTCAGATAAAGCGGCCGGTAGACCTCGGCCATCACGGCGCGCGCCGGTTCATTGTCGCTGCCGATGACGATGCGGTCCGGGTGCTTGAAATCGTAGATCGCCGCGCCTTCGCGCAGGAACTCCGGGTTGGAGACGACGTGCATGTCGGCTTCCGGCCGCACGTCGCGCAGGATGCGCTCGATCTCGTCGCCGGTGCCGACCGGCACGGTCGATTTGGTCACCACTACTGCCGTGGGCGACAGAAGCGGCGCGATCTCGCGCACGGCGCTATAGATGTAGCTCAGATCGGCGTGACCATCGCCGCGGCGCGACGGCGTGCCGACCGCGATGAAGACCGCGTCGGCCTCGTCGATGCCGTCGGGCCTGGTGGAAAACGAAAGCCGCTCCTGCGCCATGTTGGTCGCCACGAGATCGGCGAGGCCCGGCTCGAAGATCGGAATTTCGCCGCGCCTGAGCGCAGCGATCCGGCCGGCATCCTTGTCGACGCAGGTGACGTGATGCCCGAAATCGGCGAAACAAGCTCCCGAGACAAGGCCGACATAACCGGCGCCGATCATGGTGACGCGCATAAAAGCTCCGCTTCAAGTGACGCGATGGGAAACGCCGACGCGCCGCGCCGCAACGCGGCTCCGCTCGCCGGCTTCACCCGCATGAGCGAGATGTCTGATGTCCGGCAGTGGCCCGTAAAATCGGTTCGGCTCACGCGGCTCGACACCAGCAACTTCGATTCGACGCAGAATCTAGAGGCCGAAAATAACAATCAGGTGACATAACAAATAGATGACAAACACTGGCCGCGACGTAACAAACAGATGACAAAGCGCGCATCCGCGCCAAGAAACGGAGCGGATTTCAGGTAAAAGTCCTGTCTCTGAAATTACCGGCGATCGGCGTTCGCCGTGCTCAGCGGTCTTCAAACAAATGCGGCATTGCCCGCATGACCGAGAGAGCGGCCGGCGAGAGCATCTTGTCGAACAGCCATAGAGTGGACGGCTTGAGGCACAGAAGCCCGCCATAGGCGGCAGGCACGAAGACGAGGCTGTCGATCGGCCGGCCGAATGTCCAGATCGTGTTGATCTCGTTGTTGGCCGGATTCTCGACCTTGCCGGTGACCGACCAGTCGCTAGCTTCGGTCCCTAGGTGGAATTTCTCGCGGACCTGTCGCAGCACGCCGTCGAGCGTGTCGCCGTCGGTGCCGATCAGCGAAAATGTGTTCGGATTGCTCCAGTCGCCCGGCCCGCGATAGACGCAATAGAGATAGTGCCGCGAGTCGTAGATCAGAAGCTTCGACGACCGTTTTAACTCTGTCACGTCAAATCACGCTTCGGCGGCGGGCGGAAGGCTCGACTTCACCACGCTGCGCCGGCGAATGAAGGAGAGCAACCGGCGCCCAAACAAGGCGACCACGAGCCCGCCGTAGACGAGCCCGCCCAGCACGGCCAGGATCACCAGCTCGCTTTCATTGCGGAAGCGCGGCAGCGAGGATGTCGCATGGGCGACCAGCGGCGCCGTCACCAAAAGCAACACCGCCATGGCGGCGCCGGCACCGCAAAGCTTGAACAGCGACGATCTGAATTCGCCGTCGGCGCCGATATAGCCGGCGCGCGCGGCCCAAAACAGCACCAGCGCGAAATTAATCCAGGCTCCGATCGAGGTCGCGAGCGCGAGGCCTACCTGCGCCAGCGGTCCCATCAGCGCCACCTTGAAGGCGATATTGATCGCGGTGCCGATCAGCGCCGCTTTCATCGGCGTGAAGGTATCGCCGCGCGCGAGGAACGGAGCGACCACACTGCGGATCAGGACGAAGGGAACGAGCCCGATCGTATAGGCCATCAGCGTGACCGCGGCGGCGTGCGCGTCGTCGGCGGTGAAACGGCCGCGCATGAACAAGCCGCGCATGATGGTGTCGGGCACGACCAGGAAGGCGACGATGCAGGGGATGCCAAGAAGCAGCGCGAATTCGATGGCGCGGTTCTGCGCCGAGCGCGCGCCGGCATGATCGTCGGCCGCGATCCGCTGCGTCATTTCCGGCAGCAGCACGGTACCGACGGCGATGCCGATCACGCCGATCGGCAATTGATCGATGCGGTCGGCGTAATAAAGCGCCGAGATCGCGCCGGTGGCGAGAAAGCTGGCGATGATGGTATCGGCGAACAGCGCGAGCTGCGTTCCCGCCGAGCCGACGGTCGCCGGCACCAAAGCCGTGAAGAAGCGGCGCACGTCGCGATCGAGCCGCAGCGCGCGAAAGCCGGTAAAGGCGCCCGCGCGCCAGGTGTCGCCGCCGACCAGCAGCGCCTGCAGCACGCCCGATATGAGCACGCCCCACGCCGCCGCATAGCCGGCGCCGCCGAACTGCTTGGAGAACGCGAGCGTTCCGATCATCGCGAGATTAAGGAGGATCGGCGCCGCCGCCGCGGCGGCGAAGCGATGCAGCGCGTTGAGAATGCCGCCCCAGAGCGTCACCAGCGTAATGAGCAGGAGATAGGGAAAGGTGATGCGGGTGAGCGAAATCGCCAACTGGTATTGCTGCGGCTCGCGCGAGAAGCCGGGCGCCAACAGATCGATGGCCTGCGGCGTGAAGAGGAGCGCCAGCGCCAGCAGCACGATCTGGGTCGCGAGCAGAAGGGTGAAGATGCGGTCGCCGAACATCTCGGCGGCGTCCTTCCCCTCCTGGGTGCGAATGCGCGCATAGGCGGGGATGAACGCGGCGTTGAACGCGCCTTCGGCGAAGATCGCGCGGAAGTGGTTGGGCAGGCGAAAGGCGACGAAAAAGGCGTCAGCAACCGGGCCGGCGCCCAGGAACGCCGCCAGCATAATGTCGCGGAGAAAGCCGGTAATGCGCGAAAGCAGCGTATAGCCGCCGACCGTGAGAATCCGCTCGATCATGGTTGCTTTGTTACCATTGATCGCTCGTCCCCGCGAAAGCGGGGACCCAGGGAGTTCCACAGGAGCGACGCGCGTTCGACTGGATTCCCGCTTTCGCGGGAATGCGCGGAGCTCTTAGGCCGCCAACGCCCGCGCGACCGCAGCGATGATCCGATCCTGGGTGGCACGATCGAGATAGGCGTGCATGGGCAGGCTGATGACTTCGTCGGCGAGCTTTTCGCTCACCGGCAGCCCGCCCTCGGCGATCGGGAAGCCGCTATAGGCCGCCTGCCGGTGCAGCGGCTTGGCGTAGTAGATCGCGGTCGGAATGCCCTGCGCCTTCAGCGCGGCCGCGAGCGCATCGCGCCGGCCGGCGGCAAGCCGGATGGTGTATTGCGCCCACACCGATGTCTGATCCTTGGCGACGCGCGGTACGATGGCGACACCGGCAAGGCCGGCGGCGTAATGCGCGGCCGCCGCATTGCGCGCGGCAATCTCGTCCGGAAAGATCTTGAGTTTTTCCAGAAGCACCGCCGCCTGGATCGTATCGAGACGCGCGGCGAGCCCGATGCCCGCAGCATCGTATTTGTCGACGCCCTCGCCATGTACGCGGAGGCTTCGCACCCGCGCGGCCAGATCGTCGTCGTCGGTGAAGACCGCCCCGCCGTCGCCATAACAGCCGAGCGGCTTGGCTGGAAAGAAGCTCGTCGCGGTGGCCGCGGCGCCGGGCTTGCCGCCTTTGAATACGGCGCCGAGCTTGCGGTTCTTGTAGGTCGCGCCGAAAGACTGCGCCGCATCATCAAGGATAAAGAGATCGTGCGCTTCGGCGATGGCCGCGATCGCATTATGATCGGCCGGCTGGCCGAACAGATCGACCGGAATGACGGCGCGCGGCCTGAGCCCGAGCTTCTTGGCAGCCGCGATGGCGCGTTCGAGACTCGCCGCATCGAGATTGAACGTCTCGGCATCGACGTCGGCGAGCACCGGCGTCGCCCCGCATAGTGCCGGCACTTCGGCGGTGGCGCAAAAGGTGAAGGCCGGGCAGATGACGGCATCGCCCGGGCCGATGCCCCAAGCCATGAGCACCAGCCGAAGCGCATCTGTGCCGCTCGAACAGGTGATCACATGGCGCGCGCCGCAGAACGCCGCGAGCTCGCTTTCCAGCGCGCGCACCTCGGGACCGAGGATGAATTGGCAATGCGTCAGTACGCGCGCCACGGCATCGTCGATGGCGCGGCCGAGGCGCCGGCGCTGCGCGGCAACATCGATGAACGGGATCGGCCGTTCGTCGACACGGGCGAGTTGATTCATGGCGCGATCTTCACGCGCATTTTGGTTGGCGCATGATCTTATCCGAAAACCGGCAGCCACTTTTCGGGATCATGCGCTGACGACTCGCCGCGGACCTTTGCGCTCCGGCGCGCGCGAAAGTTCGGCGCGGGTATCGAGGCAGCGGATGGCGATTTCGAGACTGGCCACGCCCTCTTCGCCGGTGACGGCGGGCGCGCGTCCATCGCGGATGGCGTCGGCAAAAGCGCGCAGCTCGGCGCGCAGTGGCTCCGCATAGCCGACCGACAAATGGCGCATCGAATAGCTGCCGTCCGGCTGAAAGCCGAAACACTCGGTGACCTGCAGCGTCAAAAGATCGCCGATCAGATATTTGTCGCGGGTCGCGACATGGATGGTGCGCGCCTTGAACGGCGTCAGCCAATTGGTGTTGATGTGCGCCAACACGCCGGAGGCGGTGCGGAACTGAAGGAGCGCAATGTCCTCGCGCTCGGCCACCGCGCTCGACAATTGCGGCTGGATTTCCACGATCTCCGAATCGGTGAACCAGCGGATCAGATCGATGTCGTGCACCGCAAGATCGATCACCACGCCGACATTCGACATCCGCGGCGGAAACGGACCGACGCGGGTGATGGCGATCGAGAGAATGTCCTGGCCCTTGATCGCGCGCTTGATCGATTCGACCGCAGGATTGAAGCGCTCGACATGGCCGACCATGAGCGTCACGCCGGCGCGGCGCGCGGCGGCGACGATGGCGCGGCCTTCCTCCACCGTCGGCGCGATCGGCTTCTCGACCAGGACGTGAAGGCCGCGCGCGATGCAGGCGAGCGCCAGATCGTGATGAAGATGCGTCGGCGCCGCAATGGTCACCGCTTCGACGCCGCTCTCGACCAGCGCGTCGAGATCCGCGAACACCGCACAGCCTAGATTGCGCCCGACAAGTTCTCGCTGCGCCCGGTCGGGATCGACCACCCCGACCAGCGTCACGCCGGCCATCTCCGACAACACGCGCGCATGGTTGCTGCCCATGACGCCGACGCCGATAACGCCAATTTTCAAAGGACCACCCCTCATCAGCCCGGCCGGTCGCTGGCCGGGCGCCCACGACTTACGTTTTCCCATCTCCCCCCTAGCATGCCGAAAGCCCACTTGGCGACCCAAACCGCACGGAACCTGAACACGTTTTGCGTCCAATACTTACGCCGGTCGGAGGCGCTATATTTTGTCGCCATGCGGATCGATAGCGGGGCCGATTTCACGCATGAGGTCACCAAAGACGCGCGGCCGGGCGTCCCCCAAAGGGGGCTGGTCGTGCGGTTTGGAGACCGGTCGTGCTCTGTTTGGTGAGATGTTGCTGCGAAAGGATAGCCTTATGCACGCTTCCGCGTTCGTTTTGGCACTGTGTCTGGGCTTGGGGCTCGCTGGCGCGATCACCGGAGCGTCGCCTGCGCAAGCCGCCGATGAGCAACCGGCCTACGGGCCGGAGCTCGAGGGCTTCGAATATCCGTGGCCGGTGTCCTACTACTCCTTGACCTCGCAGGGCGAAAAGCTGCGCATGGCCTATATGGACGTGAAACCCGCCGGGACGCCGAACGGCAAGACGGTGGTGCTGTTTCACGGCAAGAATTTCTGCGCCGCCACCTGGCAGGGCACGATCGCCGCACTGACAGCAGCCGGTTACCGTGTGATCGCCGTCGACCAGATCGGCTTCTGCAAATCGAGCAAGCCCGCGCATTATCAGTTCAGCTTTCAGCAGCTTGCCGGCAACACCCACGCACTGCTCGCTTCGCTCGGCATCTCACGCGTGATCATTATCGGGCATTCGATGGGCGGCATGCTCGGCATGCGCTACGCGCTGACCTTTGCCGACGACGTCGAGCAGCTTGTGCTGGTCAATCCGATCGGCCTTGAGGATTGGAAGGCAAAGGGCGTGCCGTGGCAAAGCATCGACGGCTGGTATCAGCAGGAGCTGAAAACGACGGCCGACAGCATTCGCGATTATCAGCGCGCGACCTATTATGCCGGCACCTGGGACGCCAGATACGAGCCTTGGGTGCAGATGCTGGCCGGACTCTATCGCGGTCCCGGACGCGATATCGTTGCCTGGAACGCGGCGCTGACCGACGACATGGCCTATACGCAGCCGGTCTTCTACGAGTTCGAGAAAATCTCCGCGCCGGTTTTGCTCTTGATCGGCGACAAGGACACGACTGCGATCGGCAAGCATCTCGCTTCGCCGGCGGTGCGCGCGACGCTCGGCCATTATCCGGCTCTGGCGAAGGAAGCCGCCGCACGTTTTCCGCATGCGCAGCTCATCGAGTTTCCCGATTTCGGCCACGCGCCGCAAATCCAGGCGCCGGATGTGTTTCACAAGGCGCTGCTGGACGGATTGCAGAAATAGCTACGGCTCGGCGAAGACGCGCTCGAAAGATATCAGCAGACGCTGGAGGATGCGATCCATCTCGACGGCGACCTCGGCGGTGACGCCGGCCTCTCTCAGTTCGGCGGCCAGCAAATCGGTGGCGCGCTGACTGATATCGGCGAACACGGCATGGGTCCGCCTCCGTGCGTAACCGTGCGCGCCTTCGCCGACGCCACGCAGGCGCAGCGCTTCCAATTGGACGGACGAAAATTGCGGATTGGCATGATCGCGCAAAGCCGCAAGCAGCGCGAGCGCGGCGCGGTCGACGGCCTCGTAGTAGGCGTCCAACGATCTCACGCGTTTCGCCTTACGCGCCCACATTCCGGCTGGCTTTCTCCGAATCGGTGTACCGAGGATACTGGTGTGACATATTGACGACCAGCCCGCCTTCGCTGGTTGCGTCCCTGCGCCACCAGTCCAAAGCGCCAGCCGGCGCTCTCACGTGCCCGGCTGGAAGCGGAAAAAGCGCCTCAAAACACCGATCGCGGCCAAGGAAGACCGCGGCGACGCCTGACGGCCGCATTCAAACGGCTGTGCGCTAGGAGCGCACCCCGCTCGGACGAAATCGGGATGCGCTCTAGACTTTATGTTTTTGCGCATGTCCTTGTCGGAAAACCGGTTCCCACTTTTCCGGGACATGCGCTAACGCGCCGGCGGCCCGCGATTGGCGCCGCGCTCGATCACATACTCGCGATCCAGGAGCTTGACCGAGTGATTGAGATCGGATTGCGCGATCAGCACGGCCAATTCCTTGCCGCGCAGCATGCCGATGACTTCGGCGAGCCGCCGCGACAGCGCTGGCGCCACGCCCTCGAAGGGTTCGTCGAGCAGCAGAAGACGCGTGCCGACGATGAGCGCACGCGCGAGCGCCACGAGTTTCTGCTGGCCGCCGCTCAGCACCAGCGCCTTGCGGTCGCGCATCGCCGCCACTTCGGGCATCAGGCCATAGACGAAATCGAGGCGAGCGGCGCCGTCGACACCGCGCGTTACCCAGCTCGGCAGCAGAACATTTTCCTCGACCGAAAGCTGCGGCACGAGCCGCCGATCTTCCGGCATATAGCCGATGCCGAGCGAAGCGCGGCGATGGGTCGGCAGCGCGATCAGATCCTCGCCGCCACAGGTGATGCGGCCGCCGCTTGCGGCGACAAGGCCCATCACCGCGCGCAAGGTCGTCGTCTTGCCGGCGCCGTTGCGACCCAGGAGCCCGATCATCTCGCCGGGCGCGAGCGCAAGGCTGATGCCGCGCAGCACCTCGACCGACTGCAGCTTGACGCGGAGCGCTTCGATTTGCAGGAGGCTCACGCGGCTCCTCCGGTGACGTAACGCTGGACCTCTTCGTTGCTCAGCACTGCGGCTGGCTCGCCGTCGGCGATGATGCGTCCGGCATAGAAGGCGAGCACGCGATCGGCGTAACGGCCGACGATATCCATGTCGTGTTCGACGAACAGCACGGTGGCTTCGGTGCCTTCGATGGCGTGCATGATCACATCCATCAGCGGGAATTTCTCTTCCACCGCGACGCCGCTGGTCGGCTCGTCGAGCAGCAAGAGCTTGGGCTGATGCGTGACCGCCATCGCAACGTCGACGAGCTTGCGCACGCCGCCGGGCAATACCGCAATCGTCTGCTTGCGGTATGGGCCCAGCCGGAAGCGGTCGAGAAGGTGATCGAGCTCGGCCGTTCTCGCTGTCGAGCGCGCCGGCCGCCACGACGACAAGCCCTCCTCGCGCAGAATGGCGAGCGCCATGAGCAAATTCTGCTCCAGCGTCAGACTGGTGAAAAGCTGCGGGATCTGGAAGGAGCGGCTGACGCCGTCGCGGCGCACCTGGCGGGGAGCAAGGCCGGTGATGTTCTTGCCGTCCAGCATGACGCGACCAGCATCAGGTTTGAGATGGCCGGTGACGATGTTGACGAAGGTGGTCTTGCCCGCACCGTTGTTGCCGATCAGGCCGAGCTTCTGGCCGCGCTGAACCGCGACCGAAATATCGCTGGCGGCGACCACCGCGCCGAACGCTTTTTGCAGGCCGATGGTCTCCAGGAGCGCGGTCATTCGGATTTGTCCGCGGACGCCTGCACAGGTTTGGCGCCGCTTGGCCGCAATCGCAACGCCAGCGAGCCAAGCCCGCCCGGCAGGAACAGGATGATCAGCAAGAGAAAAACGCCGAGCGCGCCCTGCCAGGTGTTCGGAAAATACTGGCTGGAGAAGGAACGCACCAATTCCAGGAGAATGGCAGCGACGAATACGGCGGTGACGCTGACATAGCCACTCAGAATCGCCAGAAAGACGAATTCGCCCGAAGTCGCCCAGAAGGCGAAATCGGGATCGATATGGCCGAGCGAGAGCGCCGACAGCGCGCCGCCGACGCCACCGAGGACGGCGGCAATCACGAAGTTGATGCCGTTGACCCATCGCACCGAGGCGCCGAGATACTCCACGCGAATCTCATTGTCGCGCGCGGCGAGCGACAGAAGCCCGCGGACCGAATCGAAATGGATACGGCACAGCGCCGCGGCGATGACGGTCACGAGACTCGTAAACAGAAACAACGCGTAGCTGGCATCTTGCGATCGCGCCGGATGGTATCCAAAAAAGGTGGGCGCATGCAGATTCAAGCCGTCGGAGCCGCCGAGCGAATAGGTCTTGTTGAGAATGCCGTAGACGATCATCGACAGCGCGAGCGTCAGCGTGGCGAAGAAGATGCCGCGATAGCCGGCAAGGAGCGGCGCAATGATCACGCCGAGGATCAGGCCGGCGACCGCGCCCAGCGCCACCAGCACAGCCGCATCGCCAATCCCGAGGCTGCGCATCGCCATACCGGCCGCATAGGCGCCGGCGCAATAGAAGGTGCCCTGGCCGAACGAGACGAGGCCACCGCGCATCAGCGCGACGATACCGAGCGCCACCAGTCCCTTGGAGAAGGCCAAGGTGGCGACGAGCACAAGCCAGTTCGGCGCCGCGTAGCCGGCGAGAGCCAGGCCAGCGAATGCGATCACCGCGGCCGCGAGCGTGCCGACGATGCCGCGCCATCAGATTTTCCGCGCCGCTGTGCGCTGGAACAGACCCTCGGGCCGAAATGCCAGCACCAACGCCATGACCAGATAGACGATGAAAAGCTCCGCCCACGGCACGAGATGAATGGCCGCGGCGCGGGCGAAACCGACAAAAAGCGCGGCGATGGCGGCGCCCTCCACGCTGCCGAGACCGCCGATGACCACGACGGCGAAGCTGAGCAAGATGACGGTGATGCCGATGCCGGGCTGCACCGAAATTTTCGGCGCCGTAAAGGCTCCGCCGAGCGCGGCGAGGAAAACACCAAGGGTAAAGGCGAACGCGAACACGCGGGTGACGTTGACGCCCATGGCGCGGCTGATGTCGCGGTCATGAATGACCGCCAAGACGATCTTGCCGGTGACGGTGCGGTTGAGCCCGAACCAGAGCAGAAAGCCGGCGACCAGCGCCAGGCCGATCAGCGCGAAATCGTAGCCGACGTAACTCAGACCGAAGAACGAGACATTGCCGAGCAGAGCGTAAGGCTCCGAGGCGTAATAGGATTCCGCGCCCCAAATCAGCTTGGTGGCATCCTCCAGGATGAGGAAGAGCGCATAAGTCACGAGCACGAGCACCACCTCGTCGCGGCGATAGAAGAACTGCAACACGCCGCGCTCGAGCAGCGGTCCCAAGATCAGCGCGACCGCGAGCGCTGAGCCGAGCATCAAGAGATAGCCGAGGAACGCCGGCCCAAGATCGCCACCGTAATACCAGCCGACCGCACTCGCCGCCGCATAGGCGCCGACGGCGAACAGGCTGCCATGGGCGAAGTTGAGAATGTTGAGCACGCCGAAGACGAGCGTCAACCCGACCGCCACGATGAACAGCCACGAGGCGTCGATGACGCCGTCGATCAGGATCGCTGCTGCGAGTTTCACGCTCGTTCTCTACACTTAGAGTGGAATGACGCTTCTTCGAAACGTCATCCCACTCAAGTTTTTTGTTTGAGCATGATCCTTTTCGAAAAACCGGTTTCCACTTTTTCGGATCATGCATGAGGCAAAGCGGAGCGCGTCGCCTGCGCGCCGCTTTGCGATTTGTCAGCGCGCCTCGCCGTTCACTCGCATTTGGCGCCGGGGAAGCCTTGCGCGATCCAGTCGACGGACTTGATGCCGGGCGGCGGATTCACGCACTCCGCGGCAAAGCGCTCGATGTCGATGAGCCGCACCATCTTGGCGTCCGGATCCCACTTCGATCGCCCGGCGGCGTTCGATTGGATGGCCTGATGTCCGTCGCCGAGCGCCAGCTTGATATGGCCGGGCGGCGCATCCCACTCGATGCCGACCATGGCGGCAGCCATTTCCTCGCTGGTCGGCTTCTTGCCGCCGTTGGCGGCCATCGCCTTTTCCACGGCGGTCTTCAGCCCGAGCAGGCCTTGCGCGGCACGGTAGTGCGGCTGCACCGGAATGAGTTCCGGATGGGCGGCGGCCAAGGCCGCCACGTACCAATCGTTGATCGGGCTCTTCTCGGCGAACTGGCCGTTGGAGCCGCGCGCGCCGATGATGACGCCGTCGGGCATTTTGTTGCCGAGCGGCGGCAGCACGTGGTCGGAGGCGCTCAGCACCACGACGCGATCCTTCATGAGGCCGCGCGGCGCCGCCTGCAGCACGAAGGCCTGCAGATCGCCGCCCCACAGGCTCGAATAGACCAGGGCCGGATTCTCCTGCAGCAAGGTTGAAATCTCGGTCCCGTACTGGCCGGCGCCGAATTTCGGCCAGAGCTCGACTTTTGCTTTCGCCTCCGGCTCGAGCTGCGCGAGGCTGCCCTTGAAGTCTTTCCACGAATCCTGGCCCCAGGCGTAATCCTGATTGATGGCGCCGACATCGGGAACCTTGATGCCGCGCTTCACCAGGTAACGGGCCATCGCGACATTATCCATCGCGCCGTGGGCTGCCGTGCGAAAGACGTATTTGAATTTGTTCTCCTCGAAGATGCGAGGCGTGCCGCAGTCGAACAGAACGAGAAGCTTCTTGAGCTCCTCGGCCGCCGGCGAGACCGCGAGGCAATCGCCGGAGCTGACATAGCCCAGCACCGCATCGACATGATCGCGCTCGAAGGCGTTGCGCAATTCCTCGACTTGCTTGGTGGCGCCGCCCGCCTCGTCGATGAGCTGAATTTCGATCTTCAAGCCGCCGAAGCCGACTTTGTCGTAGGGCTTGGGCAGGCTTCCGGCGTTGAGCGCATCGATGACGGTCTTGGCACCCTGCACGGCAGGCTTGCCGAACGATTCAGCCGCCGGCCCGGAGAGAAAGGCGACGAAGGCCAATTTGAAGACGTTGTCGTCTTGCGCCGCGGCGCCGGTCGCGAATGCACCCAGGACGCCGGCGCCGGCGGCCAGGGCAGCTGCGAATCCACGAAGTTTCATGGTTCGGCCTCCCAAATGAAATTTTTGTTGCTGCGGCGCGCTCACGCGGCACGTCCGCTTGCCGACGAGTGTGCCCGATGCGGGTGGAACTGTCCACGCCATGCGGCGGCGACATGCGGCTCGCCATGGACGACTCAGTGCCTTCGCGAGTAGCCTGCGCTACTGCACAGCCTCCAGGAGGTAGCCATGCGCGTTGCGATCGCCGCCGTCGGTTTCGCGGCCCTTGCTTATGTCTTTTGCTGCCAGAATGCGGGCGCAGTCGCCGTCAGCGGAACAGCGATCAAGCAGGCTGCGGACGCAAGCTCGCCCGCGACGCAAACGCGGTTTTACGGCCGCGGCTATCGCAAGTGTTATCGGCAGCTGGTCGTCGGTCCCTATGTCTGCCGGCGCTATTGGCTCTAAAGCCCGGCCACCGAGAACTGACCGCGATCGGCTGACGGGCGCACGAGCGCCGTCGTGCGATCACGCGCGACCTGCCGATATTGCCCCGCATTCAGATTCGGCGCCGCGCGCGCCGACGCCGGGCTGACCAGCGATCGCACCGCATCCACCGTGCGCTGATGGAGCGATTGATCGACCTGGACGAGAAAATGCTGCTCGGCGATGTCGACGGTTTCGATCGCGGGCCCGGCAAGGACGTCGCCCGCCTTTGCGGCCGCGCTGGCAACAAGCTCACCGCCCCCGAGAGTGCCGATGCCCGGCACCCACATCATCGGATTGGTGTTGTGATAGCAGAGCGCCCGCTTCACGTTGGCGCTGATCGGCTTCATCTGCCATCGCGGCGATGGGTCGTAATAGACCATCAAATCGATTTGCGGCTTGGAGGGCATGTTGGCGAGCCAAGTGGCGCGCGAGCCGCCGCCGCTGTAACCGATGACCACGATCTTGGCTTTGCCCTGATTGGCCAGGATCGCCCGATAGGCTTCAGGCCAGCTGTTCCAGTTGTAGGTCGTCACCGTGGTGTCGGGCAGCTCGCGCAGCATGTTGGCGAGATGAAACATCCCGGCGCTGGTCACGGTCCCGTCGGTGCCGACCAGACCGCCGAGCAGGAGAAAGACCTGCACCGTGGTGATGGGCGCGACAGGATGATCCGCCTTCTGATCCGGTTCGGTCAGATCGGGTTCGGCGGGTTCGGGCACGAGCGGCTCGAAGCTGCCGGGCCGCGGCGCCCATTGCTCCGGCGCCAGAAGCTCCGCCGTCAATTGTCCCGGCGGCGATGGCTCCGCCGGCGTCTGCTCCTTGGAGATGTCCTCGAACAGGTCGTGCTCGTCGCGCAGGACCTGCATCATGGACGGGGCAGCCAAGGCGCGCTTGGGGATGGGAGGCCCGCCTGCGTAAAACGTTTGGCTGCTGGATAGGCCGAGAAACACCGCAACGAACAGACCGGCGGCGGTCAGCGCCGCCAACCCAAGTACACCACGCGACATCCCTGCCCTTCTTATTCTGCGAAGCGCCCGCGCGGAAATAAGCGCCCGTTTGAGGCGCCTGCGGGCCGGGAACAAGGACGGATTATGGATTTTTGTGGCGTGCGGCCGGCAAATATCGCCAAAACTCGAGCGCAGGCTGGGCCGCAGCGTCGCCGGACGATCCCGGCGCGCAGCGCCCGTCGGGCTTTCGGCGCTGGTGACCGGACTGCTCACTTCCACATTCTCTGCGGGTCACGTTCGAAAGCTCGTGCCGCGCGCTTCCCCAGTAAGCCGCGAGACCGTTTTGGTGGCCGGCCAAGCACTCAACCAAGCACAATCAAAACGATGCCGCCCCGTCGCGGAAGCGCGACGAGTGAGTTTCTCGGACGGCCCAATTTGGAGGCAGCGCGTCGGTCGCCAGACAGCGATCCAATCCCATTGGATCGGGCCACGATCTGGGGAACGGACCAACCCTACCGAGTCACCGCCTAATGAAGGTTTAACCTTGCGTCGCGGCGCGCAAAGCGCCGCACCGGTCTTCGTCGTCTCATGTTCGAGAGGCTCGCCGCGGCGCTTCGGCGGCCGCGAACGCCAAGATCATGCGAACGTCAGTGCGCGCCCGTCAGCGGACGCGCCCGCTTGTCGTCGCCGTGCGCGCCTGCGGCTGCGACGCGAACCCGCCAAACAGGCGACCAAAGATGCTGCCACCGCCGCCCCAGATTTGATCCGGAACGGCCAGCGCCTCGCGGCGAACGGTGTTCTCGCTCCGCGCGATCGGGATATCCGCGACTTTGCGGTCATCGCCTTTCAGGATGGCGATCAACGCCCTGTCGCGGCCGTAGATATCGTCGCGGGTCTGCAGCTTGCCGTCTTTGTCGACAAACGCAGTCTGGTAGGTGACGTGCACGGGAATGAAAGTCGGCAGGCGAATGTCAAGTTCCTGATTGCTGAACATGCCGCGGATACGGTCTTCGGTGTAGCCTTCGCGCGGCCGCACAATCGACAACAGAACTTCCGCATATTTCACTGGATTTTCGATCCGCATGCAGCCGTGGCTGGTGTCGCGCACCGGCTTGGCGAACAGATACTTCTCGTTCGAGTTGTGCTGATAGACCAGGAATTTGTTGGGCAGATTGAACCGCAACTGGCCGAGCGCGTTTTGCGGCCCGGGCGGTTGCGAGATATGAATCGTGCCGTTCTGGTTGTAGGTGACGGTCAGCCCCATCCGCTCCAGGATGGTCGGATCCTGGCGCATCATCGGCACGTATTCCTTGGCGGCGATCGTGTCGGGGATGTTCCAGGTCGGATTGATCGTGATGGACTTCATGTCCGCGCTTATAATCGGCGTGGGCGTTTCCGGCTTGCCGTCGACAATCCGCGTGGACCATACCTGCCGGCCGTTCTGATGAACGAAGAGCATGTAGTCCGGAATATTGACCAGCACGTAGGTCTTGCCGAGATCGTGCGGCATCCACCGCCAGCGTTCCATGTTGGCGAGGATGAGGTCGACGGACCGGACCGGAACCGGGTGACGGCCGTTGAGCGCTTCTACGGTCGGCGCGTCGAGCGTACCCGCAGCTTTCAGGTTGTTGTCCTGCTGAAACTTCTTCACCGCATCGGAGAGCGGCTTGTCGAAGACGTCGCCATCGCCGCTCACGCCGAGACGCTGACGAACGAGCGGCACGCGCGCGTCTTGCATGCCGACTTTCAGCGCCGGTCCGGCCGCGATCTTCCCCGGCAAGGCGGCGCCGCCGGGATTGCCGCGCAGCTCGGCGAGCTTTGCCTTGAGCGCCAGATAGCCGGGCGCTTGCGGCTCGTAGGCCGCCAGCGCCGCGGCAACGTCGTTGGCGCCCGCCAGGTTCGCCAGCACGTCCGCCGGAGCCGACGCCTTCATGTCGTAGAAGATGTCGCCGCTGACGCGCGTCCAATGCACGCGTCCCACCTGCGCGTGATGCGCGTAGGCGACGACCGCGGCGCTGAGCTTGAGTTCGCCCTCGGCGAGGCTCGCCGGATCGGTCATCGAGGAAACATCCGGCACCACGTAGTCGGCCGGGTTCAGGCCGTCGGCATCGACACGCCCGAGATAGTCGATCGCGGCCAAAGCGCGGTCGTTGACCTTGCCCTCGGTGATCCATATCGGCGCGTAACTGCGCTTCGAATAGAACGCATCGAGCGCAGCTCGTTTTTCTTTGTCGCCCACCAGGCGATCGAATTTGCCGCTGGCGAGTTCGCGCAACTGCTCCACGATCGGGTCGACCGGCGCTGGAGGCGCGGCCGGAGTTGCCACAGCATTGGCGGGCGCCTCGCTACCCTCTGTCGCCGCCGGTTTTGATGGCGACGTGTCGGGTGCGACAGGAACGGCGGCCGGCGCGGCGGATGTCGGCACCTCGTCTCCGCCGGAACGGGCCGCCGCAGGTTGCTGCGTCGGAGCCGAAGTCTCCGGTCTCGCGGCGGGATTGACGGCGGCAACGTTCGGTACTTCGTCGCCTCCATTAAAATCGGCCGGCCGCGAGCTGGTCGCGCCCAGGCTTTTTCTGATGAAGGCGGGGCTTGGCACCTCGTCGCCTTCGGTTGCCGAATCCGCGGCCGCCACCGTTCGCGAATCCGCGACGCGCAGAAGCGCGCGCGCAGGCGCGGCGTCTGATGTGGCTATGCGGCTGTCCGCGGCCCACGCTTCAATATTCGGCGTGTGCGGCGCGGGGCCCGCGTTTGAAATCGAATTTGCCCAAGCGGGTGCACCGCCCAAGCTGCAAAGAGCGACGGCGACCAAGATCACCCGTCGGTCGACAAGGACGCCAGGCATTGCAGGCTTCCCCCCGAAACTTGCTGATAATGACCGAATGAAATATTAACTAGCGGACCGATCTCTAGGAAGGGGAATGTGACGTAGCTCACTGCAAAAGCCGCGAGGTGCGGCAGGAAAGTAACAGCGATTGTGGTTTCGGCTGGCTCTTTCTGAGGCGAATTTGCGGCTTATCGGCAGGGGCGGTCTTTTTGGCTGAGAGATCGTTTTTTGGACGGGACTGGCGGCCACCTCCTCCGCTCATTCTTTCTCTCATCGGCTCTATTTGACAGCCGAGATTTCCCGAACAATTTCGGTTTGAATCTTGGTGCTCTTGTCGATGCCGATGTGCGAAATCGTCGGATCGTCGGCCAGATTGACGTTGATCAGTTTGCCGTGAAAGCCCTGATCGGCTTCGAGCGGCTGCCCCCATCCGGGAGCCTGATAATAGTTGATCGCCTTCGCCACGTTCGCCGGCACTCGATTTTGCATGAATGGCGAGAGGGTTATCAGGAGATCGACGGTAACGTGGGACTGTTCGAGCGCCCGCGCCATGTCGATGACGTTGTTGGCCCCTTGCGAGTGACCCACGAGAATCAAGGGACCGGTTCGGCCCGCCGACCGATCGCGCACGATCTCGGTCACTTCGTTCTGCCAGCTCAAGTGCCCGGCGACCTCCGCATTGATTCCAAGCGCCTTGAGCTGCTCAGTGACGGAATCGAGGCCCATCGAGAATACGCCGAACCACCCGCGCAACAGAATGACCCGAGGCGTGCCGGCCGCCGGCGCCAAATCGCACCAAAACAGGACCATTGCGGCGGCGACGACGGCGAACATCGCCGCATGGCCGCGACGCATCCGGATACCCCGATATACGGACACTTTGTCTCCGCCCGCGTTTAACGCCGCCATGCTCTCACCACCGCGATTGCCCGGTGCCTTCCAATTGCGCATCATAGTGGGCCCAAGTCGCTATGACCCAAGTCACTATGACCCAAGTCACAATGACCCAAGTCACAAGGACGAAAGTCACAGGGACGAAAGTCACACCGACTAAAGTCACAGCGGGTCAGGCACCGAGCCGAATTAAATCCCATGTTGTATCTTGCGCTCGTGACAGCGGCCGCTGTCCTCGGTGCTTTCATCGCACCGTCAATTCTAGCATACCGACAATCAGGCCCTCGAGCGCACGATGCCGCGCCGTCCGCCGGACACGTTGCGCCGCGTGTCATCCAGAACTCCTCGATCATCTACAGGCTGGGATTGGTCGCTCTAGCGCCTCTTTTGGCATGGGGCATCGGCGGCGAACTCTGGCCGGTGGCCGCTTATCTCGTGTCGGTGGGATTGGGCCTGTCCCTCTTCTACGCACTGCGTAGGCCGATACTACAGTTTCTGGAAGGCGCCCTCGTTCACGATCGCTCCATCACGGTGCACGAATTCATTGCGCGGCGGCACGGCAATGACCCGCGCGTCAGAGCGTTCGCCGCCGCGCTGACCGTGTTCGCCATCTATGGCCTTATCGTCTGCGTCATGATCGGGCTTGCGATCGTGCTGAGGACCGTTTTTTCGGGCAGCGGCGGCATCGCAGACTTGTTCGTCGTCGCGATTTTCCTGGTCGTCGCAAGCTTCACTTTTGCTTCCGGCCGGCTCGGGATCTTGTACGCCACGCAAATCCAACTCGGCCTGACGTACTTCGGGCTGTTCGCGGCGACAGTCTTCTTGCTTTATCTGCAGGGCTCGGCCATCGGCGCAATGCCGCTCAAGGGTATCGTCGCCTTGGCGCTGATCGTCATTGTCTGCGCGGTGGTGCATTTTCGAAGGCGCGCTCGTTATCTCGACACCAGCGTCCGGCCCGGCGCCGCGAAAGCCGACGGTCCTCGCGAGCGGGAGCCCACAGGCGTGCGGCTGTTCGTTCGACTGCAGAAGATTCTCAATTCGCTGGTCGGCATTCTCGCCATGACCCTGATCGTGCTGGCCGCAATCGTCACGGCTTTCGAACTTTTCCTCGGCGGCGCGCCTGCGTTTGCGCGCGAGGCTCTCGACGCACTGCAGTCCGGCACGTCCGTGTCGGCGATGACGTTGATCTCGCTGATCGTGTTGCCGCTTCTGCATCCGATCGTCGATGTGGTGAACTGGCAAAGGGTCGCCGCCTTCGCAAGGCTCCGCGACGCCGGCCAGTTCAAGGACGGCGAGTGGACGGCGGCCTTCAAGACTTTCGGCGTGACCTATGCGCTCGAGGTGCCGTTGATGGCGCTTTTCATTGTCCTGTTCGGCGCCATCGCCGGGTTGACATTGGCGGGCACGTCCGAAGGCAACGCCACGCAAGTCTTTGTGGCGAGCTTGCTTGCGCAAGAGAATTCGGTGGCCACGGCTATTGTGTCGCTTTTGATGCTCGGCGTTTTGGCGCTCGCGGTCGCGACGATGGGGTCGTTGATCGCGGCGGGTCTCGATGTTGTCGGCAGCGACATCGTGCCGACGTTGGCGCTCTCAATCGACATCGGCGGCCGGCACAGCCGGCGGAGGGCGGGCGCGCGGGACCTTGATCGCCGGGCTTGTGATCGGACTTTTGGTTCTGGCGACTTTCCTGCTCGCCGACATCGGCGCTGAGCATACATTCGGAATTGCCGGACTGCTCGGTGCGATGCTCGCTTTCAGTTCCGCCCAGATCGCGCTGGCGCCGCTCGTGCTGGCGCCGCTGTTGGCCGGGTCTGGCCGTTTCGGAACCGTAACGCCGGCGTGGGCCTTTGCCGTCCTGTCCGCCGGCGCCGCGATTGGCGTCGGCATGACGATCGCGGGGTTGGCATTTGGACAGACGGTCGCGCTGCCGTGGGCCGTGCCTGCCTGCTTCGGAGCGACCACATTGCTGTTCGTGATCGCCGTGCTGGTCAGCCGGCGGGACAGTGCGGCCAGTTAGAGCGGGATGAGTTATAGTTCGATCGGCATCCCGCTCTAGCTTTTTGTTTGAGCATGATCTTTTCGGAAAACCGGATTCCACTTTTCCGGATCATGCTCTAGCGTTTGAGCGCTCCGGATTGAATTTGACCGAGCGGTTACCGGCTCGGCCGTGTCTTCCAATCGACCGACAGCTTTTTGGCTTCTTCAAGTTGCGACAGCGACATGGCGTGCGCGAGTTCGTCCCGCCGCCTGATCACGTCATCCCTGACGTCGGCGTATTTGGCGAGCGCCGCCGCGATGTCATACCATTTGTAAGCTTCGACATCGCTCTGCTGGACGCCGATCCCTTTGGCGTAAGCAAGCGCCAGCACGATCTCGGAATCGACGTCGCCCTGTTCGGCCGCGCGGCGATACCAAACGAGCGCCTCATCAAGATTTCCGGTGGCTTTGTCGAACGACAAATCGCCGATCCGGTAATTCATCAGGCCGAGGCTGAATTGCGCTCGCGGATTGCCCATTTTTGCGGCTTTTTCGACCAGCCCATAGATGACCTGATTTCCCGTGGAGTTCACGCGCACCCAATTGCGTCCGATGAAACCGAGCGCCGCGGCGGCGCTTTCGTCGCCGGCCTCCGCTGCCTTGCTGTACCACTCCGCCGCCTTGAGCCAATCGCGGTCGACGCCGGCGCCGATCTCGTACAGATATCCGAGATGCTTTTGCGCGCCGACATTTCCTTTTTCCGCCAGCGAGCGATAGATCGGCAAAGCGGCAGCGAAATCGCCGCGCGCTTCGGCAGCGTTTGCATCCGCCAGCGGATCGGCAAAAGCAGGCTTCGCTGCCGCCACGGCCGCCAGCAGCACTGCAATCAGCACTGCGCGTATTCGCAATTTCGAACGGTCTGACACTGTCGGCCTCAGTAATCGCATCGCACCGACACCATCGCTTACTGCGTCCGCCAACCAACCAAAGTCTAAAAGTCGGCCGGTGCCAATGCAACGGCAGCGCTGCTCGTTTCAGCAGGCGCCAGCCGCTGCGCCAGGGGCTTCAACCTCTTGGCCTTGAATTTCAGAAGAGGCTAACCGCCACCGACCGCCGCCGCCTTTGGGGCGGACTGGACAGCCACTCCGGCCGCAGCGCCGGGCAGCGATCGAATCTCATCGAGGATGACGGAGTTGAGAATCTCCTCCATGCGCCCAAGCGCACGGGCAATGGTCGCGCCGTCCATCACGCGGTGGTCGTACATGATCCGCGCGGTCACGCGGCCATTCTTGTCGATAACACCGTAGTTGAGCAGCGCCGTGAGCGGGGACAGCGGATGCAGCGACTCGGCATTCAGCGCCGAATAGACCGATACGCCGAACGTCCCGAAAAAATTGCCGCGCTGACGGCCGATATTGAGGCCGACCCACCACAACAGCCGCCGCAGCGGGCGCGGCACCTGGGTCAGACGCTTCCAGCGCTGAAATTCCTTCAGGTTCTCCAACGGAACCGTCGAGGCATGGTCCAGCACGTCGCCGATTGCGGATAGCGGCTGCCGGGCTGGATCCTTGACCGAAATGGGGCAGAGCGCCGGCTCGCCGCGATAGTCGCGCTCGATCATGATGCTGGCCTTGCTGGTGGGGTATTCGTAGAGCTGCGGCCAGGGGATTTTCACATAGGCCCGCCGCAATTCGGGAACCTCGTCGGCGGCCAGAGCAAACGCCTTGACGAATATGGCGGTCCATCGCGGCCGGTCGCGGCAAGCGGCACGCGCCGCGACCAAATCAGCGATCGACATCTGCTTTTGCACAGGCACGGTCGGGACGGCGCGGGCAAAATAAAGAAAATCGATCACCATCCGACGTTGAATCGAAAGCTTGATTCTGCGCCCGCGCATGAGCATCCCCCTCCAAGGCAGAAGTCGAGCGATCATTGCTATAGAGTGTGGCTTTTCTGCACTAGGCGGTTGCCGAAGGACTCTGTTACGTTCCTCTACAGTTCTCAAACGGGATTGGGGAGCCCACCAATGATGAAAAAAGTTTTCGGCGTTGCCGCACAGCCGCCTTGGCGTTGGTCGTGATGAATGCCAGCCCGGTGGTAAAGATGAACTCGGGTTTCGGCGTTTCGCTGGGCGGGCAAGCCCTCGCCGCCGATATCGCCGCCGCCGCCGCCGCCCGTTGTGGCGCCTGTCGGCAAGGGGAAAGCGCCCCATTGGCAAGGGTAAAGGAAAAGCTCCCCCGCCCGTCGTCACGAAGGGCTAATTCGGGGGTTGACCTTAGCGCGCCGCAGTCAAGGACTGCGGCGCGTTTTGGTGTGAGTCGATGGGTCCACCGGACTAGGTCTGGTCCCCGCTGGGTTACCTTAGCCTTCATCAGCTTCATCTTAACGGGTCTCATCGGCTGCGCGACCGCTCCTGAGTCGCGGCAGATGGACCCGTCTTTCGCGCGCCAAGACGTAACCTACGCGACGCGCGAGCCGCCCGGCACGATCGTCATCGATCCATCCAGTCATTTCCTCTATCTGGTGCAGGGCGGCGGCAAGGCCGTCCGCTACGGCGTCGGCGTTGGGGCCGAGGGATTCGTCTGGTCCGGCCGCGCCACCGTTCATTCCAAGCAGGAATGGCCGGACTGGTATCCGACCGCCGAGATGCTGGAGAGGAAGCCCGAGATCCGACCGCACATGGTGCAATTGCGAAGCGGCCTCGGCATGAAGGGCGGCCCGGAAAATCCGATCGGCGCGCGCGCTCTGTACCTCTGGAGTGGCAACAAGGACACGCTCTACCGCATTCATGGCACCAACGAGCCGTGGACCATCGGCACAAATGTGTCCTCCGGCTGCATCCGCCTGACCAACGAAGACATTGTCGATCTCTACAACCGCGCGCGGGTGGGCACCAAAGTCGTCGTGCTCAACACCGCCGCGCCTGCCACGACCGGCGCGCTGCCCTTCCGCGTAAATTCTTTGGTTCGCTGATACGGCGGCCCTAGTAACTCGCGGCGACCGGATAAATTTCGGCGCCGGCAATTTACGGCTAGCCACCGGCCGCTTGCATCCTTCCGAGAATCGCCCTTCGCAGCTCCCTCTTTCGTCTTCGCGGCGAGATCGAATTGATCACCCGAAGAGGCAGCGCAGTCGCGCTCAAGATCTTCGTGATGGGCAGACCTTGCGCATCGAGAGCGAGGTCCGCGAAGAGCGGAGCGGATTTCTCGGATGAGACGACATTCAAGTCCGCGTCGATGTGATTCGTCAGCGAATCGAAAAGCTTGGTTCTCGTTTCGAAGAAGATTCGATCTCGTTTTGGCGGCGGCCGGACAGACCGATTCGTTTCCAATCGGCGCGCCCCATTCCGCGCATGGATCCTTAAGCCTGATCCGATGAAGCGAATCGGACTCGCGCGAAAGGATGTCGAGTTCTCGGAGATGGAAACCCTTCGGCCGCGCACTATTGCCGGGCCGCGGCATCGATCATGCGGGCGAGCGCGACGCCGACGCACGCGTAGCCCTCGGCCGAATTGTGCAGACCGTCCCACGAGACGAGCCCGGTGACGCCCGCGTCGATCGCCCGCTTCATCAGAAGAAAGCGCGGGAAGTGGCCGAACTCGCTGTTCGGCCGCGACGTCGGCGATGATTCTCTCCATGCGCTCATAGCGGCTCGTCAGCGTCACCAGCGGCGCATATTGCAGATCCAACAGAACGACATCCGTTTTGGCAGCCTTGATGCGCTTGACGGCATCAGCGAGCATTTCTTTCGCATTGTCGGCAATGCCGCGCCACACCACGTCGTTGGTTCCGATCTGCCAAATAAGCAAATCGGGCTTGTAGCGCAGCACATCGTCGTTGATGCGAGAGATGTTGTCGCCAAGGTCTTCCATGATGCGGCCGCTGTTGATCAGCTCGATCGTGACGTCGGGATGCAGCCGCAACAGCTCGTCCTTCATCACGTCGGGAAACGCGGTGCCCTTTCCGAATGCGCCAAAGCCGGTGGTCGACGATGAGCCGAAGGCGACGATCCTCAACGTCCCGCCTGGGCGCAGCTTCGCTTTGGTGAGCGCCAGTGGGGCGCCGAGCGACAACCCTCCGGCGAATCGAAGACACGCGTCAGCCGGACTGCGCGTGACGCGCGATCCTGGGCGGCGCCTTGACCCTGGGCGACAGCGGCAGTGGCGAAGCTCAAATAGCGTCCAGGCTAGCAGCAGCGGGCGGAGCCAACCCAAATGGCGAAGCTTACTCATCGCGCCGGCGACGCGCGCCATCCCACCGGGCCCGGTCGACACATCATGCCGCCGGCGGGAATAGCGAATCGCGATTGCGGACGCCGCCAAATGACGCAAATCCTCCTCGCCCCTGCCATGGAACGCGGCCGATTTGGATGCTGTGGTCTCGGGCGCCGGCGCCGCTGACGTTCCGGCACTTTCGGCGGCTCGAGTCTGCGATCCTTAAAGCATGATCCGGAAAAGTGGAAGCCGGTTTTCCGAAAAGATCATGCCCCATCAAAATCTTAGAGCGCAATCGCTTCCAGCCTGAAGCGACTGACGCTCTAGTGGATCGCAGACGATACCTTGCTCTCTTCGGGCTTGTTGGCAAGCCGCTTCTTGGGAGCAGGCTTTTCTTCGGCGGTGCTGCCGGTCGCGCTCGCGTCCGCTGCCTGCGTCGAGCTTGGCATGCACCTTGGCCACGACCTCCGCCGGCAGAGCGCCCGGCGCATCCTTGAGCGGTCCCTGGTCCTTCTCGCCGCTTATTGGCGTCGCGGATCCATTCGACCACGTCCTTGGGATACATCACCACGCTCGGCGCGATTCGCATAAGCGGCGGAACATTCAGGTTCAAAAATACCGCCACGTCTCGTCCGAACGTGACGCAATTATTGAGAAAAGCGTGCCACGGGCCCAGATGAGCCTTCCGCTGCTTTATATAAGCCACCAGCCTTTTGTACTGGGCGGCATCGATCCAAACGCGGTAGCGCGCAAGGACATATTGCTCCTCGAGATCCCCGTCGCTGGCACCAATCTCGGACGCCACAGGAACCACATGGCCGATGGTCCAGTTATAGACGCTGCAATTCTCGCAAGTCCGGGAGTCTCCCGCTGGGAAGAAGCCCGCGATCTCGCTCCTGATGACTTCGTGGCGCTCGTTCACCTCGCCATACATGACGTACATATGGCCGTAGCTGGCCGCGTTGCGCGCCCGAAATTCGACGAAAAATCTGTGGCTGGGACTGTATTTGTTCGAAGGCGCCGACGCCGCCGCGGAATCCGCGCTAGCGTTGAGTTGGCCTATCATCTGAGCATGCGCCGGCAAGCCGTGCAGACACGCGGCAGCCAGGCTCACGCAGAACAGCAGAGGTAAACCGTACCTCATGAGTTCCTCCTAAACTGTACAGCCACACCACGCACGAAACCGGAAAAGCGTAACGGCCAAAGAAGGGGTTCGCTCTGTCCTCACCGCCTTGCGACGATAAGCAAGGTCACCCCTTCTTGTGGCCGTCACCCCCGACCCCCCTTCCAAGCAGAAATAGAATTTAGCCCGGAAGAATTAGCCCTTCGTGACCACCGGGGGCGGCGCCTTTCCCTTGCCTTTGCCAATGTAGGGCGCCTTCCCCTTGCCGACAGGTGCGACAACCGGAGGAGGGGGCGGCGGAGGCATATCGGCCGCCAGTGCTTGTCCCCCCTTAATGGTCAGGCCCGTCGGGCCCGTAACCACCTGACCCGAATCCATCACGATTAGAGCCAAGACCGCCAAACAAGCGACGGCTAGAAATTGTTTCATGGAAGCCCACTCCTGAGATGCGACAAGCGGGAAAATAGCTGCAATCCAGGCGCGCGGACTAGTGCAAAAAAGTCACAACTCACAGTAAAACGGCTTCCGGAGAGGCCTAAATTGCGCCGTCATAAGCCGCAAATCCCGGGAAGATGGCGCTCACCGGTGTATCCGCACCACCGAACCTTTTTCGGGTCGTTTAGCGGTATTGTTCGCAGCTTCCGACCAGGGGATACCGGTCGGGATACTTCTTGGCCAGCTCCGCCGCGGTGACCTTCAGAACGCTTTTGCATTCCTTTTCGGTCTCGAAATGAGGGGAAATCTGCCGCTCTCCGTTTGGCCCGTTGATAACGAACTGCCACCAGGCCGCGGCCGGCGTTACCGAAAGCGCCAATGCTGCGCCGACGAGCAATGCGGGAAGGATCGCTAGGAGCCTCACGTCAGCCCTCCTGCCGAGCCGGACTAGGGTAATACGACTACTTTTGTGCCGAGACCGACACGCTCGTAAAGATCCAAGATGTCGCTGTTGTACATCCGGATACATCCGTGTGACACGAATCCGCCGATCGAGCCCGGATTGTTGGTGCCGTGAATCGCATATTGGCCGCCGCCGCTGAGCGTCATGGCCGCGGCCCCCATCGGATTGGCCGAGCTGCCACTGGGAATGACGGCCGGGACCCTTGGATTTTCACGTTTGATCATATCGGGAGGCGACCAAGCCGGCTTGATGTATTTGCCGTCGATATAGGCAGTCCCCGACCACGCCATGCCGAGCCTGCCCACGCCGACCGGATACAGAATGGCCGTGTCGTCGGTCATCATGTAGTAGAGGCGGCGCTGTCGCGTCATCACCACAATGGTGCCGGCCGAATAGCCCTTGAGATGAACGACCTGGCGAGCCTCCGCGTGTGAGGGCGCCAGCAACGCAAGACTCGCGAATGCAACTGCTCCGAACGATAGAATCCGACACCACATGTGGTTCATCAGCACACCGCGATCGCCTTTCTTCGCCATCCAGTTTCCGCTAAGGTCGGAAAAATTTCAAGCAACGGCATCGTCATCGCGGAGGAAGCGCGGCAAGCAGCGCCTGCAGATGAGGCCATGATCACATCAACAGTTTGCGAGATTGTCTGGTTCGCCGGCTTGGTCGCCTGGTACATCATTCGCTATCCGTTCGAGCGAAGAGCGAAGAAAGTCGGCGTCACAAAATCGTTATTCGGTTGGCGCGAGTTGGGCCTGCTTTCATTGGCTTTCTTCGGCTTGTGGATTGTCCCGGCTATCTATTCCTTGACCGGATTCCCAGCTGCTCTCGATCGTCCGCTTATTCCGGCGATTGCGATTCTCGGCGTCGTCGCGTTGTGCGGGGCCTTGTTGTTGTTCTACCGCAGCCATGCGGACCTTGGCAAAAATTGGTCAATCTCATTGGAGATTCGCAACGAACATCGGCTCGTCACGACCGGCATTTATCGGTTCGTTCGGCATCCGATGTATTCGTCATTTTTCCTGTTAGCCGTCGCGCAACTGATGCTGCTGCCGAACTGGTTTGCCGGCGCGACCGGGCTGATCGGCGTAGGAATGCTTTATGCGTTCAGGATTCGGCAGGAAGAGCGAATGATGATGGAGCGCTTTGGCGCCGAGTACAGGGACTATGTGGCGCACACGGCGCGACTGATTCCCTGGCTGGTTTAGAGCTTGATGAGGATCGGCGTCTCTTGATTAAGCGAACGCGCGGATCAGGCGAATCGATTGACCGAATCCAGGTAACGTCGCTCACCACGTGGAAAAGAATGGCGACCGGAATGGCGAGCCCCAGCGATCGCCGTAGCGACCATAGCCGCCATAACTGCGGCGCCGCGTGGCAATTCCGCCTTGCGGCTCGCCGCTCAGCAGCACCACAAAGTCGGTGCGCCGCCCCGTCTCCGAGCTCAAGCCTTCGTCCGAGATGATGACGGAAGACCGCGGCGCTATCATCGCCGCAATACGCTCGGCCGTTTCCGGAGGAATGACGATCCGGTCGAGCGCGGCTTCGGGGCTATTCTGATCGGTCGAGGCCAGCTGGACGTTTTGTTGGCCGCCGGCCGACCCGCCCGGCGCCGTGTGCTCGGCCACGGCGCGCTCGGCTTGCCCATGTTGCAAAGACACCACCGTCCATTCGATCCCGCCATTGTCGCCGGTGCGGTCCATGGCGGTGAAGATATGCGTTCCGATCGGACGGTCGGGATCGCGGATGGTGATCGGAACGTCCAAGACCGGCTCGAAGGCCTGCCGCAGATAGAGACGCTGCGTCTTGCGGCTGATGAAGACCGATACCGGCTCGAGATCGTGGGCAAGCTGACGGGCCTTCTCGGCGGCGGCACGCGCGTCGGCGTCGGCGGCGACCACGGCCTGGCGCGCGGGCGCGACCGCATCGAGCTTGGCTTGCGCCTGCTCCTTGGCGGTCGCGAACTGCGCCTCGATGTCGGCGAGCGCGGCTGCGGCCTTGGTCTGGGCGTCCTTGGCCGCCTCGCGGGCCTCGTCCGATGAGGCGCTGGCGACCGCCCGCTCCGCGGCCGCAACCTTGGCTTCCGCTTTGCGCTTCTGATTCTCCTGGACGCGCATGGTCACGCTGGCGCGCGCCGCCTCTCGCGTGGCCGTCGCCGCCGCCAATCTCGCCTGATCGACCTTGCTGGCCGCCTCGTCCGCTTCCGCGGCCGCAGCCTTGGCGGCAGCCTCCGCGTTCGCACTCGAGGTCGGCGGGAACAGAACCGGATGCGCGATGGTCACGGGCGCGGCGTCGCCGGGGGCAATGATCACGCGCATGCCCACCTTGGTGACGTCGAAGAGACGTCCGGCAAATTCGTAAGGCAGGCGGATGCAGCCATGGGAGGCCGGATGCCCCGGCAGCACCCCGCCATGGAGCGCGATGCCCGACCAGGTGAGGCGCTGCATGTGGGGCATGAAGGCATCGTCGTAGAGGTTGGAATAGTGCTCAGCCTCCTTTTCGAGGACGCTGAAGATGCCGGCGGGCGTTTCGCGGCCTTTTTGGCCGGTCGATACCGGCGCGCGCAGTATCCAGCCCTTGGTGTCGTAGATCGTGATTTGCTGGCGCTGCAGAGACACGATGGCCATGACCGCCTCACCGGGAGTACGGGTGTCCTCCGAGGCGCTCCACTCTTGCTGAGCATGATGGCTCGGCGCGGCCCCTGCCCCGCCGCAAGCTGCGATCACTGCGGCCAAGGCCACGGTCGTCGGATGCGGCAATCGTGACCAAGTCCGGATGCGATTTGACATTCTGCAGCGTCCCTCGAGCAAACTTATCCTGAAGATAACGAAGCAAAGGGGCGGGTCGACCAGACCACGATCCAATCAAGTTGGATCGGACCATCGCCCAGATATTTTGGTGGAGCATGATCTTTCCGAAAACCGGCTTCCACTCTTCGGGATCATGCTCTGGAGCGGCTCACCTTACCTGACGCGCGCCGGATTCGCGATTAGGAACACGCCGGATGTGCTGCGCGCGTTGCCCCAGGATGCGTGTCAGATTTGCGACAGAAAAAGGGCCGACGTGAGTCGGGTTGCGCGTTTTGCAGCTTGAACATGGCCGGACCGTGAAACCGATCTGACAGAATCGATATCTAAAACGCCGAGACCGCCTCAAGCCCTGGCGGCGGATCTGGCCCGAACGGCATTGCCGACGAGGGTCTTTCCGAGTTTCCACACGGCGCCCGTCGTGCGGTGTGCGGCGGCAATGACGGCGTCGAACGACTGTTCGATCCACGCGCAGTCTTCTTCGGAGATGGTCAGCGTAGGCAACAGCTTGATCGTATGGTTGCCGTGGCCCGCAACCTGCGTGAGCAGTTTATGGTCGTTGAACAACGGAATCACGATCAGTTGGCAAAACAAGCCGCTGCTCGCGGTTTCCAGAAAATTCCAGGATGCTCTGAGTCTCGCAGAACGCGGCGGCCCAAATTCAATGCCGATCATCAGCCCTTTGCCGCGAACCGATCTGATCAGTTCGTGACGGCGGGACAATTCCTCGAAGAAGCGCAGCAGCCGTTCGCCGCGTTGCGCCGATTTTTCGATCAGTCTTTCCGATTCGATCACCTGCAACGTTGCGAGCCCGGCCGCCATCGCGAGATCGTTCTTTGAAAACGTCGATCCATGCACGACTGCGCGCACCATCGAGTTGAAGACTTTGTCGAACACCCATTTGTGAGTCAGCACCGCACCGACCGGCACGTGGCCGCCGGACAACGCTTTGGCGAGCAGCACCATGTCGGGTTCGATGCCCCAGTACTCGCTCGCAAGAAACCGGCCGGTCCGACCGAGCCCGGTCTGGATTTCGTCGGCCACGAACAAGGTTCCGTATTTTCGGCAGAGCTCAAACGCTCCTTGCAGATAGCCGTCGTCCGGAAGGACGACGCCTTTTCCTTGGATCGGCTCGACAAAGAAAGCCGCGGCGGTGCGCGAAGCCAACGCCTGCTCCAAGGCAGCGAGATCGTTGAAAGGGACCTCGATGCACTCGGGCAGAAGCGGACCGAAGCCCGTCCGGAAATTCTGATCGCCGTTCAACGACAGCGAGCCATAGGTCAGACCATGAAAGGCGTGACTGCAATAAACGATGCCGCTGCGGCGGGTTGCGGCGCGGGCAAATTTGATAGCAGATTCAACGGCTTCGGCGCCGGAATTGGAAAAGAATACCTTATCGAGATGAGGCACGAATTCGAGCAGGCGCTCGGCCAGAACACCTGAAAGTGCAGACACGCCCATCTGCACAAGGTTTGGCAATTCGCTGTCGAGCACAGCCGTGAGAGCCTCGCGAACCGTCGGGTGATTACGCCCGACGGCGAACACGCCCCAGCCGCTGAGCAGATCGAGATACCTCTCGCCCTGCTCGTCGTACAGGTATTGCCCCACGCCACGCTGATAGCGCTTGTCGAAACCAATGGTCTTGAGCACATGGACCATCTGCTCATTGAGATGGCTCGCATGGAGCTCGTAGCGCTCGGCCTCCCGCTCGGCGATGAGCCCTTTGATGTCAAAACTCATTCGCCACCCCAAAGCGGGACGCTGACAAATGCGCCGGCAAAAAAATAAACTTCTGCGATCCAGACGGATCGCGGAAACAAAGCCGCCCCATGGAAGCACCTCGCCCCCGACACTTCCAGCACACTTCTTGCCGCTCGCAGAGTCAATGCCGTACACGCAATTTTGTTGGATTGTTGCCGCAATGTCGATCCGGGGCCGCAAACCGCCCTATTCCAGCCCAGCCATTTTTCCCGAAAGCGCTTGGATCTGGTGAGTACAGACTTTCGGCTGTTGCTTATTTCGCCGTTTGTGACGAAGGGCACTGAATGCGAGAGATCCACCTTCGCCTTGTCCTTTAAAGCGTTCGGCGCCTTAGAGTAGCCAACCCGGAAAAACGTAAAATCTCCGACACGTGGGCGGAAGCGGATGAGCGATTTGGCGAATCGCTGCTTGCCCCCGATGTGGAATTTGATGTAGCCGGCCTTTCGTCCGGAGAAGTAGCGTCTTCGTGGGCGAGTTCGGGGGTCTTGAGGTAAAGTACGCGGGAGATGTCGCGGGAATGGAAGTGGACCGGGTTTGGGGTGCCAGGACCTTGACTGCTGCCGCTCCGCCTATAGCCCGCTCGGCATATTCACGTTATCGCGGCGGCGTTGCTGATGAGCCTGGTTTTGATTGCCGGAGCCGGTCTGCCCGGCTTGGCGCGGCAAGCGACGGAATCGCGCTTCGGCATTACCCGATTGCAGCTGACCAAAGGGTGCTGCAGCAATCCGTCAAATCATGAACGGTTGTAGTCGTCCTGGATCCGCTCGATATCGTCCTCGCCCAGATAGCTTCCGGTCTGCACTTCGATCAGCTCGAGGTCGATCTTGCCGGGATTTTCCAGGCGGTGCGTGCGTGCCGATCGGCACGTAAATCGATTCATTTTCGTGCACCATCTGCACCTTGTCGCCGATCGTCACGCGCGCGGTGCCGCGCACGACAACCCAATGCTCGGCCCGATGATGGTGCAACTGCAGCGACAATCGCCCGCCCTGCTTCACCACGATGCGCTTGACCTGATAGCGGTCGCCCAGATCGAGCGATTGATAGGAGCCCCAGGGCCGGTGCACTTTCAGATGGTCTTGCGTCAGCGCCGGCGCGACTTGCCGGAGCCGCTCGACGACCCGGCGCAAGCCGTCGCCGCTTTGCGCGGCTTGCCACCAGCACCGCATCGTCGGTGGTGACGACCACCACATTGTCGAGGCCGAGCAGCGCCACGAGCTGCTTGTCGCTCGCCACATAGGAGCTGCGCGCATCCACAAAGACGGCCTTGCCCTGCGCGGCATTGCCGTCGGCGTCGCGTTCCGACAATTCCCAGACCGCCTGCCAGGAGCCCACGTCCGACCAGCCATAGGACACCGGCATGACCGCCGCGCGCGCGGTGCGCTCCATCACCGCATAGTCGATCGATTTTGCGGTGGCGCGGCTGAAAGCATCCGCCTCCAGAGTGACGAAGCCGAGATCGCTGCCGGCGCCTTCGATCGCCGCCTCGACGGCGGCGCCGCTTTCCGGCTCGAAGCGGCGATATTCTTCCAGCAGGAATCCAGCGCGAAACACGAAGTTGCCGGAGTTCCAGACATAGCCCTCGGCCACGTACCGCGCCGCGGTTTCGGCATCGGGCTTTTCGACGAACCGCTCGATGCCGAAAAGGCCCGGCGCCAGCGGCACGCCGGGACGGATGTAACCGTATTCGGTGGCGGCGCGCGTCGGCTCGACGCCGAACATGACGATCCTGTCCTGCTACGCCGCTTCGCCCGCCGTCGCGCACACCTTGGCGAAGGCGAGCGGATCGGTCACGACATGATCGGCGGCAAGCGCGACGACCAGCGGATCGTCGCCGCGGCGGAGCGCATAAGTCGCGCCCGCGACAATCGCCGGACCGGAATCCCGCCGCACCGGTTCGAGCAGAATGTCGGCTTCCGCACCGATCGCCGCGAGTTGCTCGGCGACCAGGAAACGATATTGGGCGTTGGTCACGATCACCGGCCGGCCAAACAAAGCCGGATCGGACACGCGGCGAATGGTTTCCTGGAAGGTCGACAGCGGCCCGAACAGCGGCAGGAACTGCTTCGGCCGATTTTCGCGCGAGGCCGGCCACAGCCGCGTCCCGGCGCCGCCGCACATGATGAGGGGAACGATCGGTTGCGCCACTTTAACGCTCGTTAGTTCGCGCCTGCCAGCGCCAATTCGTGGTGATTGGGGTCCGTGCTTGGGTGAAGACTAATGAAGGCTGAGGAAGTCTCATAGGCAAGCACTGCTGTCAAATCACGAGGCAAAGGCCGCGTTAACGAATGCCCCAGCAATCCCGGAGCAGGAACAAAAGATAGCCGGTCAGCCCGTGAGCACCCGCCCCGCGACCGCGTCGAGCTTTTTCAACAACTCCGGATCGCGGGCTTCCGGAGCGGTGATCAGCGCATTGTCGAGCGCGCGGTCGGAGCCGATCGGACAAGGCTCGTGCTCACGTGGGAAATCGCGCGCCAAGCGCGCCACCAGGCGCTTTGCTTTCTCCGCATTGGCGGTGAGCACTTTTATGATGTCCTGCACGGTGACGGCGTCGTGATCCGGATGCCAGCAATCGAAATCGGTCACCATGGCGACGGTGGCGTAGCAAATCTCTGCTTCGCGCGCGAGCTTCGCCTCCGGCATATTGGTCATGCCGATCACCGAATAGCCGAGATTCTTGTAGGTGAGGCTTTCGGCTAGCGTGGAGAATTGCGGCCCCTCCATGCAGACATAAGTGCCGTCGCGCACGATCTGGATGCCTTCCGCCCTCGCCGCCTCGGCGAGATGAATGCGCAGCCGCGGTGACACCGGATGCGCCATCGAGACATGCGCCACGCAGCCGGCGCCGAAGAACGAGCTCGCGCGCGCATAGGTGCGGTCGACGAATTGATCGATCAACACGAAGGTGCCGGGAGCCAACTCCGCCTTGAACGAGCCGCAGGCCGAAAGCGAAACGAGATCGGTCACGCCCGCGCGCTTGAGCACGTCGATATTGGCGCGATAATTGATGTCGCTCGGCGACAGCCGATGGCCCTTGTCGTGGCGCGACAGAAAGACGATCGGCAGGCCGGCGATCTCGCCGGTCAGCAGCGCGCCGGATGGTTTGCCCCAGGGGCTTTCGATGATCTTGCTTTGCGCATTGGTCAGCCCCGGCAGGTCGTAGATGCCCGACCCGCCGATAATTCCTAAAACCGCCTTTGTCATCGTCTCCCTGCGCCGAGTTCCGGCACCATAGCCGGAAGGGGCCTATTCTGCGATACTGTTTGTGTATCTTTCGTGCCGTTGGGCGGCTTTTCATGCGGCACGCCAAAGGTCTCACCCTCGTCAATTAGCCCTACCCAATCGGTGTGGGGATCGTACCGCAGGTCCTGCTGCTGGGAGTCGTTACGGAGGCATAACGAAAGCCGTGGCCAGGTTTCGTCTTGGTTCGAGGATGGGTCAGTGGTTTCAACAGAGCTGCGTCGTGCGTGCAGAAACTCCGCAAGCTCGACCATAAAATTGTCGACCGCTCGCAGCGCGCCCTTAGCGCTCACATCGAGGATCCTGCAACAGCTGTCGAGATCACCTTTATTCGGCTCTGAAACGGTCAACTCGCTCGACTGAGAGACTGCAGTTTGGCCAGCATCATTGAGTGGTGCTGACGGCGCAACTACGACATGCCTATCATCCTCAAGGGGAGGCTCGTTTAAGAGATCGCGCTCAACCCGCAAAGAGGGCTCGCTTGAGAGTTTGGGCTCCTGCTGAAAGGAAGGCCTTAGGGGTTCGGATACAGTCTGTACGCAAGGTTCGTCTGCAGCCTCGCGCTCATCTTGCAACGAAGGGCCGTTCAGTTCGGGCGGACCGTGCAAGGAAAGCTGATTTATGGACTCTGACTCTGCGTTGCAAAGGAGGCCATTTGGGGGCTCGGGCTCTACCTGCAAGGAAAAAACAATTGAGGGCTTAGTGTCGGCCGCAGAGGATGGCTCCGCATCACTCTGCAAGGACGCTACTAGTAGCGTGGTATCAACTTGCAACTGCAACGACGCGTCGTTTGATGGCTCGGTATCTCCTTGTGAGTACGGTTCGTTTGATAGCTCGTTATCTCCTTGCGAATCGCTATCAGCCTCGAAAGACGGTTTGCTTAAGGGCCCGGTATCAGCCTGCGAGGACGTATCGTTTGATGGCTCGGTCTCGCTTAATGACTGGGCATCTCTTTGCGAAGACGCCTCGTTCGATGGCTGGGTATCTCCCTGCGAGGACGCCTCGTTCAATGGCTCGCTGTCACCCTCCATCTCGGTATCAGCCTGCGAGGACGTGTCGTTTGATGGCTCGAGCTCGCTTAATGACTGGGCATCTCCTTGCGAACACGCCTCGTTTGATGGCTGGGCATCTCCCCGCGAGGACGCCTCATTCGATGGCTCGCTATCAGCCTTCAAAGATGGTCCGTTTAAGGGCTCGGTATCGGCCTGCGGGGACATGTCGTTTGATGGCTTCGTCTCGCTTAATGACTCGGCATCTCCCTGCGAAGACGCCTCGTTTGATGCTTGGGTATATCCCCCCGGGGACGCCTCTTTTGATGACTCGATATCCCTCTGCAACCCCGCGTCAAATGGCCGGGTATCACCATGGACGGACGGGTCGTTCAGCGGAGCAGTCTCCACAGCGCCTAAAACGCATTCATACTTCGACTGTTGCCCAGATCTCTTTTGAGAAGCACGGCGATCACGAGCTTCAGCGAAAATTTCCGCGTGATTGAGCTCTACCGGGTGGGCTGAAGCAAAACGTTCAAAATTACTGCGGGACTCACCGATCCTCGAAGCGTCATATTCCTCGTTCGGTCCGACACGCTGCGTTATTTCCGCCGGAGCTTCGGCGGCGGCATGGGCGGGATCGTTATCTCGTCGCTCGCGCAGACGAACGCTTCCGGGTTCGGCGAACAACTCTTCGGCTATCCGGGAGGAACCAACAAAAGTGCTTTTTAGAGTTATGTAGCCAATAATCGCTAGGGTGTTCGGATCGCGCAGAAGACCCGTATCGCGATCGTAGGTGGCACGCGGTCTCTCAAATAGATCGAAGGCTCGCCCGCCTTCGATATAGCCAATCTCCTGCTTAATGTTCTTGCCGCTGAAAATCGAGCTACGTCCCGCCATGCAAGCTGGTCCCGCCTATTATGCGCCTTTAAGCTCGAGGGAGCACGCTCACCCTTTGCGCAAAATTAGCAGCTATTGCTAGGCGGTAAAAGCTTCGTACGGAGAGGAATATTCCACGTTTACGCTACGCGCCATTTACGCATCCGCGCATCCGCGTCCCATGCATTCTGTATCCGGCTCCTGAGGCGATTGTGCAATCGTTTGCGTATTACCAGCACCTGATTGTCACCGCGGAAGCTAGTTCTGGCGCTGGGACGGTTGGGCGATCTGCAGTGCACCCGCGGTGATCCACGAAGCAACTTCCGCATGACGCCCTCTACGTCGGGACTGGACTGCCGCGCACGTATTCGCGAGACCTTCGCTCGCCGGCTCAAGGTAGTATCCGCCTCCAGGACGAGTGGGATCGCGGCCACCGTCGATGATCGCCGCTTTCGACAAAACTGGCGACTGAAAGGTGTCGGACAACGCTATTGTCGATCACGCAGGCGCGAGCGGACGAATTACATTAAGCATCACCGGAACGGATCGATGATCTTAACACGCTCGAGCCAGGGATTGGCCGGGATTGCGAATTCTTTACGTGCGAAACGCTGCCTCGCCTTTCTCCTACCCGCAGCCTCGTTATTCGTTGATTGCTGAATTACCGCTCTTGCGGCTGCCGGGGCCATCAATGCAGGCGCACAAGACTTTCGATATGCGCTTGCAGATAGGTCTGCGTAAGGCCGGGGATTGTAAGGCTATCGTGGTGCCCAAGCTCGATCATTGCGTCGCCATGGATGTCTGTGGTGATGAGTGAGGCCAGTTGGGAGAGCGTTTGAGCATTGGCGAATTTGTCAAGCTCAATCGTGTTGGCGCGTGGATTGAAGTTGACGATGGTGTCAGCGCCGATACCCGGGTGGAAGACAAAATTATCGTTGCCCGGTCCACCCATCGACACAGAAACGGTCTGGTTTACATTCGCGCCTGGGTTTTGCGGGTCGGTGATGCTCACGTCATACGACTGAGTTACAGTCTGGTGGGGCGCGAATTTAATCTGGTCGTTGTCGAGCGAGAATTGCCAGCCGACCGACGCGTCGCCGTTGTTCGCGCTCGCCGGGTGGAGCGAGAAGGTGCCGATATAGCCGGTCCCTGTGTTTTCGGGCATAAAAGCTCGACGTCTGCGTTTTGGAGGAGTCTGCGTCGGCAAAGGTGATCGTACCATTGACCCTGCTTGCAGTAGGGAACGAAACCGATAGGTCGGTGGAGGGATCAGTCACTGGCGGATCGACGACATCGGCTCCGCCATTGCCATCGCTCCTAGCCGTCCAACTAATGCCGTTGGCGGTTGTATAATTTCCGACCAATGTAACGGACTTTGACACGTGGTCCGTCGTATCGGTCACAGTCAGCAGCGTGGTGTTGGTGGTGCTGTTGTAGCTGTTTGAAGTCTGGAATTGATCGTTCGCGGTCGAGTTAAATCCCCCGAGATCTATCACGTCGCCGCTTCCCGAAATCCCGGCGATTTCACCGCTGAAGGTCGAGGGTTGGCCGATGTCGAGCGTGCCTGTAGGACCGACGAACGTCACGGTCGCGCCGGCAGCGACGGAGCCGCTCGACTCCAAGGTCGCACTGCCATTGATCGTAAACCAGTTCGTCCCCGTGACCGCGCCGGAGACGTCTACCGTACCGCCCGTGACCGCCAACGTGCCACTGCCGCCGAGCGTGCCCCCACCGGTGAGGTCGAACGTGCCGCCAACGAAGGCGAGCGTCGCGCCCGACGCCACGGTGAAGGCCGACAGAGCCGACGTCCCGCCACCACCCAGCGCCAGCGTCCCGGTCCCGACGTCCACCCTCCAGTGTTGTCGAACGCAACCTCAATCGTCGTCGTCCCCGTCGTCACCGATTTGGTGAGCTGGCCCTCGTTGGTGAACAGTGTGGTGCCACTACTGGCATAGATATTCTGATCGCTTTCGATCAGGAACGTTGCGCCCGCCGCGTTGTCCAGCGTCCCGCCGCCAATGCTCGTCCCATAAGGATTGTAGCCGAGTTCGAAATAACTGCTGACCCAAGTCAGTGTGCCCCGGTTCTGCAGCTCCCCGGCCGCCGTCAAGCCAACATAGCCATTGATCGTGAGATTCCCTGCAGCACCGTCTCGCCAGTGCCAGTCTCCGCGTCCCATGAAGAGGTGAAGCTGGCCGCCGCCGTCACCGTCACATCCCAGTCCCGGACAGCGTCCCGCCGCTCTGCTGAAAGGACCCCACAGTGAGATCGTTCGCGCCCGCATTCAACGTGCCGCTCGTGACCGCCAACGTGCCACTGCCGAACGTGCCCCCACCGGAAATGTCTACCGTACCGCCCGTGACCGCCAACGTGCCGCTGCCGAGCGTGCCCCCACCGGTGAGGTCGAACGTGCCGCCAACGAAGGCGAGCGTCGCGCCCGATGCCACGGTGAAGGCCGACAGAGCCGACGTCCTGCCATATCCAGCGCCAGCGTCCCGGTCTCGACGTTCACCGTCCCAGTGTTGTCGAACGCGACCTCAATCGTCGTCGTCCCCGTCGTCACCGATTTGGTGAGCTGGCCCTCGTTGGTGAACAGTGTGGTGCCCTATGGCATAGATATTCTGATCGCTCTCGATCAGGAACGTTCGCCCGCCGCGTTGTCCAGCGTCCCGCCGCCAATGCTCGTCCCATAAGGATTGTAACCGAGTTCGAAATAACTGCTGACCAAGTCAGTGCGCCCGGTTCTGCAGCTCGCGGCCGCCGTCAAGCGCAACATAGCCATTGATCGTCGAGATTCCCCTGCAGCACCGTCTCGCCAGTGCCAGTCTCCGCGTCCCATGAAGAGGTGAAGCTAGCCGCCGCCGTCACC
>CAWJRE010000046.1:0-23714 GCA_963845075.1 uncultured Alphaproteobacteria bacterium | reverse complement strand
GCAGGAGTGGACCGAGGAGACGGATGTCGACGGCTACAATCTCGCCTATGCGGTGACGCACGAGACCTTCGAAGACGTCGTTGAATATCTTGTCCCTGAGTTGCAGAGGCGTGGCGCCTATCCGACCGGCTATCGCGAGGGAACGCTGCGCGAAAAGCTCTTCGGCGCCGGGGCCTACGTGCCAGAAAACCATCCAGCACATCGGTATCGCGATATCGAGCGCGTCAAGCGCGAGGAAGCGCTCGCCGGCACGCGCGATTTGCTGACAGCCGCCGAGTGAGGGTCTGATGGGCGAACCGATATTGCGGCTGCGCGACATCTCGCTCTCATTCAAAGGTATCAAGGCGCTGAGCAATCTCAGCTTCGACGTGAACGCCGGCGAGATCTGCGCATTGATCGGGCCGAATGGGGCCGGCAAGAGCTCGCTGCTCAACGTGATCTGCGGCGTCTATCGCGCGGACGACGGTGACATCAATTTTGCGGGCGAGATATTGTCCGGTGCCAGGCCGCTGACTGTGGCTCGACGCGGCATATCCCGCACCTTTCAACACAACGCGCTGTTCAAGCATCTCTCCGTGATCGACAACGTGATGGCCGGCCTGACGCGGCAAGCGTCCACTAATATTCTCGAACACGCTTTCAGCTTGCCGCGCGCCCGCGCCGAGGAACGCACCTTTCTCAAGCGCGTCTTGTCGGTGCTGAGCCTGCTCGGCATTGCGCAATACGCCAACGCGGTCGTCGCGACCTTGCCGTACGGCGTTCAGAAGCGGGTCGATTTTGCCCGCGCGTTGGTGTGCTCGCCGAAGCTGCTGCTTCTCGATGAGCCTCTGGCAGGCATGAACCACGAAGAGAAGCGCGAAATGATCTCGGTTCATTCGCGACGTCAATGAGAGACTTGGCGTGACCGTCGTACTGATTGAACACGATATCGGGGTTGTATTGGGCCTATCGCATCACGTCTTGGTGCTCGACTACGGCCGCAAGGTCGGGGACGGCACTCCAAACCAAGTGCGCGCCAACCCCGATGTCATCGCCGCTTATCTCGGCACGGTGCATTGAGGCGCGACGATGAGTTTTTTTCTTGAAACGCTGGTCGGCGGCCTGCTCGCGGGGGTCATGTATGCGCTGGTCGCGATCGGATTTGTCCTGATCTACAAGGCGTCGGGCGTGTTCAATTTCGCGCAGGGCGCCATGGTGCTTTGCGCCGCGCTCACTTTCGTCGCGCTGCGCGAACACGCGCTCTCGTTCTGGTCGGCGTTGGCCGTCGCGCTCATCGTGATGGTCACGCTCGCGATCGTGGTCGAGCGGGTGGTGTTGCGGCCGCTGATCAACCGCCCACCGCTGACCTTGTTCATGGCGACGCTCGGGCTGAGCTTTGTCATCGAAGGCCTTTCGCAATTTCTCATGGGCGCGAGCGTTCATGAGCTTGATCTCGGCGTCGTCGATGTCCCGATCAAGATCGGGCCGATCTTGGTGAGCCAGCTTGACCTTGTTGCCGCCGGCTCAGCCGGGATTTTGGTGCTGGCATTGTCGCTCCTCTTCAGCCGCACGCGGATCGGCATTTTGTTGCGGGCCATTGCCGATGACCCGCAGGCGGCGCTCTCGATTGGAATAAAGCTTCCAAGCTTGTGGCGGATCGTCTGGGGCGTGGCCGGCGTCGTGTCGATTGTTGCCGGGTTGCTATGGGGCGCGCGTCAGGGGGTGCAGTTCGCCCTGACCTTGGTCGTCCTTAAGGCGCTTCCCGTGCTCATCGTCGGCGGTTTCACATCGATCGGCGGTGCCATTGCCGGTGGTTTCATCATCGGTGCCAGCGAAAGCCTGGCGGAGATCTATCTCAGTCCGCTCCTGGGCGGCAGCATCTCCAACTGGTTCGCCTACGCGGTGGCGCTTGTGTTTCTCCTGATCAGACCTTCGGGGCTGTTCGGCGAGAAGACGGTTGAAAGGGTCTAGCGCATGTCATCGGTGACCGATCGCACCTTGCCGGTGTCGGCAATCGCAACGCGCCGGTTCGGCGTGATGCAATGGACGCCAGCGCGCGCGGTCTTGATCGGGGCCGTTGCGCTCGCGTTCCTGCCGCTGTTTGCCGGCGAGTATTGGCTCAATGCGGTGTTCATCCCATTCCTGGCCATGTCGCTCGCCGGCATCGGCCTCAACCTGCTCATGGGCTACACCGGCCAGGCCTCGCTCGGTACCGGCGCTTTCATGGCCGTCGGTACTTACGCGACCTACAACTTTCTCCTTCGTGCGCCCGAGCTTCCATTGCCGATCAGTCTTGTTCTCGGAGGACTTGTCGCCGCCGCCGTCGGTGTTGTTTTTGGCCTGCCGAGCCTTCGATCAAAGGGATTCTATCTGCTGGCGACGACGCTGGCGGCTCAGTTCTTCCTCGAATGGATGTTCAATCAGTACGGTTGGTTCTCGAACTACAGCACCTCGAACTCGATTTCAGCGCCGCGCTTGGTGTTTCTCGGTCGCGACCTTTCAGGGCCTGCAGGACGCTACTACCTCACGCTGGCGACAGTTGCGCTGCTCACGATTGCCGCCATTAACATCGTCCGCAGTCAGACCGGCCGTAACTGGATGGCGATCCGCGATATGGACACCGCCGCGGCGGTCATCGGCATTCCGGTCGCCACCAACAAGCTGCTCGCCTTTGCGGTCAGCTCATTCTATTGCGGCATAGCCGGGGCGCTTTGGGCTTTTGCTTATCTGGGAACGGTCGACGCGAGAAGTTTCAATCTCGATCGTTCGTTCCAGGTGATGTTCGTCATCATCATCGGCGGGATGGGCAGCATCGCCGGCAATTTTGTCGGCGCCGCATTCATCCTGCTTCTGCCCATTTTGATCGACCACCTCGCCGGATCGGCGTTCGGCAACCTCATCGAGGCCGGACAGCTCGAAAACCTCCAGAAGGTCCTGTTCGGCGTCCTCATCATCTATTTGCTCATCAAGGAGCCCGCGGGCCTTACGGCTTTGTGCGGCACGTTGTGGCGAAAGCTCGGCGTTTTGTCCCGCCGCTCCGGTGAGCCGGGTCATTCTTCCGATCACTGACGACCAACATCCAACCGATGAAAGGAACGATCATGTTCTCTCGATTGTTGCGTCCGGCGAACGCCGCTGCGGTAGCGGCGCTCAGCCTTGCTGCAATAGCCGCACCGACAGTGCTGTCGGCCGGTTCGCCAGACGAGCAGTTTATTCCGCTCGCCACCTTCCGCGTCGGCGCCTACGCGTCGAGCGGCATTCCGCTTTGGGGCGGCATCATCGACACGTTCCGATACATCAACGAGGTGCAGGGCGGCATCAACGGCGTGAAGCTGTTCTGGGAAGAATGCGAGACCGAATGGCAGGTCGAAAAAGGTATCGAATGCTATGAGCGCTTCCGCGCCGGCAAGGATGGGTCGCCCGTTCCGATCTATCTGCCCAATGGCGATCCGATCGCAAAGGCGCTGCTGCAGCACGGGACCGCCGACAAGTTGGCCATCCCGACCCTGAACTATGGGCCCACCGAAGCGATCGACGGCCGCATCTTCCCGTATGCTTTTCCGGCTGATGCTGAGCTTCTATAGCGAGGCCTCGACGGCGATCAACTACATCGCCCAGGCCGAGGGCGGCAAAGAAAAGCTCAAAGGGCTGAAGATCGCGACGCTCTATCACGACTCGCCGTACGGAAAAGAAACTCAAGCCGCGCTCGCGCTCCTCGCCAAGCACTACGGCTTCGAGGATATTCAAATTCCGGTTCCTCACCCCGGCAACGACCAGACCGCACAATGCGCGCATCCGCCAGCAAAACCGGACTGGGTGTTCGTGCGCGGCTGGGGCGTCATGACGCCCGTGGCGATCAAGACCGCGGCCAAGACCGGCTTCCCGGTTGATCACGTCATCGGCGGCATCTGGTCGAGCTCGGAAGAAGACGTGATCCCGGCGGGTCAGGTCGGCAAAGGATATCTCGCGATCACGACCTATCCGGCCGGCACCAACTTCCCGATCCACGCGGCGCTCAAGAAGTACATCCTCGATGCCGGCAAGAGCGATCTCAAGGATCCGAAAAGCTTCGGCAGCGTGTACTACAATTCCGGAATCGTGCACGCGATCTTCCTCACCGAGTTGATCCGTACCGCGCAAGCCAAGTTCGGCAATCGGCCGATCAACGGTGCGGAAGGGCAGTGGGGGCTGGAGCACCTCAAGATCGACGACAAGCGTCTCGAGGAGCTTGGCGTCGCCGGCTTGATGCAGCCGCTCAAGCTTTCGTGCCTTGATCATGAGGGCGGCGGCTCGGCCAAAGTCATTCAGTGGGACGGGACGAAGTGGAACATCGTCAGCGATTGGATCCGCTCGGATCGTGAATTGCTCCGGCCACTGATCGACGAGAAGGCCGCTGCCTACGCAAAGGAAAAGGCCATCGCGCCACGCGATTGCTCCGCTTCCGGCTAAGCAATCACATCCAAGCCCGCGAGATCGTCATGAGTGCCAGTGAAGCCGCCTTCCTCCGCGTCCTCGACTTGGAAGTGGCGTACGAAGACGTCATCCTCGCTTTGCGGGGGGTGTCGCTTGCGGTCGAGGAAGGCGCAATCGTCGCGCTGTTGGGACCAAACGGTGCTGGCAAGACGACAACACTCAAGTCGATCTCGAACTTGATCAGGGCGGAGCGCGGCGGCGTGAGCCGTGGCTCCATCCTGTGGCGCGACGAAGCGATCGAGAATGCCGATCCCTCGAACCTCGTGCGGCGAGGATTGGTCCAGGTACTCGAGGGACGGCACTGCTTTCCTCAACTGACAGTCGAGGAAAACATTTTGACCGGCGGCTTTGCGCGCGGGCTGAGCCGCGTCGAAATCAACAACGGTCTTGAGCGGGTCTATCGCTGGTTTCCTCGACTGAAGGAGAGGCGCAAGACCCGCTCAGGTTATACGTCCGGCGGCGAGCAGCATGTCGCGCTATCAGGGCTTGCCGCCGAACTGGCCAGCCGGGAGGACGTCCACGAATTCTACTTCGGCGCCGCAAGCGTAGGCGACGCAAGATTGCCGATCCGACATCTCGAACAATAGCGATTCCACGCGAGGAGGCACTCAGATGGCGTTGAAATTCGGTTATTGGATGCCGCTCGGCAGCGGCGGCTTCGTCATCAGCAATATCAAACAGCGCACGGATTGGAATCTCGACTACAACGCCAAGCTCGCACAGACCGCCGAGGACCTCGGCTTCGAATACGGTCTGGCGCCGGCGCGCTTCCTTGCGAGCCACGGCTGGGAGCTGCAGCAGGAGGCGATAACCTGCACAGCCGTGCTGGCAGCACAGACAAAGAAGCTCAAGCTCATCAGCGCGATCCATACCGGCTTTTGGCATCCCGCCATGGTCGCGAAGATGCTTGCTACTATCGATGTCTATTCGGGCGGCCGCGCCGCCATCAAAGTCCTCACGGGGTGGTTCAAGGAAGAATTTCGCGCGTTCGGCGAGCCCTGGCTGGAGCATGACGAACGCTATCGCCGCTCGGAGGAGTTCATCCAGATCCTCAAGGGATTCTGGACGCAGGAGCGCTTCACGTTCAAAGGCGATTTCTACCGCATCAATGAAGGTTGGCTGAAGCCGCGGCCCGTCTCTGCGCCTGATAGTCTTCCAAGGCGGAAATTCCAAGGCCGCCCGTCGCATGGCGGCAAAATACTCGGATTGGTATTTCATCAACGGCAATTCGGTAGAGGGCGTTAAAGAGCAGATCGATGAAGTGCGCGCACTCGCCGCGGCTGAGGGGCGCACGGTCAAGTTCGGTTTGAACGGTTTTGTCATCCAACGGCCGACCGAGGCAGAAGCTTTGGAGCAGCTCGAAGCCATCGTCGCAGGCGCGGACCCCGAAATCGTGCGGCATTCGGCGAGCAAGTGAAGAACGCCGGCCAGTCGACTCGCGAGAAGATCGGCATGTGGGCAAACTCGGATTACGCCAATTTGGTCCAGCCTAACGACGGCTTCAAGACCCGGCTATTCGGCCCTCCCGAATTGATCGCTGAGCGGATTCGCGCCTACGAAGCCATCGGGGTCGACTTGATCCTTTGCGCCTTTCTTCACTTCACCGACGAGTTGCCGGCCTTCGGTCGCGAAGTCATCCCGCTATTGCAGAAGCAAAGAAGCAGAACCTGCAGTACGCAAGCGGCACCTGAAAAAATCGTCGCCTGATGCCGCTCTAAAACCACCGTAAGGCATCCGTTTCAGTTCGCGTCGCCTTGCGGCCGCTTTCGGCATCTGCGCCGGTCTCGGAATGATTGTGCCTGGCGGCCCCAATGTGGTCGCGACTGACTTTAATCAATAGAGTGGTCTTCGAAATTGATGATGGGGCGGATCGATTTTCTTAAAGTGATGTTTCACGAGTAATGCTGTCGTGCCCTTGGCGTTCCGGAGGTCTCAAAACAGCTCAGGCAAAGGCCGTAGAATATCCAATCTGAGTGTTAAGAGGTCGGACCCGGATTCTGGCTTTGACCCAAACGACTTCGCGCGATTGTCCGACACGGGCAGCCACGTGGAAAGACGCCTAGCCGGCCGGTTGAGCGGGCCACTCGCCCCTGAAGAGATGGCCCTCCGTATCAACTGCCTCGGCGCGGAAGGTCGCTCCACCATTAGGCCGGTACGAGAATCGAAAGTTTGGATCCTACGAAATTGAAATGCCTCCCTGCATTTGCAGCAGAAGCTGATCGCCCTGCCAGAGACGCAGTTCGCGCACGACAAACAGCGGAATATAGAGGTTGGTGATCTGGTCGCGTTGCAGTCCGGAATTGTTGGGATGGCGGATCATGATTTGCACTTCGTAACCTGTACTCGATCCGGCGAATTGTCGAAAGCGCGTTTGACCGAGGTTCGCCGACGCTGCTTCGGGATTTTTGGCCATCGGCGCGGAACACCCGCCCGAAGCTTTTACGAATGTGCTGACGACGTAAAGTTGGCCATCGCTCAATTCCGCTACCGCATGAACATTTGTGTAGTCATTCACGCGCACGCGTGTCGAGATTGTCGTAACGCCGGGCCCGACTTTGAAGGTGGCAGCCACTGGCGCCGGATTCATATCGATGACAAATGTGAATTCGACTGGAACACGATCGTCACCCGGCGGGATGGTGGCGCTCAGTGTAACTGGAACGATGCCGGCGTCTTCGGCGCGTGCCGGCATGTCGATCGCGATCAAACCCGTACCGTCCGTGAGATGTCGTCCGGCGTCTTTAGCTTTGTGTACAAATGAGAAAACTGAAACACTCGGGCGCTCGGGTGCCCGATCCAGAGCACCGTCGCCTCGTTCCGCAAGCTGACGTGCGAGATTGCCTGCGGCGTTGCTCCGACAGGTCCTGTGCCCGCTCAACGGCGGCGATGAGTTCGAGGAAGGATGGCTCCAAAAGGCGGGGGGTGGGTGTATGGGGATGAATCCTCAGTTGACGGAGGTGGATGGGGATGCCTGCTCATGTATATTGTGGAATTTTAGGAAAACGTATACAGTATATCTCTTGCGTATAGAGGTGTAATTCTTCCTAATCTGGAGTGCATTAAGTAGATATCTATGTATTATGATGTATTTAGATGGACCATTATTCACTATTCACGCCACGTTAATTGAGCCGGAGGGGCTAGTGCCTTCGGCGATCGCAGCCACTTGTTTATTGCTCGGAAGTCGATAGCCGCAGCCGAGATCGGGTATAGCTAATCAGTTCGTGTTCCGGATACCGAATGGAGCGGCCGAATCTCGCATATGGTGGGCCGTCGCCCCGCATTCGGGCTTTCGCTAGCCAGGACAGGCTGACGCGCAAATACTCGGCCGCCTCTACTGGAGTCGAGTAGACGGCCGCCGCTAAGTGCGCGAGCTCCGGAGCGGTCTTGCGCTGGCAGATTATTGGCAGGCATTGCGCTACGCCTTTACATGACTGTGCATCAGCACAGTGATAGGCGCGACGTGTACGTTCTAAAATCGAGATAATCGCGATGATCGAAATTTTGCGTAGCGAATTGCGTCACGAATTTCGTCGCGATTTACGGCCGGGATTGCGTGGGACATATCTCGCCGCTTCGCGGAAATAAGCATGCGTAATCTTGAACTCGCGAAATTCCGCTAGCTCGCATAATGCTTGGTACTGTGCTCTCCGATCCGGAAGGTCCTCAAGCTTGCGCAGAGCCGCTATCAAATCCGGTAGCCTGGACCGGGGAAATGGTCGCCTTTTAGCAGGCTCGCCGGTGAGCAGTTGGTCGAATTCCGATTGAAGTAAGAACAACGGGTAATTTGGCCGTTGCTCGTACAGACGGCTTGGTCTGCCGAATGGCCAATAGGTGCCCGACTCCACAACTCCGTCTGCCTCGGCGGTAGCCCAGAATTCGCGTGATATCCCGTGGCGACCGTCGTTTTTAAAATAATGGGCATGGAGTTTGCCTTGATGCAGAAAGTTCCGCAGTCGCTGCGCGGTGTGGCCTGCGAGAGCCGCAGCAGAGCGCCGGAAGGCGAGCGCGCCCCGGAAGCAGATGAGTTGCGCAGATTGCGTACACTTGTCTGCGGCGCGCGCCGCGCCCGAAAGGCGCCGGCTCATGGCGACATGAGTTGGCGCCGCGCGGCATTGGTTGGATGCGCCTCTCGGCGCTCTGCTCCCTCTTGGGAGCGAATTTTTTGAATGGCGTGGTGGTAGGCAAGAACTCGGACATGACGTGTCGCGAGGACGGCACCGCTCGCGTCATCGCGAGCCAACGGGTCCGGCCCGAAGTGGCCGGCCCGATGATAAACTCCGCGAAGCAATCCAGGGCGGCGCGGGCGAGAATCTGGATCGCTTCGTCGCTGCCGCTCCTGGCGATGACGAGAATGCGTACTTTCACCTCGCCTCGCCGGGGGAGGTCGCCCGGGCAGCGCAAGCCGCGAAGGGGGACACGGGGATCGGAGCCAAAAGCCGCCACAGTTCCCGTCGCCCGTCCGGCGACTCGCCATGGCAAGACCCGGGCGCAAACGCGTCGCGGGAACAACGACGCCCGGCGCGCCCATTGCTGCAATGCAGTTGCGAGCAACGGTCGCGCATCCGACCGTCAAACAAATGTCCAGCTTCTGGAATCTGTATGACATGGGGCCGTAGACAAACCCAAAACGTGCATCGCCCATGTTTACGCGTTTATACGCGAACAGCGATTTCGCGTATGCGACGTTCACCACGGGTTCAGCGAGGACGAGCTATTTTTTGCTCCATTGCGGCTGGGGCCAATTGCAGGAGTGTTGCATGCGCGCGATCGGCACATTGATGTTGTCACTGCTTATTTGTTGTTTGTTTGCCTTCTCTCCCGCGCGAGCGCAAATCGCGATCGGCATCAGCATCGATGTCGCGCCGCCGCCATTGCCGGTTTACGACCAGCCGCCGATTCCGGAGGCCGGTTACATCTGGACGCCCGGCTATTGGGCCTGGGATGACGACACCGGCTATTACTGGGTGCCGGGCACGTGGGTATTGCCGCCGGAGCCGGCGCTGTTGTGGACGCCCGGATATTGGGGCTGGAACGACGGCGTCTATGCCTTTCACGAAGGCTATTGGGGCCCCGAAGTCGGCTTCTACGGCGGCGTCTCTTATGGCTACGGTTATGGCGGCGTCGGCTACGAGGGCGGTTACTGGCGCGGCGGCGCTTTCTTCTACAACCGCAGTGTCAACAATTTCTCGAATGTGCAGATCACCAACGTCTACAACAAGACCGTGGTCGTCAACAACACGACCAACGTGAGCTACAATGGCGGCACCGGCGGTACGACGGCGCATGCGACGCCACAGCAAATTGCCGCCGCCAATCAGCAGCACGTGCCGCCGACGCCGCAACAAACGCAGCACATGCAAATGGCGGCGAAAGATCCGGCGCTGTCGCTCAACAACAATCACGGCCATCCGACCGTTGCGGCGACCAGCCACGCAGCCCAACTGAGCGGTGCCGGCGTCGTTGCCGCGCATCCGGGTACGCCGGTCGCCGCGATCGCGCCGCAAGGCCACAACGTCGGCGGAACCGCGACCGGCAACGCGCCGGCGGGTCAAGGTGCGAAAACCGGTCCCGGCAATGCCATTCAGGGCAATCATGCGCTTCCCGGCGTGCAGTCGCCGGGCACCACGGGCGCGAAAGTTGTCCCCGGCAACACTGCGACGCTTCCCGGCAATCACGCGCTTCCGGGCGTGCAGTCGCCGGGCACCACGGGTACCGGCGCAGCAGGTACGGCGCTGCGGTACGAAAACCGGTCCCGGCAACACCGCGACGCTCCCTGGCAATCATGCGCTGCCCGGTGTGCAGCAGCATGGCGGCACTGCCACCGGCAGCCCGACCACCGTCGGCAGCACCAATCCAAGCGCCGACGTCAAAATGCATAAAGGCACCGGCACTAGGCACTGGTACCGCCACGGGTACCGGCAGCGGTTTGCCGTCCGGCGCCGGTTCAACGCCTCACATAAACAAGCTTCCGAGCACCGCGGTGCATACGCCGCCTCCGCCCCCGCCGCAGCCGCATATTTCAAGTCCGCCGCCGCCGCACATCCAGGCTGCGAAGCCGCCGCCCCCGCCTGCGCGCGTCGCCTCGCCACCGCCGCCGAAGCCGGCGCCGCCGCCAAAGCCCGCGCCTAAGCCGGCGGCGGCCGCCAAGAAATGCCCTCCCGGACAGCAGCATTGCTGATCAGGCGCACGGAATTCCCTCTCCCCGCGGGGAGAGGGAAATGCCGCGAGCAAACAAAAAAGAATGGCTGAACGCGGCTCGCGGTCGTACCAGTTTGCGGGATCACGCTCCAAAAAGCATTTCCCGGACGCGCTGCAGCGCGCAGCGTTGCGCCGCAGATCCGGGATCGTTTCAAACTCGGCGTTTGATACGGTCCCGGGTCTGCAGCGCAGCACCATAAGCGCGTTCACGCGCGTCTTCGCGCGCTATGGTGCTTGCGCCGCGCCCGGGACACGAAATGCCGTGCTGCACCGCGGCGCTCTAAAGCTCGGACAACCGCCGCCGATTGGCGCGCACGCGCTTTTTGTAAACGGTCAGCGCCTTGCCGGCGATGACGTGATCCTTGTGTCCGTTCATCATCGCTGCCGCCGCCGCGACCTGTGCCTCGGCGGCGGCGGCGATCTTCTCGACCACCATGCGGTTGAGCTCGGCCTGGCCGCGCACATCGCCGGAGGCAAGCCGCAGCATGCGCAGCGCAATGACATTTTGCGCCTCCCAGCTGAGCTGGAAGGCGCGCATCGTCAGAACGACCCAAGGGTTGAACGGGCGGTTGAGCATGCGGTCCGCGGCCTATTCGACGTCAAGCGGCTCGGTGCCGGTCGGATTGCCCGACGCATCGAGCGTGATTTTCTGCACGCGCGCCTCCGCCTGCCGCAACAGATCCTCGCAGCGGCGCTTGAGCGCTTCGCCGCGCTCGTAGATCGCGACCGACTCCTCAAGCGGCACCTTGCCGTCCTCCAGCCGCCGCACGATCGATTCAAGTTCCTCGATCGCGCGTTCGAACGAGAGCTGGCCGACGTCGATCTCGCTCTGATTGTTGTTTTGTTGCGCCATTGCTGGCTCTCCGACTCAGGTCCTTACTGTAGTGCTAAAGTCACGATAGTGGAACGAGTTGTTTCATCCGCTCGTCCCCGCGAAGGCGGGGACCCAGAACTGGATTCCCGCTGGCGCGGGAATGAGCGGAAAGAGCCATTATCCTCAGCATCATCCGTGCATCAGCGCGGTGACATGCGCGGCTGCCGAATTGGCCAGCGCTTCCAGGTCGTAGCCGCCTTCGAGCAGCGAGACGACGCGGCCGTCGGCGAAGCGGTCGGCGACGTCCATGATCTTTTGCGTCGCCCAGGCGAAGTCGGCTTCGATCAGGTTCAAGTTCGCAAGCGGATCGCGCATGTGGGCGTCGAAGCCCGCCGAAATGATCAGGAGCTCCGGCGCGAAATCGCGCAGCCGCGGCAGCACGCGGTTCTCGAACGCGGCGCGAAAAGCGTCGCCGCCGTCGCCGGGTCGAAGCGGCGCATTCACCACCGTATCGTATTCGCCGGTTTCGGTGACGGCGCCGGTGCCGGGATAAAGCGGCATCTGGTGGGTCGAGCAATACATCACCGTCTTGTCGGCCCAGAAGATTTCCTGCGAGCCGTTGCCGTGATGCACGTCGAAATCGACGATCGCCGCGCGCGCGATGCCGTAGCGCTGCTGCGCGTAACGCGCCGCGATCGCGGCATTGTCGAAAATGCAGAAGCCCATCGGCCGTGCGGTTTCGGCATGATGGCCGGGCGGCCGCGTGGCGACAAAAGCGTTGGCGGCCTTCTTGCTCATCACCTCGTCGACCGCATGCACGGCGCCGCCGGCGGCGCGCAAAGCCGCTTCGAACGTGCCCGGCGACATCGAGGTGTCGGCGTCGAGATGCACGATGCCGAGCATCGGCGTCGCTTCGCTGATCTGCGTGATGTACTCCATCGGATGACAGAGCGCGATGACGTCGAGCGGCGCTTTCGGCGCCTGCACGCGCGCGAGCGACTGAAACTTCTCGATCTCGAGCGCGTTCTCGATCGCGCGCAACCGCTCGGGCCGCTCGGGATGGCCGAGCGGCGTGAGATGGTCGAGACAGTCCGGATGAGTGATGAGCAGCGTGGACATGAACTGAATGTTCTACTCGGCGAGAGCCGCTTCGGCGCCGAGCACGGCGCCGCCGCCTTCGACGATGGTGCGCTCGAGCGAAGGCGCCTGCACGGCGATGTTCTCGGCAAAGAAGCGCGCCAGCGCGCTACGCGAGCCGGCTTCGGAATTCAGCCGCAGCGCCGCGAGCGCCTGCTGCGCCAACAGGCAGCCGCCCGCGGCGACCGAAAACAAACGCAGATAGGGCGTCGCGCCGGCCAGTGCCTGATCGATGTCTTTTTCCAGATTGGTCAGCATCCAGTTCGTCGCCCGCGTCAGGCTGTCGAGCGCTTCTTCAAGCCGCACGCCCGACCAGCCGAGCGCCGGATCGTTGGTGGCATTCACCGCCTCGACGATGCCGCGCAATTCGGAAAGATAAGTCTCGACCGCCTTGCCGCCAAGAAGCGGCAGCTTGCGGGTGACGAGATCGATCGCCTGAATGCCGTTGGTGCCCTCGTAGATCGCGGCGATGCGCGCGTCGCGATAAAGCTGCGCGGCGCCGGTTTCCTCGATGAAGCCCATGCCGCCATGCACCTGCACGCCGAGCGATGTCACTTCGATGCCGATATCGCTGGAAAAGGCTTTGGCGAGTGGCGTGAGCAGCGAAGCGCGCGCATGCGCGGCCTCCCGCGCCGCCGTGTCGGTGCCGCGTTCGGCGCGGTCGAGCGCCAGCGCGGTTGCGTAGCAGATGCTGCGCGCGGCTTGTGTCAGGGCGCGCATGGTCATCAGCATGCGCTTGACGTCGGGATGCGCGATGATCGGCGCCGATTGCTTCGCCGGCATGCCGGTCGTGCGGCCCTGTTTGCGCTCGCGCGCATAGGCGGTTGCCTGCTGCGTGGCGCGCTCGGCGATGCCGACGCCTTGCAGGCCGACCGCGAGCCGCGCGCGGTTCATCATGGTGAACATGCAGGCCATGCCGGCATTCTCTTCCCCGATCAGAAAGCCGGTGGCGCCGCCGTGATCGCCGAACACCATGGTGCAGGTGGGCGAGCCGTGGATGCCGAGCTTGTGCTCGATCGAGTGCGCGCGTACATCGTTGCGCGCGCCGGGCGAGCCGTCGGCATTCAGCAGGAATTTGGGAACAAGAAACAACGAAATGCCGCGCGTGCCGGGCGGCGCGTCCGGCAGCCGCGCCAGCACGAAGTGAATGATGTTGTCGGTGAGATCATGCTCGCCGTAAGTGATGAATATCTTCTGCCCGGTGATGCGGTAGGTGCCGTCTGGCGCGCGTTCGGCGCGCGTGCGCAGCGCGCCGACATCCGAGCCGGCCTGCGGCTCGGTGAGATGCATGGTGCCGGTCCACTCGCCGGTGACGAGCTTTTCCAGATAGGCGCGCTTGAGCGCGTCGCTGCCGTGCGCATTGAGCGCATCGATCGCGCCCATGGTCAAAAGCGGGCCGACGCCGAACGCCATGCAGGCGCCGTTCCACATCTCGGTGCAGGCGGCATTGACGATCTGCGGCAGGCCTTGGCCGCCCCATTCGGCCGGCGAAGCAAGCCCGTTCCAGCCGCCCTTGCGCCATGCGTCATAGGCTTCTTTCCAGCCCGGCGCGGTGGTGACGACGCCGTCCTTGATCGACGCCCCGACGCGATCGCCGGTGCGGTCGAGCGGCGCGAGCACCTCGGCTGCCATGCGGCCGGCTTCGCCCAGCACCGCCTCGACATCGTCCATCGTCAGGTCGCCGAGGAAGCCTTCCTCCAGCGCCGGCAGCAGCGAAGCCCCGTATTTGAGCGCAAAGCTCATGTCGGGGAGAGGAGCGTGATAGGTCACGGGCGGTCTCCGCTCGGATATGCAAGGAAAATGCGCGCCGGCAGCAGCCGGGCGCATACACTATATAATGTCATTATATGGCGTGCCCCGGCCTTGGGTAGCTTGCATAGCTCGGCCGCCGCGCGTTGGCCATCACGATTGCGGCTGCTGGGTCGTCGGTCCCTCGGCATGCGCTGCCGCGGCTTGAGTCTGCGCCGCGAGATAAGCGTGCAGGGCGGCGACCACTTGCGCGCCTTCGCCGACTGCGGCCGCGACCCGCTTGGTCGAGCCCGCGCGGATATCGCCGATGGCATAGACGCCGCGCCGGCTGGTTTCGAGCGAGCGGCGATTTTCGCCGACGTCAGCGCCGGTCAGGACGAAGCCTTTGGGATCGAGCGCGACGCCCGAGCCGTTCAGCCATCGGGTATTCGGATCCGCGCCGATGAACAGGAACAAGTGCCGGGCGGCCCGGCGCACTTTTTCGCCGGTCAGCGTGTGCCGGTAGTGCACCGCGGACAAAACGCCGCCGGCGCCTTCGAGCCCAAAGACTTCGGTCTGGGGGACCACTTCCACATTGGCAAGTCCGCTGACCCGGTCGACCAGATAGCGCGACATCGTCGAGGCGATATCATCGCGGCGCACCAGCATCCAGACTTTGGCGACGTGCTCGGCGAGAAACACCGCAGCCTGGCCGGCCGAATTGCCGGCGCCGACCAGCACGACCTCGTGATCGGCGCACAACCGCGCTTCGATCCGCGACGCCCAATAGTGAACGCTTGCGGCTTCGTAAGCGTCCAAATTGTCGACGGCGAGGCGCCGGTAGTTCACGCCGCTCGCGATCACGACCGAGCGCGCCGACACCCGCTCACCGCTCGCGAGTCGCAGCACGAAGCGGCCGGGTTTCTTCTCGTCCGGCGCGTCGAAGCCGATCACCTCGTTCGGGATCGCGGTCTCGGCGCCGAACTTATGCGCCTGCGTATAGGCGCGGGCCATCAGCGCCATGCCGGTGATGCCGGTCGGAAAGCCGAGATAATTTTCGATGCGCGCCGATGCGCCGGCCTGGCCGCCGAAGGAGCGGCAATCGAGCGCCAGAACCGAAAGTCCCTCCGAGGCCGCATAAACCGCGGTGGCGAGTCCGGCGGGGCCCGCGCCGACAATAACGACGTCGTAGAGACGCTCCGGATCGATCGGGCCGAGCAACCCGATACAGCGCGCAAGCTCTTCCTCGCTCGGATTGCGCAACATCAGCCCGCTCGGGCAAGTGACGATCGGCAGGTGGCCGGGATCGATATTGAAACGCTCGATCACCGCCTGCGCTTCGGGGTCGCTGTCCGGGTCGAGCGTCATGTGCGGCGTGGCGTTACGGTTGAGAAAGCCCTCGAGCCGCAGCACGTCGGGATTTTCCGCGCGCCCGACGATCACCGGCCCGCCGACGCCGGCTTGCAGCATTTGCGTCCGCCGCAGAATCAGCGCGCGCATCAGCCGCTCGCCGAGACCGGCCTCGGCAATGAGCAGCGCGCGCATCCGGTCAGGCGAGAAGATCAGCGCCTCGACCGGCTCGCGCGCGATCGCATCGCCGAACGACGGCCGGCCGGCAAGCTGCGCAAGCTCGCCCAGGAAAGCGCCCGGGCCGAACGTGAAGAAGTGCTGGCGCCGGCCAAGCGCGTCGTGGCGGTAGACGTCGACCTGTCCGCGCAGCAGGACGGCAAGCCCGATGCCGATCTCGCCGACCGACGCCAGCGCCTCGCCGGTGTCAAAGCGGCGCAACTCGCCGAAGCGCCGCGCGCGCTCGACATCGTCGGTGTCGAGATGGGGGAAGATCTGCTCGCGGCGCGTTTCGATTATGGGCGGGTCGTAGTCGCTCATGTCCCGTTCGTGCGATTGGCGGACCGGCGCGGACGGCCCGGCCGGGCGGCGAATTTACCGGTTTTCGGCATTGTCCGGCTACCGCTCCGGCCTGTTCCGCAAACATTGATCGCCGAAGATGACGCCGCTATGGTGCGCCGGCCGATGGGGCCCACGGGCCGCCGGCAATCCGACGGCGCGATGGGGCGTAGCCAAGTGGTAAGGCAGCGGATTTTGATTCCGCCATTCCCAGGTTCGAATCCTGGCGCCCCAGCCAAATTAATCCTTGAATAACAATGCGTTAGCGATGGTCTGAGCTCCGCGGCGATCGAACGCGACATGGCGCCGTATGTCGCGTCTGTGTCGCGTTCAGTTCAGCCCAGCAGCGCGCGCTCGGCCTCCGCCAGCCGCTTGTCGGCGTCATCGTCGGGCGGAAACAGATGACCGTAAGTGTCCATCGTCATCACGATCGAGGAATGCCCGAGCTGCGCCTGCACGACTTTCGGCGGCAAGCCCTGGCCGCCACGGTCGAGCGGATTGATGCACCACGACGCATAAAAGTGCCGCAGCGCGTGCAGGCCGGTGTATTTCGGCTTGCCGTCTTGGCGATCGGTCAACCCGGCGGCGCGCACCGTCGCCTTGAACGCGCGCACGATGTTGTTGTGACGAGCGATGCGCCCGCTGGCGGTCGGGAACACGAGGCCGAGCTCGCCCTTCGGGCACGCGAGCTTCCACTCGCGCAGCACGTTGAGCACGCAGCGGCCCGAGCGGCACGGTGCGGTCACCGGCCTTCGACTTCGGCTTGCCGATCTCGTTGTAGCGGTCGGCGCGCTGGCGCACGTGCAGCTCGCCGCTCTTGAGATCGACGTCGTGCCAGCGCAGGCCGCGCAGCTCCGACGAGCGCAGCCCGGTGAAGATCGCAGTCAGCAGCAGCGGCCGCCAGCGCCCGGCCGCGGCGATGATCGCCTTGATCTCGTCCGTGGTCGGAATGTCGACGCCGACCTTGAGCCTGCCCTCGCCGCGCTTGTCGGCATCGATCTCTTGACGCCAGGGCCACGTTCTGGGCGACGTTGCCGCGTCGCTGCGCATCGCGCAGCAGCGACTTCAGGCTCGACAGCACCTTGCGCGCCATCGCCCGCGACATGGTCGCCAGCAGGTCGTCGCGGAAGTCGTTGAGCCGCGGCGTCGTGAGGCTGGCGAGCTTGACGTTGCCGATGCGCTCGGTGATGTGGTGCGCGTGCTGGCGGTACTGCGCGAGCGTCGAGGCCTCGCGCCCCTCCAGCTCGACCGACTTGATCCAGTCCTCGGCCGCCTGCGCCACGGTGATCGACTTGGATACCGGCGTGTGGGTGCCAGCCCGCATGTCGACGCCGACCTGCTGGGCATAGGCGTCGGCCTCCTTCTTGCGCTTGAATGTCTTGATGTGCCGCTCGCCGTCCTGGTCGACATAGTCGACGATCCAGGCCTCTTTCGCTTCGCCGCTGCGTGTGTCCAGTTGCGCTTGCGAACCGACATGTCCTCTCCCGTGCTAGTAGTTGGTAGTATGTCGCACTATGTCGCAATTAATCCGCTCCCTGTCAATGGCGCGCCAACCCGCGCACCAGCGGATTCCTGGTTGGCCTACAGGGGGCTACCGCGGCGCGGCGGGGCGGTCGGTATGGTGCTTCCTGAGGACCGCCTGGTCAGATCGTGATGGTAACGGTCAGCGTCTAAAGAGAAATCTTCCCATCGGGCAGTGCCGACTTGCGAATGTAGAGCGTGCCAATGCTTTCGGCGCAAAAGCTGACCGCAAAGCGCCCGTAGCTCAGCTGGATAGAGCACCAGACTACAAGAATCTGGGGGTCAGGAGTTAGAAATCTCTTCGGGCGCGCCAAATGGATCAACAACTTACGTCAATTTTCAGTTTAGGCAAGACGAGCTAAATTCTCATTCGGGCGCACAACTGGGCGCACATGATGAGCGTTTGGCGCCGGCGAGGCGCCCACGCACTAGCGGCGACCGCGGCATTTGGGCGACAACGCTCGGCAAACACGGCTTGTGCGACGGCCCGCCGGCGCAGGATCTGCCGGCTGATGAAGCAGCGCTCCCGCAGTGGGCGAAGACGACGGTCGCGACGCCATTCCGCGCGATTCAGCGTTAGTTGGCCTACGGTCACAGTGCGGCATCTACCGCACTCATCCGAACATCCGAACACTTTCACGTCTTTTCGCTGGCCCACGCTTGAGTGTTGGGATGTTCGGCTCGGGTGGTAAGAAACGCGCAAACGCGTCCTCGAATTGCGCCGCCCTATAACCGTGCCGCGAGAGATCTGCTCGCTTGGTCGGATGAACGACGACAGGCCGGATCTCGAAGTCTTTCAGCAATGCCGCGACCTGGTTTTTCGTGATTGGACCTCGGCTGCGATATTCGTGCCACTGCGAGTCTGGATCGGCGAGAAGCTCCTGCACCACCTGCTCCGATGTGATCTGCGTGCGGTTCTTGGCAAACATCGCCCGCAGTGCCGCGAGGTCATGGCGAGCGAGGCCGCCTCAACAGATTTCTGGAATGTTGAGCCCTGGCCGGAGCCGAGTCGAGAACTCGCCTGCTCCTTCAGGAGATCATCACCAAAGTTTGCAGGTACATCGTGCTGCGCCCTGAAGCGGTGACTGCGACCGCGCTGTGGACGATGACGGCATGGGCACACGAGGGCGCGATGCACTCCCCTATTCTAGCCGCACTTTCTGTCGAGCCCGATTCCGGCAAGAGCACCCTCCTAGGTGTCCTACGTTTTCTAGTGCCGAAACCATTTGTCAGCGTCGAACCGACTGGTCCCAGCGTCCGAACGGCAGCGAGGTCCTCATCGAGCCGCCGCGCTAGTTCGGCGAAGTCTGGCCTCGTGCTCCGCAATGATTTCTCAGCGTTCGTTGGCCGCCGAGACCGAGGTCATGATCACGCTCGGCTTGCCTATGCTCTACCCGCAGATCGCGGCCTTGATGGCCTCTGGCTTCTTCCAATATCCCTTCATTACTTGTGGCCCACGGAAGCAGATCTCGCCCTTCTCTCCAATCGGCAGTACTCTTTCGCCTTCCTCGTCGACAAGCTCGCCAAATACGAGATGCCAGCTGAGATGGAAATTCGCGCAAGCCCGTGAGGTGGTCACCTAGTGTCAACTACCGCCGGACCGAAGGCGCGGGCAACGGGGGCCAGCAGGAAGTCCTCGATGCTGCAGACCACCAACGTCTGGAATTTCGCGGCGCACAGCTCGTAACCCTCTCCGGAGGTCACTTCGATGCCTACGTGAAAGATTTCGAGCTCGCTTCGGCGCCTGCTCGAGACTGGTTCGTGACACATCTCAAGAACCGCTAGGGCAGGTTGGTCGGCCGACCAGGAGTTGGGCTATGGCTCACGTTTGGGAAAAGTCTTATCCGTCGGGCGTACACTGGGACTGTCCGTTGCCGCCTGCGGTGCCGCTCGAAAGCTTACTGGAAACCGCGGCGACCAGGTGGCCGGACCGGATAGCTGTAGATTTCTACGATCGTGCATTTACTTATCGCGAACTACACGACCTCGCGGCAAGAGCCGCAAAGGGCCTGCAGACGCTCGGGGTGGCGCCCGGCGTGCACGTGGGATTGCATCTGCCCAACACGCCGCACTTCGTGATCTGCTTTTTTGCAGCGCTCATGGCAGGCGGGCGGGTCGTCAATTTCAGTCCATTGGCGGCACCACGGGAACTCAAATATCAGCTCACCGACCGACTGAAGAAGCCTTCCGCGGGGGTCGATGCCACGACCAGGAGAAGCGGCGTCGGGCTGACAAAGCTGATGTACGAACCTGGCTCATACTCGGTGAACATCTCGACCGAGCGCAGCGTCACCTCATTGCGCCAGGACGGAGCTCGTGTCCGACCGGTCTCGGTGAACCACGACCAGGAATCCGGCGTCGGCAGCGCGGAGGGTGCAAGCGGATCCTTGGCAACAACCGGGATCATAGCCGGTGGTTTCCCCGCATAACGGTTGCGCCGGTCGTCGTCGAACATGCGGTGCAGGCCGGCCCAAAAGTCCGCCCGGATCAACCGCCTTGCGTTATTGTGGCCGCTGATCAAGGGCACCTGCCCGGCCACGCATTTAACCCGGCGGTCGATCGCGCCCCGACGACCAGCACGTGGCCGCCGCTGTAGCTGGATCCCCAGATGCCAATGCGATCTGCGTCGGTCTCCGGAAGTGTCTCGGCGAACGTGATCGCATCACGGTAATCGCGGACCTGCTCCCCGGGGTGAATTTCCTGGCGCGGCTCGCCACCGCTCGCGCCAAAGTTCCGATTGTCGAATACCAATGCGCCGAGGCCGGCTGCGGCGAATACCTCGGCGAATTTGTCGAGGTACATTTCCTTGACAGCTGAAAAGCCATGCGCCATTACAATCGTTGGCACCTTTCCGGAGCGTTGGTCAGGCAGATAGTGCCAAGCCGCGAGCGTCACCCCGTCCTGCGTCTTGAACTCGACGTCCTTTCTCATGGCTTCCTCCCTTTGCGTCGTCGAATTCTCACACGTATGTCACTCTCGTTGCCTCTAATGTGTCAGCCTAGCGAGGCAAGGCCAATGTCCAATCGACCATGGTTTCCTCGTTAAAGAGCGGCCGCCCGTTTGGCGGCGATCTCCGGATAATCGCCTCGGGCAAGTCGAGCAGCATACCGCAGCGCCGGAACGATGCCGACGCCCCTAATCCTTTAAGCTTAAGCTATCGATAAAAATGAACACTGGGCCACTAGATCGCGCTACGAATACCTGAACCCAATCGTTCTCAGGGAGTAGGAGCAGGAGGTGCCATGATAATGGAGGGTGAGGCTAAGATCGTGCCGCGATGGGAATGGCGCACATTTGACGCTTCACTCAATGCCATTGAAGTTCGGCTTGCGACGGCGCTCTTGCAGTTGGCCCCGCACACGAGTGCTGAAATCTATCTGTTACGCCTCGGTGGCCCGCAAAACGCAAAAATTCGAGATGGTATTCTTGACGTCAAACGTCTGCATCAAGTCGATGTCAGTGGTCTTGAACTGTGGGAACCGGTGCTCAAGGCCAAATTCCCGCTTAGTCAAAACGATGTTGCGACAGCTTTTGTCGAATGGCAGCTGTCACTTCCCAGACTTCGGCAGAAAAACCTACACGATCGACCAATTCACTAATGAATTGATCCCTTGTGAGCCACCTGTTCATTGTTCACCCGTCACAAAATCGCGCTGGCGTTTCAGCTTCGCCGGCTGCATAGGGAATTCTGTCCGCCTATCCGTCAATTCGTTATATCTGGAAAGCTTTTCGCTCGAGCACGAACAAACCGGCCCCATTCTCCCGGCGCTAAACGATCTGGGCCTCGTAATAGTGTCAAATACCAATTACCCGCTAGCCCTGAGACGTGCGCTTGGGCTTGAAAGCGACATCCTGGAATCCCAATCATCAAGAGCCACATGCCTAGCGAGATTGAGCACAATAAATCGTGATAAAGGAAACGTGGACGCCCGAACCTCTGGGGTTTTATATCGGCAGGGCTATTTGTCATCCACTAAAGAACGCGTGGTTCGAGTTCGGATCGCAGGAGACAGAGCATATCTGACGGTTAAAGGGCCGGCGAGGAGCGTGACGCATCTCGAATTCGAATATCCTATCCCCATCAACGACGCTGCGACCATGCTGAGCACCTCTGCGAGCGACCGCTGATCGAAAAGACGCGCTACCGCGAGGAGTTCGAGGGGTATCGTTGGGAAATCGAACAATCCATGGCGACAATTCTGGACTAGTAATTACGAGATGGAGCCGGCCGATAATTCCGAGCAATTTGCTGTGCCGCCATGGGCAGCAGCGGAAGTCTCGGACGACCCGCGCTATTTCAACTCCAATCTTGTGTCAATCCATACAAAAATTGGAAGACATAAACGCGCAGCGTTGGCAAACCCCGGAGATGGTGGTCGTATAATGACGCTCTTGGTGTATTGCGTCGTTCGCTCGCGGCGCTGCAAGATCATGTCTGAAATTGAAAGATAAGAGCGCGCAGACTTGGACACGCTGGCGACGTGATGCGAATAACAATTGCCGCCGTCTTTGCCGCCGTACTCACTGTATCAGGCTCTGCGCAGGAATTCATGGCGGATGCGGGCGCGCCGGCTGTTGCGTTTCCGAACCCCGATCGCCCAGTTGCGGATATCGTTAGCCCGATTTGGCATAGTGAAAAAGAGCGCGACGGAGCCGGCGAACCAGGCCAACTCGTGCGTCTGCTTGGCATCAAATCCGGGATGACCGTCGCGGACATCGGCGCGGGCAGCGGTTATTACGTCGTCTGGCTGTCCCCGATCGTTGGCCCCCATGGCCGCGTTATCGCAGAAGATGTTGTGCCCGAATATTTACGGGGCTGCGTAGACGGGTGCGCGATCTTGGATTGCAGAACGTCGCAATCGGGCTCGGCGAGCCGCACGATCCGCGGTTGCCAGCTGATTCCCTCGACATTGCGATCCTGGTCACATGTCTCACGAGATCGCACCGCCTTTCGCCCTGCTCTACAATCTCATCCCGCGCTCAAGCCTGGCGCGCGCGTCGGTATTGTTGACACCTTCAGGCGGACCTCCGAGCATGGGACGCCGCCAAGCCTCTTGCGCTGTGAGCTTGCAGCCGTAGGGTATCGCGAGATCAGCCTCGATCGCCTCACGGGCAGCGACGCCTGTCTTGCGATCTTCGCGCCACCCTCCGTCGCGAGGCCGGAGGCGGCCGGAAACTATGATCGCGTGCAAGGCGCCATAAGACATACCGAAGGGTCCGCTGCGTGTCGTCGAGAGCTTTTGCCGACCAGGTTGCGCGCGGTGAGCGTCAGGCTCGTGGTCACCACGGCCGAATTGCCGCCGCCGACCAGCACGACCTCCTGATGGGTGCCGTCAACGCCTTCAAGTGCGCAAACTTCAGTTTGCGGGACCACTTCGACATTGGCAGTCCGTTGACCCGGTCGACCAGATAGCGCGACATGCGAGGCGATGTCGGCGCGGCGCACCAGCATCCAGACTTTCGCGACGTGCTCGGCGAGAATTGGCGGGCATCGTGAAGCTATCGAAAGATCGGCCAACGTCTCCCGCGTGTTCTTATTAGTGGCACGGGTCGACGAGGGGTGGGTCACGATTCCGTCTTACGGAAACAAAAACGGATCGCCTCGGTTCGAGCCCATGTCGAAGTATGAAAAGTGGTTGGCAAGACCTCTTGCTGTTTTGTCGAATGGGCCGGCGAACTTTCTCGCCGGTCTTTGTGTGCCGCCAGTGCACGGCCGACAGTATGAAACCGGCCCTCCCCAAAACCTTTGAGGTGCATCCACAAACTTATTTCTGGATTTAAGTCTCATTGGAGCCGCAGCCCAAAACGAACCCATATCTCTGGTAGAGCGAAACTTAATTCACAAACATTAGTTGTAATCAACGATTCTATTTGCTGATTAATGGAAAACCTAACGTGAACATCCTAGACCCTACGATTGCTGGGCCTGAAGGTGGCCCAGGGGCGGGGGGCACGC
>CAWJRE010000045.1:0-157021 GCA_963845075.1 uncultured Alphaproteobacteria bacterium | reverse complement strand
CCACGCTCCGCTCGTGGAGCAACAACACGGCCGCTATGACGGTTTCGGACACGCCCTCTGCGGCAGCCCACCGTAGCGACGCCTGATCAAGCACGATGCCGAACAGATTGCCGATGCTGCCGCGCTCTTTGCCGCTCTCCGGCTTACTGCTGGGGCACCTGCAACAAGTGGGGGCTGTCCGATGCCGCCGCCAGCCTGCATTGGACTGCGGCTCTTCGTCGCGGCGGCTGCAACGAAGGCGTACAGCGTCGACGGACGATGTCGACTCCTGGAACCGCCGGTGAGTTAAGCCGGCCTGAAGCCGACGGGAGCTCGCCGAAATCGGCAACCCGTTGCGCAACCGTCGATTATTGTCGTCGTTTGCCGCCCACTCTGTCCACGCAGGATCGAGTGTGATGCCATATCGATTGCTCATAACCGAACATACCCCGGATGGCCGGTTCAGCGAACGGCGATACCGCGCTGCCAAAGCATCCAATACACCGTCCGCGCCCTAAGGCCGTCCCGTTCCAGCGTCAGGCTCAATTCCAAGGGGCGGGCGTCGCGGGGCGCATAGGTCGGGGGACCATCATAATCTAAGACTACCTAGTCCGATCAATAGCGGGCTCATGCTGGAAGCTGCTGCCTTGCTGGCGTTCGCCGTGCTGGTGGGCATTTTCGTGCACTCGATCATCCCGCTTTTGGCGCGGATTAAGACGGCCGCAGATGGATGCGCATGAGCAAGCCGACGTCGAGCGAGGCGGCGCTTCGGGCCGCAGCCCGAGGCGGCGCTCGCGAACTATCGCGGGACAGTGACGCACTGCCCGCTAGCACCGCCCCCGGACCCTGATCGCGAGACACGACATGTCCGCCAATTGCGCGATTGCCAGGAGCCGGGAGGGTGCCGCGTTTCGCGGTGCTTAACGCCACACAGGGGACTAACCGATGGCGTGTCGCCGGCGTGGCCTTGCGCGTTGCACAATTTGATTAGGCTCAAAGCGCCACCCCGGCACACGTATTCTGATTGCGATCGCGCCACCAGGAGGAGCGGCATTGCCTAACCGGTGGCCTTACGTGTGCCGCCCCCCGGCAAACCGAGGAGCGAGATGTCGCGCTTAGGCCCAGTCGAGACGATCGCGGAACTTCGCCAGCTTTCTCTTTGACCTTCCCGGTGACACCGCCGTGGAGATTGAGGCGGGTATCGCCATCACGGCGACAACCGCACTGGAGTTTTACCACTCGCCCTGGCAAGGCCCTGTAGGCCTTGGTCATCAACCACGACCCTGATAGCGCATGCATCAGTTTGGTGAGGGTGGAGCGGCCGTAGGACAAGCACCCCCGGTTTCGGCGGCTAGGAGAACATGATGCCACGCAACTCCGAAGATCAGATCGCCCTCTTGGTACGCGACGAGAAAACTGGTCGATACGCTTTCAACTCAAACGCGTTGAAGGTTCTCGGTATCGATCCAACAGAAGGTCGCGAACGGGTCACGACGAAGCATCAGTAGCCGACAGGTCAGCAAATGCCATTCAAGGATCGCGCCGATGCCGGCGCGACTTGGCCAGGGCACTCGCGGGTTATAAGGACGAGCGGCCGGTGCTACTCGCGCTCCCCCGCGGGGGTGTCAGCGTCGCTGCGGAAGTTGCTACTGTACTCAAGGCTCCCCTCGACCTGATCCTGGTACGCAAGATCGGTGTACCGCTTCAACCCGAGCTAGCCATGGGCGCCGTTGTCGATGGCGCTGTATTGCCGATCATCGTGCGCAATGAGGATGTTATTGAGCTGGCAGGTATCGAGGAATTCACACTTTAAAGACCCGGACTTTCGCCCGATGGCTTCCTTTCTACAATTGGAGTAATGCTTCCTGATAGTGCTGCCGCCCAGGCAATCGAAGCGCGCCGAACGAGATAAAACTCGCGATGAAGAGATAGGGAGAACTCCCCTATGAGCGAACCTATCATTGTCGCGTTGGTCGCTGTTGGGGGCGATCCTCGCCGGAGCAATAATTACCGGCGTATTTCACTATTACAGTACTCAGCAAACAAAAAAGGTGGAGACCTATAAGAGCCGGCTACGTCAAACATACAAAGATATCGCTGCCTTTCATCGACTTGAGGACCGCTACACAACCGCTTTGGCTAATAATGACCGACCAAAAGACTTCTGGAAGAGGCAAATTCGAAAGCAACAAGCGGATGATGGAGTCCCGACCCCAAGTGAAGATGCAACGTGGCGGCATGCTGAGGAAAAATTGGCGCAGTTGGGATAGTTGCGAAATGGAAAAGCAGTCGACGACATGCAGATGGGACGCTCAAAATGATCATTATAGAGGGGACCGTCATTCCGGGCCTGAGCGCAGCCGCCCGGACGTTACCCCAACAATGGCCTACCGTTGTGCGATTTATCCCTGCAATTCAGCAGTGCGAACAGCGCACGATCAATGTTCAATTAAAGCATGCGCTGCACGTTAAAGAACCTGACTTAACGCTATATGTGCCTTGGGGCAGCGGTTCAGAGAACATTTCGATTATAGAGATTGAATTTGAATATCCGGTCAGTGGCCCAACTCAAAAAGCTTGGATTTATTATCAACATAATTCGCCGCATCGCAGAAACCCATTTATTCAAGAAATAGTCACCTCAAAAATTGCCGACCTTCAGCCGCTTGTTGACTGCCGTTTATACATTCTCAGAGGCGCATATGTCATCTAATTGTACCTTGTGTAGGCCCTCGTCAGCGGCGCGTACCCAGTTTCGGCCATCTGCCGAAGTCGCCAAAAACAACGTAGCTTCCGTGGAGCGCCCAGCTTCCTGACCGTTCTTGTCACGCACGATGAAGCAGGCGTCGTTCGCCTCGTCGATCATCCACAGCGGTGGGAAGCTGCTGATTAGCGCCCTGTCGTCGTCTCAGCGTTTCACGGTCGCCTTATGTTGCAGTTGCCGGTGGGATGTTGCTTTGGATGGGCAGATGCCTAGCTTAATTTAAAGCAATCTGCGACAGCGAACTGGCCGAGATCGAACGCCGGCGGCGCCGCTATTTAGGTCGGCGGCAACGGGCTGAAGTCAGCGGTCACACCGCAATCGTAATCGATGACGGCATCGCCACCGGGGCAACCATCCGCGCAGCCTTGCGCGCCACCCGCATGCGCAGTCCCAAAAAACTCGTTCTCGCGGTCCCCGTGGCGCCAACGAGTAAGGTTGCCGAGCTGCGCAGCGAGGCTGACGACGTCATCTGCCTTGAGGATTACGAATCGTTCGGCGCCATCGGCGCTTATTACGCGGATTTTCGTCAGGTTTCGGACGGCGAGGTCATCGATATCCTTGAGCGTTTTTTTTTTTTAACAGAACCAACGACGGCCTGAATATTTGACGAGGGAAAATATGTCGGATGCCCAATGATGCCCGCGCAACACGACGCAGGCCCGCAGGAGTGATCGGGATCAGCGAGTGACACTCTGGCACATGGTCCTGAATAGAAGGTCCGTTTTTACTCGGCAATGAACTCTTTCGCCGCCGCTACCGCCTTCGCGCCCAGATCGTTATGCCCGGCGCCCTCAACACGCACGAACTGCTTGGGCGCCTGGATCAGGGCATAAAGCCGCTCGCCGAGCGAAATCGGAACGATAGTGTCCTTCTCGCCATGCACCACCAACACTGGCGCCTTAACCTTGCTGGCGCGCAAATCTGAACGGAACTTGTCCTTCATGAATAACCGTACCGGGACGAACCAATAATGCCGAGCGCCGACATCGGCCGCCGAGGTGAAGGGGGCCTCCAGCACCAGGTTGCCGACTGGCTTTTCGGCTGCTAACGCTACCGCGAGCGCAGAGCCGAGCGATTCGCCCCATAGGACGATGCGCTCGGCGGGATAGCGGGCAATGGCGAACGCATAGGCCGCTGCTGCGTCCTCGATGAGTCCCTCTCGGTCGGCCGTCCGCTCGAGCCCCCATAGCCGCGGTACTCAGCGCTACAAGTCCGCTGCCGTCAGCGATGAGCGCGCGAAAGCGTTCATCCCGCCAGCGCAGTGAACCGCCGTTGCCATGAAAATATAGAAAAACGGTGCTTCCCCGGCGCGGCGGCACGTGCCAGACGATCACATGTTCGCCGTCGGCCGTGTCGAGCACCAGCCTCTTCCGCCTCTGGCAGGCCAGACCGCCCGCAGGCGTCGTGCGTCGCCGCTCTGGAAAGTATTGGAGCGACCGCTGCGCCAAGTAAAGCAGCGCGACGAACCCGGCATACAAAACAACTGCGCCGATCAGCCATTTCACCATCATTTACACCTGGCAAATCTGGAGCTGCGACCCGAGGAACTGGAAGCGCCAGCATGACAGCCTGATCGCATTCGCTTGCGACCCAGCGCTACCTTTCCTTTCGATCAGCACCTCAATTTTCCATGTGTGCTACTACCCATGGTGCTTGATTGGGATCAATGTCAGGCCCCCAGCTTCTTTATCAAAGTCAACGCTATGAAGGCAGCTTGGATGGCGAAAGCGTTCAATAACATAGTGATATTGCTCCTCGGCTTTTTGCTGGCGGGATCTCATGCGGTACTTCCGCAAGATCTCGAGGCGCAAATTGCTGAAGGAGCGCGTGGCTACGGCGAGTGGGCTGGCCCGGCAACGGCACTGAATGAACAAGCCATACAGCTTCATAGCCAAGGGCGTTATTCGGAGGCAATACCATTATCGGAGCGCGCCTTAGCTATACTAGAAAAGGCTCTTGGTTCCGATCATCCCGATGTTGCGACGTCACTAAACAATCTGGCGCAGCTTTACTACGCCCAGGGTCGTTATACCGATGCCGAACGGTTGTACAAACGCTCATTAGCAATACGGGAAAAAGCGCTCGGTCGTGATCATCCCTATGTTGCGACGTCACTGAACAACCTGGCTGAGCTTTATCGCGCCCAGGGTCGTTATGCCGATGCCGAACCATCGTACAAACGCTCATTGGCGATATGGGAAAAAGCGGTCGGTCCCGATCACCCTGATGTTGCGACGTCACTGAACAATCTTGCTTCGCTCTATTACTCCCAAGGTCGTTATGCCGATGCCGAACCGTTGTACAAACGCTCACTCGCAATAAAAGAAAAGTCGCTCGGTCCCGATCATCCCGATGTTGCGACGTCGCTGAGCAACCTAGCTGTTCTTTATCGAGGGCAAGGTCGTTACGCTGATGCCGAGCCGTTGTACAAACGGTCACTGGCGATCGAGGAAAAGGCGCTCGGTCCCGATCATCCCGCTGTCGCGACGTCACTGGACAATCTGGCTACGCTCTATAATGCCCAAGGTCGTTACGCTGATGCCGAGCCGTTGTACAAACGGTCACTGGCGATCGAGGAAAAGGCGCTCGGTCCCGATCATCCCGTTGTTGCGACGTCACTGGAAAATCTGGCTACGCTCTATAACGCCCAAGGTCGTTACGCTGATGCCGAGCCGTTGTACAAACGGTCACTGGCAATAAAAGAAAAGGCGCTCGGTCCCGATCATCCCGATGTTGCGACGTCGCTGAACAATCTGGCTGAGGACGTGTTCCGGGTTTTGCGGCATTTGCAAAGCCGGTGGGCCCAGCGGCCTTTTGGGGAGCGTGGACGCGGGGCCTTGCGGGCCTACGCTCGTGGGGTCGGCTCGAGTGCGGGGCGCGAGGGGTTATTCGTGCTGCAGCAAACTCCGTCGCCACATTGTTCGAAATGATCGCGGCCGCCGGCTCAGGCGCGTGGGTTTGTATCTGGTCTTCGAGGGCGGCGAGGGTGCAATCTTTTCGAGTTTCAGGACCTCGGAGGGCAGGACCTAAAGGGCATTTCGGAGCCTGTGAAGGCTTGGGCGGCGCTGCGACCCTCTTCGGTCGACAGCCGCTTCGAGGCCCTCCACGCCAGCGGACTGACCAAGCTTGTCGGGCGGGAGGAAGAACTCGACCTGCTCATGCGGCGCTGGTCAAAGGCGAAGACGGGCGAAGGGCAGGTGGTGTTGCTTTCCGGCGAACCGGGGATCGGCAAGTCTCGGCTGACAGCCGCGCTGGTGGAACGGCTCGCTACTGAGCCGCACACGCGCTTACGTTATTTCTGCTCGCCACAGCGCACCGACAGCGCACTCTTCCCGATCAATAGTCAAATGGAACGGGCGGCAGGGTTTACGCACGCCGATACCGGGCAAGTGAAACTCGATAAGCTGGATGCCATGCTTGCGCTGGCATCAACCTCGAAACGGGACGCCGCGCTGTTCGCCGAAATGCTGTCGTTGTCGAACGATGGACGTTATCCCGCAATCGAACTGACGCCGCAGCAGCGGAGGCAGAAAACCTTAGAAGCTCTCACAACTCAGGTGGAGGCTCTATCGCGGGCCAATCCGGTGCTGATGATCTTCGAGGACGTTCATTGGATCGACCCGACAAGCCTTGAAGCGCTCGGTCGAGCCGTGGATCGACTGAGAACGCTTGGGGTGTTGTTGATTGCAACGTACCGGCCCGAGTTCGAACCGCCGTGGATCGGGCGACCCTATGTTACTGCACTAAATCTCAATCGTCTTGCGGAACGCGAAATCGGTGCTCTGATCGAGGGTGTCACCGGCAATAAGTCTCTGCCTGAGAGCGTCAGGCAGGACATCATCGAACGCACGGACGGCATTCCCTTATTCGTAGAGGAAATGAGAGGCGGTGCTAGAAGCGGGAAGCCAAGGCGCTGCTGAGCAGACGCTTGCATGGGTTTCGCCTCCTGCGCTCGCAGTCCCAGCAAGCCTGCACGCATCGCTAATGGCGCGGCTCGACAGGCTCGGCACCGCCAAGGAGGTGGCGCAGGTCGGGGCGGCGATAGGGCGCGAGTTCTCTTATGAGCTGTTGCAGATAGTGCTTCACAAGCCGGACGCGGAACTTCAATCAGCACTCGACCGTCTCGTGGCGGCAGGTCTGCTTTTCCGGCAAGGTGTGCCACCGCACGCGAGTTATCTGTTCAAGCATGCTTTGGTGACGGTGCGTCGCCGTTTTTGCGCAGCTGTCAGACAAGCAATGCGGCTTGACCGTGCCAGGGCGCTACGCTTGGTTGTGGTCATTGTCGATCCCAGACATATTAATGAAAACAGGTGCGAAGTCGCCTTTTGGCCCAAGGCGGGGGCCGCTTTATTTTAGCACTGGACTATCCGTCATGCATAAACGGATTGCAAGTTAATTTCCAATATTGACACTTAAAAACTTGTTTCTGGCGGTAAGGTCTCTATATTCCCCGATAAGTTCAAGGGATGCGAGTCGTGCCGAAATCCTGCCAGATACCTGCCGCGAGAGCCCTGCTCGGCATGGAGCAACGTCAGCTTGCCGAATTGGCCGAGGTGTCCGTGAGCACGGTTATTCGCATTGAGGGCGCCGGCTGGGGCCCTATCCCCGGCAATTGGAGAACAATCGAACGCGTCTTGGAGGCGCTGGAGAAGCGGGGCGTCAAATTCACCGAGCTTGGCGTCGAACTGACGAAGAGGCCGCGCGGCGGCGGGCGATGAAGCAGAGCGATTTTTTTTGCGCATGCATTCGGTAGCGAGCCTGTGATTGCGTCCGATCTGAATTGCCCTGCCTTCGCCATGGTCGCACGAGATTTTCTAAATGAACGAAAACGTCGCAAAATCAGGCCGTTCCTGATGGTGGCGCGTATATTGCATCGCCAAATAGTGGTGCAAAGCTAGCTGCTTTTATTCGTGCCCGCGCGCCGAATCTGATTCTTCCTATGCCGGGAAAGGAAATCGATGGGTAATGGGGATGCGGCGAATGCCGTATTAAAATTGCCTATCTGGAAACAAAGAACCGCGCTTGAGCCAAGGCGGTGTAACTTCGCCTCAATAGGGAAGTGACGAGATGTCAAAAGGTAAACAGCGTTTTCTCAGAACTGACTTGATGCGGGCCATCAAGGCGGCCAGGGATGCCGGCTTAGACGTGAGTAAGTTCAGGATCAGTTCGCAGGGTGAAATTGAGATAGAAGCCGGCCCGCCAACCGCGCCGGATATATCGCCGTCCGAGTTGGATCGCTGGCTAAACAAGCGGTCCTAAAATGCGCATCCGGCTTAAGGGCATTAACAGTTATACTGCGCGGCTAGCTGACGGCACTACGCGAACGTACTGGTACGCCTGGAAGGGTGGTCCACGCCTTCGCGGAGAGCCGGGCACGCCGGAATTTATTGCAAGCTACAATGAAGCCGCCGCCTTGAAGGTCGAAACGCCTTCGGGCTGGCTTCTATCGCTGCTGCAAAGCTATCAAGCGAGCGAGGATTTCCGGCAACTCGCGCAGCGTACGCGCGAAGACTACGCGCGCATTATTCAGAAGGAGATTGAGCCGGAGTTTTCCGATTTTCCGCTTGCCGCACTCTCCGACAAGCGGTCGCGCGCAATCTTCATGGAATGGCGGGACCGCTTGGCCCTGAAATCGCGACGACAGGCTGACTATGCATGGACTGTTCTGGCGCGTGTGCTGTCATGGGCGAAAAATCGCGGCCACATCGCAGTTAATCCATGCGAGCGGGGAGGGCGTGTCTATCGAGGATCGCGCGCTGAAAAGATTTGGACAGATGATGACGAGACGCAATTTCTCAAATCGTCGCCCGCGCACCTGCACCTGCCCTTGCTCCTGGCACTTTGGACGGGACAGCGGCAAGGCGATTTGCTTCGGCTGCCTTGGTCGGCTTACGACGGCACACACATTCGGATTAAGCAATCAAAGACGGGCGCTCGCGTCGTTATTCCGGTTGGCGCGCCGCTCAAAGCCGTACTCGACGCAGCTTCAAAGCGCAGCACGATCATTCTAACGACGGCTGACGGGAAGCCTTGGACGCCGGACGGTTTTCGCGCCTCATGGCGCAAAGCGTGCAAGCGCGCCCGCATTGTTGGCGTGACGTTCAATGACCTGCGGGGAACGGCAGTAACGCGCCTAGCCCTCGCAGAGTGTACCGAAGCGGAGATTGCTACCATCACTGGCCACACCCTCCGTGACGTGCGCTCCATCCTCGATGCTCACTATTTGCATCGAGATCCCGCGCTTGCTGAAAGTGCAATCAAGAAGCTCGAAAGGAGAACAGAAATCTCCCAAATGAACGCCCAAATGGTCCAGGATGTTCTGGTCCAAAATGGAAAAAAGGCTAATTGGATCAATGGCTGGGGAACTAGGATTCGAACCTAGATTAACGGAGTCAGAGTCCGCTGTTCTACCGTTGAACTATTCCCCAGTAGTGCGCGATGGCTGTGTGGAACGGCCGATTCAGCGCCGCTGGAATGCCGCTTCATCTATGACAAATTGCGGTATTTTCCAAGCCTTAGTCCAAGCCCGTCTAAGCCTTGGTTTAAGCCTCGGTCTAAGTCTCGGTCCAAGCCTTGACCTAAGTCTCGGTCCAAGCCTCGGTTCAGCCTCGCTGCAAGGCCGGCCTGGGCCGGGTGAGGCGGGGTACGGCGCGACCGCCGGAGTGCCGCGGGCCCTAGCCGCCTTCTCAGCGCTGTTCCCGGCCGCGGCCGGAAATTCCGAATACGACGGTTCCGATGGAGAGCAGGCTGCAGGCGGCGGCGATCAGGAACACCGCCCGCGGCTCGCCGTGGTCCATCAGTATGCCGTAGATCATCGGCGCGATCATCGAGCCGATATTGAAGCCCGAGGAGACGAAGCCGAACACCCGTCCGAAGGCGCCGGGCGGCGTCACGGAGCGCACCAGCATATCGCGCGACGGGCTGACGACGCCGGCAAACAGGCCCGACAGCGAGCTCATTGTAATCAGCACCGCTGCCGAATGGCCAATGGTGCCCATCAGCAGCGTGGCAATTCCGGCCAAGGCCAAGGACAACGCTGCAACCGTCACGTGGCGCGTCGTCCGCGAAGCAAGAAAGCCGCCGACAAGCACGCCGACAGCATTCATTGACAAGAGCCCGGTCAGCGCGACGTTCGCAAGCGTATCCGGCGTGCCGTAAAGGGCGCCCGAGGCGACTACGAGAAACGTGTTGAGGCCGCCCATGATCGAGATCAGGATGAAGAAGCCCAGATTAAGCATGATCGGCGGCGAAAGCAGCATCCGCCAGCTCGCCTCTTGGTCGGACGCTTTGGCTGAGCCGTCCACCGCCTTCGGCGCCGCGCGATGCTTTTGCGGAGCGAGATCGGCCTCGGCCGGCCATTGGAAGATCAGGAGCGCCAGCACGATCGCACCCAGGATGGCGGCGCCGACAAATGCGCCGCGCCAGCCGAAATGGCTTTGCATCGCAAGGAGCGTCGCCGGCGCCACGGCTGAGCCGAGGATTCCGGCGAAGGTGTGAAACGAGAAAATCTGGCCGATGCGGCTGGGCGGTGTGTATTGCGACAACAGCGAGTAATTGGCCGGGTGATAGGCGGTGTTGCCGAGGCCGGCGACGGCAAACATCGCAACAAAGACCGCGAATGAATGCACGAGGCCCGCCACCGCAAACGCAGCCGCGCCGAGCGCGACACCGGCCATCAACACGATGCGCGCGCCGATGTGATCGACCAGAAATCCCGCGGGCGTCTGCAGCACGGCCGAGACGACATTGAAAGCCGTCAGCGCCAGCGCCAGATCGGTGTAACTCACGCCATAGTCCGCCCGGATGAAGGCGAACAGCGGCGCCAGGATGATCATGTAGTAATGGCTGACGAAATGAGCCGCGCAGACCGGCGCCACGATCCGCCATTCACCGAAGCGCGCCGCGGGAGCTGAGATCGCTTGCGTCATTGCGGTGAGGACGGCGTGCCCGCGCGGTTCACGTCGTGCAAAGCTTGCCAGATCCGGAACGGGGTGAGCGGCATGTCGAGGTGACGAATGCCGCGCTCGGCGAGCGCATCGAGAACCGCATTCATCACCGAGGTGAGGGAGCCGGCGCAGCCCGCTTCGCCGCAGCCTTTGGCGCCGAGCAAATTGGTCTTCGCCGGCACCGGATGTTCGGCCAGCACGAAGGACGGCAGGTCGGCCGCGCGCGGCATCGCGTAATCCATGAACGAACCGGTGAGCAATTGCCCGTCGCTGTCGTAGACAGTCATCTCCATCAAGGCTTGGCCCACGCCCTGGACGACGCCGCCGTGCAGCTGGCCCGCCACGATCAGCGGGTTAACGACGATGCCGAAGTCGTTGACGCAGGTATATTTGACCAATTCGACCACGCCGGTCTCGGGATCGACCTCGACCTCGGCGACGTGACAGCCATTGGGGAAAGTCGCGGCAGCCGGTCCGTTGCTGATGTGATGGACGTCGAGCGACTGCGGCGCGTCGGGCGGCCGCTTGGCGCTTCCTTCGCGCAGGGTCCGCGCCAGATCCATGACGGTGATCGACCGGTCGGTGCCGGCAATGACGAAATGGCCGTGGGCAAATTCGATATCGGACGCGGCCGCCTCCAGCACGTAACTGGCGGCCTCCTTGCCTTTCTCGACGACCTTGGCCGAGGCTTCGATGATCGCGGTCCCGCTGTGCATCAGCGATTTTGAGCCCCCGCTGCCGCCGCCGATCTCGATGCGATCGCTGTCGCCCTGAACGAGCGTTATCTTCTCAAACGGAACGCCGAGCTTCTCGCTCAACACCTGGGCGAAGGGCGTTGCATGGCCCATGCCGAAATCGAGCGTGCCGGTCGTGAGCGTGACCGTGCCGTCGCCATTGAAAGCAATGTCGGCGAGCTCCTTGCCGGGCGGCGCCGTTACTTCCAAAAAATTGCCGATACCGAGCCCGCGCAGTTTGCCGCGGCGCGCGCTTTCGCGCTTGCGGCGGGCAAAGCCCTTGGCGTCGGCAAGTTCGAGCGCCTCTTTGGTGAGCGCGATGAAATCGCCGCTGTCATAGGTGACTTCGGACGCGGTCTTGTAAGGCAGATCATGCCGGCGGATCTGATTGCGCCGCCGCAAGGCCAGGCGATCGATGCCCATATCGGCTGCGGCCGCATCGATCAGCCGTTCCATAAAGTAATTGCCTTCCGGCCGGCCGGCGCCGCGATACGGACCGATCTGCGAGGTGTTGGTGAACACGCATTTGGAGGACACCTCGATCAACGGCGTCCGATACATGCTCTGCACGTTCTTGACGACGTTGAGCGTGCCCGGGATCGGCCCCATCGGCGAGAGGAACGCGCCCATATCGGCGTAGCCGGTGAAGCGCACGGCAAGAAAATTGCCGTCCTTGTCGAGCGCAAGTTCGCCGACGAATTCCTGGTCGCGCCCGTGACTGTCTGAAAAGAAGCTGCCGGAGCGCTCGTCGGTCCATTTCACTGGGCGGCCGAGCGAGCGCGCGGCATGCAGCAAACAAACATATTCGGGAAACAGCACGCCCTTCATCCCGAACGAGCCGCCGACCTGGCCGGTCAGTACATGGACCGCTTTCGGTTCGACGCCCAGGCAATCGGCGATCTGCGCGCGCATGCCGCTGACGCCTTGCGAACCGACATAAAAGGTAAAGCGTGCGCCGTCATAGCTCGCGACTGCGGCGCGCGGCTCCATGGCGTTCACCACCACGCGGCTGTTGAGGAGGTTCAAGCGCGTGACATGCGCGGCGGCCGCGAAGGCGGCATCGACCGCCGCCGTGTCGCCGAAATGAAAATCGAGCGGAATGTTTCCAGGCACGTCGTCATAGAGAAGCGGAGCGCCCTCCCGCACCGCTTCGCCGGGCGTCACCACTGCGGTCAATGGATCGATGTCGATCTCGATCGCTTCGGCCGCGTCCTTGGCCGCAAACACCGTCTCGGCGATGACGCAAGCGACCGGATCGCCGACATAACGCACCTTGTTTTTGGCGAGTGCGCCGCGCCACGGTTTTTTCAGCGGCGAGCCGTCGCGGCTCTTGAGCGGCATATTGCATTTGAGCGGGCCGTAGCCATCGAGATCGGCCGAGGTATAGACCGCGAGCACGCCCGGCATCTTGCGGGCCGCATCGGTGTTGATGGCGCGGATCACCCCATGTCCGTGGCGGCTTCGCACCATCACCGCATAGGCCTGGCCGGGCAGGCTGACGTCGTCGGTGTAGCGGCCATGGCCGCGCAGCAGCATCGGATCCTCGACGCGCGGCACCGCCTGCCCGATGGCAAACTTCTCGATCGCCAACTGCCCCGTGGTCAATCCTTCATCGGAGCGTTCGGCAGGCTGATACAAATCCATGATCGTGCGATTCCGCGGGGATTTAGCCAGATTCTGCAGGCCATTTCTGCAAGCCATGGACATAGTGGACTTGGTCCAGCGCGACAAGCTGTCCGCTGGACATGGCACGCCAGCGCAAAAAGCGCAGTATTGGCCCTCCCGCCCGTGGCTGATACATTTGTTATGATTTGAGCTTGAACGTGGCCCGCGGCCGTTGAGCGCGAAAGCTCCGGCGCGGCGGAAAGGTATTGAATGGGCCAGGAGGCTCAGCCCTCTGGCGGGCTTGTCGATCGCCCGGCGTCCCGGCGACGTTGGGCCCGGCGGACACCCTATGGTGTGCGCCGCGACGGCCTTTCACGCGAGGACGATCGGGCCTCGGGCGACGCATTGGTCGATGGAACCTACGCGGCGCTCGATCTCGGCACCAACAATTGCCGGCTTTTGATCGCGCGCCCGACCGCCGATGGCTTTCGCGTGGTCGATGCGTTCTCCCGCATCATCCGCCTGGGGGAGGGGGTCGCGTCTTCACGCCGGATCAGCGAGGCCGCGATCAAACGCGCCGTCGAGGCGCTTTTGGTCTGCCGCGATAAAATGCGCGCCCGCGGCGTGCATCGCGCAAGACTGATCGCCACCGAGGCCTGCCGCGCCGCCGAAAATGGCGATGAGTTTCGCGTCCGCGTCGCAGATGAGGCGGGCCTCGAACTCGAGATCGTTGAACTCGGCGACCGAGGCGAGGCTGGCGGCTGCCGGCTGCACCGAGCTCTTCGATCCGGCCGCATCCGGCGTCATTCTTTTTGATATCGGCGGCGGGTCTTCGGAAGTGGTGCGGCTCAATCGGCCCAATGGTGTGCGGCGCGGACCGCCGCAGCCCGACATCGTCGGCTGGGCCTCGCTGCCGGTCGGCGTGGTCACGCTCGCCGAGCGCTACGGCGGAACCGTGGTGCCCCGCGAGGTCTACCACGCGATGGTCGATGAGGTCGCCGCCTTGGTGCAGAGATTTGCCGACGAGCACCGGGGCGATTTCGACGACGGCTTTCACATGCTCGGCACCTCGGGCACGGTCACGACAATCGCCGGCGTATTTCTCCGCCTGCGCCGCTACGATCGCCGGCGGGTCGACGGCTGCTGGCTTTCCGATGATCAGGTCTCGCGCGTGGTCGGCGAGCTGATGGCGATGAGCTTCGACGAGCGCGCCGCAAATCCTTGCATCGGCGCCGAGCGCGCCGACCTCGTTCTCGCCGGCTGCGCCATCCTCGATGCCATCCGCCGTTTCTTTCCGTGCGAGCGGCTGCGTGTTGCCGATCGCGGTTTGCGCGAGGGCATGCTGGTCGAGATGATGCGCGCCGACGGCGTTTGGGGCGATAGCTGATGCACCATGGCCCGCCTCAAACCAGATAAACGCCGCACGCCGTCTTCACGTGCCTGGCTCGAGCGTCAGATCAACGATCCCTATGTGGCGCGCGCCAAGCGCGAAGGCTATCGCTCGCGCGCGGCCTTCAAGCTCGCCGAGATCGACGACAAATTTCATTTCCTGAAAAAGGGCGCGCGCGTCGTCGATCTTGGCGCCGCGCCCGGCGGCTGGAGCGAGATTGCCGTGCGCCGGATCGGCCCAGGCGGGAAGGTGGTCGCGCTCGACATTCTCGATATGAAACCGATCCCGGGGGTCGAATTCATCAAGCTCGACTTTCTCGATGCCGCGGCGCCCGAGCGGCTGAAGGCGGTTCTCGGCGGCGAAGCCGATGTCGTGCTCTCCGACATGGCGGCCAATGCCACCGGCCATCGGCAGACCGACCATTTGCGCATCATGGCGCTGGCGGAAGCGGCCGCGCACTTCGCGCGCGAAGTGCTCGCGCCCGGCGGAAGCTTTGTCTGCAAGGTGCTGCAAGGCGGCACCGAGGCCGCGCTTCTCGCCGAGCTCAAGCGCGATTTCTCCGGCGTCAAGCACATCAAGCCTCCGGCGAGTCGCAGCAACTCCGCCGAACTTTATCTCCTCGCCCGCGGCTTTCGCGGGAAGGCGGCCGGAGATGACGCCCCTACCGAAAATGCCTGAAGCAGGTTGGCGATTCCCACATGCAACGGCCGAGAGCCGCAGTGCCGCATGGGGTACATTTGCGAGTCGTTCAAACGTCTTCATCTACATTGTAGTTCTGATTGATGAAATCGCATGAAGTGATTTTTTGTTGCTCTTGCCCATACCTAAAACTCATCTCGTCGTTCTCCACCAACTCAGGCATCTTCATCCACATTGTATTTCTGTTTGATGAGATCTCGCGCTGAAGTGTTTGTTTGTTGCTCCTGCACCACACCTGGAAAATCATTTCGACATTTTATGTCGGCTCATATTGTCACGAATCAGACATTGAATTCATGGTTGCACATCCGTTGTGCAGACTTGGCGCAACGGACCATTGATCGAGTTTGAGCGGCTTCCGGGGGCAACCATGCTCAGATTTTCTGTGCCGGCGGCGTTTGCCGCCGCGACGGTTTTCTTTGTCGGCAACGCGTGGGCAGCGGACGCGCCGATCCTAACCAAGGCTCCGCCTGTAGCGGCGGCGCCGGTCACCTGCGGCAGCGCCTACGATTTCTTCTTCACCAGTTGTCCGCTGACCTGGTACGGCGTGACGTTCTACGGCACGATTGACGTCGGCGGCGGCTATCAGACCCATGGCGCCCCGTTCAACCCGGACATTCAGAGCGGCGCTTCCTATCTTATTCAGAAGATGAACCGCGTCGCCATGTGGGGCTTGGCGCCCAACGCGCTCAGCCAATCGAACATCGGCGTCAAAGGAAACGAACCCTTCGCTCCCGGCTGGTCCTTTGTTTTCCAGCTCGAGGCCGGGTTTGATCCTTATTCTTTGCGGCTGGCCAACAGCCCGGGGTCGATGGCTTCGAACATCGGCGTGCCGCTGCCGTCGCAGTCGACCAACGCTGATTCAAGCCGGGCCGGCCAATTCTACAATTCCGTCGGCTATCTCGGCGTCCGCTCGGACACTTACGGCACGCTGACGGTCTTCCGCCAGAATTCGCTCACGCTCGACGGCGTTCTTGCCTACGATCCGATGGGTGGGTCCTACGCATTCTCGCCGATTGGCTTCAACGGCACGACGTGCGGTGGCGGCGATACGGAAGACTGCCGCTACAGCACGGCATTGAAGTATCGCGTCAATGTCGGACCGGTCCGCGTCGGAGCGCTCTGGCAATTCGGCGGCTATCAGTTGAACAATGGGTCGAACGGCGCCGGCCAAATTCAGCTCGGCGGCGACGTCAAGAGTTTGGGTCCCGGTACTCTTTCGCTCGACGGCATTTACAGCTACGTCAAAGACGCGGTGCAGCTCAATCTCACGGGCGGGGCTACAAACGCCGCCGGCATGCCGATCGCGCCGTTCCCGGGGCAAGTTCTCACCGCCACGATTTCCAACAATCAAAGCGTGATGTTGCTTGCCAAATACGTGACCGGCCCGCTCAAGCTCTATGCTGGCTACGAATGGATTCAATTCGCGCCCCCGAGCGACCCGCAGACTGCGTTTACGAACATCGCGGGGCTTCCTATGGGGGCCGGTTTTGCCAACGGCACGGCAATCAACAACGTCGCCTATTCGGCCGGCTGCGCGGCCCTCACGGTGTGCAGCGACAAGATCCTGCAGGTCGTGTGGACCGGCGCAAGATATACGATCATTCCCAACCTGGATGTGATCGGTGCTTACTATCACTACAGCCAAAGCACATTCACCAACGCGAGTTGCGCAAGTCTCGGCTCGCACTCACAATGTGCGGGCACGTTTGACGCCGCGTCCGCCGTTCTCGATTGGCAATTTGCCAACAAGTTCGACGCTTATATCGGCTTCATGTTCTCGCAGGTAAATGGCGGGCTCTCGAACGGCTACCTCGCCCGCAACAATATCGATCCGACCGCGGGCGTGCGCTTCAAGTTCTAGGTCGCACGTCAAGCGGCCATCGCCGTCGTCCCAAATGGCTGTGCAGCGCGAGGCGCGCGGCTTCTTCACCTTCACGCAAGTAGAGACAGTCGCAGACGCGGCTTATGTGAAGTTCAGTCCAGCCCAACGACGCCTTACAAACTAGTTTGTTGTTGCATCTTAAAGCCAAAATCGACGCGTCAATTGGCAGGCCGCTCAAATTTTAATCAACGGTAAGCAAATCACGCCTTTACTCGCTCTGTCGGGCAACTGACACGTCACATGCTTTTTTGGGGCAGGAAGCCTAATGTCACTCGTTTCATCTCTTAAACCATCGAATCTCCGCATCGGAACCAAGCTCGCAGTCACCTCTGGCCTTGCGATCGTGCTCGTCGCTCGCAATGGTAGGAATGCAATGGCTGAGCGGCCGAGATATCCAATCATCGACCGCGGTCAGCAGGCTTCAGGTTGGAGTCTTCAGCGACGCGCTGTTGGCGCAAGGGGCGCTACGGGGTTTGCAGATCAGCGTTCGCGATATTCGTCTCGCGGCCAGTAAGGAAGCGTTGCAGACCGCCACCAATCACATGGAAGAGCTTGCCAAGGTCGCTCACGGCTTTGTCGATCCGCTCGCGCAAAAGAGCCTCTATCCGGAGAATAGGGCCCGCTTTGCCAAAGTCGGCAGTCTGGTCGACCAATATGCGGCCGGGGCCAAGGAAGTCGCCGGACTTCAGGCCAACATCTTGGATTTGAATGCCAAGCTCGCAACAGACGCAGGAGCCGCCGCGCCACAATTGAGGGAGCTCCAAGAGCGGCAGAAGCGGATCGTTACCGAGCGCACGCTGCCGGCCGCGGCGCAAGCCGAGGAGGCGCTCGATGGCGCGATCGCCGTTGCGCGACAGCGAACGGCGCAAGAAGAAGACAATGTCGAGAGCATCGTTGCTTCCGCGCAGCGCAACGCAATGATCCTTGGCCTCCTGACCGTGGTGCTGCTCATCGGATCCGCAATCTTCGGGGCGTTCAACATCGCACGGCCGCTGCGTGCGCTGGTCGTTCCGCTGCAGCGCATGGCGAAAGGGGAGGCGGTTGAACTTCCCGGCACCGAGCGCCAGGACGAAATCGGCGAGACCGCCCGCGCCGTCAACGACATCAAAGTCATGCTCGCCGAAAAAGCCCGGCGCGAGGCGGAGGCGAAGATCGAGCAGGACAAGCGGGCGGAAGCCGAGCGCCAGGCTGCCATGCAGAAAATGGCGGACGAGTTCGAAGCCGCGGTCGGCGGCATCGTCCAAGCCGCGGTCGCCGGCGATTTCTCCCAGCGGGTCGACGTCAGCGGCAAGACCGGTCTCGTGCTCAATGTCGGCACCGCCATCAATTCGATGTGCGACAATGTCGGCAAAGCGCTGACCGATTTCGACCGGATGCTTGACGCGCTGGCCGGCGGCAATCTGATGCAGCGCATCTCCGCCTCCTATCAAGGCAACTTTGCGCAGCTCAAGGAAAATGCCAACAAGACCGCCGACCGCATCGGCGCGACAATCGCCGAGATCAAGGCCTCGGCCCGTGAAGTAACCAACGCCTCGGCCGAAATCGCCACCAGCACCACCGACCTGTCGCAGCGCACCGAGGAGCAGGCGGCCAGCCTGGAAGAGACCTCGGCCTCGATGGAAGAGATCTCGGCGACTGTAAGGAAGAACGCCGAGAACGCCCAGGCCGCCAACCAGTCAGCCGCCGATACCCGCGTCGTCGCGGAACGCGGTGGCCAGGTGGTCGCGCAGGCGGTCGGTGCCATGGCCAAGATCGAGGAATCCTCCGCCAAGATTTCCGACATCATCAGCGTGATCGACGAGATCGCGCGGCAGACCAACCTCCTGGCGCTCAATGCCGCGGTGGAAGCCGCACGCGCCGGCGAAGCGGGTCGCGGCTTCGCGGTCGTGGCTTCCGAAGTGCGCAGCCTCGCGCAGCGCTCGTCGCAGGCCGCGAAAGACATCAAGGAACTGATCACCAACTCCAACGGGCTGGTGAAAGACGGCGTCGATCTCGTCAACCGCGCCGGCGGATCGCTGAATGAGATTGTGGCCTCGATCAAGAAGGTAGCTGAGATCGTTGCCGAGATCGCCAATGCGAGCGCTGAGCAGGCGACCGGCATCGAGCAAGTCGGCAAGGCGTTGACCCAGATGGACGAGGCCACGCAGCAGAACTCGGCGCTGGTCGAGGAGAATGCCGCCACGGCTAAGACTCTGGAGAACCAGGCGCTCGCCATGGATCAGCGGGTGGCTTTCTTCCGGATCGACGAAGGTCAGGGCAATCGCCAGAGCGCGGGCACGCCAGTGCAGAAAGGAGCCGCCGCGGCGTCGCAAGCAAGCGCTGCGGCCGATCGTCCGGCACCTTCGGCCCGCAAAGTCGCGGCCGGACCAGCGCGCCGCATGCAGTCCGGTCTCGCCGTCGCGGTCAATTCCAAGCCGCATTGGCAGGAATTCTGAACCGCCGCGAACATCCTGCGCGAAGCCCAGCGTCTACGGTGAAGGCGATTGCAGCGAATTGAGCCTTCGCCGCACCCGTGCCAATAATCCTGCCGTCTATTTGATCAGTCCCTGATTACAAAATAGCCTTTTGTGAGTTTATAATTTGAGGATATTGGCACCGCCCCCGGTCTTCCCAGGTGGAGGCCCTCAATGCCGGCTGCGCTCGAAGCCACGCGCCTATCGCTCGCGTCGCTTCCGGTTATTGATGTTTTGGACCTGACAAGCAGCAACATCGATGCGCGGCGCGCGGTGGGGTCGCGCTTGCGTGCCGCCTGCCTCGACAAGGGTTTTTTCTACATCAAAAATCATGGCGTCGAGGAGCCGCTGGTGGAGAGCGTCTTCAGCGAAGCCGCCGCGTTCTTTGCTTTGCCGGCCGAGCAAAAAGCGCTGGTCGACAAAGCGCGCTCGAATGCCAATCGCGGTTACGAGGCGTTGCAAGGGCCAGACGCTCGAGCCGGGCGCGCCGCCCGACCTGAAGGAAGGTTATTATATCGGTCCGGAACACACGCCGGACGATCCGCGCGTTATCGCCGGGCTGTTCAATCACGGCGCCAATCAGTGGCCGGCGCAACAGCCGAACTTCCGCCCGGTGATGCAGGCTTATTTGGACATGATGCTCGCGTTGGGCGAACGGATGATGGGCGGCATTGCGCTGTCGCTCGATCTGCCGGAAGACTATTTCGCCGGTTTTTGCCGCGACGCCATGGGAACGCTGCGGCTGCTGCATTATCCGCCGCAGCCTGCGCAAGCGCTGCCTGGGCAGAAGGGCGCAGGCGCCCACACCGATTTCGGCGGCTTGACTCTGTTGCGGCAGGACGATGTCGGCGGTCTGCAGGTGTGGGATCAGGCTTGCGACGGATGGATCCACGCCGATCCGTTGCCGGACACCTATGTCGTCAATCTCGGCGACATGATCGCGCGCTGGACCAACGATCGCTATCGCTCGACCGTGCACCGCGTTGTCAACACATCCGGCCGCGAGCGGTATTCGGTGCCATTTTTCTACACCGGCAACTACACGCATACGGTCGCCTGCATCCCGACTTGCCTCGCACCTGGAGAGACGCCGAAATATGCGCCGATCACGGTCGGCGACCATCTGCGCGAGATGTATCGGCGCACCTATAAAGGCTGACGCCGCGGCGCCATGGCGCAAGTTTTGCTTCCCGGAAGGGTGGAAAAGCGGGAGATTTGCGTGATGACGAAACTGCGGCGTGTTCTCGCTTCTTTGGCCGTGCTGACACTTTCTGTTGGTGCCGGCGCGCCGGCGTTCGCTGCTGAAAGAGTCACCTTCCTGATCGATTGGCTCCCGGCCGGCGACAAGGCCGTGCCCTATCTCGGAGTCCAGAAAGGCGTGTTCGCCGAAGAGGGGCTCGACGTCGTCATTCAATCGGGCCGCGGCTCCTCCGACGTGGTGACCAAGCTCGCCACCGGCGCCGCCGACATGGGAACCGGTGGCCTTGCCGCGCTGCTGCAAGCGCGCGCGCAAAGCCCAGTGCCCGTGAAAGCGATATTGTCGATCTACACATTGCAGCCGGATGCGATTTTCACGACCGCGGATTCGGGAATTGCGACCCTCAAGGACGTCGCCGGCAAGAACATCGCCACCGCGACGTTCTCGTCGTCGAATGTTGTGTGGCCGCTGGTGCTGAAGGCGAACGGCGTCGATCCCGCGAAAGTGGATGTGCTCAAAGCCGATCCTGGCGCGCTGGCGCCGATGCTGGCCGCGGGAAAAGTCGCCGGTACGATCAACTGGGTGACGGTCGCGCCTGCTTTCGTCAAGACATTGGCCGAGACCGGCAAGAAGCTCAAAGTCATCCAATGGTCCGACTATGGCTTTGATGGCTATGGGCTGTCGCTGTTCGCGTCGGAAAAAATCTTGAGCGAGCGCCCCGAGACGGCGAAGAAATTTGTGCGCGCCTACATGAAGGCGACCACGATGGCGATTGCCGATCCGAGCGCCGCCGCGGCGGCCGTCAAGGCCATGGTGCCGGAAATCGATGTCGATGTCGCGCGCGCGCAATTTGTCGTCTCGGTCCCGCTGATGGTCAACGACATCAGCAAGAAGGACGGTGCGGGCGCCTTCGAGAAGGCACTTCTCGCCAAGACCTGGAAATGGACCGGCGAGGCGCAGAACATTCCGCTCGACAAGCTCGACCCTGAGACCGCGGTGGACCGTTCGTTCATACCCAAATAAAACTCGCTGTGCGGCCGGGAGCGCGGCGATGAGCGAACATCCACGTGTCATTCGTTTCGCCGATGTCGAGCAAACTTTCGGCCGCGCCGATGGCGGCGCGGTGACGGCGCTCGATGGCATAACCTTCGACATCGGGCGCAACGAATTCCTTGCCGTGCTGGGTCCATCCGGCTGCGGCAAGTCGACGTTGCTACGTTTGATTGCCGGGCTGATCTTTCCGACGCGCGGCACGGTCAGCATCTACGATCTCGCGGTCACCGAGCCGCGCGACGAGATCGGGATCGTGTTTCAATCCCCGACGTTGCTGCCCTGGTTCGACGTGCTCGGCAACGTAACCTTTCCGCTCCGCCATAAATACGGACGCGTCAGCGCGGACGATAACGCTCGCGCGCTCGACCTGCTCAAGCTCGTCGGCCTTACGGATTTTGCGCGCAAGCGCATCGACGAATTGTCGGGCGGCATGCAGCAGCGCGTCGCGATTGCGCGGGCGCTGTTGCTCGATCCGGACATTTTGTTGATGGACGAGCCGTTCTCGGCGCTCGATGCGCTCACGCGCGACGAGATGAGCTTCGAGCTGCTGCGCATCTGGTCCGAACGGCCGAAGACCGTGCTGTTTATTACGCATTCCATCCCCGAGGCGGTGCTGCTGGCCGACCGCATCATTGTGATGACGCCGCGGCCGGGTCGGGTGCGCGAAGTGATCGATGTCGGTCTGCCGCGACCGCGCTCGATGGCCACTTTGTCGGACCCGACCTTTCATGCGCTCGCAAATCACATCCGCGGGCAGCTCTTCAGCCGTGCCGTCGCGTAAGGCGGTCATCGTCGCTTTGCGCGTCTGGGGCGACCGGCTGGCGCCCGCCGCGGCCTTCGTTGGGCTCATTGTGATCTGGGAAGGCGCTTGCCGGCTATTTGCGATCCCCTCGTTTCTCCTGCCGTCGCCAAGTGCGATTGTGCGGGCCGGGCTTGAAGTCTCGGCAACCCAGTGGCTGGGCCATATCAGCGCGACACTCCGTGTCGCACTGATGGGCTACGCAGCCGCCATCGCCATATCGATTCCGCTCGCGGTGGCGCTGGTCAATTCGCGCTTCTTATCCCGCACCCTCTATCCCATCCTCGTCATCGTCCAATCGACGCCGATCGTCGCGGTCGCGCCGATCATTGTCGTCACGCTCGGCGCATCCGATCTGCCGCGCGTCGTGATCACGTTTTTGATCGCGTTCTTTCCTATCGTCGTCTCGACGGTTACAGGCCTGATGGCGACGCCCGAGGAGCTGATCGAGTTGTCGCGTTCGCTGCGCGCCGGACGCACGCGCGAGATGCTGCATATCCGCCTGCCGTTCGCGGTTCCCTATATTTTCAGCGCGCTCAAGATTTCCATCACGCTGTCGATCATCGGCGCGGTCGTGGCCGAGTTCGTCGCCGCCGAGCGCGGTCTCGGCTTTTTCATCATGTTCTCGACCTCGTTCTTCAAGATTCCGCAGGCTTTCGCCGGGCTCGCGATCCTGGTCGCGTTGAGCCTCGCGCTGTTTCGGCTTTGCACGCTGGTGCAGCGCTGGTTCGTTCCTTGGTCGCTGCCGAAATCGGAACGGTAACGCGCTACTTCTTCTGGGCCTCGGCGGTGTCTGCCGCCCCGCGGCCGGCAAGCTCGGCACCGGCGTCGCTCGGCAGCCGGAGGAAGACGAGACTTGCAGCCGCGGTCGAGGCCGCTACGAACAGAAAAGCCGGCGGAAAATCCGCGGCGCTCATCGCAGTGCCTTGCCTCAGCAGCAGCGTGATTTCGACGATCAAAGCGCCGACCGCGACGCCGGTGGAGAGCGCAAGCTGCTGCGCCACCGACGTTATCGCCGTCGCGCGGCTCATCAGCTGCGGTTCGATTTCGGCGTAGGCGATGGTGTTGATGGCGGTGAATTGCAGTGAGCGGAAGAAGCCGCCGGCGAGCAGGATGGCGATCATAGCAACGAACGGCATGCCGGGCTGGAACGTGGCGCACGCCCCAAGAAAGACAGCGCTGATGAGGCTGTTATAGACCAGCACTGGGCGATAGCCGAAGCGCTTGAGGACGGTAGCGACGGCGGCCTTCATGAAGATCGCGCCGACCGCGGCAGTGAAAGTGATCAGCCCGGACTGAAAGGGTGTCAGCTTGAAGCCGATCTGCAGGAGAAGCGGCAGCAAGAAGGGCAGTGCTCCGATGCCGAGCCGGAACACGAAGCCGCCAAGAATGCTGGCCCGGAAAGTCTCGAGCTTGAACAAGCCGAGATCGAGAATAGGCGCCGGTGTGCGCCGGGCGTGAAACACGTAAGCGACCGTGGACACGGCGCCGACTCCGATGAGTGCTGCGATCCAGCGGGCCGGCAGCAGCGCAAGTCCCAGAACGGAAAAGCCGAAGGCCAATCCGCCGATGCCAAGGCCCGACAGCACGAAGCCAATGAAATCGAACCGAGCCGGGCGTTCGGCTTGGATGTCCGGTACGAAAAAAGTCGCCATTGCCAAGCCCAACACGCCGATCGGCACGTTGATGATAAAAATCCAGTGCCACGAAAAATAGGTGGTGATGAAGCCGCCAAGCGGCGGGCCGCAGATCGGTCCGATCAGCGCCGGGATCGTCACCAGCGCCATCGCATGGACCAGCAGCCGCTTGTCGATGCTGCGCACCAGGATGAGGCGACCGACCGGCGTCATCATCGCGCCGCCGGCACCTTGCACAATGCGCGCCAATACGAATTGCGGGAGCGAGCTCGATAACGCGCAGCCGATCGAGCCCAGCACGAAGATGACGATGGCGCTGCGGAACACATTGCGCGCTCCGAAACGGTCGGCGATCCAGCCGCTGGCCGGAATGAATATGGCGAGCGCGAGCAGATAAGATGTGACGGCGAGCTTGAGCGCCAGCGGATTGGTGCCGAGCGCTTGTGCGATTGCGGGCAGCGAGGTCGCGATCACGGTCGAGTCCATGTTCTCCATGAACAGCGCAACCGCAACGATCAGCGGGACGACCCGATCATAGGAATCAGGCGTTGGGCTTGCGGGCATTCGCCTATCGGCTCGCCGGACCGGCTTTCAGCCGCTGCAAACCTTCGGCGGGCTGCTGGAACGACGGATCGATCTTGAGCGCCTCGCGGAAGTCGGCAATCGCGCCGGCTTGATCGGCAAGCCGCTCGCGGATCAGCCCGCGGGTGGAGAAAGCGCTCGCCGAATGGGCGTTGAGCGCAATCGCACGATCGGCGTCGGCGAGCGCCTGCACGTTTTCGCCGCCGAGATAATGCGCCCAGGCGCGATTGTAGTAGGCGAGCGCTGCGTTCGGCGAAAGCTCGATCGCGCGGGTATAGTCGGCCATGGCGTCGGTGAGTTCGAGGCGTTCGCGCCTGGCGTTGCCGCGATTGATGTAGGCGTCGGCGAGCCGCGGATCGAGCTTGATCGCCTGATCGAGATCGGCAATGGCTCGCTCGGGCTCACCCTTTGCGATCCAGGCGCTGCCTCGGTTGTTGAATGCGGCGGCGGTAGGATTGAGCTTGATGGCTTGATCGTAGTCGGCGATCGCAGCGGTCGATATCGCCTTTGCGCCGCCACGCGATGCCTCGGTTGTACACCGCCGCGGCATAATTCGGATCGATCTTCAGCGCTTCATTGTAGTCGGCGATCGCGCGGTCAGGCTCTCCCTTGTCGTCGAAGGCATTGCCGCGATTGTTGAAAGCAACCGCGAATTTTGGATTGAGTTTGATCGCCTGATCGTAATCGGGGATGGCGCGCGCAAAATCGCGCTTTTGATAATAGGCGTAGCCGCGCTCGGTGTAGGTGCTGGCCTGCTGTGGACTGAGGCGGATCGCCTCGCTCAAATCGGCGATTGCGCGATCGAGGTCGCCGTCACGCCGGTAGGCTATGCCGCGGTTGTAGTAGAAGCGGGCATTGTTTGGATCGATCCGGATCGCCTCGTTGTAGTCGGCGATGGCGGCGTTGCGATCGCCTTTGTCGTCGTGAGCATTGCCGCGGTTGCTGTAGGCCTCGGCGCTTTTGGGGTCGAAACGGATTGCGGCATCGAAGTCGCTAATGGCGTGATCGAAATCCCGCTTTTGGTAATAGACCAGCCCGCGATTGTCGTACGCCAAGGCAAATTGCGGCGATAGCTGGATGGCGCGATCGAAATCCGCCAATGCGCGCGTCAGATCGTTTTTGCCGCGCAATGCATCGCCGCGATTGTTGTAAGCCGGCGCGAAGTTAGGATCGACGCGCAGGGCCAAGTTATAATCCGCGATGGCGCGGTCGAGGTCGCCCTTCTCGAACCAGACGATGCCGCGATTGTTGAGTGCGGAGGCGTTCTTTGGATCGAGCCTGATCGCCTGATCGTAATCGGCGATGGCATGCTCGAAATCGCTCTTGCGGCGGAAGCTGAGGCCGCGGTTGAAATAGGCGGCGGCATAGTTCGGCGACAACCGGATGGCCTCGTTGTAGTCGGCGATGGCGCGGTCGAAGTCGCCTTTTTCGTCGAAAGCATTCCCGCGTGTCATCAAGGCGCCTGCGTCATTGGGCTCGAGTCCAATCGCGGCGTCGAGATCGGCAATCGCTCCGTCCAGATCGTGTTGCATCAGCCGCGCGCTGCCGCGGTCGGCGTAGGCGCGCGCATAGTCCGGGTTGAGCTTGATGGCTTCGGCAAAATCGTTGATCGCGCCCGCAATGTCGCCCTTGGCGCGCAGCGCCACGCCACGGTCGTGACGCAAAATGGCGAGGTTTGGCGGCTGATAGCGGCCGGAATCGAGGAGCGCCGTGCAGGAGGTGATTCGCTCCTCGTTGCCGGCACGCCACTGTCCGGTGCAGCGCCGCTCGTCGGGACTGTCTTGGCCGAGCGCCGTCAGGCTGAGGGCGGGGCACAGGACCGCCAGCACAAGAAGACCGAATGCGGCTCGCCGCAGGGCGATAGAGGGCAACAATCGCAGCGACATCATGATCTTGCCCGGCATGGGATGGGCGAGAAAATCAATCGAAACGCGCATCGATCATCTCGGTTGCGACAAATCTACTCCGCTGTGCACTGGCCGGCCAAGCCGCGCCTCACCATCTATAAATCGCGGCGCGGACATGCTAGGAGCCGGCGCCAACCCAAAAGCGGGCCTTCGAGGTGGATGACGGCGGGTGGAGCGAGCGCTCGACCTGCGGTTCATCCATTTAACCTTCGGCCTTCGAAGCGCCGGCGTGAACAAAAGCTCGCGCGGCCACGCGGGCGTAAGCGGAGTTGGCGATGCGCACGAATAGTCCCCGCGAAGGTCTCACTTTCGACGACGTGCTGATCAAGCCCGGTTTGTCGGACGTGCTGCCGTCCGACGTCGATATTCGCACCCGAATCACGCGCAGCATCGGCCTCAATATCCCGATTGTGGCGTCGGCCATGGATACCGTCACCGAAGCGCATATGGCGATCGCCATGGCGCAGGCCGGCGGCATCGGCGTCATTCACCGCAATCTGGAACCGGCGGTGCAGGCCGCACAAGTGCGGCAAGTCAAGAAATACGAATCGGGCATGGTCGTGAACCCGGTGACCATTCACCCCGGCGCGACCCTCGACGATGCGCTGACGCTGATGCAGGAGCACCGCATTTCCGGCATCCCGGTGGTCGAGGGCGGCGGCAACGGGCGCGCCGGCAAGCTCGTCGGCATTCTCACCAACCGCGACGTGCGCTTTGCCACCGACGGCCGGCAAAAAATCTCCGAGCTGATGACCAAGGACGATCTCGTCACGGTGCGCGAGGGCGTCAGCCAGGACGAAGCCAAGCGGTTGCTGCACCAGAATCGGATCGAGAAGCTTTTAGTGGTCGATGGCGACTATCGCTGCGTCGGCCTGATCACGGTGAAGGATATCGAAAAGGCGGTGGCAAATCCGAATGCCTGCAAGGATGAGCAGGGCAGGCTGCGGGTCGCCGCCGCGACCAGCGTCGGCGAGGCCGGTTACGTGCGCAGCGAAGCGCTCATCGATGCCGGCGTGGATCTCATCGTTGTTGATACCGCGCACGGCCATTCGCGCCGGGTGCTCGACGCCGTCACCCGCATCAAGCGCATGTCGAACGCGGTGCAGGTCGTGGCCGGCAATATCGCGACCGCGGAAGGCGCCAAGGCGCTGATCGACGCCGGCGCCGACTCCATCAAGGTTGGGATCGGGCCGGGCTCGATTTGTACGACGCGCGTGATCGCCGGTGTCGGCGTGCCGCAACTCACCGCCATTACGGACGCGGTGGAAGCGGCCAGGCAGACCGGCACGCCGGTGATCGCCGACGGCGGCATCAAATACTCCGGCGACCTCGCCAAAGCACTCGCGGCGGGCGCCGACTGCGCCATGGTCGGCTCGCTTCTTGCCGGCACCGACGAAACACCGGGCGAGGTGTTTCTTTATCAGGGGCGGTCGTACAAGACCTATCGCGGTATGGGCTCGGTGGGCGCTATGGCGCGCGGCTCGGCCGACCGTTACTTCCAGCAGGAGATCAAGGACACGCTCAAGCTCGTGCCGGAAGGCGTCGAAGGTCAGGTACCGTACAAAGGACCGGTCGCCAACGTTGTCCATCAGCTTGCCGGCGGCTTGCGCGCGGCCATGGGCTATGTCGGCGCCAAGGATCTCACGGAGTTTCATCAGAAGGCCGAGTTCCTGCGCATTTCCGGCGCGGGCTTGCGCGAAAGCCACGTGCACGATGTCACCGTCACGCGCGAAAGCCCGAATTATCCCAGCCGGGAGTAAACAGCGTTGCCGAAATCGTCGGCCGATCCGTTCGCGGACGTGCGCAAAGCCACCGATCAGCATCGCGCGCGCCATCGCTGCCACGCCTATCCCTACCGGCACGGTCCGCTGCTCGGGACGCTGGCAGCGGCCGTGCAGGCGCGCCGCATCCTCGAGCTGGGTACGGCGCTCGGTTACACGGCACTCTCCTTCGCGCACGGAGCGGCAAGTTCGACGATCGACACCATCGAGCGCGATCCGGAGCATGTGGAACTCGCCCGTCAGAATATTGCGGCGGCCGGCCTCGATCACCGCATCGCCGTGCACGAAGGCGACTTCGCGGCGGTGCTGCCGACGCTCGATCCCGGCTACGACGTCGCGTTCTTTGACGGCCACACGCCGGTGCCGGCGCTGCATCTCGCGCTGGGCAAGCTTTTGCGCACTGGCGGTCTTTTGATTACCGCCAATCTCAATCACGGCGGGACAGCCGATGCAGTCGCCAAGGCGCTTTTTGACGGCAAGTCATGGCGCAGCGCGCTGGTCGATGACGATGGCGAAACCGCAATTAGCGTCAAACTTTAACGTAAGATCCGGGTGACGCTGGGTTTTCGGCAGAGATGATGCTCCGGCACACAGTTGGAGCGCGTGCGATGGTCGTTCCACAAGAGCCGTCAGGGCCCGCGCGGCATGGCGGCGGCAACCGTGCCATGGTAAGGACCTGCGGCTTTATGGGGGATCCGGCCGATGTCGCTGCAAGCTGTTTTGTTGCCGCTGTTCGTCGAGGTCATCCTGACCTTTGTGCTGATGCTCTGGATGGGCGCGCTGCGCGGCGGCGATTTTCGCTCCGGCGCGGCCAAGCCGGCCGATGTGGCGCTGCGCGAGCCGAATTGGCCACGCCGCACGATGCAAGCCGCGAATTCTTTCTCAAATCAGTTCGAGTTGCCGGTCTTGTTTTATGTGCTGACCATCCTCGTCTGGGTCACCCGGCACGCCGGTTATCTGTTCGTCGTCCTGGCGTGGCTTTTCGTGATCTGCCGCGTGCTGCAGGCTTTCGTGCATGTGACCAGCAACACCTACAGATGGCGCAGTTCCTTCTACTCTGTCGGCGCGGTGGTGCTCATCGTGATGTGGGCGATCTATATCGTCGAAGTGCTCAGTGGTGGAATTGTGTGATTGCGATCGGCGTTGTCTCGGCGGCAATTTGGCGGTGCGGGCAGCTGAAATGAGGCGGCCCATGCGCTGGACGATCGCATGACGCCCGCCGCCCGACTTTCGGCCGCTATCGAGATCGTTGCCGACATCGAGGCGCAACGCCGCCCGGCCGCCGACGTGCTCAGAGACTGGGGACTTTCGCATCGTTTTGCCGGCTCGTCGGACCGGGCGGCGATTGCCGGATTGGTCTACGACACCTTGCGGCGCAAATCGTCCTCCGCCTGGATGATGGGCGAGGCCAGTGCTCGCGCCGCCGCCATCGGCATGCTGCATCGTGAGCGCGGTTTGGCGGTCGACGAAATCGCCGACTTATGCAGCGGCGCGCGCTTTGCGCCCGCACCACTGACGGAAGCCGAGCGGGCGGCACTCGCCGGCGATGGCCTCTCGAAAGCGCCGGCGCATGTCCGCGGCGATTATCCCGAATGGCTCGATCCGCATTTCTCGCGTGCGTTCGGCGACGACCGCGCCGCTGAAGGCGCCGCGCTTGCAAGCCGGGCGCCGCTCGATCTGCGCGTGAATACGTTGAAGGCCGAGCGCGAAGAGGTCTTGCCCAAGCTCGAACATTTGCATGCGGAGCCCACGCGATGGTCGCCACTTGGGCTGCGCATCAAGCTCTCGGCCGACGCGAAGAACCCGGCCATCCATGCCGAGCCCGCCTTTCTGAAGGGGACGATCGAGGTGCAGGACGAAGGCTCGCAGCTTGCCGCATTGCTTTCGTGCGCCAAGCCCGGCGAACAGATCGTCGATCTCGCCGCCGGCGCCGGCGGCAAGACGCTGGCGCTGGCAGCCATGACCGACAATCGCGGTCAGATCTACGCAACCGACATCGATAAGCGCCAGCTTGCGCCGATCCATGAGCGCATCACCCGCGCGGGCGCTCGCAATATTCAGGTGCGGACGCCGCGCGGCGAAGCGGATGTGTTGACCGATCTCGCGGGCCGCATCGACCTCGCGCTGATCGATGCTCCCTGCACCGGCACCGGCGCCTGGCGCCGCAATCCCGATGCCAAATGGCGGGTGCGGCCCGGCGCCTTGGCCGACCGGCTCAAGCAGCAAGAGGTCTTGCTCGACCGCGCCGTCTCGCTGCTGAAGGCCGGAGGCCGCATCGCCTATATCACCTGCTCGGTTCTGCCGGAGGAGAACGGCGACCAGGTTGGCGCCTTCCTGGACCGGCACCGCGATTTTACCGTGGTGCCGCCGCGCGAAGTGGCCGCCGCCAGCCTGGGCGAGCGGAGCTTCATGTTCTGCCAGGCGGCGAAATTGTCGGATGAAGGGGTGCTGATGACGCCGCGGACGACGGACACGGACGGCTTCTATGTCGCCGTCATGCGCAAGGGATAAGCAAAACGGGGAAGACGCGGCCGCGGCCTTGACCCGGCGGGATCACAGCCGCACATATCGCTATGCACGACACGATCCTCATCATCGACTTCGGCTCACAAGTTACCAAGCTGATCGCGCGCCGGGTGCGCGAAGAAAGCGTCTATTGCGAGATCGTGCCTTTCCAGAAGGCCGAGGAGGCGCTGCGCAGCTTAAAGCCGAAAGGGATCATCCTTTCGGGCGGGCCGGCTTCGGTGTTCGACAAGGAAGCGCCACTTGCGCCGGCGGCGATCTATCAGGCCGGCGTGCCGGTGCTCGGCATTTGCTATGGCGAGCAGGCCATGGCGCACCAGCTCGGCGGCAAGGTCGAGGGCGGCCATCATCGCGAATTCGGCCGCGCCGAGGTGGAGGTCACCCGGCCTTCGGCCCTCTATGAGGGCGTGTGGGAGGTCGGCCAGCGCTATCCGGTATGGATGAGCCATGGCGATCGGGTAACGCGGCCGCCCGAGGGCTTTGTGGCCGTCGGCACCTCGCCCAATGCGCCGATCGCGATGATCGCCGACGAGAAGCGCCGGTTCTACGCCACCCAATTCCATCTTGAAGTCATTCACACGCCGCACGGCGCCGCCATCCTGCGCAACTTCGTGCGCAATATCGCCGGCTGCTCCGGCGATTGGACAATGCGGGCATTCAAGGACGAAGCGATCGACAAAATCCGCCGGCAGGTCGGGAAGGGCAGGGTGATCTGCGGGCTTTCCGGCGGCGTCGATTCCGCGGTCGCCGCCGTTCTCATCCATGAGGCGGTCGGCGATCAGCTCACTTGCGTCTTCGTCGATCACGGGCTGTTGCGGCTCGGTGAAGGCGAGCGCGTCGTCGCTTTGTTTCGCGGCCACTACAACATTCCGCTGGTGCACGTCGCCGCCGAGGATCTTTTCCTCAAGGCGCTCGAAGGCGTCGACGATCCGGAAGAAAAGCGCAAGACCATCGGCAAATTGTTCATCGATGTGTTCGAGCGCGAGGCCAAGAAAGTCGCAAGTGACGGAAAAGGACCGGCCGATTTTCTGGCGCAGGGCACGCTCTACCCGGACGTGATCGAAAGCGTCTCGTTCGCCGGCGGGCCGTCGGTGACGATCAAGTCGCATCACAATGTCGGCGGCTTGCCTGAGCGCATGAACATGAAGCTCGTCGAGCCGCTGCGCGAATTGTTCAAAGACGAAGTGCGCGCGCTCGGCCGCGAGCTCGATCTGCCGGAAGCTTTCGTCGGCCGGCATCCGTTTCCGGGGCCCGGCCTTGCCATTCGCTGCCCGGGTCCGATCACGCGCGAGAGGCTCGATATCCTGCGTCTGGCGGACGAACTGTTCATCGAAGAAATTCGCCGCGCCGGCCTCTACGACGATATCTGGCAAGCCTTCGCGGTGCTTCTCCCGGTGCGCACCGTCGGCGTGATGGGCGATTTCCGCACCTACGACTATGTGGTCGGCCTGCGCGCCGTCACCTCGACGGATGGAATGACCGCGGACTTCTACCCGTTCGACATGAAATTTCTCGGCACGATCGCAACCCGCATCGTCAACGAGGTCAAAGGCGTCAACCGCGTCGTCTACGACGTGACCTCGAAGCCGCCCGGCACGATCGAGTGGGAGTGAGTTTGGGGCTGCCCTGGAGGGAAATAGCGTAGAAAAAATAGAGGGTTATGGGACAATTCGTTGATCATTCGCAGCCCATCGTTAATCACCCCGCCTCAGCTTTCCAAGTCATTGATTTGACGCCAATCAACAACCGCAGTGAACGGATCAAGCCAACCTACTTGACGGTTTTTCTGACGGTTCGCTCCGACGTTGCGCGTCGCGGTCGAGAAAGTACCGTCAGGGATGACGGCGCCTTTGACGGTCTTTTTCTGCAGGTGACCGCACGCCCCTTTTTACAAAGATGGTTGGGGGCCCACACGAAGCGATCATTTGAAATAATTTGAATTATGGTAGTCTGGCTACCACCCGATAGAAGAACCCGAGCTTATCCAGCGAAAAGTCTGCGCGCCAATTCTGCTATCGCCTGTGAATCGATGCCCTGTTCTGGCCCATCTTCAGTAACGATAAGACGCCCTTCCAGGTTCTTGCTGGAATACGTCGCATAGCCGTGTCCGGCATAGAGCTTGAGCTTTCGCTCCCAGCGGCGGCGGTCAGATTCGTCGTCCAGCCGTCCGCAATGCTCCCAATACCAACTCTGACCTTTCGCTTCGATAAGGAAATCGGCCCAGCGGCCCCTCCCATCGTCGAACGGCAACCGCGGCTCGACCTGGTACTTCAGGTGGCCCTGCTTTTCCAAGTCGAACAGGATATTCGCGATAATCAGCTCGTTCTTCGAGCTCACCATCTCACCGCGAAGTGTCCGGTGAATGAGGCGCTCTTCGAGGAACCCCCTTTGCGATCCCTTGAGGCCGACGGGGACATCCGCCAAGAGCCGGGGCGCCTGAAGATTTGGCGTGTGCAGTAGGTTCGTGTAGCGCCCGGCTATGTCGGAAAAGACGTATTGGCGCAGGGCCAGGAACTTATCGAATGACCCTTGATGAAGAATCCAAATGCGCCGCTTCTGACGCGTAAGCGCCGTGTAGAGCATCTCGCGCGAGACGAGGCGGCTGTACGACGGAAGAATCAACATCACAACGCCGAATTCGCTCCCCTGTGCTTTATGCACCGTGATGGCGTAGGCCAGCTCCAAGTATGGCTGGCCGTCTTCCGAGAAAGCCGACCGCGAGAACGAGAAATTCCGGTCGTTGCGACCTGTGAATTCAATGTGAGTGAACGAGGGGCTGCCTTTTCCCCACAGCATCTGACCAGTGACCATGCCAATTTCGCCGTTCGCAAGGAATTCCTTCTCACCGGTTTCCTTCGTATCAAAGATGTACGGCGCACGCCTGTGATTGCGGACGCAGATCACCTTATCGCCATAAACAATCTGCTCTGCGCCGCGCGGCTCGATGAACCTCATCCAGTCCCGGTAATGCGGAACCTTGTTGGACTCGATGGCGTCCTTCAGTCGCCTACCGCGCAAGCGGTCCTTGATCCGCCGATTGAGAAATATCGAACCGCCGGGGCCGTTCCGATTGACGCTCAGGATCTGCCAGTTGACGCTCGCTTCTGAGCACTGACGGTTGAAGTTCAGATAACCCTTCTCATTGCGTGTCGCGCCCAGCGAGACTTCGAATTCGGCGACAAGGGTTTCCTTGCTGCAACCGAACTCCTCAGCGAGGGCCGTGTCGATAAGATCAGGGAGGTCCGCCACTTTCTCCCAACGGCGATAGCGAACGGTCTCATCGTTCTTGCCTTCGATCGCACCCACCACGATCTCATCTTCTCCGGGTGGCAGCTCTCGGCCGGAGAATATGGCAGCGAGCTGAACGTCCGAACGCGCAAGCACAGGCGTCACTTTCTTCGCTTTGCCCTCCAAAGTGTCGTCCTGACGCCGAGGCGTTCGCAGCTCCGCGACGCCTTTGGCGTTATGCGCGCGCTTGAGGTGCTCGATGATGTCAACGAAAGGACATCCTGCGCCGATAGGCGGAAGCTGGTAAGGGTCGCCAACCAGAATAAGGCGACAGTTCGCCGGGATGGCATCCACAATCGCAGCCAGCATATCCTCGGTCAGCATCGAGTACTCGTCAACAATGCACGTCGTCGCTTCTGTCTTCGGCGCCTCGGCACTCGTGTAGTATCGTCCTGTATCGGCATCGAAGCGCGTACCGAGCAGGAATTGGGCGACCGTCTGCACGCTCTCCCTTTGCCCGGTTTCCTGCCCAAGCCGCACGCGCGCCTTGCCGGTCGGAGCCAACAGCCGTACGCGCGCGCCGACAATGTCGGCACGCGATAACAAGAGCTGTATGACGGTTGTCTTGCCGGTTCCCGCTGGTCCGATCAGCATGCCCACACGGTTGGCGGCGAGAGTTTGCAGGGCTACTGCCTTTTCTGTTCGCGCGCGATCCTCGTCTGCATCGCCCTTTGCCATGGGGCCGAACTTCCTGTTCACCAACGCGCGCCAGTCCACGGATATGGCCTTTGGCGCGTTTTGCATCCGGTCTGTTATGGCGCTGGTCAGCAGCTTGCCGATCACCACATAGCGGTCCAACTGCACGGCGACATCATCGCCTTTACCGGTGACCGCCACCACGGGGCCGAAGTCGTCTCGGCAGATATCGACGGTATCTTTATCCAGTGGGATTTCGTTGACGACCGACAATTCGTTTGCGGCTTCCTTGACCTTATCGACAGGAAGAAATGTGTGGCCATCCTGTGTACTGTTCTCAAGAATCTCGACGCAGGCGGCGCGCAGCCGGTGTTCGTTATCATACTCGACGAGCTTCCCATTGCATTTTGCCGGTAGCGGATGCGCGGTCGCGACTTCCTTACCGGGATACAGGCCCCGGTCTTCGACGCCAAAAGAGATGGGATCGAATGCTGTACGGTCATTCTCAAACAGCACGTAGGGATTCGTGAGGATCGCGTTTTCGTCCATCGCGAGGGCGCGCTCGGCTTGATCGACCGTCAATTCCAGTCGCGCGAGGAGTTTGAGGGAATCCATTTTCTCGGCTTGGGACTTGATCCGTTCCCAGCGCTTGCGAAACATATTGGTGATCGTCGGAGCCCTCTGGGGAGGTTTCCGCACACCGGTAAAGATGCGATCTATAATCGGCCAAGGGTCCGCGTTTAGTTCAAGCTTATCGGCCAGCGCCATTGCAAACAGCGTCCCGTTAAAGCCGGACGACGCCAAGACCCGGAGCAGGTCCCTGAAGCTTCCAGAGCCGGCTCAGCCGGTCGTCGATCCAACGGATGTACCGGTCCCAAGGCCCTTTCAGGATTTTCGAGGAGCGCTCCAGTGCATTGCGCGCCGCCACAAGCGCCGCTGCTGCGGCGCCATGACTGACATGTTCGCTTCCGTACGAAAACTGAATTCGGGAGTCATCGGGCGCGAACGCTATGTAATCGGTCGGGTTCAATTCCGGTCGCCGTTCTAGCTCCTTCAGCAGTTCGTGGTATGGCATCACGAACCCGCCCGCAAAACCGCCTCCTTCGCGGGCGCGTCGCATCGAATGCTGTATTGGTCTTTCCCAGACCATAGCCTTGAGCGCGGATTTTCCAGCGTCCTTGTAAGTGTATTCCTGCAGGTCGTGCTTTTTGTTCAGCAGAGCTACGCCAAGCACGACACGGCGCTCGTCATCGCAGAGCGGCGTACGTGTTGCGTAAAAGAGCACAAGGCTTTCTTCCTCGACGAGCGGTGCAGCGAAAGCCTCTAGCAGCGCTTCCTGGTTCCCGAAACCCTGTATCCAGCTCGTCCGGCCCAGCCAGTCGGGACTATCCGGTTCGCGGTCCTTATCCGCGTCCAGCTCGAGGTCTTTGGCAATCTCAAACCCAGTGTCCTTGAGCATCCACCGGTACGGGATGGTGAGCGCACCCCAAGCCGGTATATGGACCGGCCGAGGTTGGATGTGTTTATGATCCTTGCTCCACGTTGAGTACGACATCACGCTCTCGAATGAATAAGCGTGGGCGCTCAGGAAACTTGCACTCGCCCGGAGGCAAGGCGGCATGGCGTTAGGTGGCAGAGCGTCGAAGGCTTCGTTGGAAAGTTTCTCTTCGACGTCGTCCTTACGGTTTTCGGCGATCAGTTTGAGAGCGAGACAGGAGCTATTGCCGAGCGCGTCGCTGCAAACATGACCGTCCCATGCACGATCGTGCCACGGCACCCGGACCGACAGATTGCGAACAAGACCCACGCCCTATCCCCCCAACCACCTATGCGTAACGGCTATTTGAGCACGGTTTCAGCATGATCGCACAGTTCGCCCCAAAGGACAGCGGACGGCGACCGGATTTTGCGACCGTCGCTGACGGTATTTTCAATGCTGGTGTACAGCGGCGCTGCGCGGTTAATGAGCTCAAAAAATCGACCGATCGTTGTCGATAGTCGCTGAAACCGAGCAAATCGCGGATCGTCGAAATTCGCGTTTGAAATCAAGAGCGCAAATTTCTGACGGATTGGCGAGACGGTTCTTTGTCGTGTGCAGAAAAATTTGCACTGCTAGATCAATACGTTATCCTGGCTAAGAACAATCGAGTGGGAGTGATTTAGAGGCGTCCGAACGTATCTGATGATGCGATCCTCAGGCGTCTACGTGACTTGACCGCCTTCCGGAAACACTGGTCAAGTCGCTGTTGCACCCTTGCTTGTTCCGGTTCGCGCGTGGTCAACGTGATTTCGGGCTTTGTTGGCGGCATCCCCACTCCGGTATTTGACGTGCTCGATGAAGGCTCGCAACTTCGGCAAGACCTGACGCCTGCCCGGGTGGTACAGAAAAACGCCCGGCGCCGTGACGGCGAAGCGCGTCAGTAGCGCGTGCAATCGACCATCAGCAATCGGCGCTGTGGTGAGCGGCCCGGGCACCTGCGCAAGTCCCACACCCTTGATCGCCGCTCCGATGAGCGTGAGGAAGTCGTGCGCGATGAGCGGCCCGGAGACGATGGCCTCGACTGCTTTGTTGCCGTCGACAAAAGGCCAGGGCGCGATCGACCCGTTCGAGCGGCGCATGCGCAGGCAGGCGTGGCCGCGCAGATCTTCGATACGTTCCGGCCGCTTCCGCCCCGTCAGGTAATCCGGGCTGCCGACGACCACCAACGGAAAAGGCCGCGTCAGCCGCACCGCCGTCATATCGGGCTCGATGAATTGGCCGAGGCGAATGCCGGCATCGAAGCCGCCGGCCGCAAGATCGACCATCTCGTCGCTTGCAGCGATCTCCAGTTCGATTTCGGGATAGGCCTGGCAGAAAGACGCGATCAGCGGCTCCAGCAGGATCGGCACCACCGCGCGCGGCACCGAGAGGCGTAGCAGCCCGGCCGGCCGCTGCCCGAGGTCACGCGCGACCTCGCTTGCGGCGATGAGCTCCTCGAAGGCGGGCTTGGCGCGCGACAGGAACCGCTCGCCGGCTTCGGTCAGGCCGACGCTGCGCGTTGTGCGGATGAAGAGCGCCGCGCCGACGCGCGCCTCAAGCGCCCGTATCGCCTGGCTGATCGCCGACGGAGTCACCCCGAGATCCGCGGCCGCTCGACGAAAATTGCGGTGTTGGGCAACGCTCAGGAACGCCTCCACGCCGTCGAGCGCGCCTTTCCGCACTGTGAAGTTCTGCTTCATAGCCCGTCGACATTATCGCGAATAGTCGCTCGCCGGAAGCGGTTGTACATGCGGATTGCAAATCAGGAGCACGGCGATGTCGAGACCCAAGATCCGCGACAATCACCTTAAGTCGGCGTGGTGATGGGCCGGACTTCACGCAGCTTTCCGCCAACTTGGGACGAAATCTCATGGAGGGCTGCTCGGCATCCTGACCGCGGTGTTCGAGGCCGTGTGAAATAACAACCAATAAGGAGGCTAAAATGTCCCCGGCAACCATTTTTCAGATACATCTCGTTTTAGGTTACGTCCCCTGGCTGCTTTGCGTCGCCGTGTACGCGCTGCCCAGGCTCAAATCGATGGACCCGGTCGAGGCGCAACGCGCCATCGCTACGCTGCACAGCTTCCGCTTTTTCGGGCTCGTTTTCATCCTTCCAGGTGTCGTCGGCCCCGATCTGCCCGCGGGCTTCACGGTGTTTGCTGCCTACGGTGACTTCGCGACCGGAGTGCTGGCCATGCTGGCGCTTCTGACAGTGAGGGTACGTCCGCTCTTTTGGACGTTCGTCGTCGCCTTCAATCTCGTGGGGGCGGTCGACATCATTGTCGACTACTATCATGGCAACCAGGTCGGCCTTCCTGCGCTGGCGGGAGAGTTGGGCGCCACCTATGCAATCCCGATCATCTATGTGCCCTTGCTGATGATCACCCACGTCGTTGCATTCTATTTGCTGCTGCGTCCTCAACCCGCCGCGGCCCGAGCCCTGGCCGGCGAAGCAACCGCATCGTAGAAACGCACGTCGCGAGCGAGTTCCGCGACAAATGATGCGCCGACGCCGGCAAGCGCTTAGCGCCTGACGCTCCTGTTATCGCTAGTCGCTCGAAGTAGATCGCAGCTAACATGCCAACATGAATTACAAGGAATTCAACAAATTCTGCCGATCGCTTCCGGCGACCACGTACGTCGTTCAGTGGGGCGGTTCGCATGTTTGGAAAGTCGGCGGCAAAGTCTTTGCGATCGGCGGCTGGCAGGAGGATGCGCCAAGCTTCACGTTCAAGGTAAGCGATATCGCCTACGAGATGCTGAAGGATCAGCCCGGGTTGCGTCCCGCCCCCTATCTCGCCTCGCGCGGGATGAAGTGGATCCAGCATTTCGCCAAGCCCGGACTGTCCGATGCAGGGTTGCGGGACTATGTTCGCCAGTCGCATGCGATTGTTTCGCAGGGCCTGTCGAAGAAGAAGCGCATCGCGCTTGGGCTGGCACCTGGGGCGAATTCAGGGCGGGTCACTCGCGCGTCGGGACGCAGCAAAGGGGCCACCGCCGCAAGATCCAAGCCGGCTTGGGTGACGGAATAGAGACACCGTGGAAACCTTCGTAGCGCTGATGCGGGGTATCAATGTGGGCTCAACGCGCAAACTGCCGATGGCCGAACTGCGCGCGCTATCCGTCAAGATCGGTTTGCAGCGTCCGGAAACGTATATCCAAAGCGGCAATCTGATTGTCGATGCTGATATCGCGGCCGACGAAGTGCGCGGGCTGCTCGAAAAGGCGATTGCTAAGCGCTTTGGCCTGCGCGTTGACGTTATCGTTCGCCGGGCCTCGCAATGGAACCGCTACGTCGCCGCCAATCCTTTCGCTAACGATGCCGCGATGGTGGCGAAGATGCTCCATCTTTATCTCTCTCGCGATCCGCTGAAGGCGAGCGCCGCCAAGGAGCTCGAGCAAAAGGCGCAAGCCGGGGAGCGCATGGCCTTGGCCGGTGGCGCGCTGTGGATCGACTACGGCGTGAACGGTGCCGGCAAATCGAAACTGACGCCGCTTCTCGTCGACAAAGCCTGCGGCTCGCCGGCGACCGGCCGCAACTGGAACAGCGTCCTGAAAATCGGCGAGATGATCGTAGCGCGAAGCTAGCGTGCGTAATTCGCCGCGATCCGCTGCTGCAGATAATCGTGCGCGGTGATCGGCGCGTATTTCTTGTCCGGGCCTTGGATCACGGCGTCCTTGTTGGCCTGGCAGAAGAACGGCAGCGAATAGCGCGGCCCGAGATATTCGTCCGCCCGCGGCATGCGCACGCGATGCAGCGTCGACTGCAGTTTGTCGTCGCTCCAGCGCATCAGCATGTCGCCGATATTGCAGGTGACGACTCCCGGCAGCGGTTCGACGTCGGTCCAGGCGAGTTCGGCGGATTCCTTTCCCGGGCAAAGCTGGAGGCCGCCTTGGCCGGCGCGTTGATGCAGCAGCGTCAGACAATCGAAATCGGTGTGCGCGCCGGCGCGCCAGCCGGTGAAATCCTCGGGCTTGGCGTCGATCATCGGCAAGTAATGCAGAAGCCGCAACGTACTCTGGTATTCGCTCGAGAGCGGATCGTGGCACTCGGTGAAAAAGTCCGGCGTGAAGCCGAGCTTCAGCGCGAAGCAGGAGAGCACCTTCATGCCGAGCGCCCAGTTCGCGCGCTCGAAGGCGAGCATTACCACCCTGAAGCCCGGCAACTCGTTTCCCGTCGGCCAGAGCTTCGCCATGCGCGGCAGCGTGATTTGATAGGATTCCTTCTGGTCGGGCGTGCCGGTCGAGGGCCGCACCTGGCTCTTATATTCCCAGCCGGCATTGGTGCCTTTGCCGAGCGGATATTGCGCCTTGGTCTCGTGTGGAAGGGCGAAGAAGCGCTCGGTCATGGCGAAGGCTTCGTCGATCTGCTCCTGCGGGATGCCGTGATTGACAAGCTGGAAGAAGCCGATGTCCGTCGAAGCGCGCCAGAGCTGGTCGGCGATTTCGGCCTTGCGCGCGTCGAAGTCGCTCAAGTCGATGCGCGGAACGTCGCGCGCCTTGGTCGCGCCGACGCCGCCGAACGTCCTCTCCTTCTGCAGCTCGGCGAGACCTGGGTCAGTGTTGTTATGGGCTGTCATGATTGGAGCGCCTGTTCTTTGCCGATTGAACAAAGCACCAAGCCGGCACGCAAGCATTAAGTATGGGCAATCGGCGTGTCCGTGGTTCTGTGCTACATCGCGAAATCCGGGGAGGGCGCACATGGCCAAATCCGTCACGATCTACGGCATCAAGAACTGCGATACGATGAAAAAGGCGCGCGCCTGGCTGGAACAGCACGGCGTCGATTACGTCTTCCATGACTATAAAACCGAGGGGATCCAGCGCGAGCGCCTGGAGCAATGGTGCAAGAAGGTCGGTTGGGAAACTTTGCTCAATCGCGCCGGCACCACATTCCGCAAGTTGCCGGAGAGCGAAAAGGCGCGCGTCGATGCACGCAAGGCGATGGAGCTGATGCTTGAGCAGCCGTCGATGATCAAACGGCCGGTGCTCGAGCTTGGCGGCGGGAAGCTTCTGGTTGGATTTACGCCGGAGAATTACAGCACGATGGTCGCGGCCGCGAAGGGATGACGCGATCTACTGACTGATATTCGGCCGGTCGTACAGCGCCATCAGCGTGCCGTTCATGGTCGCGACCAGCCGCTCGTCGGCGAGGTTTTCAAGGGCGAAAGCCTGCCCATCGCAGACCGTCAGCGTGCGGCCGGGCTTCACTACATGCGCCCGGAACAAAAAGCGCTCGCCCTTGGCCGGCGCCAGCAGATTGGTCTTGAACTCGACGGTCAGCACCGCCGCATCGGTCGGCATCAGCGAGAACGCCGCGTAGCCGCAGGCGCTATCCAGCACCGTCGCCATGATGCCGGCGTGGATGAAGCCATGCTGCTGGGTGAAGGCGGCTTCGTAAGGCATTGCCAGCTCGATTTCGCCCGGGGCGAGCCGCGTGATTTCGACACCAAGCGTCTGCATCATGCGTTGCCGGGCAAAGCTCGCGCGCACCCGATCGGCGAAATTCGGATCCTTCGGCTGAAACGTCATCGAGCCATTCCATTTCAATCTAATTCACATATGAACTATAGCTTCCGGTGCCGGAGGTTCAAGAGATTTTGCCGTGGCTCGATCAAATTTATTCACAGGTGAAGTTATTTGAAGTAGGGTGCCGGCATGTCCGCAAAGCAGCATCGCCTCATCTACAAGCTTTCGCTGGCGCAGCATCGGCTGCTGAAGCGTGCCGATGCGGCGTTCAAAGAAGCAAGCGGCATCAGTACGACGCAGCTCGGCGTTTTGTTCTTTCTGCAGAAAAGCCCCGGCGCGCTGCTCAAGGACGTCAGCGATGTGCTCGGCGTCAATGCGTCGGCCATCACCGCGCTGATCGGGCGGATGGAGGATGCCGGCCTGGTGCGGCGGCAGCCGTCGAACGACGATCAGCGGGCCATTCATCTCTACGCGACAAACAGCGGTCTCGCCAAAGCGGCGGCGGCCCGGCCAATTCTTGCCCGCCTGAACGCTCGCCTCACCGGAGATTTCAGCGAGCGCGAGATCGCGACGGTCGCACGCTTTCTCGATGCAATCATCGAGCGCTTTTGAGACAAGCCGCGGCTGTGCGCCGCGGCAATAGCGCTGTGCGAATGGGGCGGAGCGTGCGCTATTTCTTATGCTTGAGGCTGTGCATGAACGCCTTCTCTTCCGGCTGCAGGTACACGATCTCGGTCAGGGCGCCGATCGTGCCGGTCGTGTCGAAATAGGCGAACCGTGTTTCGTTGTGGCGGCCGCCTTGCACGAGCGCAAAGCCGCTCGCCTCCATTTCCCGCACGCCCTTGCCGTAGTCGGGAACTTCGATGCCGTAATGGTGCATGCCGCCTTGCGGATTATGGTCAAGAAATTTCGAATAGGTGCTCGTGCCGGCGATGGGCTGAATGAGTTCGACCTGCGTGTCGCCGCACCAGCCGAACGCTAGGTGAAGCCGCAGCGGCGCCGGCTTGCCCAGATAGGTCTCGTCCTGAAGTTCGGGTTTTTCGATGAACAGAAACTCGGGCACGCCGAGCTTGTCCTTGAAAAAGGCCATGCCCTTGTGAATGTCGGGTACGACAAATCCGATCTGAAAAACGTTTTGGGCCAATGTCGACGCCATTCCGCTCCCCCCTGTGTGACGATGGCTTCCAACGGGCCATCTGCTGATGGTGGGATGATACAGGCTTAGGGAGGGGTAGCAATCGGCCGCCTCCGGCGAGTCCATCTCTCGTGCTGTCGCCGACACAGAAGGTCTGGCAGAAGCCGCGTCGCGATCGTGAAGGCGGAATTCGCTCGGTCTTAAGCAAGAAATTCAAAATCATTTTCCCGCCACCTTGAGATCACGCTTTGCCCGAAGAGCTTCGGCTTTTTCCGATTAGCATGAGCGGGGGCAGCATTCGACACATCGCGACGCGTCCGGCCCGAACGGCGCGGCGTTGCTTGGTGATGCGGGCATTCGCGGGCGGTCTTGGTCTTGCCGCCGCTGTGGCTTCCTGCTCCGGAACGGCGACCGCCGCCGATTTGCCGCTTGCCCGGATACCGGTGGCACCCGTCGCCTCGGCGCCAGCGGCGATCTATACCTGGACCGGCCTCTATATCGGCGGACAGATTGGCGGGGGTGCCGGCCGTTCCTCCTGGAGCGATCCGTTCACCGGGGGAAGCAACACTTTCACGAGCGGTGCAGGCTTTCTCGGCGGCGGCCAGATCGGCGCCAACTATCAATGGAACGTGCTCGTTCTCGGCGTCGAGGGCGATTTCAATTGGACTGGAATAAAGGGGAACGGCGGCGATTTCCTCGGTGATGCCATCGGCACCGAGACGCAATGGACCTCGACCGTTGCCGGCCGCGTCGGCGCGGCTTTCAATCGCCTGCTGATTTACGGCAAGGGCGGGGCGGCTTTCGCGCGCGACCGCAGCACTTTCACCGATCTAGCCGGCCACAGCGCGAGCAGCGCCTTTACACGGACGGGCTGGACGGCCGGCGTGGGGCTCGAATACGGCATCACCGCGAACTGGTCGGCAAAGATCGAGTACGACTATCTCTCGTTCGGTTCGCAGTCGCTGAATTTCACCACGGCGACGCCGACGACATACGCGTCGAGCGCAAGCTTGAAGGCTCAGGAAATCAAGGCGGGCATCAACTTCCGCTTTGGTGGGCCGCCATAGCGCCAATTGCTTGGCGACTTGCCGACAGACTTCGGCTAAAGGCCAGTGGCAACGCCACCGGTCGGACAATCGCGCCACATTGACAATGGCTCGCGCCTGGTGATGATCCCGGCGCCATGGGGCTCACGCTCGAAATTCTCGGCTTGATCATTTTTCTCGGCGCGCATGTGTTTGTTTCGCTGCGCGATCGCCGTGACGCCCTGATATCGAGCATCGGCCGCGGCCCCTATCTTGGGCTGTTCTCGGTCGTTTCCATTGTCGGTCTCATATTGCTCGGTTTCGGTTTCGCGCGTTATCGGGCCGAAGGGCTCATTCCACTCTGGTATCCACCGGCATGGACCCGCCACATCGTGGTGGCGGCGATGTGGCCCGCCAGCATCGCGGTGGTCGCCGCCTACATTCCCGGACATATCAAACGGGTGCTCAAGCACCCGATGCTGGTCGGCGTAAAGCTCTGGGCGGTCGCGCATTTGTGCGCCAATGGCGATCTCGGCGGAATTATTCTGTTTGGTGGGGTACTGGCGTGGGCCGTCTATGACCGCATCAGCCTCAAGCATCGCACCGATCCCGGGTCGCTGCCGATCCCGATGGGCGGAACGCGTAACGACGTCATCGCGATCATCATCGGCACGATCCTTTACGCGGTGTTGGGCCTGGTATTCCATCCGCTTGTCATCGGACTGCCGGCTTTCGGTACGCCGGCCTTCGGACATTGATCGTTGGTGCCTAGTGTATGTCGGTGCATGAGCAAAGCCGTCGGCTGACCGCACCCGACATTCGCGCCCGCAAGGGCGGCGAGGCGCTCGTCTGCCTGACCTCGTATCACGCGCATACCGCGCGCATCCTCGACAGCTATTGCGATGTCATCCTGGTCGGGGACTCGCTCGGCATGGTGATGCACGGGCTCGAAAGCACGGTGCCCGTCACACTCGACATGATGATCCTGCAGGGCAACGCGGTCATGCGCGGCTCCAAGCGTGCGCTGGTGGTGATAGACCTGCCGTTCGGCTCGTACGAAGCCTCGAAAGAGCAAGCTTTTACCTCCGCAGCGCGTGTTTTAAAGGAAACCGGCTGCGGCGCCGTCAAGCTCGAAGGCGGGCGCCGCATGGCGGAGACGATTGCGTTCTTGGTCGAGCGCGGCGTGCCCGTCATGGGCCATGTCGGGCTGACCCCGCAGGCGATCAACACGCTCGGCTCGTTCCGCGCGCAAGGTCGCGACGAAGACGATTGGGCGCCGATCGAAGCGGACGCGCGCGCCGTCGCCGACGCGGGCGCATTTTCCGTCGTGCTGGAGGCGATGGCCGAACCGCTCGCGCGCCGGATCACGGCCGAGGTTGCAATCCCGACCATCGGCATCGGCGCAAGCGTGGCCTGCGACGGCCAGATCCTGGTGCTCGAGGACATGCTCGGCTTGTCGCCGCGGGTGCCGAAATTCGTCAAACGCTTTGGCGATCTAGGACCGTCGATCGAGCTGGCGGTAAAAAGCTACGCCGAGGATGTGCGCGCTCGCCATTTCCCGAGCCCGGACCACGTCTACCCGATGCGGAAAGCCAAGGATTAGCGGGGTTCCCCGACAGCCGGCATTAGAGGCCCGGCGGGGCGGTTAACGCCCCGCGGTAACCCCAATATCCACCAATTGCCGCAGGTATCGTCTCGGCCTTTGCCTTGCTCGTGCCACACGACTATTCTAGCTCGAACGTGGAATGTCCAAGGCTAACTGCCGGGAATTCTTAAGTTTTGTCGGCTGCTCGGTTCGGAAAAGCTCGCGCTCGGTGGCGACCGGGACAAGTCAATACTAAAGCCGAGGGTTGGGTCGGGGCAGGGTGTGAGCGATATCTTTCATGAAGTCGACGAAGAAGTTCGTCGCGAACAGCTCAAAAAGCTGTGGCAGCGCTACGGCAACTATATCATTGCCGGCTGCCTCCTTGTCATCGTCGGCATCGCCGGTTGGCGCGGATACGAATGGCTGGAAGCCAAGCGCGTCGCCGAGTCCGGCACCGCTTTCGAGCAGGCGGTGACGCTTGCGGAATCCGGCAAGGCGCAGGAGGCGGAAGCCGCCTTCGCCAAGCTCGCGAACGACGGCACCGCCGGCTACCGGGTCCTGTCGCGCTTGCGGGAAGCAGCGGAACTGGCGCGGTCAGATCCAAAGGCCGCGATCAAGGCGTACGAGGAGATCGCTGCCGATCGCGGGGCAGGCCAGGTCATCCAGGACCTGGCTACGTTGCGAGCCGGCCTCCTGCTTGTCGACCAAACATCCTATGCGGACTTGCGCAGCCGATTGGAGCCCCTGACCGGGCCGGGGCGCGCATTCCGCTACAGCGCGCGCGAATTGTTGGCGCTCTCTGCTTGGAAGCAGGGCGACGCCAGCGCGGCCAAGCAATGGACGGAAGCGATCATCGGCGATCCGCAGACGCCTGCGGGCGCACGCAGTCGCGCCGAGGTGTTGAGCCAATTGATCGCGGCGGGCGGCAAGGGTTGAGCAGATGCCGACGGGGCGATTTCCTTCTTCTTTGATGCGGACCGGTGCGGCGCTGGCGCTCGTGCTGGTGCTGGCTGCCTGCACGGCCGGCGGCCAGTTCGATCCGACCGAAGTGGTCTCGTCCGACATTTTCAATACCAAGAAGAAGATTTCCGGCGAGCGCGAGCCGCTCTTTCCGCAAGGCGTGCCGGGCGCGGAACAGGGCGTCCCGCCCGATTTGGTGAAGGGCTATCAGCCGCCGCCGGAGGCTCCGGCGCTCGCCGACAATGGCCCGGAAGCCACGGCCAAAGCAGCCGCCGCCGCAGAGAAACCGAAGCCAAAGCTCAAACCCAAGCCGAAGGTTGCCAAGGTGCCGGCGCAGCAAGCCCATGATCCGGCTTGGGATCAGAACGGGGCTGCGCCGCCCGGGGCCGCGGGTCAGCGGCCCGCGCAGTCCGCCTGGCCGTCGCCGCAGTCCGCCGCTCAAACCAATTGGCCGGCGCCGCCTTCCGGCGGCCAATCCTCGCAAGCAGCACCTCCCGCGCAAACGAACTGGCCGGCTCCGCCGCCGACCCGGTAGACGCAATAAGCTTTGCGCGCACTTGGCGCTTGATTGTATTCACGCCGGCGCGTCCGGGTTAAAGAGCGATTGCTGGCGGCTGATGCGCCGCTTCTCGAATGCTCACTAAAGACTTCCATGTCCTTCACGATTGCCATTGTCGGCCGGCCCAATGTCGGCAAATCGACGCTCTTCAACCGTCTGGTCGGGGCGCGGCGCGCGCTTGTCGATGACCAACCGGGCGTCACGCGCGATCGGCGGGAGGGCGAGGGAAGGCTTGGCGATCTTTCGTTTCGGGTGATCGACACGGCCGGTCTCGAGCGTGCGGCGCCCGAGAGTCTTGCAGGAAAGATGCAGGCGCAAACCGCGACGGCAGTGGCGCAGGCGGACGCGATCTTGTTTTTGGTCGATGCGCGCGCGGGTGCGACTCCGGCCGATCGGACCTTCGCGGATCTTGTGCGCAAATCCGGCAAGCCGGCAATTCTGGTCGCCAACAAGAGTGAAGGCCGCGCCGGCGAAGCGGGCGCGCTCGAAAGCTACGCGCTCGGACTGGGCGATCCGGTGGCGATCAGCGCGGAGCATGGGGAGGGATTAGCGGATCTTTACGACGCGCTTCGCGCCGCACTTCCGCAGGCGACTGCAGAGGCCGATGAGGCCGACGAGGATGCCGCGCCTGCTGAAGCCGCCGAAAAACCGATCCGCATCGCCGTGGTCGGGCGTCCCAATACCGGCAAGTCCACGCTGATCAATCGATTGCTCGGAGAAGAGCGGCTGGTCACCGGGCCTGAGGCGGGTATCACGCGCGATGCCATCGCAGTCGATCTGGAGTGGCAGGGTCGGCGTGTGCGCGTCCACGATACCGCCGGCTTGCGCCGCCGTTCGCGTGTCGAGGAAAAGCTCGAGAAACTCTCGATCGCCGACACGCTCAACGCCATCCGTTTTGCCGAGGTCGTGGTCGTCCTCGTCGATGCGCAGACGCCGTTCGAGGAGCAGGACGTCAGAATTGCCGATCTCGTCGAGCGCGAAGGTCGCGCCGTCGTCATCGGCTTCAACAAGGTCGATTTGGTCGAGCGCGAGTCCGGCACACGCCAGCGGCTGCGCGAGCTGGTCGATCGGGTGCTGCCGCAGATCAAGGGCGCCCCGGTGGTTGCGATATCGGCGCGCAGCGGCGAGGGACTCGATCATCTGATGAAATCCGTGGTCGACGCGCACGCTGTCTGGAATCGCCGCGTTCCGACGGCCGCGCTCAACCGGTTTTTGGCGCAGGCCTCGGAAGCGCATCCGCCGCCCGCCATTCGCGGCCGCCGTATCCGCCTGGACTATATGACTCAGCCGAAATCGCGCCCGCCCACGTTTGTTTTGTTTTCCTCGCGAGCCGCGGCGTTGCCTGAAACTTATCGCCGCTATCTGATCAACGGTTTGCGCGACGCCTTCGCGCTGCCCGGCACACCGATCCGGCTCACGCTGCGCGGCAAGGCCAATCCCTTTGCCGGACGAAAGCGCCGCTGATGCACCGGCGCGTGGATCAGCCCGGCGTGAAAATCGGCGCGGCGCGGCGCAAAGCCGCGTTCGTTTTCATCTTTGCGACCATTCTCCTGGACATGCTCGCCATGGGCATTGTCATCCCGGTGCTGCCGAAACTCGTGGTGGATTTTGTCGGCGGCGATACCCAGGAGGCCGCGAAGGTTTTCGGGCTCTTCGGCACGGCCTGGGCGCTGATGCAATTCCTGTTCGCGCCGCTGCAGGGGACCTTGTCCGATAGTTTCGGTCGGCGGCCGGTGATCCTCATTTCCAATTTCGGCGTTGGGCTTGACTATGTGCTGATGGCGCTGGCGCCGACGCTGGGCTGGCTGTTTGCCGGCCGGGTGCTTTCCGGCATTGCCTCTTCAAGCATCGCCACGGCCTACGCGTATGTGGCCGACGTGACGCCGGCGGATCAGCGCGCTGCGCGCTTCGGATTGCTGGGCGCTGCGTTTGGCGCCGGATTTGTTCTTGGTCCCGCGCTCGGTGGCTGGGCTGGCAGCGTCTCTCCGCGGTTGCCGTTTTGGATTGCCGCGGGCCTGAGCCTGCTCAATGCCTGTTACGGACTTTTGGTTTTGCCGGAATCGCTGCCGCCGGCGCAGCGTGTCCGCTTCGAGTGGCGGCGCGCCAACCCGTTCGGTGCACTCGCCTTGCTGCGCGCCCATGCCGTGCTGCTGTGGCTCTCAGCCGTCAATTTCCTCGGCAATCTTGCCCACGCCGTGCTGCCGAGCGTCAGCGTCCTCTATCTGATGTATCGCTACGGCTGGGACGAACGGCTTGTGGGCCTGACGCTCGCCATCGTCGGCATGGGCTCGATCGTGGTGCAAGGCGCGGTGGTCGGCCCGGTCACCAAGACAATCGGTGAACGCGCCGCGCTCATGCTCGGTCTTGCGTTCGGCGTTGTCGGGTTCTTGGTATTTGCCGTGGCGCGAACCGGCGTCGAATTTTGCATTGGAATCCCGCTGCTGGCGCTTTGGGGATTGGAGGGCCCGGCATCCATGGCCTTGATGAGCCGTCTGGTCGGCGCTTCGGAGCAGGGCCAATTGCAGGGCGCCAATGCCAGCGTCACCGGGATCGCCAATCTGTTTGGGCCTGCCTTGTTCACCCAGACATTCGCGGTCGCTATTGGGGGCGGCCGCGACATGTATCTCGCGGGAGCGCCGTTTCTCGTCGCCGTGTTCCTGCTCGCTGCCGCCGGCATACTCGCGTGGTTTGCGACCAGGGCGCGCGCCTGAGGCGTTCTAGCATTTTTGAGCATGATCTTTTCGGAAAACCGGCGTCCACCCATCGGGTCAAAGCCCGAGGGCAAGCTTTTCCGGATCATGCTCTATTGTTTGTCGACGACGTCCTTTTCCAAGGGCAGGAGCAGGGCCGCCAATTCCTGCTGTTCTTTCTCGGGTACTTTGAACTTGTTGAGAACCTCGCCGAAGATTTTCAGCGACCGGTCCCAATCGGCTTTGGTGATGCCGGCACCGGCGTGCGCGGTTTTCATGTCGCGGCCGGTATAGACGCAGGGGCCGCCGGTCGACTTGCAAACAAGGTCGACCAGCAATTGGCGGATGCGGAGCTTGCTGTCGGTGGAGAAGCCGATGAAGAAACGCTTCTCCTGCTCGTCGTTCGTCAGCCGCGCAATGAATTCATCGGAGACGGCGGCAATGGCGTCGTAGCCGCCGAGCCGCTGATACAGCGATTTGTCTTCGGCCTTGGCCGGACCGGCCAGCAGCGCGAGTGCGAGACTCGCAACGACAAGGACTGTGCTTTTCGCAGCCATGGTCACCCTCTCGGCGTAGTGGTGCAGTTTCACCACAAGCTACGACGGGATCGCCGCGAAGTTTCAGACGGCGCTGGAGCTTGGAGCGCCATCGTTTCAGATTGAAACGATTGGCGCTCCAACTTTTTGGTGGAGCATGATCTTTTCGGAAAACCGGTTTCCACTTTTCCGGATCATGCTCTAAGCCGGACGCCTGAATTCCTGGAGCTTGCCGCTTGGAAAATCGTAGATTTTTCCGGTTTCGATGAAGCTCGGCAGGCAAAGGTCGACGAGCTTGGCGGCGACCTGCTCCGGCGTTGGCAGCTTCAATCGGGTCTTCACCGGGCATCGCCATGGCGCGCATGCCCGTACGGGTTGGGCCCGGATTGAACAGATTGACCCGCACCGCCGTGGAGCTCGTTTCAGCCGCGTAGGTTCGCGCCAGAACGTCAAGAGCCCCCTTCGACACGGAATACGGCGCCCAATAGGCGTACGCGGAAGTAGCCACGCCCGATGAGACGAACACGGCCCGCCCCGCGTCGGATCGCTTCAGCAGCGGGTCGCTCGCCCGGATGAGATGCCAATTGGCGGTCACATTGATCGCCAGTGTGTCATCCCAGGCTTTCGGCTCGATATGGTCGAGCGGCGAGGGCACGCCGGCGATCGCCGCATTGCCGACGAGAATGTCGAGCTTCCCGTAACGCTCGTTCAGCGCCGGCGTGAGGCGGTAAATGCCTTGATAGTCGCGCAGGTCGAGCGGTGTCAGCGTTGCCGAACCGCCTTCGGCGCGGATGGCGTCGTCAAGCTCTTCCAGGCCGCCGACCGTGCGTGCGATGGCAATCACGTGCGCGCCGGCGCGGGCGAGCGCGAGCGCCACGGCGTAGCCGATACCGCGCGAGGCGCCGGTGACGAGCGCCACCCGATCAGCAAGTGGTTTCGACATTTCGGCTAGCTCGCCTCGGCGAGGAGCGAGAGTTGACTTGGCGGTGCGTCTTCCGCCGTGCGGTCAGTGAGCGGTGTCGGATATTCGCCGGTAAAGCAATGGTCGGTGAATTGCGGACGGGCCGGGTCGCGGCCTTTCTCGCCCATGGCGCGATAGATGCCGTCCACCGACAGGAAGGCGAGCGAGTCCGCGCCGATGAATTTCCGCATGCCTTCGAGATCGTGGGTCGCGGCGAGGAGCTTATCCTGCTCCGGCGTGTCGATGCCGTAATAATCCGGATGGGTGATCGGTGGCGAGGCGATCCGGAAATGCACTTCGCGGGCGCCGGCATCGCGCATCATCTGCACGATCTTGACCGACGTCGTGCCGCGCACGATCGAGTTGTCGATCAGCACGATGCGCTTGCCGTTGACCACGGCGCGGTTGGCGCTGTGCTTGAGGCGCACGCCGAGTTGCCGGATCTGCTGGGTCGGCTCAATGAAGGTGCGGCCGACATAGTGGTTGCGGATGATGCCGAGCTCGTAAGGCAGCCCCGACGCCTGCGCGTATCCCATTGCGGCCGGCACGCCGGAATCGGGTACCGGCACTACCACGTCGGCGGCGGCGGGCGCTTCGCGCGCGAGCTCCTGTCCGCAATTCTTGCGCACTTCATAGACGCTGCGGCCGCCGATGACCGAATCCGGCCGCGAGAAATAGATGTATTCGAAGATGCACGGCCGCGGCACCATCGGCGGAAAAGGCTTATGCGAATGGGCGCCGTCCTCGTCGAAGATGAGCACTTCGCCGTTCTCGACATCGCGGACGTATTGGGCGCCGATGATATCGAGCGCGCAGGTCTCCGAGGCGAGGATCGGGCAACCATCAAGTTTGCCGAGCACCAGGGGCCGGATGCCGAGCGGATCGCGCGCGCCGACTAGCTTCTTGTTGGTCAGGCCGACGAAGGCGTACGAGCCCTCGAGATCGCGCAGCCCCTCGACGAAACGGTCGACAAAGCGGTTGCGATGCGAGCGCGCGACCAGATGGAGGATGACTTCCGTGTCGGTGGTCGACTGCATCATGGCGCCTTCGCGCACCAGCTGTCGCCGCAGCGTCAATCCATTGGTCAGGTTGCCGTTGTGCCCGATGGCAAAACCGCCGGCATTGAGCTCGGCGAACAGCGGCTGCACGTTGCGCAGAATGGTCTCGCCGGTGGTGGAATAGCGCACATGGCCGACCGCGGCGTTGCCCGGCAGGCGATCGATCACCTCGCGCCGCGAGAAGGCATCGCCAACCAGCCCAAGGCGTCGCTCGGAATGGAATCGGGTGCCGTCGAAAGAGACGATGCCGGCCGCCTCCTGGCCGCGGTGCTGAAGCGCATGCAGGCCGAGCGCGGTAATGGCGGCCGCATCGGGATGGCCGAAGATGCCAAAGACGCCGCATTCCTCGCGCAGCCGGTCGGCGTCGAGGTCGAGGAGGGTCGTATCTGTCATGGTCATCGGTCCGTGATCACCTCAATGCACGATTCCCCGGACCAAGAGCAATTCCTGCCTATCACTTTGTTCAAGCTGACTGTGCCGATCCGGTGGATTTTCCGGTGTTTCGGTATCCTCCGGCTTCGGTTTCTTCAGCCTTTTTAAGATGGTGCTTTCGGGGTCTTCCGGCAACATGGACATCAGCCATTGTCCGGTCCCGGTGAGCACAACCTTGGATTTGGCCGCCCGTACCCATTCCGGCTGGCTGCGATCGGGAACGAGCCAATTGAAGAACATGAACGCCACGACCACGATGACGAGGCCCCGTGCGAGCCCGAACAGGAAGCCGAGGGTGCGATCGAGCGCGCCCACGCGGCTGTCGAGCACCATGTCGGAAATCCGCACGGTTAATATCGAGACAACCAGCAGCGTGAGCAGGAATACTCCGCCGATCACGGCGACGGCGGCCACGATGTCGTTGTTGAAATATTGCTTCGCCAGCGGCAGGAGCTTGGAATACGCATAGAGGGTCGCGCCGGCCGCCAGAATCCAGGCGATGATGGAGAGGACCTCGCGCATGAAGCCGCGCACCATCGCCAGCAGCCCGGAAATGAGCATCACGACGATCAAGACGATATCGAGCAGCGTAATCGGCATGGTCTGCTGGTCCCCGCTCGCTAGAGCATGATCCGGAAAAGTGGGCACCGGTTTTCGGAAAAGATCATGCTCAAACAAAAAGATAAAGCGGGATGCCGATCCAACTATAACTCATCCCGCTTTAGCTGCCTCAGTGACGAAGTGCATGGACCGGGTTCGAAGACCCTGGACCCCGCAGGTTGTATAGCCGGAGCAGGCGGTTCCGTCACCCCGCCTTGTTAACGCTCGGACAGGGTCCAACTGCGAAGCGAACGCGAGCTTTGCCGGCCAAGGTCCTCCGGCGTCTCGATTTCTCGGTGTCTCAACAATCGCCGTCTTGGTTATCGGCTGTACTCGTGTCCGGTTACGCGCTGCCCGGTTACGCGCTATTCGGTTACTCGCTGTCTTGGCCACCGACCCGCCGCAGCGGCGGCTTTCCGTCGCGGGCGATATCGGCCACAAGCTCCGAGAGCGTGGCGATGGTCGAGAGCGCAAAACCTTGCAGCGCCTCCGTACGGGCCGCTTCGGGGACGATAGCCCTGACAAAGCCAAGCTTCTGCGCTTCCTTCAGTCGTGCGGCCGTTTGCGCCACCGGCCGGACCGCGCCCGACAGCGATACTTCACCGAAATAGACCGCGTCGGCGGGAAGCGACGCACGCGCAAGCGAAGAGACGAGCGCGGCGGCCGCGGCGACATCGGCGGCAGGCTCGGCGATCCGTAGCCCACCGGCGACATTGAGATAAACGTCGTGGCCGGAAAGCCGAACGCCGCAATGGGCTTCCAGCACCGCCAGCACCATCGACAACCGGCTGGGATCCCATCCCACAACGGCGCGCCGCGGCGTGCCGAGAGACGTTGGCGCGACCAAGGCCTGAATTTCCACCAGCAGCGGCCGCGTCCCCTCGACGCCGGCGAAGACGGCGGTGCCAGGGCTGCCGAGCTCGCGCTCGGAGAGGAAGAGCTCGGAGGGATTGGCGACTTCGCGCAAGCCCGAGCCCGTCATCTCGAACACGCCGATCTCGTCGGTCGGTCCGAAGCGGTTCTTGATCGCCCGCAAGATGCGAAATTGCTGCGAGCCTTCACCTTCGAACGACAGCACCGCGTCGACCATATGCTCGACCACGCGCGGGCCGGCGATCTGGCCGTCCTTGGTGACATGGCCGACCAGAATGACCGAGGTGCCGCTGCGTTTGGCGAAGCGAATAAGCTCGCCGGCCGCGCCGCGCACCTGCGTGACGGTGCCGGGAGCTGAGTCCACCGTCTGTGTCCACATCGTCTGGATCGAATCGATCACCAGAAGCTGCGGCGGCTTTCCGTGCGAGAGGGTTGCGACGATGTCTTCGACCGCCGTCTCAGCCGCAAGCTCGACCGCAGCTTCGGCAAGGCCGAGCCGCTCCGCCCGTAGCCGCACTTGTGCGACAGCTTCTTCGCCGGAGATATAGACGGCGCGTTGACCGTGGCGGGCATAGGCGGCCGCGACTTCGATCAGCAGGGTCGATTTCCCGATGCCCGGGTCGCCGCCCAGCAGCAGCACCGAGCCGCGGACGAGCCCACCGCCAGTGACGCGGTCGAACTCGGCGACGCCCGAGGCGAGCCGCGGCGCTTCCAGTGTTTGTCCCTTCAAAGGCTCGATGACGAACAAGCGGCCCTTGCGTGAGCCACGCGTCGCCGTCGCGGCGCCTTCCTCGACCAGCGTGTTCCAGCCGCCGCAGGCGTCGCAGCGGCCCGCCCAACGGGCGGACGCAGCCCCGCAGCTTTGGCAAACGAAGTTCTGTGCGCGTGCCGCCATGCGAAGCGTTCCCTAAAGCATGATCCCGAAAAAGCCTGCCCCGGACTTGATCCGGGGTGTGGCGCGGCTTTCGGAAAAGATCATGCGCTCTAGCCGCCGCGATAGGCCAAATGGCAACGCGAACCGAGCCGGACAAGCACTTCGTAGGCAATCGTGCCCGCGGAGGCGGCGACCTCGTCGATCAAAAGATCCTCGCCGATGAACGTTGCGCTGTCGCCGCGGCGCACTGCGTTGTTCGGCAAGTCGGTCACATCGATGCAGGTAAGATCCATCGAGATGTAACCGACAATCGGACAGCGCTTTTTGGCGACAATGGCGCTACCGCCGGCTTTGCGATCGGGGCCGCTTCCGGCGCGCAACAATCCATCGGCATAGCCGAGCGCAGCGACCGCGATGCGCGACGCCCGCTTGGCGTTCCAGGCGGCGCCATAACCGACGCTCTCGCCTTGCGGCACTTTGCGCACCTGCAGAACAAGTCCGCTCAACGTGAGCACGTTGCGCATCGGATTGGTGCGGCCCGGCGTCGGGTTGATGCCGTAGAGCGCCGCTCCCGGTCTCGCCACGTCGAAATGGGCGGTGTCGCCGATAAAGATGCCGGCGGAGTTGGCGAGCGAGGCGGGTACGCCGTGATACAGCATGCGCAGCTCGCGAAAGAGCCGGATCTGACTGGCGTTGAGCGGATGATCCTGCACTTCGGCGCAGGCGAGATGACTCATCAACAGCGTGATGCCGTGGTTTTCCTGTTGGAGGCGAGGCGCAAGCGCCGCGGCCTCTTCGGCCGACATGCCGAGACGGTTCATGCCGGTGTCAATGTGGATCGCCGCTCCGCCGCGCCAGCCCTGAGTGGCGATGAAGGCGTCCCACTCGGCGAGCTCCACGGTGCTGTTGATGACCGGCTGCACGTTGAGTTCGGCGAACGCATTCGCAGCCTCGGGCGAAAAGCCGTTGAGCACGTAAATCGCGGCTTCACGCGCCCGGCTGCGGGCGCGGCGCGCTTCGGCAACGTCGGCAACGAAGAAGGTCTTGCAGCCGGCTTTAACCAGCCGCGCCGTGACCGGCTCGAGGCCAAGGCCATACGCGTTGGCTTTGACGACCGCGCCGCACTCGACGGCAAAAAGCCTGCGCGTCAGCGTTTGCCAATTGTCCGCAATCGCATCGAGATCGACGGTCAGCGTGCCGCCGGTCTCCGGATCGTTTGGGGCGCCCGGCATTTCGGGCAATGGTTCAGCAAATGCCATGCTGGGTTATGGCCAAGCTGGCGGCGGCGGTAAAGCCAAGGCGGCCTTAGAAGCTCGGCCGGTGTGCCGCATCGAGACTGGCGAAGCGGGTGACTTCGGCATCGAACTGCAGGGAAACCGTGCCGGTTGGTCCGTGTCGCTGTTTGCCGATAATAACTTCGGCCTTACCGTGAACAGCGTCCATTTCCGACAGCCATTTATCATGATCGGCGGTTCCGGGACGAGGCTCCTTGTTAGTCAAATAGTACTCTTCACGGTAGACGAATAGAACGACGTCGGCGTCCTGTTCGATAGAGCCCGATTCACGCAGGTCTGACAATTGAGGGCGTTTATCCTCTCGGTTCTCTACCTGGCGGGACAATTGAGATAAAGCCACGATGGGCACCATGAGCTCCTTGGCGAGCGCTTTGAGCCGGGTGGTGATTTCTGTGATTTCCTGCACGCGGTTTTCGCTCGAGCGACGGGTCGAGCCCTGCAGGAGCTGGATGTAGTCGATGACCAGGAGATCGAGGCCGCGTTGCCGCTTGAGCCGGCGCGCGCGCGCCGCGAGTTGGCCGATCGAAAGACCGCCGGTCTCGTCGACGTAGAACGGCAAGCTCTGCAGCTCGATCGAAATGTCCTTGATATTCTCGAAATCGGCCTCGTTGATCACGCCGCGCCGGATCTTGTTGGACGGGATTCCGGTTTGTTCGGCGATGATGCGGGTCGCAAGCTGCTCGGCCGACATTTCCAGCGAGAAGAAGCCGACGACCCCGCCGTTAACGGTTTCCCTAGTCCCGTCGGGCCGAAAGTCTCCCGGCGCAAAGGCTTTAGCGATATTGTAAGCGATATTGGTCGCCAGCGCGGTCTTACCCATGCCCGGGCGGCCAGCGAGAATGATCAGGTCGGATTTTTGTAGGCCACCCATTTTGGAGTTGAGGTCGGTCAGGCCCGTGGCCATTCCCGAAAGGCCGCCATCACGTTGGTAGGCGTGCGCCGCCATGTCGACGGCGGTCGTGAGCGCCTGCGCGAAGCGTTGAAAGCCGCTCTCATACCGGCCGGTTTCCGCAAGCTCGAAAAGCTTGCGCTCGGCGTCTTCGATATGGCTTTGCGGCGTCGCGTCGACCGGCGCCTCGTAGGCGAGGTTCACCATATCCTCGCCGATCGTGATCAGGTCGCGACGGATCGACAGATCGTAGATGGTACGGCCGTAGTCCTCGGCGTTGATAATGGTCGTGGCTTCGGCGGCGAGCCGCGCCAGATACTGATTGACGGTGAGCCCGGCGATATCGAGGTCAGAGGGCAGGAACGTCTTGAGCGTGACCGGCGTCGCGAGCTTTCCGGCGCGGATCAACCCGCCGGTGATCTCGAAAATGCGCTGGTGGATGCCCTCAAGGAAATGCTTCGGCTCGAGGAAATCCGAGACGCGATAAAACGCCTCGTTATTGACCAGAATAGCGCCGAGCAGCGCTTGCTCCGCTTCGATATTGTGCGGCGGCGCGCGGTATGTGGGCTCGGCAGGAAGCTGCCTGCGTGCGGTCGAATCGAATATCGCCATGGTCCCGATCAGGGGATTTGGATGTGGCCGAATTGGGGTTACTCAACATCGCGGTTCACTCAACGACAGCGTCACTTTTACGACTTCGCGACCGTTGCATTAACGCCATGAGGACTTTGTCGATAGTCGAGCCAGGCGCGGAGGGGAATGCCCGGTCGCGGCTTTCCCCGTTACACACTATGTGCGGGATTGATCGGGGCGGTGGATACGAAGGCGCTTGACTGACGCATGGTTCGCGGAATGCCAAGTCCGGGCTCGATCTCGGGCACCGATTCCCGAAAAAGATTGCGCGCGATCAAAAACCTGGAGCGCAAACTTGCAGTGTCGGCTCCGCGCGCTCCTCGCCGCGTTACTCGCCGGCAAGGCGAAGCGGCGGAGAGTAGGTGGCTTCCAGCCCGCGCAGGCGCGTTTCTTCGCGACCGATATAGTCGCGAGTTTGCGGCACCACGCCCTTGTGTTTCGCCATCTGGATCTGGAACACCACCATGTCGCTTTCGCGGAAAGCCATTTCCGACGATGCCAAATAGAACTCCCACATGCGCACAAAGCGCGCGTCGTAAAGTCGTTCCACCTCTTCGCGGTGAGCGAGGAAGCGCTCGCGCCAGGCCTTGAGCGTCTCGGCATAGTGGAGCTGGAGAATTTCGACGTCGGTGACCACGAGCCGCGAGCGTTGGATCGCCGGCAATACTTCCGACAGCGCCGGAATGTAGCCGCCCGGAAAAATATACTTGGCGATCCAGGCATTGGTGATGCTGGGCGGACCGCTGCGGCCGATCGTGTGCAAGAGAAAGACGCCGTCCTTGTCGAGGATCTTTGCGCACTTGTGAAAGAACGTGTCGTAGTGGCCGACGCCGACATGCTCGAACATGCCGACCGACACGATGCGGTCGAATGGGCCTTCGACGTCGCGATAATCCTCGAGCCGGAATACCGCGTCCTTCGATCGGCCGCGTTCGATGGCGCGTTGCTGCGCGCGCGCATATTGCTCCTGCGAGAGCGTGATGCCGGTGACCTGCCCGCCGCCGATCTCGGCGAGATAGAGCGCCAATCCGCCCCAGCCGCAGCCGATGTCCAGGATCTTCGCGCCCGGCTCGACTCGCAGCTTTGCGGCGAGATGACGTTTCTTGGCGAGTTGGGCGTCGTCGAGCGACTGATCGGGCGTTTCGAAGTAGGCGCAGCTATATTGCTGATCGGCGTCGAGGAAGAGCTTATAAAGCCGGCCGTCCAGATCGTAGTGATGGGCGACATTGCGCCGCGAGCGCGAGCGCGGGTTGAACTGTTGCACCCTGCGAAGCAGGTAGCGAACGAACTGTAGCGGCAAAGCCCATCGCGGCGATGCGATGTGATCCTGCCGCAGCAGGATGGCCAGCACATCCGCGATCGAGCCCCGATCGAGGACAAACGTGCCATCCATATAGGCTTCGCCGAGGCGTAGCTGCGGATTGAACAGGACTTCGCGCTGGGCCTTGGCGGTCGTGAAGCGGACGGCAACCGGCGGGTCGCTGCCATCGCCAAACGTGTATGTCCTGCCGGCCGCGGTCGTAACCGTCAGGGATCCTTGGCGGATGTACCGCCGCAAGAATATCGCCAGCAACCAGTCCAAAGCCCCTCTCCACGCACTTCTTACGCAACGTGCCGGCACGCAAGGCGGCACGTCCATACCTAGGGAAAATCCTTCACCCGTCTGCCGTCATTAAAACAAAATCCTCCTTGACCAGCAATGCGGGGCGGCGGCGCCTGTTTCTTAACGCGCGTTCGCTAAACGCCGCCCCACAAGCGGCTGCTTTTGCGGTAAGGGATGACCCGCTCGGCCGAATGACCTGAGGAGTTGAGGGTGAACCGGGGTTTTGCGCTGACAATCGGCTTTCTTGCGGTGCTGGCGCCCGCAATGGCGCACGCGCAGACCAACATCGACCAGGGCAAACCGGCGTCGCAGTTGTTCGCCAATGCCTGCGCGGAATGCCACAAGGCGCCGCACGCGCTGGCGAAGGGAAAGAGCGCAGCGACCGTCGCGGAGTTCCTGCGCGAGCATTACACAACCGGTCGCGACCAAGCGGCCGCGCTCGCGGTCTACGTTGTATCCGGCCGCGATACGGTGGCCTCGCCGGCCCCCGGCCGGAGGCCTTCCGCTGCGACATCGGCTCAGAAGCCGCCCAAGCCGGAGGAGCGGGCAACCGCCAATGCCAAACCGCACCGGCCGGGTGACGAGCCGACTTCCGGCGGATCGATGATGAACCCGATTGTTCGTCCCGAACCGACGCAGCGGGACAACAAACCGACAGCGGCTACGCGCAACCGCCGCCCTGCAACTCCGGACGCGCCGCAAGATCCTTCAGCGGTTGCTCATGCGCCGTCCGAGGCGACGCCGGAGGGTACACGCACCGAACCGGCCGCTCAGGAGGCGCCGACATCGGCTGTTGCGCCGACCGCTGCCGCGCCAATACCAGCAGAGGCTCCGGCCACCGAATCCGGTGAGTCGGGCCCCCGCGACAATATTCCCGATTAGAGCATGATCCGGAAAAGTGGGTACCGGTCTTCCGAAAAGATCATGCTCCATCAAAGATCGATAACCGCCGGCTAGCTCTTATCTGCTTCCGGGGCAGGGGCCTCGGCCGCTTCGCCGTCCTCGTCCTCGCGGGCGCGCAGCGATTCCGCAGCCTCGGGCTCAAAGAAAGCTTCAGCCGCCGACCTCGCTTCTTCCTCCGGTGTCCGCTCTTCGCGCAGCCGCGTGATGTCTTCGCCGCGTTCGATGCGTGCTGCTTCGTCGGCGTTGCGCGCGACGATGATCGAGATCGTCGTCTCGATTTCCGGATGCAGCGAGATTGGGACGTTGTGCCGGCCGATCATCTTGATCGGCGTGTTGAGCGCGATCTGACTGCGGGTGACGGCGTAGCCCCCGGCAACAAGCAAGCCGACGAGATCGCGCGGCGAGACCGAGCCGAAGAGTTGACCCGATTCCGACGCCTGGCGGAGCACCGTGAAGCTCTTGCCGTCGAGCTTTTCGGCCACCTCGCTTGCGTCATTTTTCAGCGATTGCGAGCGCACTTGCAGATCGCTTTTCATTGCCTCGAAGCGCGTCCGGTTCTCGTCTGTCGCGCGCAAGGCCTTGCCGCGCGGCAACAGGAAATTCCGCGCGAATCCGTCTTTCACGCGCACGACGTCGCCCATCTGGCCGAGCCTCGCCACGCGTTCGAGCAAGATCACTTCCATGTCGGTCTCTCCTTGCTCAGCGGATCACGTAAGGCAGCAGACCAAGAAAGCGCGCGCGCTTGATCGCTTGCGCGAGCTCGCGCTGCTTCTTTGCCGAGACAGCGGTGATGCGGCTTGGCACGATCTTGCCGCGTTCCGACACGAAGCGCTGCAGGAGCTTGACGTCTTTATAGTCGATCTTCGGCGCATTGGCGCCCGAGAACGGGCAGCTCTTGCGGCGGCGGAAGAACGGGCGGCGGGCCCCGCCGGACTGTGGTGACATAGCCATGATTATTCCTCCGTCGCGGCTGCGACGTCTTCGGATCCCTCGCGGGGCCGACGCTCGCGGTCTCGGTCGCGCGGGCGGTCACCGCGGTCGCCCCGGTCGAAGCGATCACCGCGGTCGCCTCTGTCGAAGCGGTCGCCGCGGCGCTCGTCGCGATCACGATCGCGCTCGGCGCGCCGCATCATCGCCGACGGGCCTTCTTCGAGCTCGTCCACCCGGATCGTCAGGTAGCGCACTACATCTTCGTGCAGGCGTTCCAGCCGCTCGATCTCGTTGATCGCGGCCGACGGCGCATCGATATTCAATAGGGTGAAATGCGCCTTGCGATTTTTACGCAGCCGGTAGGAGAGCGATTTCACGCCCCAATACTCGGTCTTGGCGACTGACCCGCCCAATCCCTCGACGACGCTCTTGAGATGCGCGGTCAATTCCTCGACCTGCTGCGCGCTGGCGTCCTGGCGCGCAAGATAGACGTGCTCGTAGAGCGACATAGATGCCCTTTCCTTACGTTGTCGTCGCTCGCCTCGGCGCGAAGCCCCTCGAACCCTTCGGGAAAGGCTCGAATGCTCTGAAGGCGGGAACACGGGACGCCGGACCGGTAAGGTCCTACCGAGCCCCTATCAGGGACACGGCCGTCCGTTCAGCCCCCGGCCGGGGTCGAGCGGAAAGCAGGGCTTATACGCGCCCTGCGCTGAAACGCAAGCGGATCAGCTTTCCGGTGTCGGCTCAGACGTTTGGATGAGCTCTGCCAGGCGCACCGCAAGGGTTACGCCCTCACGCATCTGTCCCGGCTTGGCAGCGACGGAACTGGGCATTTGGCGTTCCTTCTGCAGCCTGCCGAGGAGAGCGTCGAGACTTTGCTGCAAGAGTTTTTGCCGGAAGGCCGGGTCGGTGCGAGCGCGCGACAGGTCGGCTTCGGTCAGCGGCGGAAAGGAGCTCATGAGCACAGACTCTGGGGCCGGCCAGTTTAACCATGCCGGCGTCTCCTGAACATTAGTCAGCGCGGGTTGTCGTTTTCTTACCGGGGCTTTCTCCCTTGACACCGCCGCGATCGCGGTATCTTTCGCCCCTCTTTCAGGGGCAATGGATGGCAACGGCTTTCGTATTTCCCGGCCAGGGCAGTCAGGCGGTCGGTATGGGCAAGGGCTTGGCCGAGGCCTTTGCACCGGCGCGGCAGGTGTTCGAGGAAGTCGACGCCGCGCTTGGCGAGAAGCTCAGCGAGACGATGTGGAACGGCCCCGCGGAGACACTGACGCTGACGGAAAACGCGCAGCCGGCGCTCATGGCCGTGTCGCTTGCCGCATTGCGCGCGCTCGAAACGGAAGCTGGCTTCGATCTCGCCCGCGACGCAGCTTTCGTTGCCGGCCACTCACTGGGTGAATATTCGGCTTTGGCGGCTGCGCGGTCGCTGACGGTCGCCGACGCTGCGCGCCTTCTGCGGATCCGTGGACGCGCGATGCAGAAGGCAGTCCCGGTCGGCGTGGGCGCCATGGCGGCGCTGATCGGCGTTGAGCTCGACACAGCAAAGGCGATCGCGCAGGAGGCCGCCGCCGGCGCGGTCTGCGCCGCGGCAAACGACAATGGCGGCGGCCAGGTGGTTTTGTCGGGCGATAAATCCGCCGTCGAGCGCGCTGTCGAGATCGCGAAAGGCAAAGGCGTGAAACGGGCGATGATGCTGCCGGTGTCCGCTCCCTTCCATTGTGCGCTCATGCAGCCGGCTGCGGCGGCTATGGCGGAAGCGCTCGCGCAGGTGACGGTCAAGCCGCCCCGCATTCCGCTGGTTGCCAACGTGCTTGCCGCGCCGATCAGCGATCCGGCGAAGATCGTGCATGCGCTGGTGGAGCAAGTGACCGGCACCGTTCGCTGGCGCGAGTCGATTTCCTTTATGGCCAAAGCGGGCGTGACGGCGTTCTATGAAGTCGGCTCGGGCAAGGTGCTCGCCGGCCTGATCAAGCGCATTGCCGAGACAGCGACGGCCTCGTCGATCGGTACGCCAGAAGATGTAGCTCGCTTCAAAGCGGCGCGCGCTTGAGCGCTTGAGTTTCGTGAGGTTGGACATGTTTGAACTCACCGGCAAGACCGCATTGATCACGGGGGCGAGCGGCGCGATCGGCGGCGGCATCGCGCGCGTCCTGCATGCGCAGGGCGCCACCGTTGCGCTGTCGGGCACCAAGCGTGATGCGCTCGACAGCCTCGCCGCCAATCTTGGCGAGCGCGTCCACGTGCTCACCTGCAATCTCGCCGACAACGCCGAGACGGACCGGCTCGTGCCGCGCGCCGAAGAGGCGATGGGTCAGCTCGACATCCTGGTCGCCAATGCCGGCGTGACCAAGGACAATCTTTTCGTGCAATTGCGCGACGAGGACTGGGATCAGGTAATCGCCATCAATCTCTCGGCGACGTTCCGGCTCGCGCGCGCAGCCGTGCGCGGCATGATGCGCCGCCGTTTCGGCCGCATCATCGCGATCACGTCGGTCGTGGGCGCGACTGGAAATCCCGGTCAGGCCAACTATGTCGCGGCCAAGGCCGGCATCACCGGCATGATCAAATCGATCGCGCAGGAATACGCAAAGCGCGGTGTCACCGCCAATTGCGTCGCGCCGGGATTTATCGTCACGCCGATGACCGACAAGCTCAATGACAAGCAGCGCGAAGGAATCCTGGCCAGGATACCGGCGAACCGCGCCGGTACGGTGGATGAGGTGGGTGCTGCGGTTGCCTTTCTTGCCGCCAACGAGGCCGGCTATATGACTGGGCAAACGTTGCATGTGAACGGCGGAATGGCCATGATTTGAAGGCGATAGAGGCTGTGTGCACGGTGCACGGCCGCGCTAGTCAACGCAAAGGAAGTGTGGTAACCGGACCGTGAGTTGGGTTGGGGTCGCCGTTTGAAGCCGAGGAGCGCGGGGGTGTACGCTCGCCTTTGTTCGGCGTTGATCCGCGGCCGTCACAAAGACCTGTAACACTTGGTATCACCAAGATTTGGAACTGCGAAGACTTGGACGGGCCGAGACGTTATTGTCGGGTCGCGTTGAGAGAAGAGGTTGGAAACGATGAGTGATATTGGCGAGCGGGTTAAGAAGATCGTCGTTGAGCATCTCGGCGTCGAGCCCGACAAGGTCACGGAAAACGCCAGTTTCATCGACGATCTCGGCGCCGACAGCCTCGACACGGTCGAGCTCGTCATGGCCTTCGAGGAGGAGTTTGGCTGCGAGATTCCCGACGATGCCGCCGAAACCATTCTGACCGTCGGCGACGCCATCAAGTTCCTCGAAAAGAACGCGAAGAGCTGAACGCGGCACTTAATCGCACGGCGCCGCGCTGGTCGCGCGCTGAAGCGTGATGCTCGAATGCCTGCGCGGCAGTCTTGATCTGCCGCGATAGGCTCACCGAGAAGGCAGGCATGCGCCAAGGCGTCTGTTCGGAGCGCTAGGAATGAGACGCGTGGTCGTCACTGGTCTCGGCATGGTGACGCCGCTCGCTTGCGGAGTGGAGCCGACGTGGCGGCGCCTGATTGCCGGCGAGAGCGGAATTGGGCGGATCGAAGGTTTCGAAGTCTCAGATCTTGCTTGCAAGATCGCGGGTCAAATTCCGCGCGGGGAAGGCTCCAACGGCTCGTTCAATCCTGATCAGTGGATGGAGCCGAAGGAGCAGCGCAAGGTCGACGATTTCATTCTGTTTGCCATGGCGGCAGCCAAACAGGCGCTAGACGACGCCGATTGGCATCCGAAAGAATACGAAGATCAGATCACCAGCGGCGTGCTCATCGGCTCCGGCATCGGCGGCATTGAGGGCATCGCCGAAACCGCGCTGCTTCTGCATGACCGCGGGCCCCGCCGGGTGTCGCCGTTCTTCATTCCGGGCCGGATCATCAACCTTGCGTCCGGCTACGTGTCGATCGCGCATTCGCTCAAAGGCCCCAACAGCGCGGTTGTGACCGCCTGTTCGACCGGCGCGCACGCGATCGGCGATGCCGGCCGCATGGTTGCTCTCGGCGATGCCGACGTCATGGTGGCAGGCGGGGCGGAATCGCCGGTCAATCGTTTGTCGGTCGCGGGCTTTGCCGCCTGCCGCGCGTTGTCCACCGCATTCAATGACACCCCGGAGCGCGCATCGCGACCCTATGACCGGGATCGCGACGGCTTCGTGATGGGCGAGGGGGCCGGCGTAGTCGTGCTCGAAGAGTATGAGCACGCCAAACGGCGAGGTGCCCGCATCTACGGCGAACTGATCGGCTACGGGCTCTCGGGTGACGCGTTTCACATCACTGCGCCGGCTGAGGACGGCGACGGCGCATTCCGTTGCATGAAGGCGGCGATCCGCCGCGCCGAGATTTCGCCGGGCGACGTCGACTACATCAACGCACACGGCACCTCGACCATGGCGGACGAGATCGAGCTCAAGGCCGTCGAGCGGCTGGTCGGCAATGCCGCGGGCAAAATCAGCATGTCGTCAACCAAATCCTCGATCGGCCATCTGCTCGGCGCGGCAGGCACGGTCGAGGCAATTTTTTGCCTGCTGGCGATCCGCGACCAGGTGGTGCCGCCGACGATCAATTTGGACAATCCGTCGGTCGATACTGCTCTTGATCTCGTGCCGCACAAGGCGCGCAAGCGCCCGATTAATATCGCGCTTTCGAATTCGTTCGGATTCGGCGGCACTAACGCTTCGCTCGTATTTCGCCGCATGCCGGATGAGCGCCCGTGACCCCCGTGCCGGTTCGCCATATTTGCTCCGCACTCCCCTGTAATGCAGATGAGTCCGGCCTCAGGCCTATTTGGGGATGCGGCGAAAGCGCGGGGCGGCGGTTCGCTCGGCAGAGGGGCACCTTCTCGCTGAACATGCTCGACAGGCGAAACGGATAAGCGACGGTGGCGGAAAAAGCTCCCCCGTCCAATGGCAGCGACCGCGCAGCGACGCCGCGCCCAGCACCTGCGCGTCCTGCGGACAAGGCTGCCGCGGCAGGTGCCGCGGCGGCGGCGAAAGGTCAGCCGCCGGCCGCTGCCAGAACGGTGAAGCCAATTGAGGCGAAACCGGCAACCACGCCGCGAACGACTGCTGCTGCGACCGCCGCCAAATCAAGTCAGCCCGCCCCGACTATCCAAGCAGCGCGGGCAGCGGCAACCGGCGACAAGATCGTCAGACCGCCGGCGCCGCGGCCGGCGAATGGGAATGCCGGTGCGCCGCCCGCGACCGCTCGGCCGGTTGCCGCGGCGCGGCCTGGGGCCGCATCATCAGTCCCGCGTCCCACGGCGGCCAAGCCGATCGGCAAAGCAGTGCCGGGCGCTGGCGAGCCTTATCCGCCCATGTCCGACGGGCTGACCAATGGTGGCATGGCCGCGGGCAAGGCCAACAAACATCTGACGCCTCGCAGTCCGCGAACCGCCCTCGAACCGGACACGGTCGAGATGCCGCCGAGCCGTCGTTCGAAAAGGGCGCGGCATCCATTTGTCGTTATCGGCAATGCGATCATCACTTTGTTTATTCTGGCCGCGGTGGTCGCCGGGTTCGCTCTTGTGCTTGGCAAACAGCGTTTCGATGCGCCCGGACCGTTAGCCGAGGATCGGGTCGTCAACATCCCTCGCGGCTCGGGCATTCGCGATATCTCCGATGTGCTGATGCGCGAGGGGGTTATCGACCAGCCCTGGGTCTTTGTGGGCGGTGTGCTCGCGCTCAAAGCGCGCGACGACCTCAAAGCCGGCGAATACCAATTCAAGGCCCATGCCAGCTTGCGCGACGTCGTGGCGACCATTGTGGACGGTCGCGTTGTGGCGCATCAGCTCACGATTCCGGAGGGACTGACCTCGGAGCAAATCGTCGCGCGCCTGTTGGACGATGACATACTGAGCGGCAACATCAAGGAAATCCCGCGCGAAGGCAGCCTGTTGCCCGATACCTACAATTTCAATCGCGGCATGACCCGCGAGCAGATTATCCAGCGCATGCAGCAAGCGCAGCAGCGCGTGCTCAAAGAAGTCTGGGACCGTCATTCGCCCGATCTGCCGATCAAGACGCCCGAACAGCTCGTCGTTCTGGCCTCGCTGGTGGAGAAGGAGACCGGAAAGCCTGAGGAGCGCACCCGCGTCGCCGCCGTCTTCGTCAATCGGCTGAAGCAGAGGATGCGGCTGCAATCCGACCCGACCATCATCTACGGATTGGTCGGCGGCAAAGGCACGCTCGGCCGGCCAATCATGAAGAGCGAGATCGAGCAGCCGACGCCGTACAACACTTATCAAATCGACGGCCTGCCGCCTGGGCCGATTGCCAATCCAGGTCGCGCTTCGCTGGAAGCGGTGGCCAATCCGGCTCGCACGCGTGAGCTCTATTTCGCGGCCGACGGTACCGGCGGGCACGCCTTTGCGGAAACCTACGAGCAGCATCAGAGGAACGTCGCGCGGCTGCGGGCGATGGAAGCCGGCGATCAGAAGGACCAGGCTCCGGCCGATGCACAGCCGGCGGCCTCGCCGCCGGCCGCGGCTGCTACTGCGCCCGCGCCTCCCCAGCCACAGCGCCGAGCGCCGGCCCGTCATAACCAGAACACGCAGAACCAGAACACACAGACGGCGCGCTGACGCCCCATCCTCTCTTGTGACCGTTCAACGCCGCCGCTAAGTTCGGCGCGATTTTGCTTCTTTTTGCCGGGGATCTGGTTTTCATGGCGCTGTCGAGCATGACGGGATTCGCTCGCGGCCATGGCGTCAGCGGGTCGTATGCCTGGGCCTGGGAAATAAAATCGGTCAACGGCAAGGGCCTCGATGTGCGGCTTCGCTTCCCGTCGGGCTGGGACGCCATCGAGGCGCCGGTTCGCGCCCGGGCCGCTGAACGGCTCGCACGCGGTTCGATCCAAGCAACCTTGACGGTGGAACGCAGCGGTGTTGCGCCCGTCGTGCGGATTAACGCCGCCGTGCTGGATGCGATTCTGGCGATCGCTCGGCCAACTTAGATCGCGCATCGACGCGGCCCCGCCGTCGCTCGACGGCCTTCTGTCGCTTAAGGGCGTGATGGAAGTCTCCGATCTTGAGGAGAATGAAGATGAGCGGCGCGGTGCCGAGGCGGCGGCGATTGCTGGCTTCGCCGAAGCGGTCGCCGCGCTTTCAGAGATGCGCCAACGCGAGGGCGCCGCGCTGGCGCGCATTCTGAAATCGCGATTGGAGGAAATCGCAGCGCTCGCGCATCGCGCCGAAAATGCGCCGGGCCGGCGCGTCGAGGCGATCCGCGCCCGGCTCGCCGAACAGGTGGCCACGCTGCTCGCGCAATCGGACCGCTTCGATCCCGATCGTCTGCACCAGGAGGCGATCCTGCTCGCGACCAAAGCCGACGTGCGTGAGGAGCTCGATCGTCTGGCGGCGCATGTTGCGCAGGCGCAGCAGCTCATCGATGGCGGCGGCGCGGTGGGGCGCCGGCTCGATTTTTTGGCGCAGGAACTCAATCGCGAAGCCAATACCCTTTGTGCCAAGGCCAATGATGTCGAGCTCACCAATATCGGGCTGGAGCTGAAGGCCGCGGTCGAACAATTCCGCGAGCAGGTCCAGAATGTGGAATAGGGCATGAGGCGCGCGCGGCGAAATCGAAAGACCGTCGCGCGGCGCGGCTTGATGCTCGTCCTGTCCTCGCCGTCGGGCGCCGGCAAGACCACGCTCTCGCGCATGCTGCTGAAAGCCGACGGCCATATCGATCTCTCAGTGTCGGTGACCACGCGACCGCAGCGTCCCGGCGAGGTCGACGGACGCGACTATCATTTCATCGACATGGTCCGCTTCGAGTCGATGGTGAAATCCGGCAAGCTTTTGGAATGGGCGGAAGTGTTCGGCCATCGCTACGGCACCCCGCGCATCCCCGTGGAGAAGGCGCTGCGCGCCGGCCGCGATGTCCTGTTCGATATTGATTGGCAAGGCACCCAGCAATTGCGCGAGAAGGCGCGCGACGATCTCGTCAGCGTGTTTATCTTGCCGCCATCGGTCACGGAGCTGCAGCGAAGGCTCGAGCGCCGCGCGCAGGACAGCCGCGCCATCATCGCGGGCCGCATGGCCAAGGCGGCGGGCGAGATGAGTCACTGGCCCGAATACGACTACGTCATCGTCAATCGCGACAAGAAAGATGCGTTTGCGGAGGTGCGGGCGATCCTCGCGGCGGAGCGGCTCAAGCGCGAGCGTCAGATCGGGCTTTCCGCCTTGGTACGCGATCTGCAGGCGAAATTGTGAAACCGACCATGACCGACGCGCCGCACCAAAACCACGAAGTCAACATCACCCGGCTGATCGACGACGGTCCGCTGACGCGGTTCCAGATCGGCGTCATCATCTGCTGCGCGCTGGTCAATCTGTTCGACGGCGCGGATACGCAGTCGATCGGGGTCGCGGCACCGTTCATTGCCGACGAACTCGGCATCGAGATCGCCAATTTCAAGTGGATTTTCTCGTCGGCGCTGGTCGGGGCAACCCTCGGGGCTGCCACATTCGGGCCGCTGGCCGATCGCTTCGGTCGCAAGAGACTGCTGATTATCGCGACAATCCTGATCGGCATCTTCACCATCCTGACCGCGTTCGCCACGTCCGTTCCCACGCTGATCGCCTTCAGAGTGTTGGCGGGATTGGGTCTGGGCGGTGCGACGCCGTGCTTTATCGCGCTGACCTCGGAATATGCGCCGGCGCGGTTGCGCGCGGCGTTAGTGACGGTCATGTGGGCGGCGTTTCCGCTCGGCGGACTGACCGGCGGCCTGTTGAACTCGTATCTCATTCCGACCATGGGGTGGCGCGCGATTTTCTACATCGGCGGCGTCGTGCCTTTGCTCATCGCCGTCGTGCTGGCGCTCTTTCTGCCGGAGTTGATCAAATTTCTGCTCGCTCGCAGCAAAGACGCCGATGCGGTGCGGCGGATCGTTGCGCGTTTTCGCTCTCGCGATGTGAGCCCTGACGCGCGCTTCGTCGTCGACGAGGAGCACTTGCCCGGAACGCCGGTCCGGCACTTGTTCACGGAGGGGCGCATGGCCGGCACCCTCTTGCTGTGGGTCCCGTTCTTCATGGGCTTCGGCATCTTGACCGTTGTGACGCTGTGGACGCCGGCCTTGTTGCGCCTTAACGGCATCTCCGCCGCCAATACGGCGTTTGTCGTCGCCTTCAACGGATTGGGCGCTGTCATCGGCCAATCGAGCGCCGGACGATTGATCCAACGCTTCGGCATTCTGCCCGTTCTGCTGCCGGGCTTTCTGCTTGGCGCCGCGGCAACGGTCGGATTGGGCTACGCTGCCTCGTCCGTCGCTCTGGCGGCGACTTTTGTCGGGCTGGTCGGCCTGTTCCTGGGTTTCGGCACAGCCGGCGCGATCGCTTTGGCGGCGATCATCTATCCGACGCCGATCAGGTCGACAGGCGTCGGTTGGGGTATGGCCATGGGCCGGTTCGGTCAAATCGTCGCCCCGTGGATCGCAGGCGCCCTGCTGGGCGCGGGCTGGACCGCCGACCGCATCATGATCGTGATCGCGTGCGGGGGATTGATCGCGGCGGTTTTTGTCATTCTCTTTCGCGCCTGGTTCGTCCGCCAGAAGGCGCAGTTGTCGGGAGACGTTGTTTCCACAAGGGCGCCGCTACGAAGTTAGAGCGCCGACCGCTTCCATCTGAAACGATAGCGCTCTAACGCTTGCCGACGGGAAGCGCGGTCAAGGTTTCGCTGCAGGCGGCGATCAATTCCTTTTGCCGCCGCGCGCCGTGCTTCATCTGCAACAAGCTCTGCCCAAAAATGAAGGAGTAGAACAGGAGGGCCTGCGCCTCCGCCTGTTCAGTTTCCAAGCCGAGGGTGCGATACAGCATGGCGACATTCTTGAGCCTGGCGGCATCGACCCGCGCGACGACCGCGGCTGCGGTCTCGTCGACCCGCGACCATTGACGGATGGCGAGCTCCACCGCCATGCCGCGCGGATTGACCATTTCGGAATACAGCCGGATCAACTCGCGGAGCCGCTGGCGCGCCGAAACGCCGTCGAGCTTGGCGTGTTGCTCGATGGCGGCGATGCGTCCGCGCGCCCAGGTTTCGAGGATGGCGCCGAGGAGCGCGCGGCGGTCGGCAAATCTTCGATAGAAGCCGCCTTTGGTGACGCCGAGATCCTTGGCCAGAACTTCAACGCGCACTTGGTCGATACCGCCGCGCGCCAGCGCCGCGAGCCCAGCTTCGATCCACTTGGCGGTGCCGTCGTCATCCGTCACAAATGCGGTCCACGTTCTTGATACGCCACCGTATTGATAGCGCATGAGCGCTGTGATACGGTAGCGTATCATACTGCCGGAGCCGGCCATGGACCTGTAGATGGATCCGAACATGGACCCGATCACGTACAAAGGTTGCGTCTATCCTTGGCAATGCGATCAGATCGGCCACATGAACATCATGTGGTACGTGGGCAAATTCGACGAAGCGAATTGGAACCATCTGGCGCGTGTTGGGCTTACGCCGTCCTATCTGCGAACCGAAGAGCGCGGCATGGCGGCGGTTCAGCAAAACATCACCTACAAGCGCGAACTGCTGGCGGGCGAAATCGTCGAAATCCGCAGCCGCTTTCTCGAAGTCCGCGACAAGGCGCTGCGTTTTGTCCATGAGATGCGCAATGCGGAGACCGGAGAAGTCGCCGCGATCTGCGAGATCACGGCAGTGCATATCGACCGGCGCGCGCGCAAGGCCGTAGCCTTGCCGGCGACCATCCGAGACGCCGCGAATGCTACGCTCGCGCCCGGGATGGCTGCGAACTAAGTCATCAAGACAGACTTTGGCCGGGGCGGCGTTGCGTTGCGAGAGCGTGGGCCAATGCCACGAAGCCTGACACCGGAATGTCTTCGGCGCGCGCGGTTGGGTCCAAGCCGGCGGCGGAAAGGAGTACGGATACGTCCGCGCCGAGCGAGCGCAAGCTCTGGCGCAGCATTTTGCGGCGTTGGCCGAAGGCGGCTTGCGTGGCGGCTTCGAGCAGCGCGCGGTCGCACGGCAGCGGATCCGGGCGCGGCGTAAGACGGATCAGCGAGGAGGTGACTTTCGGCGCGGGTACGAAGGCGGATGGACGAACGTCGAAAAGGATCTTGGCTTCACAGCGCCATTGCACCAGGACCGAAAGCCGCCCGTAACTTTTGGAGCCCGGTGTGGCGACGATGCGTTCGGCGACCTCGCGCTGAAACATCAGAATGGCGGCCGTCGTACCAAGGCGGCCACGGCTCTGTGCTGACCCACGAGACCAGCAGCGCCGTTGCGATGTTGTAGGGGAGATTCGCGACGATGCGGATCGGGCCCTGATCGATGTGCGGACGCGGATCGAAGGTGAGCGCGTCGCCCGGCACGATCTCGAGCCGGCCGGGATAGTGTTGCGCAATGTCGTCGAGCGCCGCGATGGCACGCTCGTCGCGCTCGACCGCGATCACCCGCTGGGCGCCGAGCGCCAGCAGGGCGCGGGTGAGTCCGCCGGGGCCGGAACCGATCTCCAGCACCGTGATGCCGGCGAGCGTTCCCGCCGCTCGGGCGATGCGTGCGGCGAGGTTGAGATCGAGCAGAAAATTCTGGCCGAGCGATTTCTTGGCGATGAGACCATGCCGGCGAATGACTTCGCGCAGCGGCGGCAGGCCGTCGGGCTGGTCGCTCACGATGCGGAGATGGCCGCCGGCTGATCGGCGCTGGCCAAGCGCGCCGCAAGCCGCAGCGCCGCGACGAGGCTCGTCGGATCGGCTACGCCCTTGCCGGCAATGTCGAAGGCCGTGCCGTGATCCGGCGAGGTCCGCACGAATGGAAGACCGAGCGTGACATTGACCGCGTGATCGAAGGCAAGCGTCTTGATCGGGATCAGCGCCTGATCGTGGTACATGCACAAGGCAGCATCGTAACGCGCGCGCGCATCTTTGTGGAACAGCGTGTCGGCCGGCAACGGCCCCTTCGCATCGATGCCCTCGGCGAGGAGGCGAGCGACGGCCGGTGCGACGATGGTGCGGTCTTCTTCGCCGAGCATCCCGTCTTCGCCGGCGTGCGGATTGAGTCCCGCGACGACGAGGCGGGGATGCAGCAGGCGGAAGCGACGGGATAGATCGTGGGCAACGATACGCCCGGTCTCGACGATCAGATCGGTGGAGAGGTGATCAAAGATTTCGCGCAGCGGCAGATGGATGGTCACCGGCACGACCGCAAGCTCCGGCGACCACAGCATCATCACCGGTCGGCGCGTTTCGCCGGTCGCTTCCTGGACCAGGCTTGCCAAGAATTCCGTGTGACCTGGTTCGGCAAAGCCTGATTTGTACAGCACGTTCTTGGCGATCGGATTGGTGACGATCGCCGCGGCCTTACCGGCCAAGACATCGCCTACCGCTCGCCGGATCGACGCAATCGCCGCCGGTGCGCTTGAGCCGTCCGGCCGGCCGGGCTCGGCGGTAACCGCAATGTCGAGGCCGACAACAGGCAACGCCGAAGCAAACGCCTGGATCGCGGAGGCGGGCGTTACGGTTGCGACCGGAGCGTCGAGCCTGAGCGCGGCCGCACGGCGACGCAGAAACTTCTCGTCGGCGACGATGTAAAATGGCGGAAGGTTCAGCTCGCGGCGTCGATGCCAGATCGCAACGGCAAGATCGGGCCCGATCCCCGCCGGCTCGCCGAGCGTCAAGGCTATAGGCAGCACGGTCCTATTTCTGATCTCTCAACTTCGCTTCCGGAACTTTATATTCGATCATGGCCTGGCGGCGCAAAGTCTCGAGGTAGCGTTTCGCCTGCGCGCCGAATTTTTGCTGGAACATCTGGTCGCGGATTTCCTTCATTTCCGGCGTGTCGGACTTGGTCTCTTTCTTGGCGCATACGGCGAACAACTGAATCCCCTCGGCGGTCTGCTCGGGCGGGGTCAGGTGACCGACCGCGGTGCCGTCGAGGATCTGCCGCAATTGCTGGGCGAGATCGGCGGAAAATTTCGAAACTTGATCGCGCACGGCGACGTCCGGCAGGGCGCGCGCGAACGTGACGCCTTCGCTGCAATTTTGGAAGCGCGAACGCAACGCCTCCGCCTCGCGTTTGCGCGCCTCGAATGCCGCATCGGGCGAACCGCGCGGGACGATGAAGACCACCGGCCGCATGATGTATTCGTAGCCGACTTCGTTTTTTTCGTCGGTTTTGTGCAGCTGCAGCTGCGCTTCGACATCCTTGTCGCGGATTTCGAGGCTTGCCTTGTAACGTCCGCGCACAAGGTTGGTCCAAGCCATCTGCGCCTTCAAGCGGCGCTTGAGGGTGTCATCGCTGGCGCCACCGGCGGTGAGCAACTGCGTAAGCTTTGGTCCATCGAGACCCATGCGGGTCGCGACTGTGTTGTAGGACTTGTTGACTTGCTCGTCCGGAATGTCGAGGCCGTAACGCTTGGCCTCGGTTATCTCGAGGATTTCGTCGATCAGGCTGTCCATCACCTCCTTGCGCGACGGCACTTTCTTGTTGCTCATCTGCAAGAATTTGGAGCGGTGCTCGATGTCCAGGACCGTGATCGGCTGACCGTTGACAAACGCCACCACTTGCTGCGCCGTCGCGATGTTTGGCAGGGCGAGCATGATCGCGCCGGCGAAGGCGACCGCGGCAAGGCCCTTCCAATGGACGCGGAAAGAAATCTCCGATCTCACTTCGTGTCGCTCCCTAGATGGACAGCGCTGTGTCCTTTCCCTCATTCCACCCAATACCCCGCCCGATTCCTCGCATATTACCGCCGCGTCGATGCATTTAGTATGTGGCAGAGATTGGAACCAGGAAGTCGGGTCCAAGCGTACGCAAGCTCAACTGCAGCCCGATCGTGCTGTTCGGTGTCGGCGTCGTGCCCGTATAGGTATACGACGTGAGGTAGTTCAACGAGAGGAGCAGGCAGTCGTCCGTATAGCCGATGCCGAGTTGGGTCTGGTCCCACCGATTGACCGCCAGATCGTATCGCACTGAGCCCAGCAAGACCCAGTTCTGCGTTAGCTTGACCGAGGCGCCGGTAAGGATTTCCTCGCGCCTGTTCAAGAATCCAACCAAAGGCTGGGGCGCATAGTCTCCGTACATCATCTGCAAGGTCCAGCGGTCGAAACTGGCGCGGGCTTCGAATTCGAGGCGTTGCGGGGTGAAGAGGCCGACATCGTGGCCGAGGCCCGGATCGAACCCGCCTGACGAGAACCGGCCGCGCGCGATGAACGAGTAGATTTGGTTGGGCTGATACATGACCCGTCCGACATAGTCGGAGTAGGTCTTGTCGAGACCGCTTTCCAGACCGGTATTGGTCAGGTCGCGGGCCGAGTAGGAGTTCTCGCCGTAAATCTGGTAGGACTGCCCGAACAGTGCGTTGAATGAGCCGGCTCTGTTGACTTGCGCCGTGTATTGAAATCCGGCGTTGACGCGGCCGCCGCCTTCGACGCGATCCCAGCCCGAGAATTTGTTGATCGAGAACAGATTGCTGTCGCTGAACGCCACGCTCTGGGCGTCTTCGTTGGGAAACTTGCCGATCTGCGTTTCATTCGGCCGCACGATGAGCTGCGCGATCGGCTCGATGGTTTGCGTGCCCCAAGGCTCCACGTCGACAAACGGATAGTGATATTCCAAGCCGGCATCGGGCATCCCGCGCGCGACTTCGGTTTCACCCGGGTTGATGAAGTTCGAGGTGCCCGGCTGGTTCTGCATCTGCAATGCGGCGACGTCGCCACGAACGCCCGCGAACGGCGTGATCATTTGCCCGCCATCGGTGACGAACGTGCGCCGCCAATCCGCCTCGCCGGAAGAGCGCGTGTAGGTGCCGGCGATGCCGCGCAGCAGGCAGTTCGAGGAATTGATGGTGGCGGGACTGTTTGCTGCGCACAGCTGGTTGTTGGAGGCGTTCGAGTTGATCGCATCGAATTCAGCCTGCTGCCGGGTCAGGCTGGTCAGGTTCACCTTGTAGGCGAGTTCGCCGCCGAGGATCGGCTGCGCCAGCACGTTTGAATAATCCAGCACCGGGTGAATGACCGGGATCTGGGATTGGACGTCGGCGCCGGAGAAGCCGTAATAGTAGATCGATCGTATGTCGAAGTAGCTGCGATCGCCGGCGCCGCTAAGGTAGAGCTGCGAGACGCCTTCGGAGGCGACGCCGGTATGGAACGGATCGAACTGGCCGATGAACTGCGACAGCTGATAGTCGAACAGGAACTGGGTGTCGGTCATCAACAGCCCGGTCCAGCCCCATACCCACTTGTCGCTCAAGGCAAATTGTCCGGCGGTCTGGATGGCGCCGCGGAACGAGTTCGCGGTCGGGCTGTTGGGACCGTCGCGGCCGGCGAAATATCCCGGATCCGTTTGGAAAATGCCTGCGGCCTTGATCGAGTACGAGCCCTCCAACAAGCGCTGGCGCCATACCCCCTGAAACAGCTCACCCTCTTTCCAGGTCGCCATCACCGAGGTGGTCAAGTCGGAGCTCGGCGTGACCGCCCAGAAATACGGAATTTCGATCCCGGCGGTATAGACCGTGCTGTAGGTGATGTTGGGGAACAGAAAGCCGCTCTTGCGGGTCACCGACGGATCGGGCGCCGACATGAACGGGAAATAGGCGAGCGGCACGCCGAAGAACTCGACGCGCGCATCCTCGAAATAGATCATCTTCTCGCCGCTGTCGTGGATGATCCGGGCGGCCTGGATTTGCCAAAGCGGCGGTTTTTTCGGGTCCTCCTTACACGCTTCGCAAGCGGTGTAGACGCCGTTTTGCAGCACCGTGTACTTGCCTTGGTCGCGGTCCGCGCGCGCCGCGGCAAAGCGGGTGTCGTCGATGGTCTCGACCCGCAGTGCATCGACAAAGCCGTCGCGGTAATCGTCGGTGAGATCGATGAATTGCCCGTAGGTGATCTTGCCGTCGGCTTCGGTCAGCCGGACATTGCCGTGCGCCTGCAGTCGCTTGCTCTTTTGGTCGTAGGTCACCTCGTCGGCTTCGACGGTCGAGCCGTTGTAGTAGATCTGAACGCTGCCGACGGCGGAGACGGTGTTGTTGGTGTAGTCGTACCGGATCTCCGTCGCCTGCAAGAGCATGGGCGTGTCGGAGGTCGGTGCCGCAGGCTTTGGCGGCGGAGCCGGCCGGGGCGGGAAGTGCAGCAGATTGCCGACACCTTGGGCCGACACCGGCGCAGGCGCGAGCAGGCAGGAGACGCCGAAAACGAGCAGAGCGATCAGAATCGCGATGCTCGGACGGACGTAACCAACCAGCCGGAAAACACCAGGACGGATTGGGCTCGACACTAGCCGTCCTCCTGATGCAACAGCACGATAAAGCCGGTGAGACTACCTACCACGACCGGGATCCACGCCGCCATGACCGGCGACATGAGTTCCGATTTGCTCATGTCCTCCGTGAACTTTGACAGGACGAAAAGCAGGAAGCCGGCGGAAATCCCGCCGAGCACCATCTTCTGCACGCCGCCGAAGCGGAAGAAGCGCAGGCTTACCGACGCCGCCAGCAGCACCATTGCGGTGAGCAGGAACGGCCGCGACAGGAGCTGCTGGTATTGCAGCCGATAGCCGGCAGCCATCAGTCCGGCGCGATCGGCCAGCTCGATATAGGAGGGCAGTTGCCAGAATGGCACGGTCTCCGGCGTGGCGAAGCTTTCGCGCACCTGTTCGAGCGTCAGGTTGGTGGGAAGCCGATAGCTCGCTTGAGTGACGGGCGGATTGCCGCTGGCGTAAATGCGGGCGTCGTTGAAGCGCCAATAGCCGTGCTCGAGCGTCGCGCTCTTGGCCTCGATCCGCTCGCGAAACTGCGCTTCATTGTCGAACGTGAAGACGCTCACGGCGCCGAGCTCGGCGCCTTGCTGGCGGCTCGACTTGGCGTTGATGATCGCCGCGCCGTCCGCGCTGCGCTGACGGACCCAGAAGCCGCCGCTGTTTTCGCGGGCGGCCGAAGACGCAAGCTCGCCCGTCGTCTCGGCTTCCAAGCGCTTCGAGCGCTCATGCATTACCGCGGCGAGCGGATTGTAAATCGTGGTCGCGACGACGCCGAACAGAAAGGCAGCGATCATCGACGGCGCGACGAATTGCCAGGCGGACACGCCGGCCGCTCGCGCGACGACGAGTTCAAGGCGGCGCGAGAGTGCGAGATAACAGGACATCGCACCGACCAGCACGGCAAACGGCAGAATGCGCTCGGAGAGTTGGGGGACGCGAAACAAGGAAATTTCCGCAAGAACGAACGCGGTTGCTTTGGGCCAATCGGAGCCGCGGCGCAACAGCTCGACATAGTCGATCATGCCGGCGAGCGCGACCACGCCGAAGAACGAGCCGACGACCGACTTGAGAAAACGAAATCCGAAGTAACGTGAAAGCGTCCCGGCTACCATCGGCTCATTTCCCTAGCTCGCCGTCGCTTTCGCGAAGCGTTCACCGATGATGGTCGCGATTTTCGACACGACCGCGGCAGGCTCGATCGCTTGCCCGCGCGAGATTTGCCAGGATCCGGCCGCAATCGCTCCGAGCAGCGCGACGTACTGCGCGGCGAGAGCGCCCGGCATGTGGGTCCCGAGGATGACGCTCAAAAAGCCGACCAGCCGCAGCACGGCCACGACGCCGACCAGGGCCAAAAGCGACAGAGTGCGGCTCTGTCTCGTGGTCTGCGGCGGCCCGAGAAAGGCGTACGCGAGGACGACGAAGGCGATCGGGTACAGCGGCGTCGCAAGGCGATCGTGCAGTTCCGATCGGTACTCGCCGGGCTGCGCCAGGAACAGCGCATCGTTCGCGGGCGGCCACATGAGTTCCCAGATGTACTTTTCACGCGTGTTGTAGGTGACGCCGCCGGTCTGAGGACCGACGCCGAATTTCGACAGGTCGAAAGCGTAGCGATCGAAAGTGACAATCCGAGGATCGCGCTGGCCCGATTCGAGCCGCTGCACGCTGCCCTTTTCGAGGACCAGGAAGGACCCGGTGTCGTTCTTCACGATCTCGCCTTGCTCGGCGAGATAGGTCGCGTGCTCCTTGGGGTCGCGCCGGTCGTCGAGGAAAATGCCGACCAGGAGGCCATTCGGCCTTCGATCGGCGATGTGGAAGGTGAGGTTGCCGCTTATGGTGGTGAAGCGGCCGGGCTGCACGATATTGGTCAGAATGTCGGCGCGGACTTGCGTAGCCCAATCGCGCAATTCGCGCAGGCTCCAGGGCGAAATGTAGACGGCGATCGCGGCGACCAGCGCAGCTACGACAAGCCCGGCCGCAAGGAACGGGCGGACCAGCGGCCACGGCGAGACTCCCGCCGCGTTCATCACGATGATCTCCGAATCGGAGCTGAGCTTGTTGATGATGTGCGCCGTCGCCAGCACCAGCGATATCGGCGCGATCATCATCACCAGCAGCGGAATCAGCAGGCCGGTGATCCCGATAAAGACGAACATCGTCTGGCGTTGGCTGGTGATCAGGTCGAATTCGCGGATCGCCTGGGTGAACCACATCACCACGGTCAAGCTGACGAGCGTGATCACGAACGCACCCATGGTGGTGCGAAACATGTATCGGCCGATCGACCCCATCGGACTCAACTTCCCCGCAGACGGGCGCTATGGCCGCCTCCCGGCTCCCCCATTCGGTGTACGAAGCACCGCCCTGAGCCGAGTTCCCCGAACTCGGTAATTTCATGCTTTCACAAAATGGCCTCGCCAAGGCAAAACCCTTGAATTTGCAAAGCTAAAGGTTGCTAAAGGTTAATGTTTTCCATTCCCGCGCGCTAACCCGGCGAGGTCGTTGCGCTTTGCACGGTCCCGCCGCTCGGTTCATATGGTGTGGACAAGCGACACCCTGTTTCACCCTGAAGAAGGACCGACCATGCCCGACCTCCCCAAGATCGGATTCACCTCATTCGACCGCTTGAGGGGAGTTCTCATTGTGTTCTGCGCTGAGAGCCTCAAATTCGGGCCTGCGACGCAGAAAGCCCTCTCCCCGGTCAGCGACCAATTTCGGCGCGCCGCCGCCTCCGACCGCTTTACCGGCAAAAGCGGGTCGTCGCTCGAGCTCATCGCACCCCCCGGGCTCGACGTTCCGCGCCTGATTGTGGTGGGCACCGGCAAGGAACGCGACCTCAAGGATCGCGACCTGGTGAAGCTTGGCGGGGTAGCCATGGGGCGCGTTCCACGCGCTGCCAGTCAGGCCACGATCGTCGCCGAATTCGGGGCGGGGCCTTTGAAGCCCGAGCAGATTGCCGACCTCGTTCTCGGAACGCGCCTGCGCGCCTACAGGTTTGATCGCTACAAGACCAAGCCGAAGGAGGGGGAGGAGCGGGCGACAAAAGTCGACGTGCATTTTGCGTGCGCTAATCCGGCCGCGGCTGAGAAGGCGTGGGCGCCTGTCGCCGGCGTCGCCGATGGGGTGGTGTGGGCGCGCGATCTCGTCAACGAGCCCGCCAATGTGCTTTTTCCCGGCGAATTTGCCCGCCGTACATCCGGCTTGAGGAAGCTCGGCGTCTTGGTCGAGGTTCTCGATCTGCCGGCCATGCGAAAGCTCGGCATGGGCGCTCTCCTTGGCGTTGCGCAAGGCTCGACGCATGAGCCGAAGGTCGTGGTCATGCGCTGGAACGGTGGCAAACGAGGTGTCGAGCCGATTGCATTTGTCGGCAAGGGTGTGTGCTTCGACTTCAGGCGGCATTTCGATCAAGCCGGCGCAGGGCATGGAGGACATGAAAGGCGACATGGCGGGTGCGGCCTGCGTTGTCGGCCTCATGCACGCGCTCGCTGCGCGCAAGGCCAAGGTCAACGCCGTCGGCATCATCGGCTTGGTGGAGAATATGCCCGACGGCAAAGCCCAGCGGCCAGGCGACATCGTCACGTCCATGTCGGGACAGACGATCGAGATCATCAATACCGATGCCGAAGGCCGCCTCGTGCTCGCCGACGTGCTGCACTATGTGAACAAGCGCTTCAAGCCGAAATTCATGGTCAATTTGGCCACTCTTACGGGTGCGATCATCGTCGCGCTTGGCCAGGAATATGCCGGCCTGTTCTCGAATGACGACAAGCTTTCGGAGCGGTTGGCCAAGGCCGGCGAGGCGACGGGCGAGCGGGTATGGCGCATGCCGCTTGCGCCCGAATACGACAAAATCATCGATTCAAAATTTGCCGACGTGAAGAACAGCGGCGGCCGCTTTGCAGGCTCGATCACCGCGGCCCAATTTCTTCAGCGTTTTGTCAACAAGACGCCGTGGGCTCACCTCGATATCGCAGGGACGGCGCTCGGCTCGCCGCAAACCGACATCAACAAGAGCTGGAGTTCCGGATGGGGTGTGCGGCTCCTCGATCGTTTGGTGGAAGATTATTACGAGCAATGATCGCAGCCGGATGAGATGACTGAAGTTTTATTCTATCACCTGAAGGGCCAGACGCCGGAACAGGTCCTGCCAACGCTGCTGCAAAAGTCGCTCGATCGCGGCTGGCGCGTTGTGGTGCAGGCTTCCTCCGAGGAACGCGTCGAAGCGCTCGACGCGCATCTTTGGACGTGGCGTGACGACTCGTTTCTTCCGCACGGCACCTGGCGCGATGCCGAGGCGTCGCAGCAGCCGATCGTGCTGACTGTCAGCGATCACAATCCGAACGGCGCCACCGTTCGCTTCCTGGTGGATGGTGCCCTGATGCCGCAGGATGCGTCCGTCTACGAGCGGGTGGTGCTCCTTTTCAACGGCGAAGACCCGGATGCTTTGGAGGCCGCCCGCGCCCGCTGGACTGAGGCAAAATCCGCCGGATTTGAGGTCACCTATTGGCAGGCCGACGAGAAAGGCGGTTGGCGCCGGCAGGCCTAAGACATGAACAAAAGCCGGAGTTTAAGTATTTCCCGCAACATTTTGAAAGTAAATATCTTTTCCTTTTAATCATTTGCGTAGATTGGGCATCGCAAATGCTTTTTTGCGACACTATATTTTTTGCGCCACAAGCAGTTAGGCTATATAGTGTCGTTGCTATGAATAAGCATTCAGTCAAGAAGCGGCCGGCAAAAGCAAGCCGCAATCAAGTTGCTCGCAAGGCCGCCGCACGGCGGATTTCGGGCAAGTCCGTGGCGGCAAAGACAGTGCACGCAATGAAGCCTGTTCAGGCGATGAAGCCTATTCAGGCCATGAAGCCTGTTCAGCCGCCGAAGCCGATCGAGAACACGATCCGCGTGTCGACGGTACCTTCGGCCAGGCCGATCGCGATGCCGGGCCCGGCATTGCGCACGCACAAATTCCGCGTCGGCGAGACCGTATTGTATACGTCGAGCCCGATTACGCGTCCGGGCGCGAGCGGAACGTACAAAGTCGTCAAGCTTTTGCCCTCCGACGGTGACGATTATCAATATCGCATCAAGAATTCGGGCGAAGCGTTCGAGCGCGTGGCCAAGGAAAGCCAGCTCGAAACCGAGCATTGACGCCGTATCGCTGGGTGCCGTCGCGCCGCGAGCACAGCAGATCGTTCTGTAACGCTTGGCATCGCCGAGCCCGCTGGGCCATACTTCCGCAAGCGTAAAGGTTCTCATCGTTAGAGCATGGTCCCCGAAAAGTGGGAACCGGTTTTCGGAAAAGATCGTGCTCCAACGTAATATCCAGGCCATGATCCGATTCAACTTGATCGGATCATGGTCTAGCGGAGTGCGTTGATGCTCGGCGTCGATCCCGAATTCGGTGCTTCGCTTGTGCGGTTGTGGATCGCGGCCGGTTCGGCGGCTTTGCTTGTCGTGCTGTGTGCGGTGGCGTTCCTTCAGCCGCAGGTGCGTCTTGCGGCAAATCCGGCGCTGCGGATCGGCTTTGTCGTCGCCGGTGCTGTTTTCGGCGCGGTGATGACGTGGGCGTTTTTGGACCGCGCCATATTGGGCGGTGCCGCGGCCGAGCGGCGCGCCCTTGAACTGCGCGGCCAGCAGCTCAGTTCGCAGGTTCTCATTCCCGGTTCGCCGCTTGCGTGTCTCGATGCTTTGGTCGGCGAGAGTGTCGAGGCGGCCTGCGAGAAATCGTTGTTTGCATCGCCTGCGACTGTTGCTTCGGCGTCCGCTTATGTCGGCGCGCAGCTGACGCTGCTCGCCAACATGACGACCTTCGGCCAGCGCCAAGGCATCGAGCTCGAGCCCATGATGGTGCCGTTGCGCCGCTCGCTCGAAACCGACCGCTTCGGTTTTGTCGCTTATGTGCTTGCGATCCGCGACGGCTGCACTGCGCAAAATTGCAAGACGCTTTCGCTATTCCGCGACGCCAATCGGGTGCGCACCAATCTGACCACAGCCGCGCTCGAACGCTATCTCGAACATTATGCGGCGGCCTGGAGCGCGCCCGAAGTCCCGCTGGCGGAGGCCACGCAAGCTCCGACCGGATCGACGGCTCCTGCGGCCGGGCAGGGCTCCCGCAAGATCGTCAATATCGACTTTCCGAGTGCCTCCTCGATCCCGGCGGTCAGCATCATGAATCCGGAACCGACCGGCCCGGTTCTGCCGGGCGTGGCAGCGGCCGCTGCCGCCAATCCAAATCCATCGGCGCCCGCGCAGCGGCATGCGCGCAAACAGTCATCGCCAAATCCCAACGCCGCAGCGCCAAATCCCAACGCCACGCTCGCCGGCCAATCGGGCCAGCCCGCAGTCGAGCCGATCTGGCCGGAGCCGATGCCGCAAGCGCCGCCTGCCCTGGCGCCGCAGACGGCGGCCGCACCGACCGCCCCGTCACCCGCGCCGGCGACCGCCGGTCCGGTTCAGCTCACGCCGTCCTCGGTCAATGCCGGTCCTGGTGCGGCTCCTCGCACGCAGTGAGTGAGGCGCCGATCATCCGCTCCTTTTATTAGCTCGCAATGTTCAACTCCGTTCTCATTGCCAACCGCGGCGAAATTGCCTGCCGCGTCGCCCGCACTGCCAAGCGACTGGGAATGCGCACGATTGCCGTGTATTCGGCCGCCGATGCGCATGCGCTGCATCGGCGGCTTTGCGACGAGGCCTATTTCATCGGGCCAGCCGAGCCGCGTGAAAGCTATCTCAGCATCGAGCGCTTGATCGACGCCGCCAAGAAGTCGGGCGCCGAGTGCGTGCATCCGGGTTACGGGTTTTTGTCCGAGAGCGGGGATTTCGCCGAAGCCTGCGAACAGGCTGGTCTTGTCTTCGTCGGGCCGCCGGCGGCCGCGATCCGCGCCATGGGCCTGAAGGATCGCGCCAAGGCGCTGATGGAGAAGGCGGGCGTGCCGATCGTGCCCGGCTATCACGGCGAACGCCAGGACGCCGTTTTTCTGAAGCGGCGCGCGGGCGAGATCGGCTATCCGGTGCTGATCAAACCGGCCGCCGGCGGCGGCGGCCGTGGGCTGCGGCGGATCGACAAGGAAAGCGATTTCGAGGCTGAACTTGAAGGAGCCGTGCGCGAAGTCGCCGCCGCCTTCGGCTCCGGCCGCGTGCTCATCGAAAAATTCGTTGCGGCCCCGCGCCACATCGAAATTCAGGTCTTTGCCGATCGGCACGGCAACATCGTTCACCTCGGCGAGCGCGATTGTTCCTTGCAGCGGCGCCACCAGAAGGTGATCGAAGAAACTCCGGCGCCCGGAATGACGCAAAGCCTGCGCGCCAAGATGGGCGCGGCGGCGGTCGAGGCGGCGAGGGCGGTCGGCTATGTCGGGGCGGGCACCGTCGAATTCGTCGCCGATGGCAGCAAGGGGCTGCGCGAGGACGGCTTCTGGTTCATCGAGATGAATACGCGGCTTCAGGTCGAGCATCCGGTGACGGAAGAAGTCACCGGGCTCGATCTCGTCGCCTGGCAGTTTGAGGTCGCGGCCGGCGAGAAGCTGCCGCTGACGCAAGGCGAAATCGCCTTCGCCGGCCACGCCATTGAAGCGCGGGTCTACGCCGAAGATCCGGGCAACGGCTTCCTGCCCTCGACCGGTCCCATCGTCGGACTGGAATTTCCTGCCGACATGCGGGTCGAGAGCGGGGTCGAAAAGGGCGGCGAGGTGACGCCCTTCTACGATCCCATGATCGCCAAGCTGATCGCGCATGCGCCGACCCGCGAGGTTGCGTTGCATCGGCTCGCCAACGCTCTCGATCACACGCTCGTCGCCGGCGTGCGGACGAATATCGCCTTCCTCGGTGCGCTCTGCCGTGCCGAAAGCTTTCGCGAGGGAAAGGTCGATACCGGCTTCATCGATCGCAATCTCCCCGCGCTCGGCGCTGTGCCGCATGAACCCGACCACGCTGCCGCCGCGCTTGGTGTTATGCACCTACTTGATGGCGACGATGCCGAGAAAGCCGCGCCGGAAAGCACCGCGGAGCCTTATTCCCCCTGGGCGGCACGCGACGGCTTTCAACTCAGCGGTGCGCGCCGGGTCGTGGTTCCGATCTTGGTCGACGGCCAGGGTGCGGAGGCTGCCGTGAGCTACGGCAAAAACGGCATCAGCGTCCTCGTTGGCGGCGCGACACCGGCCACCGATGCCAGGGTGTTCGTGGCCGGAGACGAGGCTTACATTCTGCGGCATGGCCGCCAGACTCGCGCGCGGTTCAAGGACGTATCCGAGGCCTCTGCCCAAGCCGGCGCCGGCGACGGCAGCGTCAAGGCGCCGATGCACGGCAAAGTCCTGGAGCTTTTCGTCGGCGCGGGCGAAGCGGTTGCCGGCGGACAGCGTGTCGCCGTGCTCGAGGCGATGAAGATGGAACACACGCTGCGCGCGCCCTTTGCCGGGACTGTGGCCAGTGTCGCGGTCGCGGTCGGCACGCAAGTTGTGGAAGGCGCGCAGATCATGATGATCGAACGGTCCGCAGCGGAGTAAGTTGCCGCCATGGCGCTGAACCTCATCAAGCTCTGTGTCGGCTGCGACTCGATCCAGGAACTGGAAGGCTGGATCAAGCAACGGATGAAGGAGAAGCGCAAACGCGGCGAAAAGCTCGAGCATATTCACCGCACGCGCATGATGCCGAAACGCGCCGCCGAGCTCGTGGACGGCGGATCGCTCTATTGGGTGATCCGCGGCGAAATAGCCTGCCGGCAGCGCATCCGCGAGCTGCGGCCCTTCCGTGACAAGGACGGTGTCGGGCGTTGCGGCATCGTGCTCGAGCCGAAAGTGGTGCCGGTCGATCTGCGGCCGTTTCGTGCCTTCCAGGGTTGGCGCTACCTCGCGGTCAAGGATGCGCCGCCCGATCTCGAAAAGGCCGCGCCCGGGACGAAAGCCATGCCCGAGAAGCTAAGGCGGGAGCTGCGCGAACTCGGCCTCATGTGACCCGGGCGGGGCCGCAGAGCGCCGGCGACATAGCGCCGATCAAGCCGATCACGTACAGTCCGCGCCAATAAACAGCCGCAAGGCGGAAAGGCGCGGAGCTCGAGAGATGATCATCGAAAATCAGGCCGACGTGACAAAAGCAGTCTTGAGCGAGCTCGCGCGCGCGCCGGATCCGCGATTTCGCGAAATCATGTCGGCCTTCATCCGCCATTTGCATGACTTCGCGCGTGAAGTGAAGTTGACCGAGCAGGAGTTTCAGACCGCAGCCGCCTTCGTTAACGCGATCGGCAAGAGCACCAACGAAAACCACAACGAGGCGGTGTTGATGGCAGGCTCGCTCGGCCTATCCGCTCTCGTGTGTCTGCTCAATAACGGCGACAACGGTCAGACCGAGACCGACGCCAGTCAGCTCGGTCCGTTCTGGCGGATGAATTCGCCGCTGATGAAGAGCGGTGCGTCGATCGTGCGCTCGCCGACGCCCGGACCCGCGCTGTTCGTCGACGCCTATTACAGCGATGTCCGCGGCAAGCCCATCGAGGGCGTCGAGGTCGATGTCTGGCATTCATCGCCGGAGGGCTTTTACGAAAACCAGGACCCGACGCAATCGGATATGAACTTGCGCGGCAAGTTCATCACCGACGCGCAGGGCCATTTTGGTTTTCGCTCGGTGAAGCCAGCCGGCTATCCAATCCCGATCGACGGTCCGGTCGGTGATCTTTTGCGCGCACAGGGCCGCCACAACATGCGTCCGGCCCATCTTCATTTCCTGGCTTACAAGGACGGGTTCAAGACTTTGATTTCGCAGATTTATCCACCCGACGATCCATACATCGACAGCGATGTGCAATTCGGCGTCACCCGCCATCTGCTCGGAAATTTCGTGCGTCACGACAGCGGCCCGGCGCCGGCGCCCGACGTGACCGCGCCTTGGTACTCGCTCGCCCACAACTTCGTCATGGAGCAAGGCGTCGCCAAGCTGCCGCGGGCGCCGATCACCGGGAAGGCGTCGGGCAAACGCCCGCAAATCCCACATCTCGAGCCGGCCTGACAATCGGTAACGCCGACCTGTTCAAGAAAACAAAAATCTGGGGGGAACGAGATGTTGCGCAGAACCTTGCTGAAGGGATTGGCGGCAAGCGCCGCCATCGGTTTGCGCGCCGCTCCCGCAGCCGCCGACGATGTTCTGAAAATGGGCGTGAGCATTCCCCTGACGGGGACGGGCTTCAACGCCGTCGGCCGGCAGCTTGCGGGCGCGCTCAAGCTTTATGTTCAGCAGCACGGCACAAACGTCGCCGGGCGGAAGATCGAACTCCTCGTGCGTGATGATGGAGGCGTCGCCGACAATGCCCGCCGCATCGTCCAGGAGATGATCGTCAACCAGAAAGTAGGGCTGATCGGTATCGGAATCACGCCGACGTCGCTCGCGATCGCGCCGCTGGTGACGGAAGCGAAAATCCCGACCTTGGTGCTGAGTTCCGGAGCATCAGTCACCGTTACCAAGTCGCCCTACATGGTGCGGGCCGGCTTTTTGCAAAGTCAGCAGGCTTGGATCATGGCCGAATGGGCGGCCAAGAACGGCAGCAAGCGTGTCGTTACGCTCGTCAACGATTGGGCGCCCGGGATCGAATCGGAGACGTCGTTCAAGACGCGCTTTCTGAAGGCCGGCGGCGAAATCATCGAATCGATCCGTATTCCTCTCGCCAATCCCGACTTTGCGCCGTTCCTGCAGCGCATCCGCGATCTCAATCCGGATACCGCTTTCATCTATTTCCCGGGCACGCAGGCGAGCATCTTCGCCAAGCAATTCGCCGAGCGGGGGCTTGGCAACTCGGGCATCAAGATCATCGGACCGGGCGATCTCACCGACGACGATGATCTCAACACTATGGGCGATCAGATGCTCGGCATCATCACGTCGGGTTCCTATTCTGCCGCCCACGATTCCCCGCTGAACAAGGCTTACGTTGCCGCCTTCGAACAGGCGAACGACTTTCGTCCCGATTTCGTTTCCGTCGGCGCGTATGATGGGCTGCACCTGATCTATGAGGCACTGAAGAAGACGAACGGCAATGCCGATGGCGACGTCCTACTTTCGGCAATGAAGGGCATGGCCTGGGAAAGTCCGCGCGGCCCGATCTCCATCGATCCGGAAACGCGCGACATCGTGCAGAACATCTACATCCGCAAAGTCGAGAGGGTGAACGGGCAGCTCTACAGCATGGAGTTCGCCACCTACGAGGCCGTCAAGGACCCGATCAAGGCGGGCGGCAAGTAGAACGGCGCCGAGGCCGCAAGCCTTCACGCCGCACTATCTTCACACCGCGATATTGTCGATCAGCCGGGTCTTGCCCAGGCGCGCGGCGACCAGGAGACGGAGCGGGCCTTCCTTGGCTGACTGAACCGGCGCCAGCGTATCGGCGTTGCGCGCGTCCAAATAGTCGACGATGAAGCCCGCGTCCGAAAGCGCCGCGCGGCCTTCGGTCAGCGCGCCTGCGATCGGATGACCCGCGGCGATCTTGTCCGCACACGCGAGAAGAACGCGATGCAGCGTCGGCGCGGTCGCGCGTTCGGCTGCGGAGAGGTAGGCGTTGCGGGAAGAAAGCGCGAGGCCGTCGCGCTCGCGTACTGTCGGCACGGCGACAATACGGGTCTTCAGATCGAGGTCCCGCGTCATTTGCGTGACCACCTTGAGCTGCTGATAGTCCTTTTCGCCGAAGGCCGCGATGTCGGCATCGCACTGGACGAAAAGCTTTGCCACGACGGTCGCGACGCCGGCGAAGAAGTGCGGCCGGAACGCATCTTCTAGTCCGACGGTCGCCGGACCTTCCGGCACCACGCGGGTCGCAAAGCCCCGTGGATACATGGTTTCGGCCGAAGGAGCCCAGACCAGGTCTGCGCCGACGCGGGCAAGCGCCGCGATATCGGCGTCGAAGGTACGTGGATAGGTTTTCAGATCTTCGGTCGGCGCAAACTGGGTCGGGTTGACGAAGATCGACACGATCACCCGATCGGAGCGCCGTTGCGCCCGCTTCACCAAGGCGAGATGCCCGGCATGCAGCGCGCCCATGGTCGGCACCAACCCGATTCGCTCGCGCCGCGCGCGCCATCGCGCGAGCGTGCGCGCGAGCGTCGGCAAGCTGTGGATTATTTGCGGGCGCCGCAACTTAGAGCTGACAAAACGGCGGGTCATGGCGTTGCCGACCCAGCACATACGCAACGCATTCGTGACACCATGGATGGTTAATGATTAACTTATGGCTTCTGATGCTGTACTCTTGATTCTAGCCGTTGCAAGCTGGAGAACGGATCGCTACGCAGAGGTTGCGTTCCATGTTGATGCAGGCGGATGTTGGCAAGCCGTTCTCGGCGCATGTCATCGTCCTTGGCAACGAAAAAGGCGGATCGGGAAAATCGACCACGGCGATGCATATCGCCGTCGCCCTGCTTCAGGCCGGCCAGCGCGTTGCCACCATCGACCTCGACTCCCGCCAGCGCAGCTTCACCCACTATGTGGAAAATCGGCGCGATTGGGCGACCCGCGCCGGCATGGCGCTCGATCATCCCCGGCACTTTTGCGTGGCGCGCGGTTTCGGCGCGCGCATCGAAGAGATCGAGGCGCAGGAATTCGCGGCCTTTGCCGAGGCGGTCGGCGCCGTCGAGCAAAGCCACGACTTCGTGGTCATCGATACCCCCGGCACCGATTCCTATCTGATGCGGCTCGCGCACTCCATGGCCGACACCCTCATCACGCCGCTCAACGACAGCTTCGTCGACTTCGACGTGCTCGGGGTGGTGGATCCGACGACATTCGAACTGACCGGTGTCAGCCACTATGCCGAGATGGTTCGCGAGGCGCGCAGGCAGCGCCGGTTGGTCGATGGCGGCCTGACCGACTGGGTCATCGTACGCAATCGCCTCTCCACGCTCGGCTCGCGCAACAAGCGGCTGGTCGGCTCCGGTCTCGATGCGCTTTCGCGGCAACTCGGGTTCCGCGCGGTCGACGGTTTCGCCGAGCGCGTCGTCTATCGCGAGTATTTTCCGCGCGGCCTCACCGCCCTCGACGATGTGGAAGAGACCACGTTAGGGCTGCGCTCCAATGCGTCCCACTTCACCGCACGCGATGAGGTCAAAGTGCTCATCGATGCGTTGAAACTGCCGATGGACGAACGCGGCAAGCGGCGAGCGGCGGCGCGGGCCGAATGGGCCGCTTCCGCCGACAAGCCGCTCGATACCCACGGTCTGTTGGTCGAGGAGGGCGATCGGCCGTCTTCGGTTGGACAGCTATAGCGCTCCAGACAGCTATTGCGCCTGAGAGAGCGGGGGGCCACCTTACGGCGAGGTTCCTCCTGGCCCTCGCCGCATGTCGCTCCTTATCGTCGGTCTTGTGATTTTTCTGCTGTTGGTCGTGGTCGGCCGCTTCTCGAAGGCCGATCCCAATCGCGCCGCGCGCGTCGTGCGCGGCGCACGCCGGTCATTCATGGCGTATTTTGACCGCGGGCAGGCCCAAAGGCGTGAAGACGCGCAGCGTGATGCGGCTTCGGGGCAGGACCGCAGGAACACTACGTCCAGCGGAGAAATGACGAAGGAGGAGGCCTATCAGGTCCTTGGCCTTCAACCCGGCGCGGGGGCCGACGACATCACCCGTGCCCATCGGGCCTTCATGAAGAAACTGCATCCCGACCAAGGGGGCTCGACGTACCTCGCGGCGCGGGTCAATCAGGCCAAAGATGTTCTGCTTCGCCGCCATCGCTGAAGTTCCTGAAAGGATTTCGGCGTGGCTTCCAGTCCCTGATTGACGCTCCGCTTCCTGTCCGGATTGACCGGGTTCGGCTTGCGAGGAAGAGGTAACTGATTGACCCATACCCGATTGCACCATGGCCATTGCCGGCTTCAATTCTTGACCGTCATGCAGGCGATATCGCTGCGCTTAAGCTGTTTGCAGGCGGCTTCCGCATTGGCTTTGTCGAACCCGGCAAAGCGAGCCCGATAAAGCGCCTTGTCGCCCTTTTGCACGCGCTCTGTGAAGGGATCGGCGCTGGCCAGAATGTGCGGGATCTTGAGGCGCGCCTCGCTTAGATGCTGCTTTGCTTCCTCTTCGGCCTCGAACGCGCCAATCTGAATGATCCAGCCGCCGCGCGCGCGGATCTGCGCTGCGCTCGGCTCAGGCTTTACGATCTCCATCTTCGCGGTCACCGGCTTTGCCGGATCGGACTTGGCTGATTCTGATTTGGCCAGCTCAGATTTCGCCGCTTCCGGTTTTGCGGTTTCAAGCTTTGCGACTTCCGTCTTTGCCACTTCCGGCTTGGCGGCTTCCGGTTTTGTGGCTTCAAGTTTGATGGCTTCAGGTCGGGCGGCTTCCGATCGCGGAGCCTCCGATCTTGCGCTGTCTGACTTTGCAATCACCGATCTTCCGGGCGTCTGCATTTTGGTCGAAGGAGCAATGACGGCGGGCTCGGTTGAGGCCACGATCACGGTGGTTGCTGCTTCCACCGCGGGCGTTGGTGCCGGCCGAACAGCGGTGGTTGTCGCCGTAGCTTCCACTGCGGGTACTGGTGCCGCCTGAGCCGCGGTCGTTACCGGCGCCGGTGTCGGCAGAGGCGCCGATGCTGCCGCAGGCGCCGGCGGCGCGGACGCGGCCGGAAGCGTCGGAAGCGGCATCGATGGAGACCGGGGCAATGGAGCGGCCGCGACAAGCGGCGGCATCGGCGCAAGTGGCGCAGCCTGAACCGGAGCGGTGCGGTAGGTGATCGTCTTCACCAACAGCGGCTGAATGGGATCGCCGGCGACGGCCGTGCCGCCATTGGTCTTGCCCGTCGGCGTCGGGTCTGCGCGCGACGACAGTAACGCCTTCGCCGCGGCGACGACCGGCTTCGGCTCGCGCTGTTCGGAGCGCTCGCTGCTCGGGGTTCGCGGCTCGGCGCGCGCTTCCATTCTTTCGGCGATGACCGGGGCCGTGTGCCGCAGCGATGCTTCTCTGATGTGCGAATTGATCAATTCGCGCATGTGCGCGTCACGCTCGCCCGCCGAGCGTCCGCCGAGCACGACGGCAACGATGTAGCGCCCGTCGCGGTGGACCGAGGTGACGAGATTGAAGCCCGAGGCGTGCGTGTAGCCGGTCTTGATGCCATCGACGCCGCCAACCACGCCGAGCAAGTGGTTGTGGTTGCGCATGGCGTGGCCGTGATAGACGAATTCCTCCGTCGAGAAATATCTGTAGTAGCGCGGAAAGCGCTCCTGGATCGCCCGGCCGAGCACGGACTGGTCCTGCGCCGTGGTGATCTGATCGTCGTTGGGGAGGCCCGAGGCGTTGACATAAGTGGTGCGGCTCATGCCCAGCGCATGAGCCTTGGCCGTCATCATCTTCGCGAATTCGTCTTCGTCGCCGCCGAGATTTTCGGCGATGGCGACGGCGGCATCGTTCGCCGATTTCGTCACCACCGCTTTGATCGCGTCTTCGACCGCGAGCGTCTGGCCGGGCTTCACGCCTAATTTCGTCGGCGACTGCTCGGCGGCGTGCGACGAAATCTTCAAGGGCGTATCGAGCTTGATCTTGCCGGCCTCCAGCCGTTCGAACAGCAGATAGAGCGTCATGATCTTGGTCAGCGATGCCGGATGACGCAGCGCCTCCGCGTTGGAGGCGTGCAGCACGGCACCCGTATTGCCGTCGACCACGATCGAGGAGGTGGGCGGCGAATACGATTCCGCGCGCGCATGGTGATAGCCGCGCGTCGCGCGCGGCACGGCTGCGGCACGGTGCGCGGAATGTGCGTAATATCGATGATAGCGGGCGTCGACCGGCGCGGTGGAAAACGTAATGGCCGTTCCGATAACGGCGGCGCCGAACACGAACTCGCGAAGCCCGTACGAAGGCTCAGAACGCACTCGACGCATTACCCACCCCGTCCCTGACGCCCATGGAGCTCCCGGTGGAGCCCACCCCGTTTGCTCCTTGGGACGATGTGTCCCCCGGTGGTAGCGACTGGCGCGGCCAGCCACTGTTGCAAGAGTCGGAATTTGTCCCGACCCTGCACCGCTCGTCACACGAACGACACGGTCAAGCACGCTAGGCGAACGCCGTTGCGAAAGCGTTAACCCACGTCGTCGGCGCAATTCTGTTACACGCTACGGATGTGCACCGCTTCGCTCGTTGTTATTCTTGTGCGCTGCACTATAGTTATGGTTGCGGCTGGAAAAGGCCTTTTCAAGGCGATAGCCCCCGATCAAGCTGCCGAGCCTCAACGGGGCTGAAGCAGACCGATCAAGCCCAGGAGATACCATGAGCGTCGATCCAATGCAGAAATTCGGCAAGGAGAACATGGACATGGCGATGAACGCCTTTGGCGCCTGGGCCAAGAATGCGCAAGCCATTGCGACCGAGGTAGCCGATTATTCCAAGAAGTCTTTCGAAGATTCCGCCGCGGCTTTCGAGAAGCTCATTGGCGCCAAAAGCCTAGAAAAGGCGATGGAAGTGCAGACCGAATATCTGCGATCGTCGTACGAAGAATTGGTCGCCGAGACTGCCAAGATCGGCGAGCTGTACGCGGACCTCGCGAGGGAAGCTTACAAGCCGTTCGAAAGCGTGCTGATGAAGATGCCAGGGACGAAGTGACGGGCCGCGGCGCGCCCCTGTGTTGCGTCGGTATTGATCTGCTCGTCCAGCGACCTATCTTCCATCCATTCCGGACACCCTGCTTGCGCCCGGTAGCGCCGCGTTGATGCGCGCCAGTGTTCAGGCACGCGCTTGCGAATCGCTATTGTGACGGGTGCGCTCGCCGGATCGACGCAGTCGGCGTCGAGCGCAGTTGGCATCAATCGTGCAAGCCTGAGCATGCAAGAGTGGTCTAGACGTCCCGCGGAACGCAACCGGCGGGTAAGCGGTTCTGCGTTTCGGCGGCCGTTTCGCCGATCTAGAAAGCTGGGGCTTCCGTATCTATGATAATGTCTCGGGGTTGGCAGGATCGATGCCTTGACGAACCTGCGCCGGATTGCCGACCCTGCCGTAACCGATCTGACGATAGACGAAGACAATGCCGCCGCGTGACGATTTCGACACCAGATTGCCCATCCGCTTGGCGGACGACGACCGCAAACGGAAGAACGATCAGAGCGGGCCGGGGACTGCGGTCATCACCAAAACGCGGCCGCAGACGAAACGGCCGAACCTCTATCGCGTCTTGCTGCTCAACGACGACTACACGCCGATGGAGTTCGTGGTCCATGTGCTTGAACGCTTCTTCAACAAGGACCACGAGGCGGCGCATCGCATCATGATGCACGTCCATCAGCACGGGATCGGTGAATGCGGGGTATTCACCTACGAGGTTGCGGAGACCAAAGTGACGCAGGTCATGGACTTTGCCCGCAAACATCAGCATCCTTTGCAATGCATCATGGAGAAGAAGTGATTCCGGGGGACGCCACACAGATGAAGAGAAATTGAAATGCCAACCTTCTCGCGCAGCCTTGAACAGTCGCTCCACCGGGCTCTGGCGCTCGCCAACGAACGCCATCATGAGTACGCCACGCTCGAGCACCTCTTGCTCGCGCTGATCGAAGATCAGGACGCTGCCGCCGTCATGCGGGCGTGCAACGTCGATCTGGACAAGTTGCGCCGCAGTCTCGTCGCCTATCTGGAATCCGAGCTCGACAATCTGGTCACCGATGGTGCCGAGGATTCCAAACCGACCGCCGGCTTCCAGCGGGTCATCCAGCGCGCCGTGATCCACGTCCAATCCTCCGGCCGCGAGGAAGTGACCGGCGCCAACGTTCTGGTCGCGATCTTCGCCGAGCGCGAAAGCCACGCCGCGTATTTCCTGCAGGAGCAGGACATGACGCGCTACGATGCCGTCAATTACATCAGCCACGGCATCGCCAAGCGTCCGGGCATGTCGGAAGCGCGCCCGGTGCGCGGCGCCGACGAAGAGAGCGATGCCAAGAACGGCGACGAGCCGAAGAAGAAGGGCGATGCGCTCGACGCCTATTGCGTCAATCTCAACAAGAAAGCGCGCGAAGGCAAAATCGATCCGCTGATCGGACGCGACTCCGAGATCAGCCGCACGATTCAGGTGCTCTGCCGCCGGCAGAAGAACAATCCGCTGTTCGTCGGCGAAGCCGGCGTCGGCAAGACCGCAATCGCCGAAGGGCTGGCGCGGCGCATCGTGCATGGCGAAGTGCCGGACGTGTTGCGCAATGCGACCGTGTTCGCGCTCGACATGGGCACGCTGCTCGCCGGCACGCGCTATCGCGGCGATTTCGAGGAGCGGCTCAAGCAGGTCATCAAGGAGCTTGAGGCTTATCCGGGCGCGATCCTGTTTATCGACGAGATCCACACCGTGATCGGCGCCGGCGCCACCTCCGGCGGCGCCATGGATGCCTCGAACCTGCTGAAGCCTGCTTTGGCCTCGGGCACCGTGCGCTGCATCGGCTCCACGACCTACAAGGAATATCGCCAATATTTCGAGAAGGATCGGGCGCTGGTCCGCCGCTTCCAGAAGATCGACGTCAATGAGCCGTCGGTTCCCGACGCGATCGAAATCCTCAAAGGGCTCAAGCCCTATTTCGAGGACTATCACAAGCTCCGTTACACCAACGAGGCCATCAAGGCCGCGGTCGAGCTGTCGTCGCGTTACATCCATGATCGCAAATTGCCCGACAAGGCCATCGATGTGATCGACGAGTCGGGCGCGGCGCAGATGCTGTTGCCGGAGGGACGGCGTAAGCGCACCATCGGCATCAAGGAGATCGAGACCACGATCGCCACCATGGCGCGGATTCCGCCGAAGGCCGTGTCGAAGGACGACGCCGAGGTGCTTCAGCACCTGCAGGATACGCTCAAGCGCGTCGTCTACGGTCAGGACAAGGCGATCGAGGCGCTGTCGGCGTCGATCAAGCTCGCGCGCGCGGGCTTGCGCGAGCCGGAAAAGCCGATCGGCTGCTATCTGTTCTCCGGCCCGACCGGCGTCGGCAAGACCGAAGTGGCACGGCAGCTTGCGGCCACGCTCGGCGTCGAGATCATCCGCTTCGACATGTCGGAATACATGGAGCGCCACACTGTTTCGCGGCTGATCGGCGCGCCGCCCGGCTATGTCGGCTTCGACCAGGGCGGATTACTCACCGACGGTGTCGACCAGCATCCGCATTGCGTGCTCTTGCTCGACGAAATCGAGAAGGCGCATCCGGACCTGTTCAACGTGCTTCTGCAGATCATGGATCACGGCAAGCTCACCGACCATAACGGCAAGCAGGTCGACTTCCGCAACGTGATCCTGATCATGACCACGAATGCGGGCGCCGCCGATATGGCCAAGGCCGCCTTCGGCTTCACGCGCACCAAGCGTGAGGGCGACGACATGGAGGCGATCAACCGGCTGTTCGCGCCGGAGTTCCGCAACCGGCTCGATTCGATCATCACCTTCGCGCACCTGTCGCAGGACGTCATCGCGATGGTGGTCGAGAAATTCGTCCTCCAGCTCGAGGCGCAGCTCGCCGATCGCGATGTGACCATCGAGCTGACCGACGAGTCCTCGCAATGGCTGATCGCCAACGGCTACGACGAGCTCATGGGTGCGCGGCCGATGGCGCGCGTCATCCAGGAGCACATCAAGAAGCCGCTGGCCGACGAGGTGCTGTTCGGCCGCTTGAAGTCGGGCGGCCACGTGCGGGTCGTCGTGATCACGGACGAAGACGGCAAGAGCAAGCTGTCGTTCGAATATCCGGATGGCCCAGTGACGCCGCGGCCGGAAAAGCTTCCCGAGCCGCGCCGCGCCAAGAAGCGCCGCTCGTCGCCGCGGCGGAAGCCGCCGGGCGGTAACGGTCCGGGCGGCGGTTCGCCGCCGCGCCGCGGCTCGGTGCCGAAGGTGCCGCTGGTCAAGGTCTGACCGCCGGAAACAAAATCTAGTGGAATAAGCAGCGGCGCCGGTCTCAGATCAGAGGCTGGCGCCGTTGCAATTCGCGCGCAAACCACAAGCGCCAGCGCCGGGAAGCCGACCGCCGTGCCGAGAAAAAGCGGCGTCGCCCCGATCCGATCGATGACAAGAGCGCCGACCCCGACCCCCGCGGTCTGCCCGAAATAGAGCGCCGAGGAAAAGATCGCGACCGCGGTGCCGCGCGCTTCCGGCGTCATCTGCGTAGCTTTGGTCTGCAGCGTATTGTGGAACATGTAGAAGCCGAGCCCGATCGCCGTCACGGCGATCGGCGCCAGCCACCACGTCGGCTGGAATGCCAGCACGACATACGCCGCCGTTATCAGGAAGCCGCCCATCACCGTCAGGCCGGCCTGTCCGAACCGGTAGACCAGCTGACGCACGAGCCCGGCATAGATCAGCCCGCCGACGCCGAAGCAGGCGACGGTCAGACCGATCAGCGTCAGACTTAGGCCAAAGCGCACATGCAAATTTGCGCCGATATAGGCGAACGCCCCCCACGCCAAGGCCGCCTCGATGAAACCCATGATCAGAATGATGCGCGCGAAGGGATTGGACAGGACGGCGGCATAATCGGCGACGAAGCCGCGGCGGTCGGATGCGTGCCGGCCTCGCTCGCGAGTCTTGGGATTGACGATGAGCTCGAAGATGAGGCCCGCTGCGGCGAGCGCGAACATGCCGCCGAGCGTGAAGAAGACGTTGCGCCACCCGAACAGGTCGCCGAGCACGCCGCCCATGGCCTGCCCGAAAAGCTGCCCCAGAATGTAGCCTGAGGCGTAGCGCGCCAGGATCGGCTGCAAGCGGTCGGCTGGCGTCACATCGCCGAGATAAGCCATCGATACGGGAATGACCCAGCCGGCAACGGCGCCGGTCGCAAGCCGCGCCAGCGCGAGTTGCGGCAGCGACGATGCCGTTCCACACAGTGTCACGAGCACGGCGGCGAGCACGCTCGCGATCGCGACGGTGCGGTATTTCCCGAACCGATCGGCCATCGGGCCGACCACGAACTGGATGGATCCGTGCGTAACCGCATAAGCCGTGAGCACAATCGCGGCCACGCCCACGGTGGTTTGGAAGTCGCTCGCGATCTGCGGCAAGAGCGAATCGGTCACCCGCACCTGCGCCTGGCTCGCAAAGCCGGCGGCCGCGAGCAGAATGATGGAGCGAACCGGCGTCTGGCGTGGGGAGGGCTTGGCCGGTGGGAGTGCCGCTGACACGTTTAAATTTGCTCGGAAACGGAGCCGCCGTTGGAGCCGCCGGCGTTGACACTCCGCGCGACGCGGGCTTTCTAGCGCGCGCAATAGCAGAAGCGATAGAGCGATGATCGAGAACAGATATGTTCCGGGCGCGGTCGAGGGCCGCATTTATGCAGCCTGGGAGGCGGCCGGCGCCTTTCGGGCAGGCCGGCCGGAGCGCGCCAAGGCCGAGCCTTACTGCATCGTTATCCCGCCGCCGAACGTCACCGGCTCGCTGCATATGGGGCATGCGCTCAACAACACCCTGCAGGACATCCTCTGCCGGTTCGAGCGCATGCGCGGCAAGGACGTACTGTGGCAGCCGGGCACCGATCACGCCGGTATCGCCACGCAGGCCGTGGTCGAGCGCCAGTTGATGGAGCGCCAGCAGCCCGGCAGCCGCGAACTCGGCCGCGAGGCGTTCATCAAGCGCGTCTGGGAATGGAAGGCGGAATCCGGCGGCGCCATCATCGGCCAGCTCAAGCGGCTCGGTGCATCCTGCGATTGGTCGCGCGAGCGCTTCACCATGGACGAAGGCCTTTCGCGCGCGGTGGCGAAAGTTTTCGTCGAGCTTTATCGCTCCGGCCTCATCTACAAAGACAAGCGCCTGGTGAACTGGGATCCTAAGCTCAAGACCGCGATCTCCGACCTCGAGGTGCAGCAGGTCGAGGTCAAAGGTCACCTCTGGCACATCAAATACCCGATCGAACACAGCGACGAATTTATCATCGTCGCGACGACCCGACCGGAGACGATGCTGGGCGACGTTGCCGTCGCCGTCCATCCGGAGAACGAGCGGCTCAAGCATCTGATCGGCAAGACGGCGATCCTGCCGCTGGTCGGCCGCCGCATTCCGATCATCGGTGACGATTACGCCGATCCCGAAAAAGGCACCGGCGCGGTCAAGATCACGCCGGCGCACGATTTCAACGATTTCGAGGTCGGCCGCCGCCACGAGCTGCCGCTGGTCAATGTGCTCGACGCGGAAGCTCGGCTCGATCTGCGGGACAATGCCGCGTTTCTGCACGGCGTGCCGCCATCGGCCGAACTCGACGAGACTTTGTCGCTGCACGGGCTCGACCGCTTTGCAGCGCGCAAGCGCATCGTGGAGCATCTGGAAGCGCGCGGGCTGCTCGACAAGATCGAGCCGACCACGCACACGGTGCCGCATGGCGACCGCTCGGGCGCGGTGGTGGAGCCGTTCCTGACCGACCAATGGTATGTCGACGCCAAGACGCTGGCGCAGCCGGCGATCGAGGCGGTGCGCGCGCGCAAAACCGTGTTCGTGCCCGCGCAGTGGGAAGCGACTTTCTTCAACTGGATGGAAAACATTCAGCCGTGGTGCATTTCCCGCCAGATCTGGTGGGGGCATCAAATCCCGGCCTGGTACGGCCCGGACGGCAAAGTCTTTGTTGCCGAGAACGAAGACGATGCGGTTGCCGATGCACTCGCGCACTACACCGACATCGAAGAGATCACGGTCGAGGAGGGGCACGATATCGCCGCCGATCCGGAGCGACGCGCGCGGTTCGCCAATGAATATCTGCATCGCGACGAAGACGTGCTCGACACGTGGTTCTCGTCGGCGCTCTGGCCGTTCTCGACGCTCGGCTGGCCCGACGAGACGCCGGAGCTGAAACGCTATTATCCGACCAGTGCGCTCGTCACCGGCTTCGACATCATCTTTTTCTGGGTCGCGCGCATGATGATGATGGGGCTGCATTTCATGAAAGAGGTGCCGTTCCACACCGTCTATATTCACGCGCTCGTCCGTGATGAGCGCGGGCAGAAGATGTCGAAGTCGAAAGGCAACGTCATCGATCCGCTCGAAGTCATCGATGAGTACGGCGCCGATGCGCTGCGCTTCACGCTCGCCGCCATGGCGGCGCAGGGCCGCGACATCAAGCTTTCCGCCCAGCGCGTCGAGGGCTACCGCAATTTCGCGACCAAGCTGTGGAATGCGGCGCGCTTTGCGGAAATGAACGGCTGCGTGCGCGATCCGGATTTCACGCCGCGTGACGCGAAGGAGGTACTCAACCGCTGGATCGCGCACGAGACCGCGAGGGCGGGGAGCGAGGTCACTGCAGCGATCGAGGCATACAAATTCAACGAGGCGGCGGCGGCGATCTATCGCTTCGTCTGGAATATCTTCTGCGATTGGTATTTGGAGCTGGCGAAGCCGGTTCTCACCGGTGCGGACGGCGCCGCCAAGAACGAAACGCGCGCGACCACGGCATGGGTATTGGACGAGATCGTCAAGCTGCTGCACCCGTTCATGCCCTTCATCACTGAGGAGCTTTGGGCTGTCACTGCGGAGCAAGGACCGAAACGCGAGCACATGCTGGCGCTCGCGGCTTGGCCGCAACACGATGGACTCAGCGATCCCAAAGCAGAAGCCGAGATCGGTTGGGTGATCGATCTGATCACGGCGATCCGCTCGGTGCGATGCAGAAATGAACGTTCACGCTCCGCAACCCACTTGCCGCTCGTTCTGGTCGGGCGACCACGTTTGGAGACGCGCGCGCGTGCCGACGCTGGTCGGAATTCGTGCAGACGGCTCGCGCAGGTTTCAACATTGATTTCGTAGGCACCACGCCAGCCGGGCGCTGTGCAACTCGTGGTGCGCGGCGAGACTGCGGCGTCTGCCGAACTGCAGGCATCATCGACCTTGCCGCTGAGCGTGCGCGGCTCGCGAAGGAAATGGCCAAATGCGACGCCGACATCGCGCGCGTCGATCAGAAGCTCGGCAATGCCGATTTCCTCAAGCGCGCGCCCGAGGAAGTCGTCGAGGGCGAGCGCGAGAAGCGCGACGAGGCGCAGGCGCGCAAGGCGAAACTCGCCGAAGCGCTTGAGCGTTTGCAAGGCGCCGCCTAGAGCGCGCCGGCTTTAGGTTGAATTGTCATCGCACTCTGGATCTTTGGTAGAGCATGATCTTTTCGGAAAACCGGTGCCCACTTTTCCAGATCATGCTCTGATACGTGTGACCATGCGTCTTCCGGGAAAATTCAGTGACGTCATCTCGCACTTGGCCGCTTTCGCTGGCCCTCCTTTGGCTGATCGGTGTCGCGCTCCGTCTGGCGATCCTGGCGGTGCCGCCGGCGATCCCGGCGCTGCGTGAGGAGTTCGGCCTCACCGGCACCGAAATCGGCGCGTTGAGCGGAACACCCATCGTCATTTTCGCGGTGGCGTCGTTGGCCGGCTCGCGCCTGGTGGCGCGCATCGGCGTTATCGCGGCCGCGACGGCCGGCCTTCTGCTGACGGCGCTCGGTTCGGCGACCCGCAGCCTCGCCTTCGATACGATCAGCCTGTTCGCCGCAACGGTCGTGATGGGCATGGGCGTGGCCGTTGCGCAACCCGCCATGCCGGCGCTGGTCGGGCGTTGGCTGCCGAAGCGGCTCGTGCTCGGCACTGGCGTCTACACCAACGGATTGTTGGTTGGCGAAATTCTCCCCGTCGCGCTTCCGTTGCTGCTGCCTGCGTTCGCCGACAACTGGCGCGCCACATTCGCGCTTTGGGCCGCGCCCATCGTCGCCATCGCCGTGCTGACTTTTGTGCTGGCGCCGCGCGAGCAAGCCGCGCCGGTGGCCGCAATCTCCGGACGATGGTGGCCCGATTGGCCGGCTTGGGACGTCTGGCGGCTTGGCCTGATCTTCGGAGGCGTCGGGCCGCTCTATTTCGGCACCAACGCGTTCTTGCCCGGATATCTGAGCGAGGCGGGCAGGGCCGATCTCATCAACCCCGCTTTGACGGCGCTCAATCTCGGTCAATTGCCGGCGTCGTTTCTGCTGATCGCGTTTTCCCGTCGCATCGAAAGCCGGGCTTGGCCTTTCATCCTTGCGAGCGTGGTCGGGCTCGCCGGCGTCGGCGCGATCGTCGTGACCGCGAGCGCCTTGACCGTTGTCAGCGCGGCGGTGGTCGGCTTCGCCGCCGGCGCCGCGTTTGCACTCGGCCTGACGCTACCGCCGCTCTTGAGCAAGCCGGAAGAAGTCGCGCGTGTGGCGGCGGCCATGTTCACCATCAGCTATGCGTCGACGGTGGTGGTGTCGCTGATTTGCGGCGCGCTGTGGGACTTCACCGCTACCGCGCGTGCAGCATTTCTGCCGATCATCATCGCCACCCTGTTGCCGATCCTGCTGATCCCGACGATTAGGTTTGACCGCGGCTCGCGCGTTGGTGTGTGAGGCGCTGGCGGCTTATCGCGGGTGCCGGAATATTGGGAGCGGATAGGTAGATCGACATGCGCATTTTTCTTGCTGGAGCGAGCGGCGCCATCGGACGGCGGCTGGTGCCACTTCTCATCGCGGCCGGGCACGATGTCGACCGGCACGACGCGCTCGGCCGATGCGGCGCGCAAACTGGAAGCCGCGGGCGTCCGTCCAGCAATCGTTGACGTGTACGAACGCAGCCGCGCTGGAGCGTGCCGCGATTGACGCGCAGCCCGAAGCCGTTGTTCATCAATTGACCGACTTGCCGCAAAGCTTCGACGAGAAGGCGTTGGCCGCATCGTATCCGCGCAACGCGCGCATCCGCGTCGAAGGCACGCGCAATTTGATCGCGGCGGCGCGGGCGGCCGGCGCCCGACGCTTCATCGTGCAAAGCATTGCGTTCGCCTATGCGCCCGGCCGCGAGCCGCATGTGGAGGACGATCCGCTCAATCTGGCCGATGGACCTCGTCTGGTAACGGTGCGCGGCGCCGCCGATATGGAACAACAAGTCCTTGCGTCAGGCCTGGAAGCGTTCGTGCTTCGCTACGGCCTGTTCTACGGTCCCGGCACGTGGAACGACGGCCCAAGCCGCAAGCCGGCGCTGCACATCGATGCTGCCGCCCAGGCGACCGTGCTTGCGCTCACGCGCGGCGCGCCCGGCATCTACAACATCGCTGACGACGACGGAGCGGTATCGATCGAGAAAGCGCGTCGTGAGCTTGGCTTCGACCCGGCGTTTAGGTCGCCTTTTTAGTTTTCTTTTTTGATCTCTTTGTCGCGGTCTTTTTGATCGCGGTCTTGCCGATGGTCGTTGGAAACGGCTTGCTGAGAAAGCGCGAGCCCTTCAGCCCATAGCGCCACGGCTTCTCGGCGGCTTTGGTGATGCCGATGCGCACGCCCGCCACGACTTCCACCGCGCTGTCGCGCGCAAATAGCTCGAAGGGCAGTTCGTCGAGCGGCAGCGCGTTGTGCGCGGCGGTAATCCCGAGCGCCTCGCAAACACGGCCCGGGCCCGAGCAGAGAAGCCGCTCGTCGGCCACGCCGCGCCGGCGGCGCATGCCCGCAATCCCCATGGTCGGCTCGATCGCCCGGATCAACACCGCGCTGGCCGAGCCTTCCGGCTCGCACACAAAGTTCACGCACCAGTGAATGCCGTAGGAGCGGTAGACGTACGTGTAGCCGGGCGGTCCGAACATGACTGCGTTGCGTGCGGTGGGGCCGTGAAAGCTGTGCGCCGCCGGATCGGTATGGTGATAGGCTTCTACCTCGACGATCGGACCGCCCCTTCCTGCGAACAACAAGGTCGTGCCGATCAAATCGGGCGCCACGTCGTGCACGCTTCTGTTGAAAAAGGCTCGCGTTAGGCGCTTGGGCATCGGCGCATCTGAATTGGCCAAACATGGTGAATCGGGGATTAGCCTAAAGGTGCAGGCAATCGTAAATCTGTGACTATCCGGCAACAGCGCTGGAACATTTGTTGATCTCGCACCGCAACGTCGCTGGGCGCCCCTTTTTGGCCATAGGATTTCTTGAGACGGGAGGCCGCAGTCGGCGGCGGATAAAAAGTCCGGGCGCCCACTGCGCTCCGATCGAGGTGGACCTAGATCGGAAGAGTGATCGAGGGGGCGTGTGCAAGCCCGTAGAGTGAGATGGACGCAAAGACCAATCTGAAATCGAGGCTGCCAAGCCGCCACGCCACCGAAGGGCCGGAGCGGGCGCCGCACCGCGCCTTTTACTATGCCATGGGCCTGACCCGGGAGCAGATCCACCAGCCATTTGTTGGTGTGGCGACCTGCTGGAACGAGGCTGCGCCTTGCAACATCGCCCTGATGCGCCAAGCTCAGGCGGTGAAGCGCGGCGTTGCCGCCGTCGGGGCGACCCCGCGCGAGTTCTGCACCATTACGGTCACGGACGGCATCGCCATGGGCCATGCCGGGATGAAATCCTCGCTGCCCTCGCGCGAGGTGATCGCCGATTCCATCGAATTGACGGTGCGCGGCCATTCCTACGATGCGCTGGTCGGCGTGGCCGGCTGCGACAAGTCGCAGCCCGGCATGATGATGGCCATGTGCCGGCTCAACGTTCCCTCGATCTTCATTTATGGCGGCTCGATCCTGCCCGGCACCTTCAAGGGCAAGCCGGTCACCATCCAGGACGTCTACGAGGCGGTCGGCAAGCATTCGGTCGGCGCCATGTCGGACGGCGACCTGGACGTGCTTGAGCAGAATGCCTGCCCGTCGGCCGGCGCCTGCGGGGCCCAGTTCACCGCCAACACCATGGCGACCGTCTCCGAGGCGATTGGTCTTGCGCTGCCTTACTCGGCCGGCGCTCCGGCGCCCTACGAGATCCGGGACAAGTTCTGCATGCTGGCCGGCGAGATGATCATGGATTTGATCGTCAAGAATATCCGGCCGCGGGATATCGTGACCCGGGCTGCCCTGGAGAATGCGGCGGCCGTCGTGGCCGCGACCGGCGGCTCGACCAACGCCGCTTTGCATCTGCCGGCCATTGCTCACGAATGTGGCATCGAATTCGATCTATTCGATGTGGCCGAGGTCTTCAAAAAGACACCTTATATCGCGGATTTGAAACCCGGCGGCCGTTATGTCGCCAAAGACATGTTCGAAGCTGGCGGGGTCCCGCTGCTGATGAAGACCCTCCTCGATCATGGCTATTTGCACGGCGAGTGTCTGACCGTCACCGGCCGCACGATCGCGGAAAATCTCAAGGCGGTGAAGTGGAATGACGCTCAGGATGTGGTTCATCCGGCGGACAAACCGATGCTCCCGACCGGCGGGGTTGTCGGTCTGAGGGGCAATCTCGCGCCGGAAGGTGCGATCGTTAAGGTTGCCGGAATGGAGCGCTTGCGTTTTTCCGGTCCGGCGCGCTGCTTCGATGGCGAGGAGGCTTGCTTCGAAGCGGTCAAAAACAAGACGTACAGGGAAGGCGAAGTGCTGGTGATCCGTTACGAAGGCCCCAAGGGCGGGCCGGGCATGCGCGAGATGCTCGCGACCACGGCCGCGCTCTATGGCCAGGGCATGGGCGACAAGGTCGCCCTGATCACCGACGGACGCTTCTCCGGCGCCACCCGTGGTTTTTGCGTCGGCCATGTCGGGCCGGAAGCGGCAGTCGGTGGCCCCATCGGCCTGCTGCGCGACGGCGACATCATCGAGATCGACGCGGTCAAGGGCACCCTCGACGTCAAGCTGACCAAAAGCGAGTTCGAACAGCGGGCGCGCGAGTGGAAGCCGCACGCCGAAGAATTCACCTCCGGCTATCTATGGAAATACGCCCAGCAGGTCGGACCGGCGCGCCGCGGCGCCGTCACCCATCCGGGCGGTTCGGTTGAGAAAGAGTGCTATGCGGACATCTGAGCATATCGCCCGCGTCGTCAGGGGCGGCATGTTGGTCGCCGTGGCCAGCGTATTGGGCCTCGGCGTTGTCGACGGCCCGGTTTCCGCCTTCGACGGTACGAGCAGCCCGAGCACGGCGTCGCTGACGCCGAATGACGGCCTGCGCGGCCCGGGCGTGCCTGAAAGCGCGGACAAGGCCAAAAGCTTCACCGCCCTGCAATACGCGGCCGATCAGGGCCATCTGGTCGCGCAGTGGAAGGTCGGGCGCATGTATGCTTCCGGCGACGGCGTCGCGCAGGACGACCAGCGCGCCTTCGTCTATTTCAGCCAGATCGCCAACACGCACCCGGACGAGCCTCCGGGTACGGCGCAGGCGCGCATGGTCGCCAATGCCTTCGTGGCGCTCGGGCATTATTACCTGAAGGGCATTCCCAATACGGCGGTCGCGGCGGATCCCGCCCGCGCCCGGGAGATGTTTGCCTACGCGGCTTCGTATTTTGGCGACGCCGATGCCCAGTACCAGCTCGGGCGCCTCTATCTCGACGGCTCGCCGAGCGATCCGCGCCAGGCGGCGCGCTGGTTCCAGCTCGCCGCCACCAAGGGCGATTGCCGCGCCGAGGCGGTCTTGGGCGACATGCTGTTCCAGGGCAAGCACGTGCCCCGGCAGGCCGCGCGCGGCCTGATGTGGCTGACGCTCGGCCGCGATTGCGCCGGCGCCGAGGACGCGTGGGTCAAGCCGCTCTACGAGAACGCCTTCCGGCGTGCCAACGACGATGAACGGGCGATGGCGCTGGTCTATCTGGAAGGTTGGCTGAAGGGCCGCCGCGAGTAGGTAACCTCATCCCGCTCGTCCCCGCGAAGGGCGGGCACCCAGCTGTCTGCAGCCGCCGCTTCTGGATTTCCCGCTTGCGCGGGAATGAGCGAAGGTTCGCATCGGCTTGAGTGGATTAATGCGCGGACCCAATATCCAGGTCCACCCATACCGGCACGTGGTCGGATGGCTTCTCCCAGGTGCGCACGTGCCGGTCGATACCTGCGTCGGTCAAGCGATCGGCCGCTTGCGGTGAGAGCAAGAGATGATCGATGCGGATCCCGTTGTTCTTCTGCCAGGCGCCGGCCTGATAGTCCCAAAACGTGTAGAGCCCCGACGCATCGCTCGTCGCCCGCACCGCGTCGGTTAGCCCCAAGTTTATGAGCGATTGGAAGGCCGCGCGTGTGCGCGGCAGGAACAACGCGTCACCCACCCAGTTTTGCGGATTGCGCACGTCGGCCGCCGCCGGGATGACGTTGTAGTCGCCAGCAAGGATGAGCGGCTCGCCGAGCAAAAGGCGTTCATCCGCGTAGGCAAGAAGCCGTTTCATCCATCCGATTTTATAAGAGTATTTGTCGGTCTCGGGCGGGTTGCCGTTCGGCAGATAAATGCTGGCCACCCGCAACGCGCCTTTGGCGGTCGAGACCACGGCCTCGATGAAGCGCGCGTGATCGTCGCTGTGGTCGCCCGGCAAGCCGATGCTCACTTCGTCGAACGGAAATTTCGACAGCAAGGCGACGCCGTTGAAGGTCTTTTGTCCGTGGATTGCGAGATTGTAGCCGAGCGACTCGAATGGCTCGCGCGGAAAGGCGTCATCGACGCATTTCGTCTCCTGGAAACACACGATGTCGGGCTGCCGTTCGGCAAGCCATGTCACCGCCGCGTCGAGGCGTTGCTTGATGGAGTTCACATTCCAGGTGGCGATGCGCACGGGCGATTGGCCCTATTCGGTTGTCGCGTGACGGTCGTCGCGTGATCTTAGTTTGAAAGGCGCAGGATCGCGCCCGCATTTTGTTTGAGCCTGATCTCTTCGGAAAACCGGTGTCCACTTTTCCGGATCATGCTCTACAGCGCGAAACTCGTCCCGCAGCCGCATGAGGCGGTGGCATTCGGATTATGGACCTTGAACGACGATCCGATCAGATCGTCGACAAAATCGATCTCCGACCCGGCCATGTAATTGAGCGAGATCGGGTCGATGAGCACCGTGGCGCCGGAGCGCTCGATGACCATGTCGTCCTCGCCCCTGGCACGCTCGGTGTCGAACTTGTACTGAAACCCCGAGCATCCGCCGCCGGCCACGCTCACGCGCAGCATCGTGCCCGCCGGCTCCTGGCGGAGGATTTCACCAATCCGGAGCGCTGCCCGTTCGGTAACCGTGACGTCGGTGGTCATGATCTCCTCCAGCCGGGCAATTTCGATTCCCGCTGTATTATTGCAATAGGTAAGTGCGCTAAATGCCAACGTCAATTGCGGAAACCGGCCGAACAATGGCGATCGAGACTGGAAAATCTCGCGCTTCCTATGCCAGCGACCCGGCCCAAAGCCGCGGGCGCCTGCATCCGGAACCGGCCAGCAAAGGTCGCAGTCCGTTCCGCCGCGACTGCGACCGCATCATCCACGCCACCGCCTTCCGCCGGCTCAAGCACAAAACGCAGGTCTTCGTTTTTGACGAAGGCGATCACTACCGGACACGGCTCACCCACACGCTCGAAGTCACCCAGATCGCGCGGGCGCTGGCGCGCGCGCTTGGTCTCGATGAGGATCTCGCCGAGGCGCTCGCGCTTGCGCACGATCTCGGGCACCCGCCGTTCGGGCACGCGGGCGAGCGCGCGCTCGACGATTGCCTGAGCGCCTTCGGCGGCTTCGACCACAATGCCCAGACCCTGCGCGTCGTGACGGCACTGGAACGCCGCTATCCCACTTTCGACGGCCTCAATCTCACCTGGGAAACGCTCGAGGGCCTGGTGAAGCACAACGGTCCGCTGACCGATCGGCAGGGACATCCGCTCGGACGCTACCAAGCGCACGGCGTGCCCGAAACGATCCGCGACTACGACAAACAGCAGGACTTGCAGCTTTGGAGCTATGCAAGCCTCGAGGCGCAGGTCGCAGCCTTTGCCGACGATATCGCCTACGACGCGCACGATATCGATGACGGTCTACGGGCCGGATTGTTCAGCCTCGGCGATATCGCGGGTGTGGAGCTGCCGGGACAAATCCTTGCGGAGATCCGCAAGGCTTTCCCTGGTCTGGACGATGCGCGCGTCGTGCACGAATTTATTCGCCGCATGATCGGCCTCTTGATCGAAGATGTCGTTGCCGAGACCGGACGGCGCGTGACTGCGCTCGCGCCGCGTTCGGCCGACGATGTACGGGCCGCACCGTCGGCACTGGTGGGATTTTCGTCGGCCGTTGCCGGCGCGGAGCGTCTGATCAAAGATTTTCTGGAGACCCGCATGTATCGGCACGCGCGCATCAAGCGCGTGATGAACGATGCCGCCGACTTGGTGCGCGCGCTTTTTCGCCACTACATCGAGCATCCCCGGCGACTTGCCGGCCGAGTGGTCGATGGGTCTCGCATCTCTTGACGAACCGGCGCGAGCGCGCCGTATTGCCGATTTCATCGCCGGTATGACCGACCGCTACGCGCTGGCCGAGCATGCCCGGCTCTTTGACTCGACCCCGGAATTGCGTTAGGCGCGCGGCGCTCCGACCAGAGCATGATCCCGAAAAAGCCTGCCCCGGACTTGATCCGGGGTGGAAACCGGTTTTCGGTCAAGATCATGCTCACAACGAGCGATCTAGGCGGAGCGAGAGTGGGTATCGATGGGCGCGCATAACATCTTTGCCGAAATGCTCGGGCGCATTCATCGCGTCAGCGATGAACTGGCGGCCGCCGGTCTGTTGCCGCCGGGGTTGGATTTTTCGCGGGCCACGGTCGAGCCGCCCCGGGATCAGACCCATGGCGATATGGCGACCAACGTTGCCATGGTGCTGGCGAAGGATGCCGGCAAGAAGCCGCGCGACCTCGCCGAGGCTTATGCGGCAAAACTTCGCGGCGACGCGTTGGTGGCCAAAGTCGACGTGGCAGGCCCAGGATTCATCAATCTCACGCTCAAGCCGTCCGCTTGGATTGGGTCGCTGCGCGATGCCGTGCGGCTCGGCTCTGAATTCGGGCGGGCCGACATCGGGCAGAATGCGCTCGTCAACGTCGAATATGTTTCCGCCAATCCGACCGGGCCCATGCATGTCGGCCATGGGCGCGGCGCGGTGTTCGGCGATGCCTTGGCAAATTTGCTCGCGTTCACGAGCCATAACGTCACGCGCGAATACTACGTCAACGACGCGGGCGCGCAGGTCGATGTGCTCGCGCGCTCGGCGTTCCTGCGCTATCGCGAGGCGCTCGGCGAAACCATCGGCGCCATCCCGGAAGGGCTTTATCCTGGCGACTATCTCAAGCCTGTTGGCGCAGCACTCGCGACGAAATTCGGCGACGCTCTCGCCAAGCAGACGGAAAGCCAGTGGCTTCCTATCGTCCGCGCAAAAGCAATCGCGGCGATGATGGAGATGGTACGTGCCGACCTTGCTGCGCTCAATATCACGCACGAAGTTTTCTTCTCCGAAGGTTCGCTCGTCCACGGCGAAGTCGATCAGGTCGCCGCAACGATCGCGTGGTTGCGCGAGCGCGGGCATGTCTACGAAGGCCGCTTGCCGCCGCCGAAGGGTGCTCCGGTTGAAGATTGGGAGGACCGCGAACAAACGCTCTTTCGTTCGACCGCCTTTGGCGACGATGTCGATCGTCCGCTGAAAAAGTCGGGCGGCTCCTACACCTATTTCGCCTCCGATATCGCCTACCACGCCGACAAGATCCGGCGCGGCTTTCGCACCCTGATCGATGTCTGGGGCGCCGACCACGGCGGCTATATCAAGCGCATGAAGGCGGCAGTCGCCGCACTCAGCGACGGCAAGGCGGAGCTCGACGTCAAGCTTGTCCAGCTCGTGAAATTGTTGCGTGCCGGCGAGCCGGTGAAGATGTCCAAGCGGGCAGGGGAATTCATCACCCTGCGCGAAGTCGTCGACGAGGTGGGACCGGACGCGGTCCGCTTCATGATGCTGTTTCGCAAGAACGATGCGGTGCTCGACTTCGACTTGGCGAAGGTGCTGGAGCAATCGCGCGACAATCCGGTGTTCTACGTCCAATACGGCCACGCGCGCGGGCATTCGGTCTTTCGCAATGCGCGCGAAGCCTTTCCCGACATGCCGCCGCTGGCGGATATGGTTAACGCGGCGAATCTGGATTTGCTCGCGGATCCCGCCGAACTCGCGCTGATCCGCCAGATTGCGCTTTATCCGCGGGTGGTCGAAGCCGCGGCCGCAGCCCACGAGCCGCACCGAATTGCCTTTTATCTGTATGATTTAGCTAGCGACTTTCATGCGCTGTGGACGTTGGGCAACGCATCGCCACATTTACGCTTCATTATCCAAGATGATCGACAATTAACGATGGCGCGCCTCGTCCTTGTACAAGGCGTGGTCACAGTCCTTGCATCGGGGCTCGCGTTACTTGGCGTTGGGGCGCCGAATGAGATGCGATAACTCCATGCCGCCGGGGGGCGGCAAGAGCAATCGTGGGGAATCGTTGCTCGAAATTGAAGTGAAACGCCAGAATCGGAGCAAGTCCGATGGCTGACAATAGTTATCGGTCCGATCGCGGCCGAGATCCGCTTGCGGAACTCGCGCGGCTGATCGGGCAGGGGGACGCGTCCTCGGGGGGACAGTCCCGAGAAACCGTCGATCCGCCGCGGCCGCGCGCTCCGGCGGCGCGCGACGTCGATTGGGCTCCCGAGGACCGCTATGCCGCGCCGGAGCCCGACACCGACACGCGCTATGCGGCGCCGCTCCCGTCCGCTCCGTCGTACCCTTCGTCTTCGTCGGATTATTATGCGCCGCAGCAGGCGCAAGATCCCGGCTACCGCGACCGCGGCTATCAAGACCCGGGTTATCAAGACGCGGGCTATCAAGAGCCAAGGCCATCAAGGCCAAGGCTATCAAGACCAAGCCTATCAAGACCAAGCCTATCAAGACCAAGCCTATCAAGACCAAGGCTCTCAAGATCGCAGCTATCACGATCAAGGCTATGTCGAGCCAGCGGGAAGCCGCTTCTTTTCCGGGCCGGCCGGCCAGTTCAACGGCTTTCGCGAAGAGCCGAGCCACGGCTTGCAGAATTTCTATGACGAGACGCTGCCGCAACTGCCGTCGGCCCGCGACCTTTCTGCCTATGCTTCCGCGCCGGACCCGCACGGCTATCGAGCTGACGAGCACCACTACACCGAGGACGAGGCCGCGCCTGCCGATCACGACTATCAGGAAACGCGCAACCCCGGCCGCCGGACGGCTCTGGTTGCCGTGATGGCCATCTTTGGTCTGGTGGTTGTCGGCTCCGCCGGCGCCTTCGGCTACCGCGCGATGTTTGGCGGATCCGTTCTGCCGACGCTTCCACCGATCATCAAAGCGAGCAACGGACCAAACAAGATTGCGCTCGACCCGCAGGCCGGTGCGGCGAGCAATACCGCTCAGGCTGTGGCAACCACCGGCTCGACCGAGAACCTCGTGTCGCGCGAGGAGCAACCGGTCACCATCGATGCGCCGAAGTCTGCACCGCGGGTGGTTTCGACGATTCCGATCGTCACCAACGGCCAAAGCGTGATGCCGCCCGGCATGAGCGGGATGCCGCCCGCGACCACCGGTCAAACCGGGCCCAATCGGGTCGCCGCAGCGGATTCGCCCTGGCCTGCGCCGCCATCCACGCTGCCTGCGCCGGCCCCGGCGGCCGCGCCGGCTGCGGCCCCACCGGCGCCCGTACCGGTTTCGTCTGAGCCCAAGAAGATACACACCGTGACGATCCGGGCCGATCAGACCGGGGCGGTTCCCGATGCTGCGGCTGCTCCGGCCGCTTCAGGCGCGGCGCGTGCTCAGAGCCGCCCGGCGGCCGCACCCCGCGCGGCAGCGCCCGCTGCGGGCGGGGGTGCTGCACCGATGTCGATTGTTCCGGCCCAAGGCGACGCGGCGCCTGCGCCGCCGCCGCGCACGCGGACGGCCGTCGCCTCCACGGCGCCGAGCGCCACGCCCTCTTCGGGCGGCGGCAGCTACGCTCAGGTCACGTCGCGGCGCACGGAAGGCGAAGCGCAGACCGAGTTCCGGGCGCTGCAAGCCAGGTTCCCCACGCAGCTGAGCGGCCGCGAGCCGGTCATTCGGCGGGCCGATCTCGGAGAAAAGGGCATCTATTATCGCGCGTTGGTCGGGCCGTTCGCTTCGACGGAAGAAGCGGCGCAGTTATGCAGCAGCCTCAAGGCCGCCGGTCAGAACTGCATCGTCCAAAGAAATTGACGTGCGCGTCCTTGACCCTTGCGCTGCCCGCGGGCTAAGCGGCCGCGATGCGCGCCTTCATCACCGGGTTCGCCGGCACGAAACTTTCGGACGCTGAACGCGCATTCCTCCGCGAAGCGCAGCCTTGGGGGTTCATCCTCTTCAAGCGCAACATCGTGGAGCCGCACGCGGTACGCACATTGGTGGACGATGTTCGCGCAACGCTCGGTCGATCTGCACCTGCACTGATCGATCAGGAGGGCGGGCGCGTGCAGCGGCTGACGCCACCGCATTGGCCGCCCTATCCGCCGGGCGCAGCGTACGGAGCTTTGTATGATCGCGACAAGGATGTGGGTCTCGCGGCTGCCCATCTCGGCGCGCGCCTCATTGCCTTCGACCTCGCAGGATTAGGGATCGACGTCGATTGCCTTCCGATCGCCGACGTGCCGGTGGCTGGCGCCGATCCGGTGGTCGGCGATCGGGCCTATGGCACCGAGCCGAACAAGGTCGCCGCTATCGCCGGTGCGGTCGCGAAGGGCTTGGCGGACGGCGGCGTGTTGCCGGTACTCAAGCACATTCCCGGCCATGGGCGCGCCACCGCCGACAGCCACGCCAAGCTCCCAGTTGTCAACACCGAGCGGGCGGTTCTCGATGCCACGGATTTTGCGGCTTTTCGGCCGCTCATCGGGCTTCCGATGGCGATGACCGCGCATGTTGTATTCACGGCTCTCGATCCGATCGAGCCTGCAACTGTTTCGGCAACTATAGTGCGAGGCGTGATTCGTGATTCGATTGGCTTCAAAGGCCTGCTGATGAGCGACGACATTTCCATGGGCGCCTTGTCCGGATCGATTGCCGAGCGCACACGCGCTGCGATCGCGGCCGGCTGCGACGTCGTCCTTCATTGCAACGGGCAAATGCCTGAGATGCAGGCGGTTGCCGCGGAAGCGCCGTGCTCGCAGGAGACGCGCTTTGTCGCGCCGACGCCGCGCTGGCGAGCAAAAAGCCGCCGGCGCCGATCGATGTCGGCGCGAGCCGTGCCGCGTTTCTGAAGCTGATGAACGGTGTCTGGGAACCGGCGCAGGGATACGCATGATCGCTGAACACCCCGAATTCGCGACCGATCTTCCCGAACGCGATCCCGACGAGCCCGCACTCGTCATCGACGTCGAAGGGTTCGAAGGTCCGCTCGACCTTCTTCTGACGCTCGCGCGCCAGCAGAAGGTCGATCTCGCAAAAATCTCGATCCTGGCGCTGGCCGATCAGTATCTCGCCTTCATCGAGGAGGCGCGCAAATTGCGGCTCGAGCTCGCGGCCGATTATTTGGTCATGGCGGCGTGGCTTGCCTATCTGAAGTCGCGCCTGCTGCTGCCGCCCGAGCAGCACGAGTCCGACGGCATCAGCGCCGAAGAAATGGCGACCGCGCTCGCGCAACGCCTGCGGCGGCTTGAAGCCATCCGCCATGTCGCCGAGCAATTGCTCAATCGCCCGCAGCTCGGCCGCGAGGTCTTTGCGCGCGGCCTTCCGGAGCCGATCGCCGAGATCAAGAAGCCGGAATGGTCGGCGACGCTGTACGATCTTCTTTCCGCCTACGGCAGCCAGCGTCAGAAGCAGGCGCGTTCTTTCGTCCGCTTGCCGAAACGCACCGTGTGGTCGCTTTCAGAAGCGCGCGAGGCGTTGGAACGGCTCATCGGCATGGCGACGGATTGGTGCGCGCTCGATGAATATCTGATCGCCTATATGGCCGAGCCGTCGCATGCGGCGACCGTTCGCGCTTCGAGCTTTGCCGCGACGCTGGAACTGGTGCGCGAGGGGTTGCTCGAGATGAATCAACAAAAAGCCTTTGCGCCACTTTATGTGCGCAAGCGGCAGGGCGATGGGGTGAGTTCAGTAGGTAACGGTGTGGTGGAATCTGGGAATGGATGACGGGGAGACCGGGATGATCGCCAATGTGGCGGAGATGCGCGTGGTTGTCGACAATACCGAAGCCGTAGAACGCGCGGAGGAATTGCGCATTCTCGAAGCGGTGTTGTTTGCCGCCGACGAGCCGCTCGACGAGAAGGCGCTGGCGGGACGGCTGCCGGCCGACGCCGACGTGCATGCGCTGCTTCTGCAGCTGCAGCAGGAATACGCATCGCGGGGGGTCAATCTCGTGCGGGTCGGCGGCAAATGGTCGCTGCGCACCGCAGGCGACCTCGCCTGGATTTTGACCCGCGAAACCGTGGTCACCAAGAAGCTCTCGCGCGCCGCCATCGAAACGCTGGCCATCGTCGCCTATCATCAGCCTGTCACACGCGCTGAGATCGAAGAAATCCGCGGCGTGACCACGTCGAAGGGCACGCTCGACGTGCTGTTGGAGACCGGATGGATCCGCCTGCGCGGCCGCCGCAAGGCGCCTGGCCGGCCGGTCACCTATGGCACCAGCGAAGCCTTCATGTCGCATTTCGGCCTTGATGCGCTTACCGACCTTCCGGGCATCGATGAGCTCAAGGGCGCGGGGCTGATCGACAAATCGCTCCCGGCCGGATTTTCCGTCCCGGTGCCGTCGGACGATCCGGCGTTGCGGGAGGACGAAGACCCTCTGGAACCGGGCGAACTCGATTTCGGCCTGGCTCCGCCGGCCGAACGGACCGAGGAATAGCGCAAACTCAGCGCTTCGAAGCGTCCTTAACGCCGATGCCTGCGGCCGGTTTACCGGCTCGTCGGGTTATGCTTGTTTTTGCCGCTTCCGACGCCTAGTTTCCCTTTTGAATTCGCGTCCCTTGGGTAGGCGCGGGCGCTGCTGCGCACGGAGGATTTCATGGGCTCTCTGAGCATCTGGCACTGGTTGATCGTCGGCGCCGTCCTGCTGCTGGTCTTCGGCGGGCGCGGCAAGATTTCGGACATGATGGGCGATGTCGCCAAGGGCATTAAGGCCTTCAAGCGCGGTATGTCGGACGAGGAAACCGCCGACGCCGCAAAGCCTGAGGCCGCCAAGTCGATCGACCATCAGGCCGAGGTGAAACAGCGCGCCGAAAGCAAGGTGTCCTGACGTCCCTCGCGGCTGCTCCCAACCGGCAAAGGGCCGGCGGTCGACACGCAAGTGAGCGGTGAGCCGGCCGGGAAGTTTCCATGTTCGACATCTCTTGGACCGAGTTTCTGCTGATCGGCGTCGTGGCGCTGATCTTCATCGGCCCGAAGGAGCTGCCTGCCGTTCTGCGTACGCTCGGACAGTGGACGCGGCGGATACGCAGCATGGCCGCTGACTTCCAAAATCAGTTCCAGGAAGCCATGCGCGAAGCCGAAATGGCCGACCTCAAGAAGCAGGTCGACGATATCGCGCACGACATCAAGAGCTACGACCCGCTCAAGGATGTCCGCGCCGACGTCGAAGCGGCGGGCAAGGACATTCAGTCGTCGCTGGAAAAGCCGGCCGAGAGCGCGGCAGAAACCGCGACCGCGCAATCCGAGACTCCGGCATTGACCGATGCGACGGGCACGGCGACTGGCCCGGTCGCGCCGGAAGCTGTCGCGGAGTTGGCGGCGCCGGCCGAGCCTGCGGCCACCGCGCCTGCGGCCGACTATTCGCGCGAAGCCGCCGTCGTCGCAGCCGCGATCGCTCCGGTCGTGCCGGAGGCAGTCGCAAACGTGTCGAAGCCCGACACGGCGGGGCATGACCCGGAGGCACGTGAAACAGCGGGGCGTCAGACTGCGGGACCTGGCGAATGAACCGCGAAGACGAAGAGAAGGCCATCGAGGCGACCAAGGCGCCTCTGATGGATCACCTGATCGAGCTGCGCAGCCGGCTGATCAAGGCGGTCGCCGCGTTCGCGCTTGCGGCCGTGGTCTGCTTTTTCTTCGCCAAGCAGATCTACAACGTGCTGACCTGGCCCTATGTGTGGGTGGCGGGTCCGGAAAATTCCAAGTTCATCTACACCGGGCTGCTTGAATATTTCATCGTGCAGCTCAAGCTTGCGATGTTCGGCGCGGCCTTCATCGCTTTTCCGGTGATTGCCGGGCAGATCTACATGTTCGTCGCGCCCGGCCTGTACCGCAACGAGCGCAATGCCTTCCTTCCGTATCTCGTCGCCACGCCGATCTTCTTTGTGCTGGGCGCGTCCATCGTCTATTTCGTCGTCTGGCCGATGCTCACGCGCTTCTCGCTCGGCATGCAGCAGCTCGGCGGACCGGGGCAGGCGACGATCGAATTGCTGCCGAAGGTCGAAGATTACCTGTCGCTGATGATGAAGCTCGTGCTGGCCTTCGGCATCGCGTTTCAGCTGCCCGTGATCCTGACGCTGCTCGGCCGGGTCGGCATCATCACCTCCGACCAGCTCAAATCGAAGCGCCGCTATTTCATCGTCATCGCTTTCGTTATCGCCGCCGTACTGACCCCACCCGACGTGTTGAGTCAGATGTCGCTCGCGCTGCCGCTGGTGGCTTTGTACGAAGGCTCGGTCTGGTCGGTGCGCTGGGTGGAGAAGCGCGCGGCGGCCGAGCGCGCCGCTGCCGAGGCGGCAGCCGCCGCCAAGCCCGCGGAGTGATTTTGCTTCGTCATTGTCGGGCTTGACCCGGCATTCCATCGGCCGTTAGGACCGTCACCCTGAGGTGCGACCCCGACTGGTCGGGGGCGCCTCGAAGGGCGACGGCCGAGGCGCATCGGCCCTTTCATCCTTCGAGGCGCGCTTTTCGCGCGCACCTCAGGATGACGGGAAAAGAAACATGCACGACATCCGCTTCATTCGCGAAAATCCCGAGGCGTTCGATCGCGGATTGGCGCGGCGCGGGCTTGAGCCGCAGGCACCGCGGCTGATCGCGCTCGACGAAAAGCGGCGCACGGCGATCCAAGCGGCTGAGGCCGCGCAAGCGCGGCGGAACGCGGCTTCGAAGGAAATCGGCGAGGCGAAGAAAGCGAAAGACGAGGAGAGGGCGTTGGGGCTCTTGGCCGAAGTCGCGGCGCTGAAAGACTCCATTCCCGCGATGGAAGCGGCGGAGAAAAATGCCACCGAAGAGCTCAACGCTGTGCTCGCCGAAATTCCCAATTTGCCGCTCGACGAAGTGCCCGATGGCAAAGACTCGAACGACAATGTCGAGCATCATCGGTTCGGAGCGAAGCGCGACTACGCGTTCACGCCGAAGCAGCATTTCGAACTTGGCGAAGCGCTGGGGCAAATGGACTTTGAGGCGGCGGCCAAGTTGTCCGGCGCGCGCTTTGTTGTTCTGAAAAAAGGGCTCGCGCGGCTCGAGCGTGCGCTCGGGCAATTCATGCTCGACGTGCACACCAGTGAACCGCACAATTATACCGAAGTCTCTCCGCCGCTGATGGTGCGCGACGAAATCGATGTTCGGTACGGCGCAGTTGCCCAAATTTGCAGACGACCAATTTTTTGCGATTTCGTCAGTATTCGCAGAATTGGACGACATTGCAAAAGAAAAGATCATGGAACGGCTATTGGGAGAGCAACAAGAGTTTCGGACCAAAATCGTCAAACAAATCAATGAGAGAATTGATCTGCTTGAAGGGCTCTTTCCGTTGTTATTTCGAATGACGTAGTAACCGATTTTGCTGAGGACGTCTCTCGCAGCTTACTCCGCGACTGTACGACTATCAAAAGGAGATAATGACGTTACAGCGTGAGGTCGCCAAATATGTGAATGCTATATCGGTCGGACGTTGGCTCATCCCCACCGCCGAAGTGCCGCTCACAAATCTCGTCCGCGAATCCATCATCGACGAAGCTGCAACTGCCGATGCGGCTCACCGCCTGCACGCCGTGCTTCCGCGCCGAAGCTGGCGCCGCCGGCAAAGACACGCGCGGCATGATCCGCCAGCATCAATTCACCAAGGTCGAGCTCGTCTCCATCACCACGCCGGAGCAATCAAAGGACGAGCACGAGCGCATGCTCTCGTGCGCCGAAGAGATTTTGCGCCGGCTCGGTCTGCACTACCGCGTCGTGACTTTGTGCACGGGCGATATGGGTTTCGCGTCGCAAAAGACCTATGACATCGAAGTGTGGCTGCCGGGGCAGAATATGTATCGCGAGATTTCTTCCTGCTCGGTCTGCGGCGATTTCCAGGCGCGGCGCATGAATGCGCGCTACCGGACCAAGGAAGGCCGCCAGGTGCGCCACGTCCACACCCTCAACGGCTCCGGCGTTGCGGTCGGCCGTGCGCTGATTGCCGTGATGGAGACCTATCAACAGGAAGACGGATCGATTGCGGTGCCCGATGCGCTTCTGTCATACATGGGCGGCATGACAAAGATAGCGAGCGGCGAGTAGGGAATAGCGACCAGGAAATAGGCTTAGTAAGCGGCCAAGGGCCTCCCATCCGCTCATTCCCGCGCAAGCGGGAATCCAGCCTGGGTCCCCGCCTTCGCGGGGACGAGCGCAGAATACCATTCGCAATTTCGCTATTCGCTCAAACACGGATTAGGAAATCAGCTTGCGGATTTTAGTCACCAACGACGACGGCATCCACGCGGAAGGGCTGGATGTGTGCGAGAAGATCGCGCGCGAACTGTCCGACGACGTCTGGGTGATCGCGCCGGAATACGATCAATCCGGCGTCGCCCATTCGCTCTCGCTCAACGATCCGCTGCGGCTACGGCAAGTGGCGGAGCGGCGCTTCGCGGTGCGCGGAACGCCGACCGATTGCGTGATCATGGGCGCGCGCCATGTGCTCAACGGCAAGCGGCCCGATCTCGTCCTCTCCGGCGTCAATCGCGGCCGCAATGCCGGCGAGGATGTGATCTATTCCGGCACCGTCGCCGGCGCGGTGGAGGGGACGGTTATCGGCGTTCCGTCGCTGGCGCTCTCGCAAGCGATTGCCGGCCGCACCGGCCGCCCGCCATTTTGGGAAACGAGCCTGCGCTACGGGCCTGAGATCATCCGCCGCGTCATCGCCGAAGGCATTCCGCGCGACGTGCTGATCAACGTCAATTTTCCCGATTGCCGGCCGGAGGAGGTCAAGCGGATCGCGGTTTCCACCCAGGGGCGCCACGGGCAGGACCGCCTGCATATCGATGAGCGCAAGGACGGCCGCGGCAATCCTTATTACTGGATCGCCTACCGGCGGTATGGGCCTACGCCGCCCGAGAACGGCACCGACATCGCGGCGCTGGAAGAGCACTGCATTTCCGTGACGCCGCTGCGGCTCGACATGACCGACGAGCCTTATCTGACCAAGCTCGCCGCGCTCTTTGACTGATACGACCAGAGCAGGACCGCTCAGAGCTGAATCCTTCAATATGATCCGTCATCCTGAGGTGGCCGCGCAGCGGCCCTCGAAGGACGACGGCCTCGGCCGTGCATCCTTCGAGGCTCGCTTCGCTCGCACCTCAGGATGACGGATGACGATTGGCACGCCGCTTCAATTTTGAAGCTATCATGCCCTTAGTTTCGCCGGCGCGGGACGGCGGCTTCCAGCGCTTGCGCCAGCGCGTCGGCCTGGAACGGCTTCTGCAGCGTCGGCGTGCGGCGATAAGGTTCCGGCACGCCGCGCTGGCCGTACCCGGTCGCGAACACGAACGGCAACCCGCGCTGCACCAATACTTCGACGACCGGCGAGATCGGTTCGCCATTGAGGTTCACGTCGAGGATGGCGACGTCGAATTCGGCCTGCTTGGCCAGCCTCATCGCCTCGTCGATCCGGCCGGCTTCGCCGGCGAGAGTGTGACCGAGGTCGTCCAGCATGTCTTGCAGCAACATGCGGATCATCAATTCGTCCTCGACCACCAGGACGCGCTTGCGCCCGGCCGAATTGCCTTGGCTCATCCAGGAATCCATGTCCCCGCCCATGCTCAAGTTTACTTCGGCGGTCCGGGTTGCCGCAACAATCGAACTTTGGCCGAGTGGACCGACAAACACGTGCAACGCTGCTAACGCGCTGGGCGTGCGATCTGTTCCGCCTGCCGGTTACTCTTTGTTGCGGAGCCTCGATACAAGCTGCCGGCCAAAGTGCTAGAACACAACCGCCGGTGAGGGGAGCGGCGTTACCGTGACGGATATCAGAGCGGCCGACGTGGAACGCATGGAGTTTCAGCTTGCGCTTCGCCGGCGCGGCATCAGCGATCAAGCGGTGCTTCGGGCCATGGACGAGGTGCCGCGCGAGCATTTCGTCGCCGCGGAGCTCGTCGATAGCGCTTATGCGGATCAGGCGTTGCCGATCGCCTGCGGACAGACCATCAGCCAGCCCTACGTTGTCGCTTATATGACCGAGCAGCTCGAGGTCGAGCCGCAGCACCACGTGCTCGAGGTCGGCACCGGCTCGGGCTACCAGGCGGCTGTGCTCTCGCGGCTGGCGCGCGACGTGGTCAGCGTCGAGCGTTACCGGACGCTCGCCGATACGGCGCGCGAGCGGCTCAAGACCTTGGGCTTCACCAATGTCACTATCATTGCCGGTGATGGATTTGCCGGCGTTCCGGCGCAAGCGCCGTTCGACCGCATCATCGTGACCGCGGCGGCCGACGAGGTGCCAGAGGCGCTGGTCGCGCAGCTTGCCGAAGGCGGCAAGATGGTGCTGCCGCTTGGCCCGCGTGATGGCACGCAGCACCTCGTCAAGCTGACAAAAACTGCACAGGGTTTGTCGCGCCAGAACCTTATTGCAGTGCGGTTTGTTCCGCTGCTGCCCGGGCAAGCACGAGAATTGTAACCATATTGCGATCCTTACGGGTTTCTTAGAGTCCTGGGCCAGGACTTAAACGCCTGTTTACCTCAACGCGGTTTATTCGCTCGCTAAGGGTAATGGTTGCGTGCGGGCGAGTAATCATGTGCGGGTCGCGTCGTTCGGCCGTCTGGCCGCAAGTGCTTGCCGTTGCGTTAATGGGCTTGGGCGCGGCCGGCTGCACCGATTCCGGCCGTTTTGCCGACTTTGACAGCGACCGCCCGCGCGGCGAGGTTACCGGATCTGTTCCACAGCCTGGCAACCGCGTTGAGAGCCGCGCATTGCCGCGTCTTGGCGATGGCGTTTCCGGCGGCGGCCGCGGCATGGGCTCCTACCAGCCAGGCAACGGCGACGTCACGGGCGCTCTGCCGCCATCGGCGCCCCCGCCGCCACCGCCACCGCGCTTTACCTGGGAGGGCGGCACGCCGATCACGGTGGCGCCCGGCGAGACGCTCGAAACGATTTCGCGCCGCTATGACGTACCGGTCGCGGCGCTGATGGAAGCGAACAACATCACGCGTCCGGGAGGCGTGCATTCAGGACAGCATCTGGTGATCCCGCGTCGCCGCGGGCCGGCGACCGCTCTCACGGCGCCGCCGACACGTGTGGCCTCATCGGCCGCCGCGATGCCGTCTCCGGCGCCGGTCGGGCCGCCTCGCAATGCGCTTGCGGCCGGGGCGAGCGTTCATGTCGTGGCTCCGGGCGAAACGCTCCACAGCATTGCACGCCACTACGGCAAGCCGGTTCTTGTGCTCGCCAAAGCAAACAACATCGCGCCCGACACCATGGTGAGGGTCGGCGAGCGCATCACCATACCGGGCGGAGCATCGACTCCCGTCGCGGCAGCGTCTGCACCCGCAGCACCTGCGCCGCGGAATGAGCCGCCGGTCGGATCGCTTGCGGCAGCGGAATCGCCGCACAGCGCCCGGCTTGCCGCAGCCGTCGCTCCGGACGCCGAAGAGGGCGGCGCAAAAGCCGGCGAAGCTGGCGGCAGCGTGCCGGGCTTCCGCTGGCCCGTGCGCGGACGGGTTATCGCCGGCTTTGGTCCCAAGCCGAACGGCTTGCAGAACGACGGCATCAATCTCGCGGTGCCCGAGGGCACGCCGGTCAAAGCTGCGGACGACGGCGTTGTTGCCTATGCGGGCAACGAGCTCAAAGGTTACGGCAACCTGGTCCTGGTTCGGCACAGCAACGGCTTTGTCACGGCCTATGCGCATGCCAGCGAAATCATGGTCAAGCGCGGCGATAGCGTGAAGCGCGGCCAGGTGATTGCGAAATCCGGCCAGACCGGCAGCGTGACTTCGCCACAGCTGCATTTTGAAATTCGCAAGGGCGCGACGCCGGTCGATCCCTCGCAATATCTCAACGGCGCTTGATGTGAACGTCGTCTGAGCCGGGCAGGGGCGGGCTTATCCGCTCAGCGCCACGCCGAGCCGCCCCGCCAAATCCTGCACATATTGCCACGCAACGCGGCCCGAACGCGCGCCGCGGGTCGTGGCCCATTCGAGCGCCTCGCGGCGCAATTCGTCGCCCGCAAGCGGAATGCGGTAGCGGGTTACGTAGCCCTCGACCATCGCGAGATATTCGTCCTGGCTGCAGCGATGGAAGCCGAGCCACAGGCCGAAGCGATCCGATAGGGAGACTTTTTCCTCCACGGCTTCGCCAGGATTGATCGCGGTCGAGCGTTCGTTCTCGACCATTTCGCGCGCCAAAAGATGCCGCCGGTTCGACGTGGCGTAGAAGATCACGTTGTCGGGGCGCCCCTCGATACCGCCTTCGAGCATGGTCTTGAGCGACTTGTACGACGTGTCGTCGGCGTCGAAGGAGAGATCGTCGCAGAACACGATGAAGCGCTGGCGCGCCGGGCGCAGCATCGCCATCAGTTCCGGCAACGACTCGATGTCCTCGCGGTGAATTTCAATGAGCCGCAAGCCGGCCGCGGGATGCGCGGCGCCGACGGCGGCATGCGCCGCCTTCACCAGCGAAGACTTGCCCATGCCGCGCGCGCCCCAGAGGAGCGCGTTGTTCGCCGGCAGGCCGCGTGCGAAACGCTCGGTGTTCTCGACCAGAAGATCGCGAACCCGATCGATACCCTTGAGAAGTGACATATCGACACGGTTGACGCGCGCGACCGGCGCAAGCCGCCGCCCGTCCGGGTGCCAGACGAAAGCTTCCGCGCTGACAAAATCCGGGGCTGCCGGCGGTGGTGGAGCGAGACGCTCCAGGGCGTCCGCAATCCGTTCGAGCACATCGTCGGTGGCGGGCCTAGCGCTCGATATCTTGTCTGGCGTGCTTGAGCGCTGTGCCATTGCGTTGCTGCGGACGTCTCGACGATCGTTGCCCATGCTTCCACCGGTCAAGTCTTGCGGAGCGTGTGCCATTCCGTGTGGATTCACGCTCTAAACGTCAGTGGAGCATGATCTTTTCGGAAAAGCGGCCTCCACCTTGCGGACCATGCTCTAGCGGGCCTCCGGAACCGCCGCAAGCGTGTCGAAAGGTGGGCTCGTAGCGTTGCAATTAGACCCGTGGCGGCTATAGTCCGCGCCGATTTCCCGCGCAAAATCGGCCCTGGACGGTGGCCGGTGGTCGCCTTAAGCGGACCCGGAGGAGCAATGCTGATCACGCCCGCATACGCCCAAAGCTCGCTGTTCGGCGGCGATAGCGGGGGCATGATCACGTCGCTTCTGCCGCTGATCCTGATCGTCGTGATCATGTATTTCCTGGTCTTGCGCCCGCAGCAGCAAAGAGCGAAGCAGCATCAGTCCATGGTCAAAGCGCTGCGGCGCGGCGATACCGTCGTGACCAACGGCGGCCTGGTCGGCAAGGTCACCAAGGTCGTCGACGAGGACCAGATCGAAGTGGAGATCTCCGACGGCGTGCGCGTGCGCCAAATGCGCTCGATGGTCTCCGAGGTGCGCGCCAAGGGCGAGCCCGTGAAGGACGAGAGCGCGAGCTGACCGGCAAACCGCTTGCCGGCGCAGCGCGACCGTAACAAGGATAATCGCATCGATGTTGTTTTTCTCGCGGTGGAAGGTGGCGGTCATCCTGCTCACGGCAGGGATCATTTGCCTTTTCGCCGTGCCGAATTTCTTCTCGGAAAACACGCTGCGCAACTGGCCGTCCTGGGCCCAGCGCCACATCGTGCTCGGGCTTGATCTGCAGGGCGGCTCGAGCCTCTTGCTCGAGGTCGATGTGAACGCGGTGCGCAAGGACAAGCTGCAAGCGATCAGCGACGACGTGCTGCGCATCCTGCGGCAGAACCGCATTCAATTCACCGGCCGCGCCATCAAGGGCAACAGCGTCGAGGTGCGTATCACCCGTGACAGCGATGCCGAAAACGCGGTGAGTAAGCTGCGCGAGCTTTCGCAGCCGGTCTCCAGCGTCATGGGATCCACCGGGCAGCGCAGTGTCGATATCTCCGAAAGCGGTGGCCTGATTACACTGACCCCGACCGAGCCGGCGCTGGTCGAGCGCGTTCGCCAGACGGTCGATCAGTCGATCCAGATCATCGAGCGTCGCGTCAACGAACTCGGCCTGGTCGAGCCCATTATTCAGCGCCAGGGCGCCAGCCGAATTCTTGTGCAGGTACCCGGCCTGCAGGATCCCTCGCGGCTGAAAGAGATTATCGGCAAGACGGCGAAGCTCGATTTTCGCATGGTCGACCTGTCGATGACTCCCGAGCAGGCGCTCGCGTCGCATCCGCCGGCCGATTCGGAAATTCTCGACGGGGAGGGCGGGTCGAAATATCTCATCGACAAACGCGTGCTCGTTTCCGGCGGCGATCTTGTCGATGCGCAGCCGGGCTTCGATCAGCGCAACGGCCAGCCGATCGTCAATTTCCGTTTCAATTCGAGCGGCGCGCGCAAGTTTGCCGAGGTGACCAAGGCGAATGTCGGCAAGCCGTTTGCGATTGTGCTCGACAATAAGGTGATCTCGGCGCCGGTCATCAATGAGCCAATTCCCGGCGGCGCCGGGCAGATCTCCGGCAATTTCACCGTGCAGTCGGCGAACGATCTCGCGATTCTGCTGCGCGCGGGCGCGCTGCCGGCGCCGCTCACGGTCGTCGAGGAACGCACGGTCGGACCCGGCCTCGGTCAGGATTCGATCAATGCCGGCGAACGCGCCGCTTATGCGGGAGCGGCGCTGGTCGTGATCTTCATGCTGGTGACGTACGGTCTGTTCGGCCTCTTCGCCAACATCGCCGTTGCCGTCAACGTCGCCATGATCTTCGGCCTCCTCTCACTTCTGGGCGCCACGCTGACGCTTCCCGGCATCGCCGGCATCGTGCTCACCGTCGGCATCGCCGTGGACTCGAACGTACTGATCTACGAGCGTATTCGCGAGGAAGTGCGCGCCGGCCGGACCGCCATCAGCGCGATCGATGCCGGGTTCACGCGCGCGCTCGCGACCATTCTCGACTCAAATATCACCACGTTCATCGCGGCGGCGGTCCTGTTCTACATCGGGACCGGGCCGGTGCGCGGCTTTGCCGTGACGCTCGGCATCGGCATCCTGACCAGCCTTTTCACCGCCTTTACGCTGACGCGACTGATCGTGGCCTATTGGGTGCGGCTATGGCGGCCGCGCACGGTACCGATTTAACTCATTAAGGTGTGACGACCGTGCGCCTCCTCCGCATCGTTCCCGACGATACCAAGTTCGACTTCATGCGCTTCCGGCGCATCAGCTTTCCTGTGTCGGCGCTGTTGTCGATCGCGGCGATCCTGCTCTACTTCTTTCACGGATTGAATTTCGGCATCGACTTCGTCGGCGGCACCCTCATGGAGGTGCAGACCAAAGCCGGCCCGGCCGACCTCGCCAAGATGCGCAGCACCATCGGCGGCCTGCATCTCGGCGACTTTCAGCTCCAGCAGTTTGGCGCTCCGAACGACGTGCTGATCCGCATCTCGCAGCAGCCCGGCGGCGACGCAGCGCAACAGGAAGCGGTGCAAAAGGTTCGCAACGCGCTCGGCGACGCGGTCGAGTACCGGCGCGTCGAAGTGGTTGGGCCGAGCGTTTCGACCGAGCTTCTGTCCTACGGCACGATCGGGCTTGTGCTCGCCATCGGCGCCATCCTGATTTACCTCTGGTTCCGCTTCGAATGGCAGTTCGCGCTTGGCGCCATGATCGCGAACGTGCACGATCTCGTGCTGACGGTCGGGTTCATGTCGTTGACAGGGATCGATTTCGACCTGACCAGCATCGCCGCGCTGCTCACAATCCTCGGCTATTCGCTCAACGATACGGTGGTGATCTACGACCGCATCCGCGAACTGCTGCGCCGCTACAAGCGGATGCCGATGCCCGACCTGCTCAATGCCTCGATCAATGCGACGCTGTCGCGGTCGATCGTCACCCATCTCACCGTGTCGCTGTCGCTGTTGGCGCTGCTGCTGTTCGGCGGTCAGGCGATCCGCAGCTTCACAGCAACGATGATGTTCGGCGTCGTGCTGGTCGGCACCTACACGTCGGTCTTCATTGCCTCGCCGATCCTGATTTATCTCGGCGTCGGCCGCGCGCGCCAGGGCGGACCGGAAGATACCGAAGCGGAGGCTCCGCCGACCGCGCCGGCCGCACCTGTTACGCCGCCGACGCCCTCGAAGCCTTCGCCGCCGCGGCAGCGCGCGCGGTCGCGCCGCTAGAGCATGATCCCGAGAAGTGAAAACCGATTTTCGGGCAAGATCATGCTCAAAATGGCTTCCGGACCCTGGTGGCAATGAGTCGATTGGGGGCAGATCAACCGCATCTGCCGCGTCAGACGGTCATCGACTCCCATGGCGAGGGCGGCTTTCGCTTTGCCGGCATGTCGCATCGCGGCTCGCTCCTGTGTCTGCCCGACGGGATCTGGGCCTGGCCGGTGGCCAACGCCGAAGATCTGACGGAGGACGCACTGGCGCTGGTTTTTGCGCGCTTCGGCACGCTGGATTTTTTCATCCTCGGTACCGGCAGCGTGCACAGGAACATGCCGGCTTCGCTTCATGCGCGCTTCCGCGATGCGCATATTTCGCTCGACACGATGACCACCGGACCGGCCGTGCGCACTTACAACGTCATGCTGATGGAGAGCCGCCGGGTCGGCGCAGGCTTGATCGCGATCGATTAGAGCACGATCCGGAAAAAGCCTGCCCCGGACTTGTTCCGGGCTGGAAACCGGTTTTCCGAAAAGATCGGGCTCCACCAAAGTTAGAGCGCCAATCGATTCAAACCTGAAGCGATTGGCGCTCTGATGCTAGGGTCCGGCCATGCAGGATGCATTCGCCTATTGCGCCGAGCTTGTCCGGACTGCCGACCGCGATCGCTTCATCGCTTCTCTGTTTGCTCCGGCCGGGCGGCGCGGCGCACTGCACGCGCTTTACGCCTTTAGCGCTGAGATTGCGCGCGTTCGCGAGGTTGCACACACGGCCTTGCCGGGCGAAATCCGCATGCAATGGTGGACTGATGTGGTCAATCGCGAGCGCGACGGCGAGGCGAGTGCCAATCCGGTTGCTGCGGCGTTGCTCGCCACGATGGAGCAGTATCATCTCCGCCGCGAAGTATTGCTCGATCTGATCGAAGCGCGGCGGTTCGATCTCTACGAAGATCCGATGGGGACGCTGGACGATTTGGAAGCGTACCTGCGGCGGACGTCGTCATCGCTGATCTCGCTTGTGGTGCTGATCCTTGCCGGCGCGGAATTCGAGGCGGTCGCCGCGCCGGCCGGCATCGCTTCGGGTCTTATGCAAATCCTTCGTGCCTTCCCTGTCCACGTTGCGCGGCGCCAGCTTTATCTCCCGACGGAAATTTTGGAGCGGCATCAGGTGCGCTTACACGATGTGTTTGCCGGGCGCTCATCGCCGGGCCTTGCGGCCGCATTCGCTGAGTTGCGCGATATCGCCCGCCGCCATCTGACGACGGCAGGGCAAAGACTAAAGGAACTGCCGCACGAAGCCATTCCGGCTTTGCTGCCGCTTGCCGTAGTCCGCCCCTGGCTCGACCGCTCGGAGCGCAGTGATCCATTTGCGCCGACCGAGCTGGCGCCCTGGCGGCGGCAATGGCTGATCTGGCGCGCGGCGCGCGATCCGGCGCGGATCGTCGGCTGAACTGCGGTTCTGCCGCGTGGCTGCTTGGAACTGAATCACTGCACGTGATCCGTCATCCTGAGGTGCGAGCGTAGCGAGCCTCGAAGGATGCACGGCCCGGGCCGTCGGTCGCCCTTCCAGCGCCGCTTCGCTGCCGCGTCAGGGTGACGGAGAACGACGGAGGACCACCAACACAAACAACCATGCTTCAGAATGCGAAGCGATCGCGCAGATTGCGCCGTCCCGACACAATGTGGGCGACGAGCGCGCGCTCGCTGTCGGTCTTGACCAGCGACCCGATCAGATCGAGCTGGTTCAGCGCGACGAGCTCGAGAATTTCATTGCGCACTTCGCCTTGCGCGTTGCGGGGCAGGGCATCGACGATTTGCAGATGCTCGGGGCCGGTGCTGCCGAGAAAATCACTGAGCTCGCGATCGTCGGCGCTACCCTCGACGAAGGCATAGAGACCGGTGCCCGAGCGGCGGTCGGGGAAGGCAACGATCGCAACATCGCGCACGCCCGGGTGACTGCGCAGCCGCGCCGCGATGGCCGGCGCTTCGCGCATGAAACGCATGCCGCGGCCTTCCCGGTCGGTCACGTTGAGCCCCCGCGTGATCGCGTAGTAGACCTTCTTGCCGGTCGCCATCCAAATCCGCGTTGGCAGGCTCTTGCGGGCCAGCACGCGGCGCTCGGCAGGCGTAAGCCCTTCCGGCGCGTAGCGGCGCTTGTGCTTGAGCAGATGGCGCAAATCCTCGTAGCGCGCGATGCGGAAGAGGGCGCTGCGGCGATGAGGAAAGCAGGACGCTAACTGGAAATCGGTGACATAGGCGCGGCCGTCGGCGTAGAGCCAATTCTGCTCCTTGGCGAGATCGTTATGCGTGACACCCGCCCGATGAAGCTTGCGCAAGGCCGCCTTGGCGGAACGAAAATAGCCGGCATCGCCCTGCGGCTTGGCGATATGCAACGGTACCCCCGCGATCCAGCGCCGCACCAGCATGCGGTTTTCGGCATAAAGGAGGCGTGGCCCCACATCGAGCGTGGCAGCCCGTGTCAGTGCGCGGCGCTCGCGCCGGAACAGAAGGTGCGCAAGCGCCTTGCTCCACCATGGCACCTCGTCGATGCGCCGAAGCACGGCTTCGACCTCACCGTCCTCGGTGCGGAAATACCCGCGCTCGATGGTGGAGAAGACATCGCGCTTGAGCACGACCTCGCCCCGCCAGCGTCCGTTCAATACGCTCACAGCCCCGGCCTCAACCATGCCTATCGTCTAGAGCATGATCCGGAAAAGTGGAAGCCGGTCTTCCGAAAAGATCATGCCCGAACAAAAAGTTAGAGCGGAATGTCGATCCAACGAAAACTCATCCCGTCTGAAACAATGGCGGTTCATTCCGCTGCATCATGCATCGTGCCGCCGATCCAGGCGTCGAGATCGGCAAGTGCGCGCGCGCTCAGCGCCTGCTTTTGGGCGCCGCGCGCGGTCTTTCGGCCAAGCGGCGGGAACAAGCCGAAATTGACGTTCATGGGCTGGAACGAGCGAGCGCCGGCATCGATCGTCTCGATATGGCCCCCGGTAATGTGGCCGAGAAGCGCGCCGTGCGCGGTCGTGGGCGGCGGCAAGGACGGCCGCTCGCCCAAGCGCTCTGCTGCGGCAAAGCGGCCGGCGAGCAATCCGATCGCCGCCGATTCCACATAGCCCTCGCAGCCGGTAATTTGTCCGGCAAAGCGCAGCCGCAGATCGGCTTTGAGTCGCAGCGTCTCGTCGAGAAGCTTCGGCGAATTGAGGAACGTGTTGCGGTGCAGCCCGCCGAGCCGCGCGAACTCGGCGCCGGCAAGGCCTGGGATCGTGCGGAAGATTTGCACTTGCTCGCTGTGCTTCAGCTTGGTCTGAAACCCGACCATGTTGAACAACGTGCCGAGCTTGTTGTCTTGGCGCAATTGCACGACCGCATAAGGCTTGACGTTCGGCCTATGCGCGTCGGTCAACCCGAACGGCTTCATCGGCCCATGGCGCAGCGTCTCGCGTCCGCGCTCGGCCATGACCTCGATCGGCAGGCAGCCGTCGAAATAGGGCGTATTCGCTTCGAACTCGCGGAATGCGATCTTTTCGCCGCCGAGAATAGAATCGATGAAGGCGTCGTATTGCTCGCGGGTCAGCGGACAATTGATGTAATCGGCGCCGGAGCCGCCGGGGCCGGCTTTGTCGTAGCGCGACTGAAACCAAGCAATGTCGAAGTCGATGGAATCGCGATGAACGATCGGTGCGATCGCATCGAAGAAAGCGAGCGCGGCTTCACCGCTGAGCCTGCGGATGGTTTCGGCCAGTGGCTCGGACGTCAGCGGACCGGTCGCGACGATGACGCTGTCCCAGTCCGGCGCGGGCTCCGAGACCTCTTCACGGCGGATTTCGATCAGCGGCTCGCGTTCCAGCACCGCGCCGATCGCCGCGGAAAATCCATCGCGGTCGACCGCGAGCGCCCCTCCGGCGGGCAGCTTGTGGTCATCCGCGGCGCCTATGACGAGCGAGGCGAGCCGCCGCATCTCGGCATGGAGGAGACCGATGGCGCTTCCCTGCGCATCGTCGGACCGGAACGAATTGGAACAAACGAGCTCGGCAAATCCGGCCGTCTTGTGGACTGCGGTCGAGCGAACCGGCCGCATTTCATGCAAGACCACGGGCACGCCCCGGCGCGCGATCTGCCAGGCCGCCTCGGAACCGGAGAGGCCGCCGCCGATCACATGGATTGGTCGCAGTGACTGGGTCATGGCCTATAGCTAGATGGGTCGAGCCTCCCGGGCAATGCGTGGGCATGCTGCCCGGAAATGGCCAAACGCCGGTCCCGGCCGTTGGCTCGCCCCTCCACCTCTGGTATAGCCACAGGCCAGCATTTCGATTGAAGGCCAGAGCTTTGGCATGTCCGTTGACGCCGATACCGTTCGCCGGGTTGCGCACCTTGCGCGCATAGCGGTTGCCGACGACGAGGTCGAGCACCTTCGCGGTGAGCTCAATGCCATGCTCGCTTTTGTCGAGCAGCTTTCGGAAGTCGATGTTGCGGGCGTCGAGCCCATGACTTCGGTGATGCCGATGGCGATGAAAATGCGCAGGGACGAGATAACCGACGGCGGCATTGCCGATGCCGTCATGGCGAACGCGCCCGCGCGCGAAGATCATTTTTTCCTTGTTCCTAAAGTGGTGGAATGATGTGCCTTGCTTGTGAACAAGATGCGATGTGGTTTGCGTATCTGCAGCGCAAGGGCCTGATCACGCCGGACGGCTATCTGATCGAGCAGCCGCCGTCGCTTGTCGATCCCGTAGAGACCGCCCCGGCGCCGGCGTCCGAAGGAAAGCCCGAGCAGAATGCCAAAGAGCCCTCGGACAAGAGCGGCTTTGCCTGCGACGATCCAGCGGCTCAATGACCGATCCTACGTCGCTGACTTTGGCGCAGGCGCGCGACGCGCTGCGCAAGCGTGAGCTTTCCGCAAGCGAACTCACCGAAAAATATATCTCGGCCATCGAGCAAGCGCGTGCGCTCAATGCGTTTGTTCGTGAAACGCCCGAGCGCGCCCGCGACATGGCAAAGGCTGCGGATGCTCGGCTGGCCAAGGGAGAGGGCGGTCCGCTCGAGGGCCTGCCGCTCGGTATCAAGGATCTCTTCTGTACGGAAGGTGTGCGCACGACGGCGTGCTCACAGATCTTGGATAATTTCGTTCCCACCTACGAATTGACCGTCACCGCCAACCTCTGGCGCGACGGCGCCGTGCTCCTCGGCAAGCTCAACAACGATGAGTTCGCCATGGGCTCGTCGAACGAAACATCTTGTTTCGGTCCGGTTGCCTCGCCATGGCGCCGGCGCGGGAGCGACGCCAAACTCGTACCCGGCGGCTCATCGGGCGGATCGGCGGCGGCGGTCGCAGCGAACCTGTGCGTCGGCGCCACCGGGACCGACACCGGCGGCTCGATCCGCCAGCCGGCGGCCTTCTGCGGCATCGTCGGACTGAAGCCGACCTACGGCCGCTGCTCGCGGTGGGGGATCGTGGCGTTTGCGTCTTCGCTCGATCAGGCGGGGCCGTTTGCGCGCAGCGTGCGCGATTGCGCGATCCTGCTGCGCTCGATGGCGGGCCATGACCCCAAGGACACCACCTGTGCCGATATCGCGGTACCGGACTATGAGACATTCGTCGGCGCTTCGGTCAAAGGCATGCGCATCGGCATTCCGAAGGAATACCGGATGGAGGGCATGCCGCCCGAAATCGAGACGCTGTGGCAGCGCGGTGCGCAATGGCTCAGAGATGCCGGTGCGCAAACCGTCGACATATCCTTGCCGCACACCAAGTACGCGTTGCCGGCATACTACGTCGTCGCGCCGGCCGAGGCCTCTTCCAATCTCGCGCGCTATGATGGTGTGCGCTACGGCTTGCGCGTTCCCGGCCGCGACATCGTCGATATGTACGAGCAGACCCGCGCTGATGGCTTCGGCAAGGAAGTGCGCCGGCGCATCATGATCGGCACCTACGTGCTGTCCGCCGGCTATTACGACGCATATTACCTGCGGGCGCAGAAGGTGCGCACGCTGATCAAGCGCGATTTCGACACGTGCTTTGCGGAGGGCATCGACGCGATCCTGACCCCGACCACGCCGTCGGCGGCGTTCGCAACCGGCGAGAAAGGCGGCGCCGATCCGGTCGAGATGTATCTCAACGACATCTTCACGGTGACGGTGAATATGGCCGGGCTGCCGGGCATTTCCGTGCCGAGCGGACTGGATGCTCAAGGCCTGCCGCTCGGGCTGCAACTGGTCGGCCGGCCATTCGAAGAAGAGACGTTGTTCGCGCTCGGCGCCGTCATCGAGCAGGCGGCCGGTTTCTTCAAACCCGAACGCTGGTGGTGAACTGACACAAGTCGGGTTCGGAGCCTTATCGTCCGCGTGCAGCCCGAAGCTCCTGCGGTTCATCGGCCTTTGCCAAGACGCTCCCGGCGGCCTCATAGCGCCGGCGCGGCAGCGCCGTCGGATATTCGCGCTGAAGGAAGTCGACTAGTTTCTCGCGTACGTCGCAGCGCAGATCCCAGAGCGCCGAGGCATTGTCAGCGCTGACCAACGCGCGCAACTCGATGGTCGTTTCCTTGCAGTCGCTGACTTGGAGGCTCACGACCTTGCCGTTCCACAACTTGGATTGCCCAACGATCTCCGCAAGCTTGTTCCGGATCGCTTCGACCGGCGCGGTATGATCGACGTAGAGAAAGACACTGCCGATCAACTCGCCGCCGGTCCTGGTCCAGTTCTGGAACGGCTTTTCGATAAAATAGCTGAGCGGCACGACCATGCGCCGCAGATCCCACAGCTTGACCACCACATAGCTGAATGTGATCTCTTCGATAGTGCCGGACTCGTTTTCAACGATGACGGCGTCATCGATGCGGATCGGTTGCGCGACCGCAAGCTGCACGCCGGCAAAGAAGTTGCTCAGCACCGGCCGTGCCGCAAGCCCGGCGATGATGCCGGCGACGCCCGCCGAGGCAAACAGCGTGACGCCGTATTGCCGCACGGCGTCGAACGTCATCAGCGCAAGTCCGATGGTGACGAGCACGATCACCACCTCGAGGACCCGCTCGAATACGCGGACCTGGGTCACGTGTTTGCGCGCCAGCAGATTGTCCGCGAGGTCGAGCCGAAAACGGCTGAGATAGAGATCGGCGCCAATATGTAGTGCGGTCAGCGCGACCCAGCCGAGCAGGCAAATGGTCACCAGGCCGAGCAGTCGGGCGAGAATGTCTGCCGTCTCGCCGGCGAGCGGCGTCGTCGGCAACGCAATGGCGAGCGCGATAAGCAGCAGGCCGAGCCGCGTCGGGCCTTTGGTCGCGGCGAGAACGGTGCGCAGGAAAGTTTGGCGCTCGCCCATGAATCGGCGCGCCAACCAGAGCAGGGCCGCATGCAACAGCAACGCGACGATGGCGGCGCCAACCAAGATCGCGGCTGCCAGCGCCCAATCCGTCGCCGAGGATAGCGCCAAGCCGAATTGATTTTGCACGCGTTCGACTGCGTTTTGCAGCATGCCGCACGATAGCATGAAAGCTCGGGCCTAGCCGCGGACAAACAGGTACCGCCGGGGCTTTCCTGGACATCGCCGCCGCGAAATGGCATCAACGCGGCGCTAAGAAGCGGCAATGTGAGCGGCGAACGCGGCGATGAAGACTTTCCTGCTGCGCTTTTTCACCTGGTGGAACGGCGAGACCTTCGGAACCCAAGTGTGGACGAAACTCTACGGCGAGTTCGTCGGCACAGATGAACTCGGCAATCGTTATTACAGCACGCGCGGCGGCAAGATCGATCCGACCCTCGGATTCGAGCGCCGGTGGGTGATCTATAACGGGCTTGCCGAGGCCTCGAAGGTACCGCCGATGTGGCACGGCTGGCTGCACCAAACCGTGGACGTGCCGCCGCCGCTGGATAAGACCAAGCCGTACCCTTGGGAAAAGCCACATCGGCCCAATCTCACCGGCACGCCGTACGCACATCGGCCGAGCGGCTCGACCTTGGCGCAAGGGCGTCGGCCGAAGGCTACCGGTGACTACAAGGCCTGGACGCCCAGCTGACCGCAACGCTGCATCCCCCTCGTTCCACACCTATTCGCCCTTTCCGCGCCGCATTCCGCGTGTTAACGGGGCGATCTGCGGTGATGCGCCAACCCCATCGCGCTCAGGCTTTATGCTTCGGATCGCCCTATCGGCCGTGCTCGGCGGGACGCTCATCGCAGGCTTCGCCCACGCGCAGCCGAGTTCGTATTTTGGTTTTGGCGAGGCGCCGCCAAGGCCGCCGGCCGGCGTGCCCAACGGAACGGTTCCGCCTCAGCCGCCGCCACCCCAACAATATCCAGGCCAGTCGCCGCTCCCCCCCGGAACAGGACCGGCGCCCTCCGGGATCCAAGCGCAGCCGTTGCCGCCGCCACCGGGCGGAACGCCGCTGCCGCCGGGCGCACAGCGCGCGCGTATATCGCCCCCGACGCCCGGCGCCCCGGGTGCAGGCCCCGCGCCGCCCGACGCGCAGCCGCCGGCGCCTGTCGCGCAGCCCGACGACACGGTCATCACCGAGATGCCGACGCAAAAGATCGAAAATACGCGCGCGGTGTTCGCCGGTCTCGACAAGATCACCGGCCGGATCATTTCGTTTGACGCTGCGATCGGCGAGACCGTGCAATTCGGCGCGCTGAGGGTAACCGCGCGGGTCTGCTACACGCGCCCGCCGACTGAAGCCACCAACACGGACGCCTTCGTCGACGTCGACGAAGTGACCCTGCAAGGCGAGATCAAGCGCATCTTTAACGGCTGGATGTTTGCCTCAAGCCCCGGTCTGCACGGCGTCGAACATCCGATCTACGATATCTGGCTGACGGATTGCTCCGCGCCGACGCGTGTGGCCGAGCCGGTCGTGCAACCGACACCGGCGGCCGCGGCGCCGGCCCCGGTGCGTCAGCCGGCACCCAAGCCGAAACCGCCACGCGCGCCACCTCCGCCGCCGATTGCGCCGGCGCCTCCGGGCCAGCCTCAGCTTCCACCGCCTCAGCCGCGTTAAGCCGACGCGGCCGGCTACCCTGCCTGCGAGGCACTTATGGCCGTTTTCTTGGGGTTTTTGGCGTCGATAGCTACCCGGATTGATGGATTGGTAGCGGACGGGTAGCAGGCCTAGGAAGCCCGCTGGTAGGCGTTCAGACGCCATGGTCCCAAGGTAGCGGGCGTGTCACGCCGGGGCATGGCTGCTAGCGACTATGGGCTGGCCTGGCGCGGAGCATCCTAGGGGCGACCGTTCTTCCGGCGCAGCAGTTCAGGCAGCTTGACGATATTGGCAGCGATGCGCCGGGAAGCACGGGTCATTGTGCTCCTCGACGATCCAAGGCGGCGGGAAGCGGCACGAGCGGAGGCCGTTTCGAAATTAAATTCTCAGACGCGCAACTCACCGAGCAGCGCCTTGGCCTCTTTCAGATCGCGCGTGTCGAACCCTTCAGTGAACCACCCGTAAACCTGAGCCAGCAGTTCGCGCGCCTGCTGCACCTTGCCCTGGTCACGCCAGAGCCGAGCCATGCTCATTGCTGCGCGCAGTGTCCAGGACTTTGCCTGCTGACGACGCGCGACTGTGAGCGCCCGTTCGAGATACGCTTCCGCTTTGGCCGCGTCCGGCTCCGGCGACATCAGCGCGATTTCTCCAGCGATGCGATGGACCTCCGCCCAGCCCACGTCGCCGGCACCTTGGCCGCTAGTCCATAACGATTTGTGTGCCAGACGCACCGTTCAACAGTCGCTTGAGATGAAAGCTGGCGAGTTGATCATCGGCGTGTTTCCCAACATGCGCTGCAAAGGCTGCCATCGCGCCGGGATCGCCCGCTTCCAGCTTGGCAAAGGCCTCGAGATAACTCTTTGTCGCAGGATCTGCGTATTGCTCGGCCCGAAAAGGTTCGAAAGCACGCAGTGCCTCCGTCTTACCTTTCAAAATCAGGTCGCCCACAGGTCTGCCCCGGAACTGTTCCACCCTCGCCGCAAGCGTTGCGCTGTTTGTAGTGGTATTACTTGAAATTGTAATGGTGTTACTTGAAATCGTAGTGGTATCTTGGTCAAGAACTAATCGGCTTTGACACTTGTGTCGCTTTCGACAATTTCGTTAAGCCTTCAATTGAAGAATCCACTGAAATCGATACACGACTATCTCGATATTCTGCGCACACAAGGTCTGCTCGCAACCGTTAAGGCAACGGTACCAGGCCAAATTCCCAGGTGTGCCCCAAGCCGCTGTTGTGCGGCACGAAGCAAACATCACCTCGCGCGAGAATGGCGCGACGTACGCGGCACCGCTCATGTCGTCGGCAATTACATGTCTGGCGCGCAGCCAAGACCTGCACTCATCCGTCCACCAAAACAGTCCATACTTGGCGTTAGGTGTCGGACTGCGACCTAAATTGGCGATGCGACGAAAGCAGATCGAGAAGCCACGGAGCAGTTGATCCGGATCGTCGCGGTTGACTCGATCGGCATTCAGCACGTGCGGCCGAACGATCGCGAGCAGCTTACGCAAAAAGGGGTAAGGTTGGTCTCATGCTGTGCCTAAGCGGCTTTCCACCGCACTCGCCCGCAACGCTGCCCAGGTACGCACTGGCCCTACGATGCCTTTGAGGTCCTGTGCTTCCAGGTCCTGAAGCTCGAACAGGTTGCCCACGAGCTTCCGAGTGCTCTCCGCTATGACCACGCTGTTCGGCTCCGCCACGCCCTGCAAGCGTGCGGCAAGGTTTGGGGTCTCGCCGACGATGGCTTGCTCTTGAGGAGCGCCTGAGCCGATGAGGTCCCCGACGACAACCAGTCCTGTGGCTATGCCGACACGGGTTTGCAGCGCTGCGTGGGTCTTCAGAGCACCCACCGCAACCACCAACTCCAGCCCTGCACGCACAGCCCGCTCTGCATCATCTTCGTGTGCCTGCGGATAACCGAAGTAGATCAGGACCCCATCGCCCATATACTTCGCTACGAACCCGCCGAAGCGCCCCACGGTCTCCGCAACGCACTTCTGATAGGCCGAAATGATCTCGCGGAGGTCTTCAGGGTCCATGCGCGCCGACAGGACCGTTGAGCCGACCAAGTCGGAGAACATCACCGTCACCTGACGGCGTTTCGGCGCGGTCTTCGGGAGGCACGCGCGGGGCACCGGTCGCCTTTGTCTCTACGTCGGCGGAAGGCTTCTTGCCCGTCGCATCGGGCGGCAGAACGGCGATAGGACGATGTTGACCCCGAGGTCCTTCAGGTCATCAGTCGTTAGGCTCGGGAGGACCGTCTCGTCTACCTCGTTCTCGCGAAATGCGGCCAGGCGAACTGGAGCATCTAACCCTGGCGGCAGAAGGAATTTGGCGTCGCAGCCCTCGAACTGAGAGTCCCGGCGCCGAATCTTGCCGCTAAAGAGCAGGCTGGGACTTGCCGCAGCTGGCCATGGCGCGCCACACGCGCTCGGAGGTGGCGGGCATGTCGATATCGACGATGCCAAGCGGCGCCAATGCATCCACCACCGCGTTCATGATCGCCGCCGGCGCGCCGATGGTGCCGGCCTCGCCGCAGCCCTTGGCGCCCAGCGGATTGTGCGTGCAAAGCGTGGTGTTGGTCTCGAGCTTGAACGGAAGGAAATTGTCGGCACGCGGCATGCAATAGTCCATGAACGAGCCCGTCTCGAGCTGGCCGCTCTCGTCATAGACCGCGTTCTCGTAGAGCGCCTGGCCGATGCCCTGGACCAGCGCGCCATGGACTTGGCCCTCGACGATCAGCGGGTTGATGATGCGGCCGAAATCGTCAGCGCCGGTGAAGTTGATGAGCTCGACCGTGCCGGTCTCGCGATCGATTTCGATCTCGGCGATATAGGCGCCGGCGGGATAGGTGAAATTAATGGGATCGTAGAAAGCGGTCTCGTTGAGGCCGGGCTCCAGCGTGTCGATGGGATAATTGTGCGGGACATAGGCGGCGAAGGCCACCTGAGCAAACGGCACGTCACGGTCCGTGCCAGCGACTGAGAATTTGCCGTCGGCGAACTCGATATCAGCCTCAGCAGCCTCGAGCAGATGGGCGGCGATCTTCTTGGCTTTGGCGACGATCTTGTCCATGGCCTTGACCAGTGCGGTACCGCCCACCGCAAGCGAGCGCGACGCGTAAGTCCCCATGCCGAAGGGGACCTGGCCGGTGTCGCCGTGGACGATGTCGACCATCTCGAGAGGGACACCGAAGCGATCGGCCACGAGCTGGGCGAACGTAGTCTCGTGGCCTTGGCCGTGGCTGTGCGAGCCGGTGAAGACGGTGATGCTACCGGTGGGGTGCGCGCGCACTTCCGCCGACTCGTAGAAGCCGGCGCGTGCGCCGAGTTGGCCCGCTATCACCGAGGGCGCCATGGCGCAGGCCTCGATATAGGTGGAGATGCCGATGCCGCGTAGCTTGCCGCGTTTTGCCGCCTCCTTCCGTCGCTGCTCGAAGCTGGCGTAATCGGCCGCTTTCACCGCCATGTCGAGTGTCTTGAAGTAGTCGCCACTGTCATAGGTGAGCGCAACAGGCGTCGTATAGGGATAGGCGTCGTTAGGGATGAAGTTGCGCCGCCGCAGCGCCACCGGGTCGAGCCTCATCTCGCGCGCGGCGCGGTCGACGAGGCGCTCCACCACGTAACAGGCCTCTGGCCGCCCAGCGCCGCGATAGGCGTCGACCGGCGCGGTGTTGGTGAAAACGCCCTTGACCTCTACATAGATAGCGGGTGTCGCGTAATTGCCGGCGAGCAAGGTGCCGTAGCACCAGGTTGGGATTGCCGGGGCGAAGCTGCCGAGATAGGCGCCGAGATTGGCGAGCGTGGCGACGCGCATGGCGAGGAATTTGCCGTCCTTATCGAGAGCGAGCTCCGCCTTGGTGAGATGGTCGCGCGCCTGGTTGTCGGTTAAAAAGATCTCGTTGCGCTCGGCGGTCCATTTGATCGGGCGGCCGAGCTTGCCCGCAAGCCAGAGCACGAGCGCCTGCTCGGCATAGAGCGATCCCTTGGTGCCAAAGCCGCCGCCCACATCGGGCGCTATCACACGCAGCTTGTGCTCCGGTAGCTGCAGCACGAAGGCGGCGATTAGAAGCCGATGGACGTGCGGCGCCTGGCTCGTGGTGTAGAGCGTGTATTCACTGGTGCCACGATTGAATTCGCCGATGGCGGCGCGCGGCTCCATCGGGTTTGAGACCAGCCGATTGTTGACAAGGTCGAGACGCGTGATGTGGTTGGCGCGGGCGAACGCGGCGTCCACTGCCGCCTTGTCTCCCAGATGCCAATCGAAGCAGAGATTGCCGGGCGCCGTGTCGAAAAGAAGCGGGCTTCCCGGCTTGATTGCTGCGTCCGATGTCACGACGGCCGAGAGCGGTTTGTAGCTGACGTCGATGAGCTCGGCGGCGTCCTTCGCCTGCTCGCGCGTCTCGGCGATAACCACTGCCACCGGGTCACCCACATGGCGCACCTTACCCTGGGCGAGCAGTGGGTGCGGTGGCTCGATCATCGGCTTGCCGTCCTTCGAAGTGACGAGCCAGCCGCAGGGAAGACCGCCCACTTGCAGATCGGCGCCGGTGAAGACCGCAGCGACGCCAGGCGCCGCTCTTGGCGGCAGCGGTGTCGATGGCGCCCAGCTCCGCATGAGCGTGGGGGCTGCGCAATAGAAAGGCGTGAAGCTGGCCGGGCCGGTTGATGTCGTCCGTGTAGGTGCCCTGTCCTGTGAGGAAGCGGAAATCCTCCTTGCGGCGCACGGCGGCGCCGATGCCGAAATCGCCCATGAGCCAACCCTCCGCCCGTACCGCGTTTGGCGAGCGTGTCCGGCGGACGAGGCCGACGCGGACACCCCTGAACGCCCAACTTTACACCGCCGCATTGCAAGCCGCACGGTTTTTACGCTAGCGCCTAGGGGCGAGCGGACGCTCGATCCAGACGCACTGGAAGCCCTCGAGCAGAGTCCCTTCATTTGGCGATCGGCGAACAGGCCGTGTTTGAATACATACCGCGCGACGAGCCGCCCAGTGGATCAACCGACGCAGGCCCGCTCACGTCATGATGGCGGTCTTTCACAGCGGTTTACATAGTTCGGCCTGAAGACTAGCGTTGGGGTACTCGGTCGCCCATGTGGTTGCACATCTTTGGCTTGGGCGCCGCGGAGCTTTCACATGACAGCGCCCGATCGTCGCTCCTTCATGGCGGCGGCTGCCGCCAGCATTGCAACACCAGTTGGTCTTGGCGCGAAGGAATGCCCCACCGCCGGAATGGACTGGATTACAATGTCGCTCGAGGCGCGCAATCTCGCATATAACAATGTCGAACAGGTGGGCCCTGACAACGCGCGCAAGAAAACCGAAGGCTGGGCGGCAGCTTCGAAGATGCTGCGCGAGCAGCGCCCGCAGCACCTCGACTTGGTCTACGGCAACGGAGAGCGCAACAAGTGGGACTTATATCCTGCCAGCGATCCGAAGGCGCCATGCTTCGTTCACATCCACGGCGGCTATTGGCAGCGCGGCAGCAAGGAGATCTTCGCCTGCCTCTCCGAGGGTCCGTTGGCACGTGGTTGGTCGGCGGCTCTGTGCGGCTACACGCTGGCGCCGGAGGCGAGCCTGACGCAGATCACCAATGAGCTGAAAAGTGCTTTCGACTGGCTCGACGCCACGGCCGGCGAGCACGGCGTCCAGGGGCCCATCATTGTCACCGGGTGGTCCGCGGGCGGGCATCTGACCTCGTTCATTCTTGATCATCCCACGGTGGCGGCGGGACTGGCGATCTCGGGCGTGTTCGATCTAGCTGCGCTGCGCGATTCCCCGCATGTCAACGACAAGGTGAGGCTGAGCGAGGAGGAAATCCAGAAGCTCTCGCCTATGCGACGGCCAATCGTGAACAAGCCGCTGGGTATCGCCTATGGCACCAGCGAGTTGCCGGCCATGATCGCGAGCAGTCGGGACTACCATGCCTACCGGTCGCAAGGACATGCCCCAGGCGACTTGATACCCATCGCCAACACCAATCACTTCACGATTCTGGATGAGCTGCGACAGCCCAACAGCACGCTCACCCGCGCCGTGCTTGCGATGGCTCAATACTAGACCTCGTAGGGAATGGCCCCGGTATTCCTGGGACGCACGACCCTCTCCCGAATGCGTCGTCAGCGGGCCCCCAAGCCGCCCGTGGCACGATCCGCTCGCGCCCCCCTGAATTTCTCCCGCCGCTATATCCCGCCCTTTGCCGCAGTAGGCGCCATTCACATCTCTGAGCGCTTAACAGTTGATGTGGGAGGTCTTCTCCCCACACAGAGTGATTTCCAGACAGGCAAATCGTCATGGTCATGTCGCGCCGGTGATCGGGACGCGCGCATCGGCGGCTAACAATTTTCCCGCCTTGAGTTCGTCCCACAGGGATTGCGGGATTGGCAAATCGATGTAGTCGGCATTGCGCTCGACCTCGGAGGGACTGACGGCGCCTGGCACAATCGCAGCGATGCTTGGATGGCCAAGAGGAAACTGGATGGCCGCCGCCGCCAGTGGCACATGGTGACGTTGGCAGATGACGTCAATCCGCGCTACGCGTTCGAGAATCGCCTCCGGCGCCGGCTTATAGTTATATTTTGCTCCTCGTGTAGCACCGGTGGCCAGGATTCCCGAGTTGAATGGGCCGCCAACCAACAGCGAAAAGCCTTGCTGCTCTGCGAGTGGCAAGAGATCGTCGAGACCGTTCTGTTCAAGCAGCGTGTATCGGCCCGCGAGCAGGAAGCAATCGAACGCGGCTTCGCTGGCGAAGCGAACACAGGGCGCGACCTCGTTGATCCCGACGCCGATGGCCCTGACCACGCCTAGAGCGTCGCAGTTCGTCAAGGGCGCGATACGCTCCGTCCACTGCTTGGCGAAATCGGCGTTCATAGGCCTCGGCGGATCCATGCGTCCAGATATCGACGTCGTGAATGAGCGCGATGTCGATCCGATCCATGCCAAGCCGCTGATAGCTCTGCTCCAGTGCGCGCATTGTGCCGTCGTAGCTGTAATCGTAGACCGTTTGGAAATTGAGCCCACCGACGAATTGACCGCGATCGACTTGTTCGCTGCGCTCGGGCCGTAGCCAACGGCCAACTTTCGTTGAGATCACAAATTCCGCACGCGGCTTGTCGCGCAGGACGTGTCCAAATCGGTGCTCCGACAAACCGTGTCCATAGAGCGGCGCGGTATCGAACAAGCGGATGCCGCGCCAGTACGCCGTCTCCAGCGTCGCCAGCGCCCAGTCCGGCGGTATTCGCTCGTAGAGATCACCCAGCGGAGCGCCACCCAATCCTAAAACGCTGACCTGCAAATCGGTCCGGCCGATGCGCCGCTGCTGAAACCTGTTCATCGCTCCCTCTGCCAACCTCTGTCTCCCTATGGCCACCGGGATGCCATGATGATCCTGCGGCCCACGCGCGTCCAAACTGGTTGACTTGCGGTGGGTGGGATCAGATCCACTTCCGAACGGCCACCCTGCATATCCGTAGGGTCAAACTGGGCACACCTAGCACTCCGATCCGGGCCTGCAACAGCCGCCGGGTCTTATGTATTTTCGCGCCACACGCTCACGCCTCGGCGAGCCTGCCTGACTGCTTTCCCGATCTATCCGCAAATGCTGCGCCAGACTTGCGGCCATGCCTTGGCGAATACCGGACACGATCGATCGTTCAGGCCCGGATGTGGCACAAGAAACACACGTGCGCTATACGGAGTGGGCGCTGGAACGGTTCAAAGATTTTTGGCGGCAGAGGCGTCTTGCGATGGGCTGGAGCATGGATCGTCGGGGAATTCGAACCTTATTCGACCACGAAAGCAAACGTTTGAAGCAAGTCGAACTGTCGGGACCACGCAGGGAGCGAGTTAGTCTCGACACCTACTCAGACGAACTCGCTGCCCGCGAGGTCGAATTCCGTCAGGGAGCCAAATACGGCAAGTGGTCCGAACCAGGATCACTGCGCTGAACACAGCCCTGGCTTCGGGTTCGTTTTTCTCATCCCTTCCAGCCGATCGCGTCGGTTTTGGGCGACGCGATTGAAGGCCTACTGTCCGAAATCATTGGCGGCACAACTAAGGGAAATGAGAATATGACGACGTGGCGCGATCAAGTGGCGCTGGTGACAGGCGGTGCTCGGGGCATCGGCCGAGCTACGGCGCGACTTCTGGCGCAACGCGGCGCAGCCGTATGCGTGAACTATGTCGCACATGCTGATGCGGCAGAAGGGCTGGCCGCGGAGATTATGGCCGCTGGCGGGCGCGCCATTGCGGCAATGGCAAATGTCGCCGAGGCCGCCACGGTCGAGATGATGGTCGCTCGTGCCGAAAAAGAGCTGGGGCCGGTGACCATCCTGGTGAACAACGCCGGCATTTCGTGGCGGGGCACGCTGGACACCTTCGATCCGGAGCAGGTTATGCGCATGCGCCGGGTCAATGTTGAGGGATTGATCCATGCCACCCGAGCAGTAATCGGGGGTATGCGGGCAAGGCGTTACGGCAGAATAGTCAACATAAGCTCGGTCGCCGCGATCGGCACCGCCCTCCCTGGAAACGCGTTCTATGCGGCGAGCAAGGCTGAGGTTGCAATTTTGACCAAACGCTTTGCCATGGAGCTTGGCCCGCACAACATCACGGTGAACGCGGTGGCGCCTGGCTTCATCCGAACCGACATGACGCAGCGCGGCCGCGGCGCAGGCGATTGGCAGGGGACGGAGCAAAGCTTCGCTGCAAAGGCTATGATGGGGCGCATCGGCGAACCCGAGGACATCGCCAATGCCGTCGTGTTTTTGGCCTCACCGGAGTCAGGCTGGATCACCGCACAGATATTGACCGTAGACGGCGGGCGAATGGACTACATCGGACACGCTTAGAGATGAGCATTGAATTGTTGCCGTGCGGGGTTGCAGAAATGTCCTCCGACCAGCGGCCGGTTGTGATGCGCACCGGCAAGTTGCCACTTCGCAGGTCGACCCGGTAAGGGATCGATGTTTGCCGCGTCAATGCCCTTTACATGACTGCTTAACTCTGGATGGCCAGCTCGTCGAGCAAAACTGCCGTAGCACCGAACAGCGATGTCGACGAACCCAAAGACGGCACCCTACGGATCCTGGAAATCGCCGATCACGTCTGATCTCATCGTTACGCAATCTATCGGCTTGTCGGAAGTGCGTTTCGATGGGCAAGCTGTTTACTGGCTGGAGGCACGACCACAGGAGCAGGGGCGCAACGTCGTAGTGCGCGCGGGTGGGGCCGGCGCATGTACGACTGACATCGTGGCAAAGCCGTTCAACGTGCGCACCCGCGTGCACGAATATGGTGGCGGCGCGTGGACAGTCGCGCTTGGCGTCCTCTATTTTTCAAATTTCGCGGATGGCCGGCTGTACCGGCTTGGCCCTGGCGAGAGTGAGCCGGTACCGCTGACGCCGGCGCCACTCAGGCGCGATCGCCATTGGCGATTCGCAGACGGCATCGTCGATAACGGCAATCATCGCTGGATCGGCGTACGCGAGGATCACACTAGTGGCGGTCAGCCTGTCAATGCCATCGTCGCGCTCGACCTGGCGCAGTCGGGCACCGCAGCAGGCCACATCATCGCCGCCGGGCATGACTTCGTCGCCTCTCCACGGCTGTCGCCTGATGGCCGGCGCCTCGCTTGGCTCGCGTGGGACCATCCCAACATGCCATGGAATGGCACCACTCTGTATCTCGCCGCGCTGGACGAAAACGGCGCAATCATTGGCACTGCGCGGAGGATCGCCGGGGGCCCGGCCGAATCGATCTTCCAGCCTGAATGGTCGCCGGATGGCGCCGACCTTGTTTTCGTCTCGGATCGTTCGGGCTGGTGGAATCTTTATCGCTTCACATTAGCGACTGGGGCGGTGCGGCCGATTGCTCCGCGAACGGCGGAATTTGGCCAGCCGCAATGGAATTTCGGCATGGCGACCTACGCCTTCGCTGGGCCCGAGCGCATCGTCTGCGCGTTTGCCGAAGCCGGGCTCGGCCACCTCGCCGTGATCGACTTGACGACCGGCTCACTACATCCTCTCGATACACCGTTCACGCAGTTCGCCTCGTTGCGCGCCCATGGCGATCAGGCCGCTTTCATTGCCGGTGCGCCGACGCATGCGGCGAGCGTCGTCGTGTTTGATCTCAGTTCGGGCCGCTATCGGATTCTGAAGAAAGCGACCGACATTCTCGATCGAGCAGACCTCCGGATCGGCGATTATCTCACACCAGTCGAGCCGATGGTGGCACTAAAAGAAAAGAGGAGCTGTTTCGAACAGCCCCTCATGTCCGTGCAGAAATGCCTATTTCGGACTCTACAAGCGACTTTCCAGCGAGACGCCCAAAGTAAGAGCTTTTTGGCGCGTTGCTCCCTCAGTACGCTTTAGCTTCTTTGCAATTTTACCAGCGCCTGTCTTTTTTCGCGCGAGCGTTTTGAGTGTCCGTACGTCTGCTGCTGACCATGGACGCCGTTTTCCTTTCTTCATTATCTAACTCCCAGCTTGAAATGACGCCGCTTACTGCAGGCGACGGCGGTTTGTCAACCGCGCGTCACGTTTCAGCCGCGTATGCCAAGGGTGCCGTAAGGTGTCTTGACCTGGTAGGACCCTTTACTCTGCGCGCCCGTAGCAAATCGGAAGGAGCCGCGTGCCGCTTCGACAGCAACGCTGCCGGCAGATTTATTTGATTCATAGACGAACTTGTCGAGCCGGACGCTCGATTTTGGGCCTACGTTAAGATTGGAGTTGTCGTGAAATCGCAAATTCGCCACGCCAATATCGCCGGTATGAATCAGCTCCTTCGAATAAACGGAGCTACCGGTCGAAAGCGTTCGCGTATTGGCCTCAGCCTGAGGCTTTACAGAGGTAGTGCTCCCGATGGCTTCTTGGCCGTTCGACGCTGTTGAAATCACTACAAACAAGCCCGTCAGCAGAAGCATCGATATCCAGGTGCGGCTCTGCATTTCCGTGCTCCCTAATTCGCGTGGTAATCTACGGTCTGGCTGGATCCTGCTAACCGAGAACTCGCCATAATGGAAAATGTGCTGCGACCAGATTCCTTACATCACCGTTACTCATAATCGTTAAACTCTGTGGGGGAAGTGATGGCTAACACGCGATGGCGTTTTGTGATTGTGTTGCGGATCACATCGCAGGATTTCACTATCACGGATCTTCACCACGCTCATTGTTGTTCGCGACGGTGGGCCCTATCGTCAGAACCACACTAAAACAGCGGACGGAACGGACAACCAGCGATGCGGCTCGTCCAGCGCGTTGCCCAAAGCCCTTCAACAATACTGTGATCCCCGTCACATCGGTCATTCCCCAACACGCACTGTAGTGCACGGATAGCCTTCCCGGTGCGGAGAACGCAATGACCGATACGATTGCCGAATGCGCAGAGAATGCGCGTCAGTGTAGGCTTTACGCCTCGAAGACGAAGAACGCAGAGGAGCAGAAATTCCTAATTCGTATGGCAAAGGGTTGGACAGAGCTGGCGGCGGAGAAAGAACGCGAAGTGCGGGACGCTGCACGGTCTGCCCTGTAATGGCTGGACGTACCGTCTCGTCGTTTACGACCGAACTGTGCGGAAGTTCTTGTCTAAGCGAACTCACTTTCGGTGCTTTCACAAAGATCGGATATTCCGTTTTCGCTATTCCATCCACTTTGACGACATAGCTCGTGAGGCGAGGTCGTTCGTCATGTGGTGACTTACGGTCGTTCGCAGGCGAAGCGCCGCATCACCGCAAAACGGCGACAGACGGCCAATGTGCTCCAATCCCTCCTCGCGAATCATGGCCTCATCGTCGATCAAAGTCGTTCACTGACACGCATTTCGCCTTTCGGGCGAGTGCGGAGCGCCGGAGGATGCAAGCGCAGCAAGTTCATGGTCAAGGAAATTCGCTTTCGCTTGAACGCCGACGAGGCGCCGTCATTGCTGGGCGCCTATGCGATGGCGATCGAGTTGACCGATAAGGCAACGGTGATGCTGAGCGGCCGCTTGCCGATAGCCCTGCCTGCCGGATGCTAACTTTATTGCGGCTCGGCTAAAGGGCGGGGCGGGATTGAAGGCGCGGCTTTCGCGCCACTTGCGACGCGGCAAATCAGTGCGCTGGCATGTTGACCAATTGACCGAGCAGGGTTTTGTGATCGGCGCTTGGATATTTCCCGGAGGTGACGAGTGCAGGCTGGTGCAAATATGTTCACATTCGCCAATGCCAATTGCCGGGTTCGGCAGCAGTGATTGCACGACCTGCCGCAGTCATCTGCTGGAGTGGTCGAACGGGAGGGCATTACTATTGCCCGACGCTGATTTTTGCAGACGCCTTTAAGGTCTCATCCGCCATTTGAGCTGTAAAGTTTGCGCTCTCGATTAGGCATCCCAGTTTTTCGTGGCATCCCATACGCCGTTACACGTCGCGTCGCATCGGCTAACGTGACGAATAATTGAGCGTCAGGCGCCAGGGCGGAGGGGCTCATCTCAGTCGTCGCCCTATCATTCCGGGCTCGAGCAAGACAGGTAGCTCACGGGGATGCGTGGCTCCCCTTTTTAAGTTGATCATCCACCAACGTGAAAGTGAGCAGTTTTGCTCAGTTGCACATGGGAACAAATAGTATTGACGTACATCACCGACAGCGATCTCGGTCCAGGCGTCGTGACGTTTTCGAGTACACGCTTGCAAACAGGCCGATTATCGTACGACCAGAGTGCCCAACATGCTCGGCACTCGTAGTAGCAGCCGAGGAAATACCCGGTGCGCGCATCTTTAATAATGGCAGCGGCGTTGCTGGCGGTCTCCTTCGGCGCCAAAGCGGCGGTGACTTACACGATCACTTCATATCCCGCCGGCCTCAAAAGGGCGAAGGTTGACGTACAAAACGCAACGGCCTCGGAAGCATTAGCCCAGCGTAAACTCGCTGATGCGGAAGCGACAAGACCTTACATTTGGGCTCAGGGGGCCACGGAGCCGCCAGGAAGCCTGTGTCTGTAAGGCCACACTGCGCAATATTCTGTAGTACCTGCAAATTTTGCGTCTTGCGGCCACAAAAAAGAACCCAGGCGGTAGCCTGCTTTCGAGCAGGCTTTTCTGCAAACGTTGGGGGGCATCATGCTGGCCATGGGGGTGCTTGTGACTGCAATGGCACTCGTACTTGGGCTACGACCGGCATGGGGCAGTACTCTGTTCATTTTGTTTCGGTAAAGTCGCGCTAAAGGGAGTGATTTCTCATGAAACGGTTAGCGTGCGCAGTCGCATTGATTGTGTTTGTTGGATCATCCGCTGCACTCGCGGCCGATTTTGGGGCGCCGCCGCCACCTCCGGTCTATGGTGCACCTCCTCCACCTCCGGTCTATCCGATCTATCCAATTTTCAGCTGGAGCGGCATCTACGTCGGCATCAACGGCGGCGGCGCCTTCGGCAACAGCAATTGGACCGATCCGGTCGAAGCCGCAACCGGCAATTTCTCCTTAAGCGGTGGGCTATTCGGCGGTACCGTCGGGGCCAACTATCAGACCGGGCCATGGGTATTCGGCGTCGAAGGTGACTGGGACTGGACCAACTTGAGCGGCACGACCTTCAATACGTCGTGCGCGTTTGTCGGCTGCACGACGCAGAGCAATTGGCTCGCCACCGTGCGCGGCCGCGCCGGTTGGGCCTGGAACCGCGTTCTTTTCTATGGCACCGCCGGCGCTGCGTTTGCCAATGTCCAGGCTGCCGCCGGCGCGTTTCCGTTCATGAACTCCACGGAGGCGGGCTGGACCGCCGGCGTCGGTCTCGAATATGCCTTTGCGCCGAACTGGACCGCCAAGGCCGAATACCTGTTCGTCGATCTTGCCAACGCGTCCTGCGGCTTCGCCAATTGCGGCGGCACCAACACCACGGTCTCGCTCAACGAGAACATTATCCGCGCCGGCGTAAACTTCAAATTCGGCGGCGGGTGGTGGTAACGGACCATTCCGCTGTTTCATTGCGAATTCGGCATCTGCGGCGACCAGAACATGACCCGCGCCCAGGCTTCGGCGTGCGTTCAGCGAGCCAGTCTTTGTTCATGGTTCCATGAACGGAACCAACCAAGTTCCTGGCCTATGTCAAACAAGGTCTGGGCCCGACCTCATGGCGTAAGGATATGTCGTGGTCGACAATCTTCCGGCGCACAACGCTCCGGGCAAACGCCCGTCGATCTGGAGCTTTCCCTGTTAACCCCCGCTTAAGGACGATGGATGGTCCAACATAGCGCTGGCTTTGGCGCCTGTGGATTTGGGTTTAGTCTAGGTGACGGTAAAGAGTCCTCGTGCGTTAGAGGAATGTGCGCAGGAGATTCTCATGCGGCGCATCGGCGGTGTTGTCGGGATCTTATTGATCCTGGGCGTTGCGGCAGTCGGGCTCATTTCGGCACACAGGAACACCGTCGCTTCATCTTCGGCGCTGGTCGCTTCCGATTCAAGTTCTGAATCGATCTCACTCGCCGCAGCGGAGACGTTGCACCGCCCATCTGTCAATCCCGTAAGCGAAAGCTCCCAGCCCGGTGCTGATGCACCCTCCCATTCTGCAGAGCCAATCCGCATGGCGCAGGCGACAACGGCCGCCCCGGTCGTCCCCATCGGGCCAGCACCGAACGTATCGGTTCAGCCCAAGCCTATGGCCGTACCGCCCTGCGACAAGCCTGGCGGCATGGGCTTGGCGCGCATCGTCGAGATCGACACCACGGGCGGTCCCGGGTTCGGCTTCGAGCATTTCAAGCAATATGACTTCCTGCGCGACAAGGAAGTCGTCCTGACTTTCGACGACGGACCTTGGCCGGGCAACACGCCCACCGTACTCAAGGCGCTGTCCGACGAATGCCTCAAGGCGACTTTCTTCGAGATCGGCGAGCACGCCACCTGGCATCCGGAGATCACCAAGCAGGTGATTGCGGCAGGCATGACAGTCGGCACGCATACGTGGTCGCATAAGGATCTGGCGCGCAACCCGTACGCCAAGGATATCGAGCAGGCCAAGGCGGAAATTGAGATGGGCATCAGTGCCGTGCACATGGCCGCCGCCGACTCTGGCAAGATCGCGCCATTCTTCCGCTTTCCGGCCCTGCAGCATCCGGCGCAGCTCTTGTCGTACCTGGCCGAGCGCAATATCGGGGTGTTCTCCACCGACATCGACTCGCGCGACTTCAAGCTGCACAAGCCGGAAGACGTAACCAAATCGGTGATGAACCAGCTTGAAAAGCATGGCAAGGGCATCATCCTGATGCACGACTTCAAGCACCACACCGCGGAGGCGCTGCCGGAACTGATCCGCCAGCTCAAGGCGGGCGGCTACAAGCTCGTGCACATGGTGCCGAAGGGCGCGGTCAGCACCGTGCCGAAATACGACGAAATGCTTGCGCACGAGGACAAGCTGTCGTCGAACAATACGCGGCCGGAGAACAGCGTCATCCGCACGATCGGCGAGTAGCCGCCACGCGCCCACACTGTTGGAAGATGCTCCGCGCGGGCTTCGCTTCGCTCAGCCCACCCTACGGTCAAGCGCCAAGTACGTGAGACAACCACAAGAACGCCGTCGCTTCTGGTCATCGACCGCGGCTCGTTTGCGCATCGGCTGGACGTATTCTTGATCTTGTGCAATTGGATCGTTAGTCAAGCAATCGAAAGCCAACTCTAGATCGCAGCGAAGCGACCTCGCTTGTAGCTGCAACAACATCCAACTCAATGGAGGCCGAAATGAGCTTCGTCTCGCGGAGCTCATGATGGCGGCCCGCAAATCCTGGTGCGAGAGTAAATCCGCAGTTTGCCGCCAAATACCGAGCGCGTGGCCGAAGGCCAGGCTGCCGGCGCGATCCGCATTGTCATTGGAAACAAAGATAGCGTAGCCGCAAACACTCACGCTCAAGAATACTTGCCGCCATCCGCTTCGATTGTGGTCGATGGTTATAGTGGAGCGCATGATGAGGCGCCTCGTCGCGAGGCCGGATGGCGGAAATGGACCAACCCTTGCTTGGCAGCCAGCACAGAGAAGTCCTCATCTAGCTAGATGGCTGAGATAATAAGGTTCGTGATAGCTCTGCGGAAAGAGATCATAGTCTTGCCGATCTCCGCGTTGGAGCGAGTCCACAAGCACCAGGCGCCCACCAGGCTTCAGTACCCTGGCGCATTCGCGAAGGACTGCCCGACGAACGCTTGGCGGCAGTTTGTGGAATAAGAAGATGCTCGTCAGTGCATCCTGACTTTCATCCGCTACCGGCAAGTTTTCACCCTTTGCGGCGCTGAGGTTCACTCGCGACCAACGCCGCAAGTATCGCTTGGCGTGTCTGAGGTATGCCTCGGACATGTCAATCCCAAGAATTGGAAGCTTCGGCCAGACCTGTTTAATTGCGTCCATAAGACGTCCTGTAGCGCAGCCAATATCGATAACTTTCAGCTTGCGCTGGTCCCGTCCGGCGAAGACCTCATGAAGCTGTGGCAACGCCTGCCGCCTGATCGCATTTGTCGAGCCGTTGAAAAGAATCTCGACTTGAGTATCGTAGAGTTCGGCCGATTCCTCCGTCAGCCAGCCGCCAGACTGATAATGGAAGTTTTTGGCAGACGAGACGGCGAGAGCGACACTTTAGGAAAAGAAAAGCCCCGTCGCTACGCGCGGGGCTTTCCTACTCACATACGGCTCTTTTCAAACAGCCTAAGCACCGCTAGCGTTCGCCTCCCGCGCCGCCATCGTGTCCACCATGTCCACCCGCTGCACCACCAGCGCCAGCGCTCCCGTGCGCTGCCGGAGCACCGCCCTGCGGGGTCATTTTGCCCCGAGCGCCCATCGACCCGCCATTCATTCCTCTTGCATTAAGCTGGAGAGAGCGGCCCCCGTTGGCGTTGAGCTGTGAACGCTGTTGCACGTTGCTTCTGACTCCAGTGTGGCCTTCCGATTCTACCGTGCGGCCTTCCATTCGCTCTCGGCCGAATCGATGCCCAACGGATTCACGTCCTTCCATGCGGCCTTCCATTCTCTCTCGGCCAAAGCGATGCTCCACGATAGTGCGGTCACGGCCTCCATAAACCTCGCCTCCACCCGGCCGCCAGCCGTGCCAGCCGACTGGACCACCCCAACCGAAGCCACGCCGCCAAGCATAGCCGCACCAGTAGAAACCCGGTCCATGCCAGCCGCCCGGATAGAAGCAATACTCCTTTCCTGCGACCACGAAGGCAGTCTTCTCAACCAGACCACCTTGGAGCGTTGCGTTATTCAGTTGGCCTGAAAGGCTCAAAGGCGTGGCATTTGCCGCAGCTGCCGTCGCTGTCGTGACGCCAATTGCGGCCGCGGCCGCGAGAGCGATTTCGATTTTTCGCATGAGCTTCTTCTCCTGTGTTCGCCCCGCCTTCGGCGTGCTTTGCCGCCTTTCCAACTGCTTCCTTGGCGGCTCGTTCCACCGCCACAACAGTGCAGCCTTGTTTGTTGATTTCTGAAAAAGTGTTCAGGTAGGTTCCTCTCACCCGGCCAACGTACCCGGCGTCGAGCCCACAGCAGAGAAAATACTTGGAAGCTTTCTGGCGCCGGGACCAGTTGAAAGGTTGCGCCAAGTTTTAAGAAGGGGCTCTTTTCCGGGCCGCCTGTATCGAAATGGGGTTAGATCGAGGCGAGCGGCTATTTACCGTTCAAAAAGTAGATCAGGGACATCTTTGCTTCGGCAAAAGTCGCACCCTCGACGCCCCAGCGAGCCGTTCTGAACGCACTTTGCCTTTCAAGCGCCAGCCCAACCCACGCGTTTTGCATCGAAGAAACCACGGCTTTGGACTGGGCTCCGCCAGGAGCCTCTGGCGCGATCAGGGCAAGGTGCAGCAAGCACGTAAGTGTTGCGCCAAATCCGCTCAAGCCCGCACATGAACGCAAGCTGAACGTCCCTGCCTGAATCTCGCCACGGGGAGGTGTTCTGGACATCCGCCTTCGAAACGGTGGGGAACAATGACAATCCTGCGTTGGCGTTATCGCTGCTACGACAATTGCTTTATGCTCACTAACGTCGGACATGCTTCCGTTCCCATTGTCGATGGGGCTCCAGGGGCGGATCGCTTTCCGTGGCGATGAGGAAGCTTACCGCGTCGGCAACGCTTTGCGTCGGCTTGACGCTTCTCGCCACCCAGGCGGAGGCCCAGCACAAGACCCATTCTGGGGTCGTTCATACCCAGGCGGAGGCACAGCACAAAACCCATTCTGGAGTTGTTCATACCCAGGCGGAGGCACAGCACAAAACCCATTCTGGGGTCGTTCATACCCAGTGAGTACGTTCGGTTAGCCGAAGTCTGCGCCTTTGGGTTTTGGTGCGACACGGGCATCTTGGACAGCAACAACCCGGCTACACCGCCGCCGCTCGTCACCCCCAAGGCTAAGCTGGCACACGGCATCGACCGCAGTCAGTTCCGCCCGGAGATCGCCAGCTATCCCGAGCTGGTCGTTAAAATGACCCACATGGTCTTTGGCGAGGTCGGCCGGTATGCACCACTGCCCGTCAAGATCATCCAGCTTGAGACAGCGTTCAATCGCGCGCAGGCGCGCGCGCAGACGCTGGCGCATGTGTTGTTGTCGGTCAAAGAGAGCCCCAACGACGGCTATTACGCCATCGAAACCTATTCTGCGGCCGCAGAGCCGACACCGGAGGAAGTCGAGACGTTCGAGAAGACCGTCCTCGCTGCGGTACTCCACGGCTCGAACCTGTCCGACGTTGGTTATGGTCCGATGACCGGAAATGCTTCGGCCGATGTGGCGGCACACCAATTCGCCAAAGGCGATCCCGGGTACCAGTTGCAAGCCGGTGACGCCTACTTCCGCGAAGGCCCGTTCATCAGTGATTTCCCGGAGATTTCACCGAGCACGCTGTTCGGGCTCGTCGGCGGCAACAATGTCACCAGCTTTGGCTCTTTCGGCGCGCCATACTGCAAGCCCGGTAGCGGCTCCATCCGCCGATATTGCTCAGTAACCGATGTACAATAGGGTCCAAAGTGGGTCGACGCATTTCGCGCGCTCGCTCTAGATCGAGAGTTGAGTTAACGTGCTGCAGCCGGTGGCGAGCCCATCGTTCGTGCAATCGAGGCGATCTGCATTAGCCAAGTATCCATATGAAAAGATCAGTCGGGCTAATTACCGCGATGATCGTAACGGCGTCAGTAGGACAAGCCGCGGATCTAAAAATTCAAAACGGCACTCGATTCTCGATCACTTGTACTGGGGTTCTAGACACTCGGAATGGAATTTATTTCTTTAACCAGGAGAAGCCTATTACAGCCTTAACTCCAGACGATGAGATCGCATGCTGGGGCGCTTCCATATTGCCCCACGACAAGGGTTGTTGGCCCATGAGGGGCAAATCAATCGAACAAATCCTTGCGGTATGCCCCACAGGAAAAACGTGTCAGGTGGCGGGCATGTTGAAAAATCTAACGCACGGTCTTTACTGCTGGACAGAGGTGAACTCGGTCATTGCGAAATAATAAGGGTTGCAACCACCGGGGGCGTCTCGCTCAGCCGGACCTTATCGAGATAGGCCCGGCCCTCCGCCAAACGGCTGTCGCGTTAGGCGGCCCGGTCGACGGCAAAATAACGGCCGGCGCTCCGATTCAGGCCGCCCTCGTTCTGCTGCAACCAAGTAAAAAGCCGGCGCGACACTCGATCATGGGCTGAGCGCGCCGTTCCGTATCTGACACCATTTCCACACCCTCGAATGGTAACTTTCTCCTATAACAGAACAAAGGCGCCTCCCATTACACTCCGGCTCAACGCATCACCACGATGAAATCCGTATCCGTTCCGGTCTCATCACTAATGCCATAATCAGAAACGATGAGGGACGAGCCAGGCATCAACAATTGCGAGATCTGCTCAATCGCTTCTCGTGGTATTTCGATCCGATCAAGCGCTTCATTGGCTTTATCAGGTAACGTAACCGATGGAGCGGTGGCGACGATCTGCTTTATAACTGCTTCGCGCTTTTTGGCGGGAGAAAGCTGCTCCGGTAATGACACGACGGTCCAGCGAATAGATGCACCGGCGTTCTGAGAGTCCACTGCGGTAAATACGTGTGTGCCCAGGGGTTGCTCCGGATTTTGGATTTTGACCGAGACATCAAATAAAGGTGTAAAACCCTGACGCACAAAGAGCCTACTCAACTTGCGGCTTACGAAGACAGAGATGGGAACGGCCTTTTGACGCGCCAATCCTGCGGGTATCGACCTTGGAATTTGAAGATCGCTCGCTTCTGGCGTCTCCGCATTGGACAGTAAAGCCCTAGGGGTTGCGGGAGCCGTATTATTGTCATTACCCGTGACAGTCACAGCCGAAGATTTTGGCGAAACGGACGCAGCTTTCGGTTTCGACA
>CAWJRE010000044.1:0-93605 GCA_963845075.1 uncultured Alphaproteobacteria bacterium | reverse complement strand
TCGCGCCGTGTTCGGCACGATCGCCAAATGGGCAACCGAAATCGACGATCCGGCGCGCGTCCCAGAATTGGTCTCTCGCCCGTTTACACCGCGACCAACGGGCGGCCCGGGCCGGTGGTGATCGCGCTCCCCGAGGAATGCTGGTCGAGCGCATGGCCGTGCCGGACGCGCCGCCCGTTCGAGCCGGTCGAGGCGTCGCCGGGCGCGGCCGACATGGCGCGCTGGAGAAGATGCTGGGCGGCGCCGCGCAGCCGATCGTGATCGCCGGCGGCGCCGCTGGTCGGAGGCCGCCTGCGCGGCGCTCGCGCGTTTCGCCGAACGCTTCGCCGTGCCGGTCGCGACCTCGTTCCGGCGCGCGAGCCTGTTCGATCCAGCTGCATCCCAATTACGCCGGCGACCTCGGCATCGGCGCGAATCCGAAGCCGATCGAGCACATCAAGACTCCGATCTCATCTGCTGGTCGGCGGCCGGCTCGGGGAGTTGCCCTCGCAGCGCTACACGCTGCTCGACATCCCCGGCCCCGAGCAAACATTCGTGCATGTGCATCCCAGCGTCGAGGAGCTTGGCCGCGTGTATCGGCCCGCATCTCGCGATCAACGCCGCGCCGACGGCGTTTGCGGCCGCGCTCGATGACGTCCGCCGCCGAAAGATTTGCCCTGGCGCGAGGAGACGAACACCCTGCATGCGGATTTCTCGCCTGGACCGACAAACCCTCGCGGTGCCCGGCCGCGTCAACATGGGCGAGATCGTTGTCGGGCTTGCGCGACAAGCTGCCGGCCGACGCGGTGATCTGCAATGGCGCCGGCAATTTCTCGATCTGGGTGCACCGCTATCACCGCTATCGCCATTACGGCACGCAGCTCGCGCCCGTGTCGGGTTCGATGGGCTACGGCGTGCCGGCGGCGATCGCGATGAAGCGCATCGCGCCCGAGCGCACCGTGATCGCGTTCGCGGGCGACGGCGACTTCCTGATGACCGGACAGGAATTCGCGACCGCCGTGCAGTACGAATTGCCGATCATCGTGATCCTGGCGGACAACGGCATGTACGGCACCATCCGCATGCACCAGGAGCGCGAGTATCCCGGCCGCGTCGTCGGGACCGCGTTGCGCAATCCCGATTTCGCCGCGGTCGCGCGCGCCTATGGCGGCTTCGGCGCGACGGTCGACAACACCGCCGAGTTCGCGCCCGCGTTCGAGGCGGCGCAGAAATCCGGCAAGCCGGCGCTGCTGCATGTGAAGGTCGACCCGCGAGGCGATCACGCCCGCCACCACGCTCGACGCCATCCGGCAGAAGGCGCTGGCGGAGCGAGGCTGAGTTTTCGTGCGCCTAAAGCGGGATGCTAGTTTTTTATTCCCGTTCGTCCCCGCGCAAGCGGGGACCCAGGGCGGCGCAGGCTGGGTTCCCGCTTGCGCGGGAACGAACGGATGAGGAGGCGCTGAGCAGATCAAAGTCATGCCGGTGTAGCGCGCTGTCCCCTTCGTAGCGGTCGACGCTCGTTGGCTCGGGCTGGGGTTGACATTGGGCCGATTTTGACTATATTCCTATCGCTTCGTTCCGGCCGGCGAGCGCGCTCGAGGCGCTCGCGGGAGGAACCGAGGACTGCCGCGGAACTCCGGGGCACCGGCGAGCCGTGGCGACTATGGCCTGTGCACTTCTTCCTTCCTCATTCGTGCACAGGGTCACGGGGCGTGCGGTGCCCCGGCGTTCCGCGGCGCCCTCTCGTTCGAGGGCTATGCGATGGAAATAGAAAGGAAGGCGTACCCGGCGCCTCTTAAACAACACGGGCGATAACGCATTGCTGCGGAAGCATTGCGCGCCCGTCAAATCTGCAGTCCTTCCTCCGCCGCGAACGTCTTGAGCCGTTCGCGGATCGGCACGCCGCCGGCTGGCTTGCGAGCAGCGGCTCGATCAGCGCCGTCACCTTGGCGGCATCGAGATCGAGCAGCATGGCCTTGACCGGCCCGATCGCCGACGGCGCGACCGAGAAGGCCCGGTAGCCGAGCGCGACCAGCGCGAGCGCGCCGATCGGCTTCGAGGCAAGCTCGCCGCAGACCGTGACCGGCTTGCCGTGCGCGGCCGCCTTGGCGACGATCTCCTTGCAGCGCGCGCAGCATCGGCGCCGAGAGCGTATCGAAGCGGTCGGCGACGCGCGCATTGCCGCGGTCGGCGGCGTAGAAGAACTGCATCAGGTCGTTCGAGCCGACCGAGAGGAAATCGGCGCGCTCCAGGAGTTCGTCGAGCTGGTAGAGCAGCGAAGGCACCTCCACCATGGAGCCGACGTCGGCGCGCTCCGGCAGCTTGTGGCCGTGCCGGCGCAGATAGGTCAGCTCGCGCTCGACCAGTTCGCGCGCCTCGTCGAACTCCTCCACCGTGGCGATCATCGGGAACATCAGTTTCAGCTCGCGCCCGCCGGCGGCGCGCAGGAGCGCGCGCAGTTGCGTGCGCAGCAGCCCCGGCCGGTCGAGCCCGAGCCTGATGGCGCGCCAGCCGAGCGCCGGGTTCTCCTCCTCGACGTTGCGCATATAGGCCACGACCTTGTCGCCGCCGATGTCGAGCGTGCGGAAGGTCACCGGCCGCTCGCCGGCGGCATCGAGCACGGCGCGGTAGAGCGCGAACTGGTCGGCCGCGCGCGGCTGCTCCTCCGCGACCATGAATTGCATCTCGGTGCGGAACAGCCCGATGCCGGCGGCGCCGGTCTCCTCGAGATGCGGCAGGTCGACCGCGAGCCCGGCATTGAGCATGAGCGTCACCGGCACGCCGTCCTTGGTCACGCACGGCCGGTCGCGCAGCGCGAGATATTGCAACTGGCGGCGCGCGCGCAGCCGCACGCGCTCGATATAGGCGGCCTCCATGTCGGGCATCGGCCGCACGTGCAGTTCGCCGGTGGTGCCGTCGACGATGATCGCGTCGCCCGGATCGACGAGGCCGGTCGCGTTGGCGATTTCGCCGACCGCCGCGATGCCGAGCGCGCGCGCCACGATGGCGACGTGCGAGGTCGGTCCGCCTTCCTCCAGCACCAGGCCGCGCAGCCGGCGGCGGTCGTAGTCGAGCAGCGCCGCCGGCCCCATCGAGCGCGCGACCAGGACGGCGTTCTCGGGCAGCCGCTCGCGCTCGGGAGCGTAATCCTGGCCGAGAAGCTGGTGCATCAGGCGGTTGGCGAGTTCGTCGAGGTCGTGCAGGCGCTCGCGCAGATAGGGATCGGTCACGCGCAGCATGCGCGCGCGGGTGTCGGACTGCACGCGCTCGACCGCGGCCTCGGCGGTCAGGCCGGTGCGCACGGCTTCTTCGAGCCGGTGCGCCCAGCCGCGGTCATAGGCGAACATGCGGTAGGCTTCGAGCACGTCGCGATGCTCGCCGCGCGTCGGCGACCTCGCCGCGTTCGAGCAGCGCGTCGAGGTCCGAGCGCATGGTGTCGACCGCGGCTTCCAGGCGCTTGAGTTCCTTCGGCACGTCGTCGGCGATGAAATTGGTGATCACCACGCGCGGCTCGTGCAGCACCACGTGGCCGAGCGCGATGCCGTCGTTGAGCGCCGCGCCCGTGAGATGGAGCGGCGCGGCGCGCCGCGGGCTCGGGCGCGCCGGGCCGCGCGAGCGCCGAAAGCTCGCCCGAGGCGATCATCTCGGCGAGCACCATCGCGGTCGTCTGCAGCGCCTCCTCTTCCTCCTCGGAATAGGTGCGCCGCGCCCGGTTCTGCACCACCAGCACGCCGAGCGTATTGCCGGCGCGCAGCACCGGCACGCCCAGGAACGAGTGGTAGATCTCTTCGCCGGTCTCCGGCCGGAACGAGAAGGCCGGGTGGTCCTGCGCCTGCGAGAGATTGATCGGGTTCGCTTCGCTGGCGACCAGGCCGACCAGGCCCTCGTCCGAGCGCAGCACGGTCTGGTGCACGGCCTCCTTCTTGAGGCCCTCGGTGGCGTACAGCTCGAGCGTGCCGTCGACGCGCAACACGTAGACGGAGCAGACCTCCGCCACCATGTTGGCGGCGATCAGCACCACGATCTTGTCGAGGCGTTCCTGCGCGCTGACCGGCTCCGCCATCACCTCGCGAAGCCGGCGCAACAGCACGCGCGGACCGCCGAGCGCGCCAGCCATGACGTGATCCCTCGGGCCGCATCTTCGGCCGGGGCCATACGCCCCGGCGCAACTCAATCAGGAAATGTGTCCGCGGGTACCGGCCGCCCGGGGCTACAACCCATAGGCCGTATAGCCAATGGGGGTGCGGGGTGGCAAGCGCGGATGATGGATTCAATTTCTCTTTTTTTTTTTTTTATTTTATTATCATTATTTTTTTATTTTTATATAATTATTTTATTTATTTTTTTATTATTTCTCATTTTATTTTTATTTATTTTTTCCATCTATCTATCTTTCCCATACCTTGCGATGTAGCTCAATCTATGCTCGCCCGCTTTCCTGGACCTGTCTCGCTCAACCCGAGCAATCTCAATTGCTCTTGGTACTGGGGCTGTTGATCCCTCTCCTGGTGTTGCGTCTCTATTCTGGTCCCGAAAATACCCGGCGTCGGCTGGAGCGGTCTTGGACCTGACGCTATGCGCAACGCTCGTACTGGCGGTCCTCCCTGTCCGGTCGACGGTCCTGCTGCTCCAGCCGTGCGCGCTCGGCCTGACGCTTCACGTCGACGGTTTCGAGATCCGCAGGATCTTCCGGCGCGAGCGCAAGCACTGGTGGAACGTCGCTCGCTTCCGGGTCGATCACAGCGACGAGGTCAAGTTCGTCCGGTACCACGTGATGCATTCCAGCGACACTCCGCAGCGCCGCCGCGCGCAGAAGGACACCAGTACGCTGCCGCCCAACTATCCACTGCCCTTAGAAGATCTCGCCTAGCTGATGGGCGAGTGGCGCACGCGCGCGCTCGAGCAGAACCGTCATTCGCTCGTCCCGCATGTCAAGATGGGGACATGTCTGGCCGGGGCCGCGTCGCTTGCGCCTAGCCACGCCCATCATTTCAACTCAATGCGGGCATAAACAGAACCGTTGTGATGCGAGCCATAGCTGTCGACAGGTCTATGCAATCCTTGCTCGCTTTCCCGGCCCGGTGAAGCTGCGCGTCAGCCGGCTCAAGATGCTGGCGCTGCTCTCCTTCTCGCTCGCTTTCGTGGTCGGCGTGCGTTTTCCTGATCTTCTTTGTCAATTGCTATCCGCAAAGCCCTGTTCGCCGTCATCGCCAGCATCCTGTTCTTCCGCGCCTGCGCGGCGGTCGGCGCCGTGATGCTCCTACCCTACGCCAACAGCCTGACGCTCGACGCCGAGGGCTTCTGGTCTCAGCCTCTTCCGCCCTCAGCGCATCGCGTGGCCGCAGGCCAGCCGCTTTACCTTCGCCGCGCTTGCGCTTCCCGACAACAACAAAAAGCGCATGGTCTCCTATGATGTCGACAGGACTGTATCGCTTCCGCGCCGATTTCCGCCGCCTCACGATCGGGCGTAACGCCGCGCTGCCCTATTCCTACTATGCTCTCACCCTAGGAACTATCGCTCCTGCTGAACGTTTGACAACAGCGCGCGCTCTCGCTACTCTCCCACGCACCGGTGCCGCAGATCGCAGAGCGGCAATGACACCGAACTCACTATCCATTCACAGTCATTCCTCCGCGCCGCGAAGCCGCGAGCCCTTAATCCATAACCACCGCAGCTTCGAAGATGTCACAATCCCTGACAATTCTCACATTCCTTAGTTATACACTCCGCGCTCCCTCTCTTCGCTCTTGCCCCTTAATACAATTATCACCATTTCTCATAATCCCAAAATCCCTGCGGCTGAAACCGATCTCGCTCCCGCAAATAGATTTCTACAACTCGCCTCATGCCTTGTCCAACTCATATAGGCTGTGCAGCGTCCGCACCGCAAGCTCGGTGTATGCGGCGTCGATCAGCAGCGAAAACTTGATCTCCGAGGTGGTGATGGCGCGGATGTTGATCTGCCGCTCGGCCAGCGCCCTGAACGCCTTGGCCGCGACGCCGGCATGGCTGCGCATGCCGATGCCGATCACCGACACCTTGGCGACGTCGGTCGCCCCGTCGAGGTGGTCGTAGCCGATGCCTTCTTGGCCTTGGCCAGCACGTCGGCGGCGCGCTCGTAGTCGGCGGCCGGCACCGTGAAGGTGAGGTCGGTGGTGGCGCCGTCGGCCGACACGCTCTGCACGATCATGTCGACGTTGATGTTGGCGTCCGCCAGCGGGCCGAAGATCGCGGCCGCGATGCCGGGCTTGTCGGCGACCCGGCGGATGGAGATCTGCGCCTCGTCCTTGGAGAAGGCGATGCCGGTGACGACCTGCTGTTCCACGATCTCCTCCTCGCCGCAAATGAGCGTTCCGGGCGGCTCCGCGTGCGGATCGATGTCCTCGGGCTTGTCGAAGCTCGAGCGCACGAAGATGCGCACGTTATGCACCATGCCGAGCTCGACCGAGCGCACCTGCATGACCTTGGCCCCGAGCGACGCGAGCTCCAGCATCTCCTCGTAGGCGATCTTGGGCATCCGCCGCGCCTGCGGCACCACGCGCGGGTCGGTGGTGTAGACGCCGTCGACGTCGGTATAGATGTCGCAGCGCTCCGCCGCGATCGCGGCCGCGATCGCGACCGCCGAGGTGTCCGAGCCGCCGCGCCCGAGCGTGGTGATGCGGCCGGTTTCCTTGTGCACGCCCTGGAAGCCGGCGATCACCGCCACCTCCTCGCGCTCCTTGAAGCGCTTGATCAGCTCGTCGCCGTTGATGTCGAGGATGCGCGCCGAGCCATGGGCGTTCGAGGTCAGCGATCGGGAGCTGCCAGCCCTGCCAGGAGCGGGCGTTGACGCCGATGTCCTGCAGCACGATCGCCAGCAGGCCCGCCGTCACCTGCTCGCCGGAGGAGACCACGGCGTCGTATTCGCGGGCGTCGTGCAGCGGCGCGGCCGTCGCGGCACCAGCCGACCAGCTCGTTGGTCTTGCCCGACATGGCCGAGACCACCACCGCCACCTCGTGGCCGGCGTCGACCTCGCGCTTGACGTGGCGCGCGACGTTGCGGATGCGGTCGAGATCGGCGACCGAGGTTCCGCCGAACTTCATCACGAGGCGGGCCATGGCGGGGCTTCGGTCTCAGGCGGGAAATGTGCGCCGGGCCGGCTTGATGGCGAAGCCCCCGCGCGAAAAGGCGCGTATACATACCGGCGAGGTGATGTCGGCTGCAACCGGCTTGGAGACGAGCGATCGAATGCCACGCACGTGACGCCGCGACCGGCTGGTCGACCGTCGACGCCGACGAGGTCGCGCGCTTCTCGGCGCTGGCCGCGACCTGGTGGGACCCGCGCGGCAAGATGGGCGTGCTGCACAAGTTCAACCCGGTGCGGCTCGGCTACATCAAGGAGGCGGCCTGCCGGCAGTTCGGGCGCGACGGCAAGCGGCTCGACAGCCTCGCGGGCTTGCGCATCCTCGACATCGGCTGCGGCGGCGGCATCCTGTGCGAGCCCTTGGCGCGGCTTGGCGCCGGGTCGTGGGCGCCGACCCGGCTGCGCGCCAATATCGAGGCGGCGCGGCTGCACGCCGCAGAGGCCGGCCTCGCGATCGATTACCGCGTCGACCACCGCCGAGGCGCTGGCGGACGCGGGCGAGCGCTTCGACGTGGTGCTGGCCATGGAGGTGGTCGAGCACGTCGCCGACCTCGGCCTGTTCGTGCGGCGCTGCGCCGAGATGGTCAAGCCCGGCGGGCTGATGATCGCCGCCACCATCAACCGCACGCTCGAAGAGCTTCGCGCTCGCCATCGTCGGCGCCGAATACGTGCTGCGCTGGCTGCCGCGCGGCACCCACCGCTGGGACAAGTTCGTCACCCCGAACGAGCTCGAGGTCGCGCTTGAGCGGGACGGGCTGCGCCTGATCGACGAGACCGGCGTGATCTACAATCTGCTCGCCGACCGCTGGCAGATCTCGACCGACATGGACGTGAACTACATGCTCACGGCCGCGAAGCCGGCCGCTGAGCATCACTGACCCTGGGCGCAAGGGGGAGAGCGAGCTGTGCGACACAAGCTGGCTCTGGGCGTTGTTCACCGTCATCGCGGCGGCGAGCCAGACCCTGCGCAATGCCACGCAGCGCGAGCTCACGGCGACGCTCGGCACGGTCGGGGCGACCCACGTGCGCTTCCTGTTCGGCTTTCCGTTTGCGCTCGTCTTTCCTCGCCGCGTGCTGATCGCGAGCGGCGAGGCCCTGCCGCGGCCGGGGGCGGTCTACTGGGCCTGGGTGCTCGACGGCGCCCTCGCGCAGATCGCCGCGACCGCGCTGATGCTCGCGGCCATGAACGACCGCTCGTTCGTGGTGGTCTATGCCTACATCAAGACCGAGCCGGTGCAGGTCGCGCTGTTCGGCCTCGTCCTCCTCGGCGACGGGTGACGCCGCTGATGGCACTCGCCATCCTGGTCGCCACCGCCGGCGTCGTGATCATGGCGCTCAAGCCCGGCACCGCGGTCGGCGCCAAGGCGACGCTGCTGGGGCTCGCCGCCGGCGCCATGTTCGCGGCCTCCGCGATCGGATTTCGCGGCGCGATCCTGAGCCTCGGCCTGCCGAGCTATCTCATGGCCGCGACCTTCACGCTGGTGATCGGGCTCGCGATCCAGGTCGTCGCTGCTGTCGATCTATCTGTGGCTGCGCGAGCCGGGCGTCATGCGCGCGATCGTGCGCGCCTGGCGGCCCTCGCTGCTCGCCGGCTTCCTCGGCGCGCTCGCCTCGCAGTTCTGGTTCCTGGCGTTTGCGCTTGCCACCGCAGCCAGCGTGCGCACGCTCGCGCTGGTCGAGGTCCTGTTCGCGCAGGCGATCTCGCGCTTCGTGTTCAGGCAGCCGACGACGGCGCGCGAGGGCGTTCGGGATCGTGCTGATCGTCATCGGGGTCGCGTTGCTGATCTGGGCGCAGTAGTGCCACCGGCTGCAACGCGCGCTCAACTGCCGAACAGCCGCGCGAGCATCTTGCCGATCACGTCGCCGAGCGTGAGCAGCACCGCCGCCCAGACGAAGGCGGAGATGAAATTCGCGAGTTGGAACTGCCAGAACGGCATCTCGAAGATGCCGGCGATGAGCGGCACCGAGGCGCGCAGCGGCCCGAAGAAGCGGCCGATGAAGATCGCCGAACACGCCCCATTTCTTCGACGAAGGCCTCGCCCTTGGGGATCAGTTCAGGATGGCGCGACAGCGGCCAGATGTGTCTGCACGCGCGTGTTCGAGCTTGCGTGCCGATCCAGTAGGACAGCCAATCGCCGAGCGCGGCGCCGATCGAGCCGGCCACCCAGATCGGCCAGAAATTGAGCCCGCCCTGGGCAGATCAGCGCACCGATGCCGACCAGCGCCGCCCAGGCCGGCAGCAACAGCGAGATGAAGGCAAGCGATTCGCCGAACGCCAGCACAAATACCACCGGCGCCGCCCAAGCCTCATGCATCGCGCACGAAATCAACGATCTGCGTGCGCGTAAGCCTCGATGGTTGTCGAACATCGAGGATCTGCCCTCTGGCTTGCCGTGCGCGTTAGCCTGCCGGCGTCCGCCAAGGCCAGGAGCGCGCGGACCTGCGCCGAACGCCATCACGATCCAGCCACGGCCGTGGCATAGTCGGGACCGCCCGATTCGTTTCCAGCAACAGACAGACCCGTATGGCCAAAACCGCAAAAAAACCCGCTCCCGCTCCCCGCCCGCGACCTGTTCGACCTGCCCGCTCCGCGCAGCGCCCCGGCCGCGCCAAAGCCGTGCGCCAAGCCGCGCGCGCGCACCGCCGGCGCCGAGGCCGGCTACACCGCCAAGCCACATCGAGGTGCTGGAAGGGCTCGAGCCGGTGCGCCGGCGGCCCGGCATGTACATCGGCGGCACCGACGAGAAGGCGCTGCACCACCTGTTCGCCGAGGTGATCGACAACGCCATGGACGAGGCGCTCGCCGGCCATGCCAACTTCATCGAGGTCGAGGTCGAGCGCCGACGGCTTTCTCACCGTCACCGACAATGGGCGCGGCATCCCGGTCGATCCGCATCCGAAGTTCCCGAAGAAATCCGCGCTCGAAGTGATCATGACGACGCTGCACGCGGGCGGCAAATTCGACTCGCGAGGTCTACGACACATCCGGCGGCCTGCACGGCGTCGGCGTGTCCGTCGCCAACGCGCTGTCGGAGCGCCTGGAGGTCGAGGTCGCGCGCGGCGGGCTGCTCTACCGCAGGTCTACGAGCGCGGCAAGCCGAAGCCGCGCTGCAGAAGCTCGGCAAGGTCGCCAACCGGCGCGGCACCAAGGTGCGTTTCAAGCCCGACCCGCAGATTTTCGGCGAGAAGGCGCAGTTCAATCCGCAGCGCCTGTTCAAGATGGCGCGCGCCAAGGCCTATCTGTTCGGCGGCGTCGAGATCCGCTGGTAGTGCGCGCCGGAACTGCTCGCACGGCGTCGAAGACGTGCCGGCGGAGGCGACCTTCCATTTCGCCGAAGGGGCTCGAGGACTATCTCGCCGCCACCATCACAGGGCCAGACGCTGGTGCATCCCGACATCTTCGCCGGCAAGTCGGAGAAGCCGGGCGGCCACGGCACGGTCGAATGGGCGATCGGCTTCGTCCGCCGACGCCGACGGCTTCCTCTCCTCCTATTGCAACACCATCCCGACCGCCGATGGCGGCACGCACGAGATTGGGCCTGCGCATCGCGCTCACCAAGGCGCTCAAGGACCACGCCGAGCGCATCAGCCAGGCAAGCGCGCCGCCGCGATCACCACCGACGACGTGATGGCGGGCGCCGCCTGCATGCTCTCGGTGTTCATCCGCGAGCCGGAATTCCAGGGCCAGACCAAGGACCGGCTCGCCACCGCCGAGGCCGCCCGCATCGTCGAGAACGGCGATCAAGGACCCGTTCGACCATTGGCTCGCGGCAATCCCGACGCAGGCCAACAAGCTCCTCGACTTCGTGATCGAGCGCGCCGACGAGCGCATCCGGCGCACGCCAGGAGAAGGAAATCTCCCGCAAGACGCGCGGTGCGCAAGCTGCGGCTGCCGGGCAAGCTCGCCGACTGCACCAACACGGCGGCGCAAGGCTCCGAGATCTTCATCGTCGAAGGCGATTTCGCCGGCGGCTCCGCCAAGCAGGCGCGCGACCGCGCCTCGCAGGCGATCCTGCCGCTGCGCGGCAAGATCCTCAACGTCGCCTCCGCCGGCAAGGACAAGCTCGCGCAGAACCAGCAGCTCTCCGACCTCGTGCAGGCGCTCGGCTGCGGCACCGGCGCGCACTACCGCGACGAGGATCTGCGCTACGAGAAGGTGATCGTGATGACCGACGCCGACGTCGACGGCGCCCACATCGCCTCGCTGCTCATCACCTTCTTCTACCGGCAGATGCCGAAGCTGATCGAGAACGGCCACCTCTACCTCGCGGTGCCGCCGCTCTACCGCCTCTCGCATGGCGGCAAGTCTGTTCTACGCGCGCGACGACAAGCACAAGGACGAACTCCTGAAGAAGGAGTTCCACGCCAACGCCAAGGTCGAGATCGGCCGCTTCAAGGGCCTGGGCGAGATGATGGCGGCGCAGCTCAAGGAAACCACGATGGACCCGCGGAAGCGCTCGCTGCTGCGGGTGCGGTCGTCGAGGACGCGCGCAAGGACACCGCCAAATCGGTCGAGCGGCTGATGGGCAACAGCCCGGAGGCTCGCTTCGAGTTCATCCAGGAGCGGGCGGAATTCGCGAACGAGGAGATGCTGGACGTGTGAGGCTCGCAGGGCGCAATCGCTCTATTGCGCCGCTCGCCGCTCATCGCCTGCGGGACCTTGCTGGCGCGCGGCAAGCGTACGCTCAGATTGAGCACGGCAAAACACATACATCAGCGAACTTCACGCCACTCACGCCGCATCTGCCGGCCGTACCCTACGCGCGATCTCCTTGCCGCGCTCTCGTTCAATCACCGCGATGTCATGCTGGCTCTGCAGGTCGAGCCAGAACTGCGGGCTGTTGCCGAAATAGCGGCCGAGCCGGACCGCGGTGTCGGCGGTGATCGCGCGACGCACATTCAGGATGTCGGTGATGCGGCCAGAGGGTACCCCGAGGTCGAGGGCGAGACGATTGGCACTTAGGCCCCGGGCAGCAAGCTCGCGCCTGAGAAAACGGCCGGGATGGGCAACCGGAGTCACCGAGTTAACCTTTGTGGTAGTCGACGATTTCAACATTGTGGGCGTCGCCCTTGCGGAATTCGAAGCAGATGCGCCATCGCGCATTCACGATCATGGCCCATTGATTCTTGCGTTGACCCTTGAGCTTGTGCAGATGCACGCTCCGCAGCGGACTGAGGTCTTGCAACATGCCCGCCACGTTGAGTGCTAGCAAAAGATCGATCGCGGCATCGAAATCGAGGCCGCGGAACTGGTTCGGTTTCTCACCCTCCCAGACACGCCGGGTCGCGGCATTGCGCCATGACCTGATCATGGCAAAAACGTACTACGATAGACAGCTTATGACAACACGCATCGCCGCATGAGGAGTTCGCTCAATACGAGACACGTCGGAAGAACAAAAATGGGTTTCGCTGCGCTGAACCCATCCTACGTCCTACTGCTCTCGTTGCGTCATTGTCGCACAGCTCGCAACAATGATAGTCTTCGAACATGACCGCTCTGCCGCAAAACAAGATGACCGTCGACGAGTACCTCGCCTGGGCCGAAGGCCAGGAGGGCCGTTTCGAGCTTTACGCTGGGGTCGTCTATGCAATGGTACCGGAGCGTGCCGGGCATGCCCACGTCAAATATGCCGCGCAAACGGCGCTATTGAACGGAATAAGAAAGGCCGCCGCCCCCTGTCACATGCTGCCCGATGGCATGACATTGCGCATCGACCACGATACGGCGCACGAACCTGATGCTCTCGTTTATTGTGGTCCGAGGATTTCAGACGCCGTCGTTGAGGTGCCGAACCCGGTGATTGTCGTGGAGGTTCTCTCGCCTTCGACGCGCCATGTGGATGCCTCCGCCAAGCTCGCCGGTTATTTCCGGATCGCGAGTGTGCGGCACTATCTCATTCTTGACCCTGACAAGCGCCTAGTCATCCATCACGCACGAGGCAAAGAGGACGCGATTGCGACTCGCATCCTCAGCGATGGAACGCTCCATGTCGACCCGCCTGGCATCGATGTGGCCGTGCGCGATCTGTTTCAAGTCCCGTGACGCGCACCCACCGCTACGCCGTCCGCCCCTCCGCGGCCATGTTCTTGCCGGCGATGAAGCCCTGGCAGGTCGCGCGCGCGAGGCCGTGCATGGAGAAGCCGCCGGCCGATTCGCCGCCGCAATAGAGGCCGGGGATCACCTGGCCGTTCATGTCGACCACCTGGCACTCGCGCGTTGATGCGCAAGCCCGCGCGCGTGTCGTGGATGACCGGCGTCGACCAGGCCGCGTAGAACGGCGGCTTGGCGATCTTGTAGAGCGGCTTCGGCTTGCCGAAATCGCTCGTCCTCGCCGGAATCGACGAAGGAATTGTAGCGCGCCACCGTCTGCTTCCAGATGTCGCGGCGGCATCGGCACGCGCTGGTATTTCATCACGATCTTGCTCGCCAGCTCAGCCAGGCGTGTCGGCGCTGAAGAAGAAGCCCGCGTCGATGTCGACATTCGGCGGCTTGGGGTCCCATTTCTCGCGCGCGACCGCGTCGGCGTCGAAGATCGCCCAGATCGGGCCGCCGCCGTTGTGGCCGTCGCCGATCCCGGCCATCGCCGCGTTGATGAAATTGTTGGGATTGTACTTGACGTTCTTGGCGTTGAGATAGCTGCCGGGCGTGTAGGGCTTGATCGCCCTGGTAATTGTTGCCGGTGAATTGCGGCGCCGGTCTCGTCGTAGAAGCGCTTGCCCAGCATGTTGACCAGGATGACGTCCTGCCAGTCGGCGACGCGCAAGCCCGGTCGCGCGCGCCTTGTCGAACACGCGGGCTGCCCGGCATCCAGCGCAGATTCACGTAGCCATATTGGCTGCCGATCTTGCCGGGCTTGGTCAGGCCGGAGCCGATCTCGGCCGGTGTAATTGGCGAGGCCCCAGAGCGAGGCGCCGATCGCCATGCCGGCGATCTCGCCGCTGGCGTCCTGGTTCGACCACGGCATGCCGGCGAGGCCGCAATATTCCTCGGTCAGGCGCGGATCGAACATGCGGCGGAAATTCGACGTTGCCGGTCGAGCCGCCGGTCGCGATGATCACCGCCTTGCGGGCGCGGATGTTGAGCGTGGTGCCGTTGTTGTCGACGGCGATGCCGAGCACGCGGCCCGACGTCGGGCTGCTCGCCGATAGATCGCGGTCATGCGGTGTTCGAGCAGGATCTGCACGCCGGCCTTCTTCGCGGCCGCGCCTCGAGCGGGCGCATCAGCCCGTTGCCGGAGGAGAGCGTCGCGCGCACGCTCGGGATCGGCGGGCTTTCCGGTCTGCACCTGCGGCCAGTCGCATGACCGCAGCAGTGCATCTGGCGCGCGGCACGGAATTGCCGATCGAACTGCCGCCCCGGCGCGTCCGGCGCCTTGTCGACGAACATGACGCCATGCGCCAGCAGGAACTCGAAGGTCGGCGCGCTGTTGTCGGCGAAGGCGCGGATGATCTCGCGATCGTTGTAGCGGTAATCGGGAAAGCCGTTGGGCTGGACCACCGACCAGTCGGTGAGGTCGCTGGAACAACAGGTCGGGCGAATCCTCGATGCCGTGCTTTCTTCTGGATGCTGGTGCCGCCGCCGAGCGGCAATGTTGCCGCCGCTGCACGATCGCGTGGCCGCCGATATCGTTTTTGCGCCTCGACCATGATCACCGACGCGCCGGCCTCGCGCGCGACGATCGCGGCGGGCAGGCCCGGTGGCGCCCGAGCCGATCACCACCACGTCCGCCTCGCGGTGCCACTTGCGCGGCGGCCGTTCCGCCTGCGCCGAGGCAGGGTCGGGCATGGCAAGGCCGCCCGCCGTCAATGCCGCTGCCGTCGCGCCACCACGCAGAAGCACGTCTCGTCGGTTGAACGCCATCTGATCCTCCCATGTCCTCGGTCACGCTCGCGTCAGCCGCGGCATGCGCCCGTTTGTTCGCGCGGCGATTAAAGCGTGTTTGCAAAAGCCTGTGAAGGGCCTGGCGTTCAGGCGGGCTCCGGCAAATTTGCCCGCCTCCCGCGCTGCGCGAAACGCCAAGTGGCTGCCGTCGCAGAACGGCGGGTTCCTGGTCACCTTGCAGCCGCAGAACGCAACCGTCAGGTCGTGCGACGCGACGATCCGCACCGGGCTGTGTGCGGTGCCCGGTGCGAGCCGTCGCAATAGGGTTGGTGGGCGCTCCGGCCGCAGGCGCACCACAGAATCATCTCGCCCGCGCGCGCACCCGCGCGCGATATGGCCGGTCAGGCGTCATCGTTGTCCATCGCTTCGATCGGCGCCGCACGCCCATGCGCTTGCGCCTCGAGGCCGTGCGTGAAGCCTGCCGCGTCCCTGCGGACGCACGAGCGCGATGCGGCAGGGCTGGTCAGCCGTGGAGTACCAGTATTCCTCGTGCGCCGGCACGTAGATCACGCTGCCGACCTCGCACCAGCGTCCGGTGAAGAACATGCGGCCGGCCACGACCACCATCACCTCGTCCACGTCGTGGGAGTGGACCCGCGCATAGGTGTTTGGCGGCGACTTGATGATATTGACGTAGGGAACGCCGTCGTGAACCCGCATGACATTGAGGCCCTTGACGTTGCCGCCGGCGCCCGGCCGCAACCTGATCTGATCCGGTGTCACGACCACGGTCTCGGCCATGCGGTCCTCCTTGCAGTGATGGAAAGCGTCCGCGCGTATCTGCCCAATGGATTCTAATTCCGCTCGTCCGGCAGCACCGGCAGCGGATGAAACTCGATTCCCTCCTCGTGCAGTTCTTTGGCTTCCTGCGGCGAGGCCTCGCCGTAGATCGAGCGGTGATCGAGTTCGCCGTAGTGCATCTTGCGGGCTTCCTCGGGAAACTTCTGGCCGACGTAATCGGAGTTCCGCGTGAGGTGCTCGCGCAAGGCCTTGAGCTTGGACCGGAACTCGCGCTCCTGCGGCGAGATCATCGCGACCGGCGTCTTCTCCTCTACGACGGCTGGAACGCTCGGCGCGCTTGGCACCGTGGCAGGATCGCCGGCCGCGCGCTTGCTCGTGCCGACGAGCCGCGGCGCCATGATCGCCTTCTCGACCTTGGTGTCCCCGCATTCCGGGCAACTCACGAGACCGACGCTTGACCTGCTTGTCGTAGGCCGCCGAATTCGCAAACCAGCTTTCGAAGGCGTGGCCCTTCGCGCAAACGAGCGCGTAACGGATCATCGCGGCGCTCCGACGGCGTGCAGCGGCACCGGTTCCGAGCGCGGCGCCACCATCTCGAAGCGCCGCCGTGCTGCAGCGAGGGCACGCGCGAGCGCGCGGCAGCGACCTCGGCGATGTCGATCTCTGGCCATCACCACGCCTGGCTCTGTGCCACCTTCAGCCAGGATACGGCCCCAGGGATCAACGACCAGTGAATGGCCGAACGTGTCGCGCCCGTTCTCGTGCCGGCCGCCCTGCGCGGCCGCAAACACGAACGCGCCGTTCTCGATCGCGCGCGCCCGCACCAGGATGTGCCAATGCGCCTCGCCAGTCTGCTTGGTGAAGGCCGCCGGAATCGCCATGAACGACGCGCCGGCCTCGGCCAGCGCGCGATAGAGCGCCGGAAAGCGCAGGTCGTAGCAGATCGTCAGCCCGAGCCGGCCCCACGGCAGATCGGCGACGACGCGACTCTCGCCCGGCCGGAAATTGCGCGACTTGCGGTAGCTCTCGCCGCCCGCGAGATCGACGTCGAACATGTGGATCTTGTCGTAGCGCGCGACGATCTCGCCATGCGGATCGATCAGGAACGAGCGGTTGACCGCGCGCTCGGGCGAAATCTTCAGCGCCAGCGAGCCGATGTGCAGATAGATGCCGAGCTTGCGCGCAAGCTCGCGGAAGCTCGCGAGCGTCACATCCTCCTCCTCGGATACGATCGCGGCGAACAGCCGCTCGCGCTTGAATGTCCATGATGTTGGTCATCTCGGGCGTCTGCACGTAGTCGGCGCCGGCCTTCTTCGCCTCGCGGATCAGCTTGACGGCCGCGTCGAGATTGGCTGCGGGCGAAAGGCCCGAACGCATCTGCACGAGGCCGACGGTGAAGGTCGACGTGCCGGAGGTGCTCATGCAGACTGTCCTTGTTCCGCCGTCAGCGGGATGCCTTCGGCTGCGAGCAGCGGGTCGAGCTTACCGGCGCGATCGAGCGCGTGCAGTTCGTCGGACCCGCCGACATGGGTCGCGCCGACGAAGATCTGCGGCACGGTGTAGCCGCCGTGCGCGCGCTCGACCATCTTGCCACGCCCTTCCGGATCGCCGGTCACGTCGATTTCCGTGAAGACGATACCTTTGCGGTTGCAGCAGCGCCTTGGCCGAATGGCAATAAGGACAAAAGCGCGTGGTGTAGATCTCGACCTGAGCCATGGTGATCCGTGCGTCTTCTGAAACGAACCCTTTGAACTTATATGGGAGTGCGGTGCGGCGCCACAACCCGGGCGAAGACCAGCACGTCGACCTGCGCGGCCCCGGCGCGCAGGAGCGCCCGGGCGCAGGCATCGACCGTCGCCCCGGAGGTCAGCACGTCGTCGACCAGCAGGAGCCGTCGGCCCGCGACTGCGGCCTTGTCGCCGGCCGGCACCGCGAAGGCGCCCTGCACGTTGGCGGCGCGCTCGGTCTGCGAGAGCCCGACCTGCTGCGGCGTCGGCTTGACGCGCTTGAGCACGCCGTGCGCGACCGGCAGCCGCTCGCTTTCGCGATGATCTCGGCAAGCAGCGCCGATTGATTGAACCGCCGCGCCCATTGCCGGCGCCAGTGCAGCGGCACCGGCACGATGGCGTCGGCCTCAGGGAGTAGTTCGCGGCCGGCGCTCGCCATCCAACGGCCCATGGTGGGGGCGAGGCCGGCGCGACTTGCAAATCAATGGCGCCGGCTGAGCGACCTGTTATCGGGGCCGATCCTCTGGAGCGGGCAGCCGTCAAGCTTTGACAACCGCCTTGCCGTCCTCCCATCCAATGACGGTGACGGAGCCGTCCTGCAGGCTGCGGACGCTCACCTCATGTGTGGGCTGGCGCTCCTTGAGATACTTCGCAGCCTCGATCGCAATGACTGGGTCATCGCGATAGGAGCGCGGTTTGCCACTGACGATGATCTCGAATTGGGCACCTGTCTCCATTCAGTTCCAGTCCTCTTCCTCCGGTCGGCGGGCGGCTGGGCTATCCCAATTCTTGGTCATATTCCAGTCCCGCGTGCGCGCCGATTTCGGCGGGCTACGCCACTTCGAAGCTTGAGGACCGCAGCGTCTCTGAGTGGGTCCATGTAAGGGCACCGACCCAAGTCTGCGTCGGATATAGACCCGCCCTTTTTGAACAGCTTGTCATGGAAGTAGGCGCACGAGGTCTTGTAGGCGACGTCCCAGCCATCCGCCGCGACCTCGGTGGTGGCAGGGCAATGGGGGCACTTCACGAGCATTGGCAAGCCTGCTGAAATTGGACACTTTGTTGGACACGCTGTCGCCCGGAGGCCGATCGGGACCTTTTTTTGTTTTTGGCCACATAATCAATCGCTTCGATCCCTATCCATTCCACCTGATGACGATTGGATGAAGCCTGCATCCAGCTACAACAGCCCACCCGCCGCACCCCATGACGCGCGCGCCACGCCACATAATGGCCTTATAAATAGGCCGTATCTTAATACCTAAACGTTGCAGATGCTTGTATCCACACAGCGACCGTTAGGAACGGACGCCATGTCCACCACGACTCCTATCAAAAAACTGCACGGTTTGCCGCTTGGACGGTTGCTGTCCCCAGCCAATTTGATCAGGACACAATCGGCATGACGAGCAGGAATAGGTCGTTCAATGTCGTTGCCTTGCCGGTCCCTGAAACGGATAAGGCGCCGTCGCGCGGGAAGGCAATCGATGCCAAAACGTCACTCATAATCATGAAATGCGTCGAATGCGCACAAGCTATCGGGGCAGGCGAATATGGCTTTCGCGTTGATCCGACCGGCGATTCTGAATTTGCTGCAAGTCGTGATCGCTCCGGCGAAGTCCTAGACTTGCTGGATTGGCTCGCCGCACACTGCGCCACATCGGCGGCGGCGGCTTCCGCAAAATGCAGGCTCATTCCGTTGCTGACTGAGTACTATGGCAATGGTCTCAACGCGTTTCATGAGGGTGCGTTAGAGTTCCTGCGATCGGCGGCAATCGACTCCGACGCGTTCCTGAAACCGCAAATCGACTAGCCAGAATGGCGCCGTCGCGCCGCGCCATCAGGCGGAAGCCATCGTGCTGATTTCATGCAGTCAACGGCGCCCGTCGGCGTGCTGGAGCAAGCGAGGGCAGGCACGGCTCAATGAACCCGATTTTCGATGGGCGGGGGACGCATGTACGCAACGACATCGGCCGACTTTGGTCGCCAACGGGGAGGAGTTAAGGGTGATCTGCCCGCCGGACCGCTGCTCAGCGCGCACAGCAAGCAGATCATACTCTTCGGCAACACGAAGCATCGCCTGCTTTTGTGGAAGGTCATCGACCGCGGCGGCAAGCGTCCGGATGTCCGAGGCCCGCTTGCGCCAGTGTTCAGGATCTTTGATAGCGCTCGACTGCATTGCTCTGCGATTCTTTTGCTTGCTGCACATGCATTGGTCGGTCGAGTTGCTCTTCGAGAAAAGTCCGGGTGCCGTCGGTCAATTCCGAGCCTAAGGTTTCAGCCGCCATTGCTACGGCCTGCGCGACGTCATGGGACACGTCACGGGACCATCCCTCCGCTGGATTGAGGGCAAGAACGCGAAGTGGACGATCGTACTCACCGCTGAGAATGTCGCGAATGATGGCTTCTCGGCTTGCGTTGTCGGGGCTGGTTTCTACAAAAGCGGGGCCGAACTCACCAAAATCGCACAGCACGAAATGTAGATCAGCATCGAGCCGCTCGGGCTCGGGAACAAGCGATGCCATCACGCTACTCCACAGACTGAAACAACACAGAACGAATGAATCTGATCCGCCGCCCCGAAAAGTCAAGGCGGGTAACCACACAAGCCGCGCGATGGCGTGACATGGGCACCGTCTTGAGATAGGTTGATGGGGTCGGTCAGGGCGTTCGGCCAACTGCCTTGGCTGGCCTTCTATCGGAACTTCCAGGAGCCCGGTTCGCCCGGGCTCTTTTTTATTTGGCCGCCTGTCCAAATTTAACAATTAAATGGTCCAACTCACCCTGTTCGGCCAATGCCCCAAGCCATGCGGCTTGTGGTGATAATTCCGGAAAAGAGCGCGTTCCGGGGAAACTTGTCGGCAAGCGACAACAACCGGCGAGAAGAGAGCTGTGAAAATGCGGTGTTACGACGGCGAGCCGGTCAGGAAGGGCCTTACCGAAATATCCCGCACCCGATCGTAAAGCGATGAAATTGAGATGCGCCCTGACGGATGGGAGCGCTTCAAGCGAGCCGTTGATGCAGTGTCAAGAGTGGCCCGAAGCATCGCAGCAAAAAGTAACAATCTCGCAAGCGAGGTAATAGATCACGGCGTCAAAAACCACGCGCGGGCCAAAAATCCAGTTTGTAGCGCCTTTCTGACGAGTTTGTCGCAACCCTTCGCGACCGCAAAGACTTGTTTGTTCAGGCGCGGTGCGCTGCTTCGACGCCCGACCCCACCTTGATGTCGACGTCCTTCGTATCGCGTAACAACAACCCGCCGATCACGGTCGTCATGACGGCGACCCCGATCGGATACCACAGGCCGTTATAGATATTTCCGGTTGACGCCACGATAGCGGTAGCGAGCAAGGGCAGCATGCCGCCGAACCAGCCAGCACCGATGTGATAAGGCAACGACATCGACGTGTACCGGATCTTGGTCGGAAACAGTTCGACCAGGAACGCCGCAACCGGGCGCGTACGCCATGGTGACGTAGATGACCATGATGACCAGGATCAATTCGGTCATGAACCAGTTGATCTTGGCCGTATCGGCTGCCTTGGCACGATCTTGCCATCCTTGTCGCGTTGCAGGTTCGGGTACCCGGCATCAAGAAAAGCCGCGTTCCATTTGTCAGCATCGAAGCCTTCCACCGTGGTCGAGCCGATCTTCAAATTCACCTTGTCGCCCGAATTGGCCACGTTCTCGGTCTTGAACGATACGCCGAGTTTGGTGACCAGGTCCTGGGCGCGATCGCAGTTGGAGAACGTGGTGAAGGCCGTCACGAAAACGTGCAATTCGCAGGTCGAACCATCGGCGATGATCGTTACCGGATTGCGGTCCGAGAACGCCTCCAGATCGGGATTGGCGTAATGCGTCATCGCCGCGATAGAGTGGGAAGTAGGTCAGCGCTGCGATCAGGCAGCCCACCAGGATGATCTTGAGACGGCCGATGCGATCGGACAGCCAGCCGAACACAAGAAAGAACGGCGTGCCGATGATCGAGCGAAGTCAGGATCAATAAATAGGCCGACAAGTAGTCCAGTTTCAGCGTGAGGGTGAGGAAGAACAACGCATAGAACTGGCCCGTGTACCACACCACGCTCATTCCGGCGCAGACACCGAGCAGCGCCAGCAGCACGTATTTGTTGTTCGGATAGCGGAGGAAGCTCTCGGTCAGGGGCGCTTTCGAGCCTTTGCCCTCTTCCTTCATCTTCTGGAAGATCGGCGACTCATTCAGCCGAGCCGGATATAGACCGAGAACACCAGCAGGATCACCGACACAATGAATGGGATGCGCCAACCCCACTCGGAAAAAGCCTTGGCATCCATCAATTCGCGGCAAAGAATGATGATAACCAGGGCGAGCGCCAATCCGACCGTTGCGGTCGTCTGAATCCAGCTCGTTGCATAGCCGCGTTCGCCCGGTCGCGCATGCTCGGCCACGTAGGTCGCGGCGCCGCCATATTCACCCCCGACTGCAAGGCCCTGCAGCAGGCGCAGCGTCACCAGCAGCACCGGCGAGAGCCAGCCGATGTTCGCATAGGTAGGCAGCAGCCCCACCAGGAAGGTCGATGTGCCCATCACCATGATGGTGACCAGGAACGTGTATTTGCGGCCGACAAGATCGCCGAGGCGGCCGAAGATCAGCGCGCCGAACGGACGCACCAGGAAGCCGGCCGCATAGGTGGCGAAGGCCGAAAGCAGCGCCGCGGTGTCGTTCCCGGCGGGAAAGAACAGCGAAGCGAAAAATGGCGCCAGAACGGCATAGAGGTAGAAATCGTACCATTCGAAAACGGTGCCGAGCGACGAGGCGAAGATGACGAACTTCTCGTCACTCGTCATGCCGTTGCTGCGCGCCGCAGAACTCGTAACTTGCCTGGTTGTGGTCATGAGAGCCCCCTCTCGCTGCCTCAGGCAGGTTACACTGCCCCTTTCAAATGTCAAACTATTACAACAATCATTCCGTTTACTACAAATAAGTATATTGTGATATATGTATTTATTGCTGTCAATATTTATAGACAATCTTGCCTGCTACCCCGCGCGACAACCACCCGCCGATGGACGGCACTTAGGGTCTCCAATGGATATCGAGAAAGTATTGAATGAACTCGGGATCGATGGCACCCGCGCGCATTTTTATCTTGCCGCGCTGGAGCTGGGGGATGCACCCGTTACCGCTATCGCCGCAAAGGCGGGGATCGGCCGCAGCAATGCATACGAGGTTCTGAACCGATTGACCTCAATGGGACTGGTGTCGCAGGTCGAACAGGCAGGAAAGGTGCATGTGATCGCCGAGGACCCTTCCGTGCTCCTGCGCCGGCTGGAACAGCAGCGCATGATGGTCACCGCTGTGCTGCCGGACTTGCAAAGCATCCACAATCGGTCGCGATCGAAACCACGCATTCGATTTTTTCCGGGCGAGGAAGGAATCCGCACCGTGCTTTGGGACACGCTCAACTGTCAGTACAGGTCCGCTGCGTGGCATCCTTTCGATGCAAGAGCTGTTGGAAACGCCCGGCCGCCTGATCATGGAGCAATACATCGAGGCCCGCGTGAAAATCGGGCTGCACTTCCGGGTCATTCGCTCTCACACCCGCGACACAGAGGCGATCTGGCCCACATCGAAGAAAGAACTCCGGCAGCTGCGCTACGCTCCGGCGAATGTACCGCTGGCGATGACCAGCTACATCTATGACAACTCAGTCTCTTTCATCTCGTCGAAGCGAGAACTCTACGGCATTCTGATCCAGAGCCAGGAATTTCATGCGCTGCAGGAAACGCTTTTCGAGAGCCTCTGGGCGATCAGTAAAGACGCCGGAGCATGATCCGCACTACCGCGGGGATTCGGCATCCGAAGACTGGCGATTTTCCGAAACGGGCCGATCGCGTCGGAGGGCTGATGTTTGCGACGAGTCCGCTATGCCCCCAATACTCCCCGTGATAGCTGACATCCTGGATTGGCCGGGGTGCGCAGGGCCAAGGATCGGGATAGGGGGGAGCCTCGCGGCTCCGCCCCTCCCACACCACCTGGCATACGGGTCCGTACCGCGGCGGTTCGAGAGGTTGGGCTAACGCGCTTCGATCAAGGAGGGGAGACCGAGCGATTTGAAGTAGGCATTGGAAAGCCCGACGGAGAGGGCTTTGCTCCGGGCGATGTACCATGGGCCACGGCCGCTGTCGGCCGTATTGCACAACTGCCCAAAGACTCGCAGTGCGATCAGTGCCGCACGACGGCGACGTGGTGTTTTCCACTGACGCCACAGAGCGGCCCGCAATCGCAGCCGGACCCAGCGCGTGAGAGCGACGAGCACCTCGGGCGTTTCGCAGAAGCCGAAATAGCCGCGCCAGCCCCGCATATACGGAGCCAACTCTTCCATTGTCGTCTTCATGCTGACGCCCTTGGCCCTGCGCGTGATGTCCCGGATTCTGCTGCTTGAACCGTTCCAGAGATTTCGGCGCGATCGTGCGCTTGATGTCCGGACCAGCCGTGAAGCTGAACCCGAGGAACTTCCGTTCCTGCGGTCGTGCCACCGCGCTCTTTGCCTCGTTGACCTTGAGCTTGAGCTTTTGCGTGATGAAGCGCGTGATGCTCTCCATCACCCGCTGACCCGCGCGTTCGCTGCGAACGTAAATGTTACAGTCGTCCGCATAACGAACAAAGCGATGTCCGCGGCGCTCCAGCTCCTGGTCGAGTTCATCGAGCACGAGGTTACTCAGCAGTGGCGAAAGCGGACCTCCTTGCGGAGTCCCTTCCACGCTCGGGCTGACCAGCCCGTTCTCCATCACCCCGGCATTCAGGAATGCCCGGATGAGTTTCAACAGCCGCTTGTCCTCGACGCGCTTGGCGATCTGGCCCATCAGTTTGTCGTGATTGACTCGATCGAAGAATTTTTCCAGATCGAGATCAATCACCCAGCCGTAGCCTTGCGCAATATACTGCTGCGCTTGAGCCACGGCTTGATGCGCCGACCGCCGCGGTCGAAACCCATAGCTGTGATGGGAGAACGTCGGGTTCCATTGCCTCTGCAGCACCTGCATGACCGCTTGCTGGATGAAGCGATCCAGCACGGTTGGGATGCCAAGCTTTCGCACCCCTCCTCCATCCGGCTTCGGGATTTCCACCCGCCTCACCGGTTTCGGTTCGTAGGTCCCGTTCAGCAATTGCTCCCGAATGGCCGGCCAGTGCTGCTTGAGATAGTCGCCGAGTTGATCGACGGTCATCCCGTCGACGCCCGCGCTACCTTTGTTGCTCCTCACTTGCCGCAATGCTTCCTTCAGGTTTGCTCGTTCACATACGTCCTCCATGATTCGACGCGTGTTGGCTGGGCGTTCGGGCTCACTCACCGCCGAGGGCGATTCGATGTCTTCCCGTCCCGCCTGCCGGGCTTCACCCGTCGGCGCCGATGAGAAGTCCAGTCTCAACTGGAGGTTCAGCCGCTTGTCGCCTTCGAGATTCATGTCCTACTTGCCTCTCCTCTCGTTCGGGCCTTCAGTCCACCGTTCCCGGCTCGGCCTATCTGTTGCCTCCACCTTTCGGTTCGGAGTGCCTCACTAGCCTTGCCGACGACATGACCTACTACGCCCTCTGCTGACTTCTGCCCTGCGGTCAGACCGCCTCGCGGCAGCCTCAGTCGCCGCAGCGACACAGAGCAGATCTCCTGGGGTAAGCTCAGCCGCCTTCCGCGCACAGTCGCCGAATCTACGCTTCGCGCCCTTGATGGATATGGACTTCGCGGTAAGTGGCCCGCTCGTCCGACGCTCGCGCCTTGTATCCGGTTTTTGTCCATCGACTCGCACGTTTGCTTGGTGCTTCCTTCAGACCCCGCCTCGCGGCGATAGCCCTTGCACTTTGCTAGCCCTTCACCTCCATCAGGTTGGGCGGAGGACTTTCACCTCCAAGCTGCTGAGCATGCCCAGCACACCACGAAATCGCTGCGCGATAGCCCGCTGCGCGGAGCGGGCCGCGAGTGACCGGTAACCAGGGGAGAGATCATCGATAGCGGGCGGAGCGCCCTGTCTTGAGGATCGAGGTGTCGTGAACCTCATCCAAGACAGGAGTTGCCCATGAGTACGATACCGTCACCCCGCGCATTCCCAAGGACTGTGGGCGCAGTCTGCCCAAAAGAAAAAGCCCCTTAACCACCGGCCGGGGGCTCGAAGTTTCTCACAGAGGTTGGGGGTAGGAAATTTTGCGAGGGCCGCGTCAGGCGAACCGCGCTGGCTTCCGGGCGGCGCTCACGACCAGTGAACCAAGGACGGACGCGAGGATCAGTGTCGTTGCGATCATCAACATGGCTGTTCTCCTGCTTTCGTGTTTGAAACCGTGATTGCAGGATGCGCTCGCACTCGCGCCTTGTATGTGTGCGACTTCACACTCGATGGATTTATTTTTGCAGTCCGACGCCGCGGAAAATCTGGCGGCCGTTTGGACATGCTCATCCCCACCCACTTTCTCCCACTCAGGGTCGGCTTCGTGATCTTCGTCACAGAAGGCCGCAGCGTGGAAGCGCAGTGTCAACTGCATCGAAGTTCATCACGAACTCGAAACCTCAGGAGACACACCATGAAGAAGACGCTTACTGTCCTTGCAGCTGCACTGACGATCGCGACGGCCGCCACCGCCGTTACCGTCACCGACGCATCCGCTCGCGGCTTCGGCGGCGGAATGCACCGCGGCGGCGGCCACTTCGGTGGGCATTTCCGTGGGCATTTCCGCGGCCACTTCGGCCACTGGGGCTATGGTTATGGTCGTGGCTGGTGCTTCTACCATCCCTACGCCCCAATCTGCTCTGACGAATAACGATCTGATTCTCCTGTGTGATGGGACCCGTCAGGCTAAAAACTGGCGGGTTTCATCTGCAACGCCACGTCGCCGCGTCCGAGCCAATGATCGGGCGACTGTTGAAGTTCATGGAGATCACCGGCCACCGCTCGCTGGACACCCTGCAAGGCTATGTTCGGGATCAGAAGCTTGGAGAGCCACGCAGCGATCGGGGCTGTTGTAGCGGTGCTTTTGAAGCTTTGTCGTTGTGCTATTTCGTGGCTACGTTCACGCCCTGAGGCCTTTCGCGTCGATCGCCTTTTGCACCACGCCGGTCTGCTTTGCTTGGTCAAAAAGTTCCGCGAGTGCCGCCGCCTGGGCCGTGACGGAGTAAAACTCAGTCCGGCCCGATCGCGAGCACCGCCTTGAAGCCTTGAGACCTGCGCTTGTGCCTTCGCATCAGAGACGGGAGCCGCGTTGTCCCTGCTGCGGTGGCCGCATGATCACCATCGAGACCTTCGCGCGCGGCGAAACTCCCCATCATCAACCATCGCCCAGGCCATCAGCGGTCCGGATCGATACGTCATGAGGACGCCGATCATAGACCGCCGACAACCATCATGCAGGTTCAATGGCCGGCGCAGCCAGGTGCGTCCCGGTCATGAGAAAACGCACCCATCACCGTCGTCATCAACACGATCGAGGCGCGCGCGAACACTCCGTGATACGCCGACGCACTCGTTGCTCGCCGTTCGGGCGGCCCACATCGCATCAGCAGTGCGCTACACAAGCTTGACCGCCGCAGTCAATTCCCTATAGCACTCGCGGCGCCATCGCGCCCAACCTCTCGCGGGTTCCTTCACTGGAGGCTTTCGGACGACGGCCCCGTGCCCGTGGCTTGTATCGTTATGGGCCGTCACCGAAACCCTTCACAGGAGCTGACGTATGGCGGCACTAGGCCGCATGACCTACAAAATCGGGTGTGATAGCTTGAGCCTTCTTTTCGCCAGATGGGGGCTAGATGGGACGGGGCCTGCGAGTTCATCACTCTTCTCGGTGGCGCGGCGGCAGGGTCAAGCTTGTGGCCGCGCTCCACCCGTGCGCAGCAGCCAGCATGCGGCGCATTGCCGTGCTCAAGACGATCGACGCCGAGGCGCGCCCCAGCGATACGACCGTCAATATGAAGAAATGCATGGCAGATGGCTCGTTGAACCTATGTGTTGCCATTAGGTACAAAGCGCGCCAATTAAGAAATCCAGATTTTTTCGGCCAAATGCGTTGGCTGTTGCAACGGGGCGTTAAGGCAGATGGGCAAACGTCGAGTACAATCGAAGTACTCTCATTCAGATTCGGTCTTGAAGGTCGAAGTAAACGGTTTGGGTGTGACTGCTAGCGACCCTGCAGAACTGGATTTGATCTACAGGACAGCGCCAATCGGTTTGGCCTTTCTCAGTCCCGATTGCCGCTACGTCATGATAAATGAGCGCTTGACGGAAATTTGCGGGATTCCGGCTGGCCATCATATCGGACGTTCGGTACGCGAGACGGTTCCGAAGGTTGCCGAGCAGGTGCAACAGATTGTGCAAACAATCTTGCGAACCGGCGAACCGATCATCGGTGTGGAGGTGAATGGCCAGCGGCCTGACGGAACGAACGTCGATCGCGTCTGGGTCACAAACTGGCATCCTTTGAGAGGCCGGAATGGCGACATCCTGGGCGTAAATGTTGCCGCCCAGGAAATTACTGAACGCAAACGCACAGAATCCGAACTGGCGAGAAGTCAGGAGCGGTTGCGAGCCCTCAACAATGCGCTAGCTGAACGTGTCGAGGTGCACGCGCAAGAGCGGGACCGGCTATGGAATCTCTCTCGGGATCTTCTCGTTGTGAGCGATTTGAGTGGAGGGATTCTGAATGTCAACCCGGCATGGTCATCAGTCCTGGGCTGGTCCCCCGAGGAGTTGATCGGCAAGACGGCTGAATGGCTCGTGCATCCAGACGATCGGGAGCGTTCGCTAACGGAACGCGGCAGTCTTGCTGCCGGACAGCAGACGCGTGATTTCGAAAGTCGTATCAGGTGTAAAGATGGCTCTTACCGCTGGCTATCGTGGTCCGCAGTCGCAGAGCGCGGGGTGGTCTATGCCACTGGCCGAGATATCACCGATCGCAAGCGGACGCGGGAGCAACTCCGCACGTTGCGGCGTCAACTTGCCGATACTTCGCGCCAAACCACTGTCGATACTCTGGCGGCATCGATTGTCCACGAAATTCGACAGCCGTTGACCGGAATAGTGTCTAATGCGAATGCCGGCCTGAGGTGGCTGAAAAATTCGGACCCAAACATTGATCGAGCATGTTCGGCCCTCGAGAGGATAGTGAAAGCCGGCCACAGGTTAGACGAGGTGATTGTCGGCTTGCGTGCAATGTTTGGGAATGAATCTCGCGAAACGAGTCTGGTCGATGTTCATTTGCTCGTGGGCGACGTGCTCGCGTTGGTACAGAGCGAGTTAGACAATCACCAAGTATCGCTGTGCAATGACATTTCGGCATGTCTTCCTAAAATTATGGCGGCACGTGTTCAACTTCAGCAAGTCATCCTCAATCTCATCATGAATGCAACCGAAGCCATGAGTTCTGTGAATGAACGCGACCGGCGGCTGACAATCACATCCAAAATGGATGGGCCGGCGAGAGTTGCGATCACCATAGAGGATAGCGGAAGCGGGATCGATCCCGCTCACCTCGAGCAGATTTTCGATCCTTTCTTTACGACAAAGGTCAACGGAATGGGCTTGGGCCTTGCGATAAGTAGGTCAATTGTCGAAGCGCATGGCGGAAAACTTTGGGCATCAACGCGAAATCCATTTGGCACGGTTTTTCACTTGACGTTGCCTGTTAGCTCGCCCGACTCTGGATAAATCGAACATCGAGTTTCTCCAGCGGATTCGAAAGGACAGATCATTTCGGAAATCAATGGAGTCATTTGCGCGCGTAGCGAACGGCGGTTTGGTTTTTCTCCCCGACGCTACCATCCAATCAGTGCAACGCGCGCGCTCGGGCAAAGCGCGCTTGAGCGACTTAAGCCACTTGCCACCATTTGAAGGTTCGAAATTGGCGAACCCGGTAACCCGGTCGTATTGCCCTCGGGGCGCTAGCTCGATCTGATTTGGCAATTCGACCCAAGCGCGGCTAATCAAACCGAGCTAAGCCTCGCGGGGCACCAACGGACCGAGCCGACGACGAACCGAAACCAGAGCGGCACTTCACGGTGCCGGCCTTCGTCGTTTAATGCGGCCGTAGGCACAACCGTGGCGACCCTTGGGACGGCGCCTTCGAGAGCAGGCAAGGTTGTGCGCGGCCGCCTGTCACGCTCTCGCACACACTCCCCCGGAGGAGATCAAACGATCAGCATCGCGAGTGCGGCGACCGCCATGACGGCCGTCGTCACCCAGCCCAGCGCGAGCGTGAGAGGGCGAACGGTAAACCGGCCCATCTGGTCGCGCCGGCTGCCGACCCACATCATGGCGGCCATGACGGGCACGGCCACGAAGCCATTGATCACGGCACTCCAGAACAGCGCCTTATTAATCGGTCCGGAAATATACCGACATTATTATCTTGACATGACGAATCGGATTGATTCCAAGGGGTCATGAGACAGAATGATGCGCGCCAATTAAGTCACGAAATTCTCGAAGACATGCGGCGACGAGCGGTCATGGCGGTTCAGGCAGGGCAAAGCCCTGAAGTTGTCGGCAAGGCGTTCGGTCTCAACCGAACCACGATTTACGATTGGCTGGCGCAGTATCGTCGTGGCGGCTGGGGTGCGTTGAAAGCCAAGCCGTTGGCGGGGCGGCCGCCGAAGCTGCACGGCAAGCAGATGCAGTGGATCTACAACACGGTGACGCAGAAGAACCCACTGCAAATGAAATTTGCATTTGCCTTGTGGACGCGAGCGATGGTGGCGAAGCTGATCAAGGACAAATACGGCATCCGGCTGGCAGCAAACTCGGTTGGCCGTCTGCTGGCACAACTCGGCATCACGCCACAAAGGCCATTATACCAGGCGCTGGAACGCGATCCGTCGCTGGTCACGAAATGGCTGAAGACGGAATTTCCGAAGATCAAGAAAGCTGCGAAAACACAGGGCGCGGACATCTATTTTGGCGATGCGGCGCATATCCGCTCGGATCACCATGCCGGGCGCAGCTGGGGCAAGAAAGGCGAAACGCCCATTGTCGCAACAACCGGCGCTCGTCATGGCATGAGCTTGCTGTCGGCGATTACATCGAAGGGCCATATGCGGTTTATGGTCAAGGCAAAAGGCGGCGTTAATTCCGATGTATTCATCGAGTTTTTGAAACGGCTTCTGGTTGGGGCAAAGCGGACAGTCTTCTTGATTGTTGATCGCGGCCCGGCTCACATCGCGAAAAAGACCAAAGCGTTTGTTGCAACGCTTGGGTCAAGGCTCAAGCTGTTTTATCTTCCTACTTACTCGCCGGATCGCAACCCTGATGAATTGGTGTGGAAACATCTCAAGGCCGACACCGTGGGTCGCATGGTAACAACCAGCAAGGCCGACTTCAAAAGCAAGGTTCTTTCGTCCATGCGCAGCTTGCAAAAAAATCCAAAGAAAATCCGCTCCTTCTTTCAGAAGCCCTCTCTTCAATACGCCGCGTAGATGTCGGTGTATTTATGGACTGATTAATAATGGGATCGAGCGGCGAAAAGTCGATGCCGATCCCGAGCAGCGTTGCGGCAGCGATGACGCTGTAGAAGCCGACTGCCTCCCAGGGCTTGTTCTCAAGGCCACACTTCCAGCCATGGGCTTCCCCGAACGCATAGGCTGCGGATCCCGCCAGCACAGGAAGGGACAGCAGTCCCGTGCCGATGATCCCCAGGCTGAAAAGCGCAAAAGCAAAGTCGCCTGCAATCGGCCTCAAAGCTTCTGCTGCCTCGGCCGCTGTGGCGATATCGGTCTTACCTTGAGCATGCAGGGTCGCCGCCGCACTGATCATGATGGCGATCGCGACAACGTTCGACACCGCCATACCGAAGAAGGTATCCAGACGGATGCGCTGCAGTTCTCGGTGCGCTTCGGCGGGACGCTCTTTCAGCGGATGGGCGCCAGCGTCCTGTTCGATCTCTTCAACTTCCTGGCTACTCTGCCAGAACATGAGATAGGGGCTGATCGTGGTTCCAAAAATGGCAACTACGACGGTCAAGCTGTCTGATGAAAGAGGAAATCGTGGCGCAACAAGGCCAAGAGCAGCGGCTTGCCAATCGACTTTCACCACGAAAACCACCGCGACATAAGCCAGCAACACCAGCGTGAGCCATTTGAGGTATCGGGAATAGCGCTCGTAGGGAATGAAAAGCTGCAGGGTCAAGGAAAGAAGCGCGAAGCCGACGGTGAAGACGTGTGCACCCCATCCAAGCACGAGGTCTGCCGCTGCTCCCATGGCGGCGAGATTTGCTCCGATGTTGATGGTGTTGGCTACGAATAGCAGTGCGATCAGACCGAGCACAAGCGGCTTTGGGAAAACATCTCCGATGTTCTTTGCCAGCCCACAGCCAGTTACCCTACCGATCTGGGCGCTGACGAGCTGAACCGCCGTCATCAACGGATAGGTCAGCAACATCGTCCAGAGCATGTTGAAGCCGAACTGAGCACCGGCTTGCGAATAGGTGGCAATGCCGCTCGGATCGTCATCCGCCGCGCCCGTGATGAGCCCGGGGCCGAGCTGCTCGAACACCGCGGCTTTGCGCAGCCTTTTCGGAAACTTACGCTCGCGAGCCTTCGCTGGAGGGGTCGCGCTGAGGTCACGGGCCGTCACAGGATCGGTTTCCCGCCGGTGACCGCGATCGTCGCCCCCGACACATAACTGGAGAGAGGGTCGGCGAGCATTACATAGGCGGTGGCCAGCTCAGCCGGCTGACCGGGACGTTTCATCGGTACTTGCTTGCCGAAATTCGCGACGGCCTCTTCCGGAAGCGTTGACGGAATAAGGGGCGTCCAGATCGGCCCTGGAGCAACGGCGTTCGCCCGGATGCCCTTCCCCGCAAGAAGTTGCGCGAGGCCGGCCGTAAAGTTCTGAATGGCGCCCTTTGTCGTTGCATAGGCGAGAAGCGTGGGGTTGGGCGCGTCGGAATTGATCGAGGCCGTATTGATGATAGCACTGCCCGGCTTCATGTGAGGCACCGCGGCCTTCGTCAGATAGAACATCGCATGAATGTTGACCTTAAAGGTGAGTTCCCACTCTTCGTCGGATATTTCCGTGATCTCCTTGAAGCTTGCCTGGTGCGCGGCATTGTTGACGAGGATGTCGAGACCGCCAAGTTCTGAGAGCGCCTGTTCGACGATCTTGCGACAATGAGACGGATGCTGGATATCACCCGCCACAAGTACCCCCTTGCGGCCCGCTTCCCCAACCAGACGCTTCGTCTGCGTCGCGTCATCATGCTCGCTTAAGTAGGAAATCAAGATGTCCGCTCCTTCGCGCGCAAAGGCCAGCGCCACGGCCCTGCCAATTCCGCTATCCGCGCCGGTTATGATGGCCTTTTTTCCGGTCAGCCGACCGGCTCCCTTATAGGAAATCTCGCCATGGTCGGGCACCGGGTCCATCTTCTCGGTGAATCCCGGCATCGGCTGCTTTTGTTTGGGAAAGGGCGGCTTAGGGTAATTGACCATTTCTCGAACCTCATTTCTCATCAGCATTGCCGTCCTTAGCGATTTGCAAGACTATGCCCTTCGCCAGCGCGGCGCCTGGCAGCGAGAGCCGAGAAGACTGGCGGGCCATTCTTCCCTTCCAAGAATTGGCTCTCTCCAGCATCCGCTTGATGGGGAGAAGGCCCGGCGGCTCAAACGAAATCGCCGAGCCCCTCGTTGGGCGTCTGGTCGGACTAAATGACCGACGCCTCTGGACCGCACAACCAAAATCTCGCCCTAGCGTTCCACTGATAGAATTGTTTGATCGACTAACGAGCGGGCGCCGCGCTCGCGCTCCAATCGCGTGGCTTCATTTCGCCTTGGAGCTTCTCGTAGGCCGCCCGTATTGCGCTTTCGCCGTAGAGGCGTTCCAGCCGGCGGACCGTGAAGTGGGCGCGTCCGACCTCCTGGAAATGATCGATGAAAATGTAGTTTACCGCAGCGCCTCCGAGTCCGCCGATGACTGGGACAGCTTGGGTCGCGAGCTTCTGCGTTACGATCGCACCAAAGCGCGACGCAATTAGCGATATAAAGCGGACAAGGACGGGCGCACCTTCGCTCAGAGCGCCCCGTTGCGCAATGAATCGCGCTGCCTCAGTGACCGTTTTCGCAAACATTCCCCGTACCGCGAAATAGCCGGCCTCCGAAGGATCGACCTCGCCCGTCCTGCCGCCCAAAGCGAAAACCTGTATGCAGGAGAGTGTCGTCTCCGGATTGCGAATGTCCTCGCCTTCCGCGCGTGCGATATCCAGGATCGATCGCAGCATGATTATGGTCGAGATCGGCAACTCGAATGGAAGGGCGGCAAGCCCGAATCCGCCCCCGACAGCGCCCACGGTCATAGCCATGGCCTTGTGAAGAATGTGCGACCCGGCGTGGCTTTCATTGTTGATCGTTCGCAACGCTACCTTCATTGCCGCGTTAAGCGCCTTGGTCGTCGCCGCGGTCACGGCGCCCGGTGCGCCGGCTGGGAGCGACTGCCGGAGCATTTCGATTGGCCTGCCGGCGATGCTGGTTAGGCGGGCCACCCAGCCGGGATGCTCTAGCGCCTCGAAGGCGGCGCGCAACGCGGCAAAATCGTCGTCGGAGATCTTCCCTGGTGGGAGGATCGTGATCCCGTCCTGGCCGCCTGTAGTCGTCATTGCCTCTGTTTCTTCACCAATCAGTCGGGATGTCAGGTCGCTCCATCCGGCTACGAGCTGTGGCCAACGCGCCCACTAGATAAAAACGATCTTCTGCAAATCGAGTGGGTAAAATGGGGCGGATTCTCGCAAGTTGAGTGCGATTTTAAAGGGTTTTTCGTTAACGTGACGGTCACTAGTTCGCGGCATGTTTGCGCGCATGCCAAAATCGACCAAGACGAAGCGCCTGAGAGATAGCTACGGCTTCCCCGGATTTCATCCGGCTCTCACCGTTACAGGGCTGTTTGGTGATCCGCACGCGCGAGTGATCAGCCTGACCCGCCGCTCAAAAAAACGACGTGCGGAGTTTGTGGCCGGGTACAAAGCGGGTGGTATGACAGCAAATTGCGCCGGGTCCGGGATCTTCCTTCGGGAGGCATGCGTATCTACCTTGAGTTCGATATTCGGCGGATCGACTGCGGGAGCTGCCAAGGGGTGAAGCAGGAGAAGCTTGACTGGCTGGCCGACAACCCGTTCTACACCAAGCGCTTTGCTTTCTACATCGGTCGACGCTGTCGATCGTCCTCGATCCAGGATGTGGCGAAGGAACACTTTCTCGATTGGAGAACCGTCAAGACACTCGAGATGCAATACATGCGCGAGCAGATCAAGCGCGCTGGTCAGCCGAGGCCCAAGGTCATTGGTATTGACGAGATCTCGATCCGAAAGGGCCAAACCTACCGCATCGTTGTGAGCGATCTCGATCGGCGGCGCGCGATCTGGTTCGGGGGTAAAGATCGCTCGGAGGAGAGCATGGATGGGTTCTTCGCATTTCTGGGCGAGAGGAGCAGCAAAAGGGTTCGGCTGGCGGTGATGGATATGTGGAAGCCATTCCGGAAATCGACCAACAAGAAGGCGCCCCAGGCCGCCATTCTATTCGATAAGTTCCACATCCTGATGCATCTGGGAGAGGCGCTCGACAAGGTAAGAAAACAAGAATACGCCAAGCTTGACGGGGAAAAACGCAAGTTCATCAAAGGCCAGAAGTATGCACTCCTTTCCCACAAGGAGAACCTGCAGGGTAGCGCTCGAAAGAACCTCAAGATCTTGCTGGCCGCCAACAAGCGGCTCAATACCGCTTACGTGCTGAAGGAGTCCTTTGGTCAGCTTTGGGACTACAACAGGGAAGCCTGGGCGCGGAAATTCTTCGAGAACTGGCGCGATCAACTTAAGTGGCAGCGCTTGAAGCCTTACGAGAACTTCGCTGAGATGATCGACACCCATTGGGATGGTATAGCTGCTTACTGCAAGCCGGAAAACAAAGTGCCTTTGGGCTTCGTCGAGGGACTCAACAACAAGATCCGAGTGATTCAACGCCGGGCTTACGGGCTACGTGACGAGGAATACCTCCGGCTCAAAGTACTCAGCTGCATGCTGCCGGAAATCTAAAAACTTGAGCCGACGCGGAGGAACAATGGCGCGACGCCAAAGTCCGGCGACAATCCGCGACACATCTCATGGTGGCCTGAGCTCCCCCCGAGCCCGCGCCTGTCAAGTCCGAAGCCGCCGAAGGCGGTGGCCTGAAAGGCCAGACTTTACAGGCGCGGGCTCGGGGGGAGACAATGGGACATGAGATGGATCTGCAGTTGGGTTGAGTTGGGTTGAGCGGCTCAGCACGTCGGCATTGTTTTCCATCGCCCGCGATTAATCCGGTCGCCGAGCTGCAGCTAACAGCGATCACCAATCGGCGATCGCATCACCATCAAATACCGGAATCGCTCTCAGAATCACGAAAATTACCCACTCGATTTGCAGAAGACAGATAAAAAGTTGCAGCACCAACGTAGCAGTCGAGGCCAAAAATAAGATCGAATTTCCCGCATCCCGCACGCCATCGGGGCTTCGTAGTTCGTCATATCCCCCCGCGCAGCATGGTTGGCCCGAGCAATCGCTTCGCATTCTTCGATCAGGTTGCATCCGCGAGTGGCGCCGAGATGGCTTTGGCGGCGGTGAAGCGGGCGACCGGATTACTTGGCGAGCTCGTGCGGTCAATACGCTCTCGGTCCAACGTGCAGCCCGACAAGACTATCAAGCAAAGCACTTTACCGCCTACGGACACGATCGAGAGGTTTGTCTTTTGCTGGGCGACGGGGATTGGAGGAGAGCTGTGCGGATGTCAAACGTCAGAGGACTGTTGCCGTATTTCGCGATGCCGCGCTGAACTTATGTCGTCCTCATAGGTTGTTGGCTAAACCTCTCAACGGAGAAATCAAATGGCGGATGATCGTGTGGCCGGTACGGTGCGTAACGTCGGTGGCAAGGTACAGGAAGGTGTCGGCAAGCTGACCGGCGACGTCAAAGCCCAGACGGAAGGAAAGTTAAATCAGATGGCTGGTTCTGCCGAAGACCTCTATGGCCAGACGAAGGATGCCGCAACTCAGGCTGCGGATACCATGAAACAAGGTGCTTCCGATGCGGTAGATTTCGTGGCCGAGCTAGTGAAGGAACGCCCGTACACGGTGGCCGTAGGCGCGTTCTTCCTCGGTTTGATCGTGGCCTACGTGGGCGCTCAACGTAATGAACATCGACGGGGGTGGTAGCCCATCTTTTAGCCGATCGCCAGGTCGAGCGCATCCATCCCGCACGTCTGACGATCGCATGGCCCCGTGCGTCCCAGTCGGGCTAATCCGCACAGGTCGCCGGCTACTCGGACCAACGCAGCGGCGCGAGGCGCCTCGATTTCAAGATGGGCGATCAGGTCGCGGCACAAAGAGCATGGACACTCAGCGCGCGGCTTGCTCATGTTGCGAGGACTGTGACGAACTGTCGATATCGGCAGCGAGCTTCAACCAGTCCTCAGCCAACGCGAGCCACTTGGTACGCTCGCGCAAGCTCACACTTTTGTTGGCATGTTGTCGGCACTCCTCAGCTCGCCTACGACACAGTTCTGCGTGAGCATCGGACATTGTTCGTTATGCAAGTGCGACCTGAAGGTTATTTGTCCATCCTACATTTAGTTCCCCAGTCACGGCGGACGGCTGGGGCTGTTGCCTATAAGACTAAGTTCGAAGCAACGGCCGGAGTGGCAAGGGCAAAGCAGAACCATTGAAAATCAGAAGAGCTGCGATCTCTACGAAATTGAAGAGGTCGCCCGAAGCGATCGCAAGCTCTCAATTCCGGAACAGCTGCGGATGAACCAGCGTTTCTTCGTTCCCGCGCCCGCTCCGCATCCGAAGTGCCTACTTGCTATCGGTGAAGTTTTTCCCGGGCTGAACGATACTCGGAGGATCAGAGCCCGCCATTGACTCTTCCAAGCCCTGCTCCAAGGCGCGCTCCGCCCGGTGAGACGTATCGCGGCCTTTCGCGTGTCCACGAACCTGAGGCGTCGCAGGGACGTGGCTTTCTCCACCCCTTTTTCGAGCTGCTGGACTTGTCATCGTTGCCTCCATCGAGTCGCGCTCCGAACTGAAACCATTGACGGCACAATCAAGTTCCTCCGTGCCCGTCGTCATTCGAGGGCACGGCCCACCTGCCGGCCCTCGCAACCGGCCTCGCTGCAGCGGCAGACTACGCGGAGGCAGAGAAGGCAGCAGCCACCAGAAAGGCGTACAGGAGCGATTTCGATATGTTCCGCGCCTGAGCTGCCGCGCGTGGCTCAAACGCACTGCCGGCCACGCCTAAGTCAGTAGCGGCCTATCTGGCATGGGAGGCGGACCGCGGGGCTAGGCCCTCCACGATCGGCCGTCGCGTTGCCGCAATACGCTACGCCCACAAGCTGGCGGGCCTGCCACTCCCGACTGACAGTGAGATCGTTCGGGCCACCATTCTCGATTGGACACCCGGCTGATCAGGTCGGGCGACACGTCGGTGCCGTATAGTTCGAACAGGTGGCCCTGGATCTCACGCATTGTCATGCCACGGGCGTAGAGGCTCAGAATCTTGTCGTCGAAGCGTCGAAGTGGGTCTGGCCCTTGGCGATCAGCTGCGGCTCGAAGGTGCCCGCGCGGTCGCGCGGGACAGCAATCTCGACCCCTCCGTCTTCGGTCAGCACCGTCTTCGAGCTGGTGCCGTTGCGGCTGTTGCCGCGGCCGCGCCCCGCCGGGTCGCCCCTCTCGTAACCGAGATGCTCCGTCAGCTCGGCCCCGAGCGCCCGCTCGTTCTTGAGCTGCCTGAACAGCCCGTCATCGCCGGTCAGGTCTTCGGGCTTCTCATAGTTAGCAAGTAGTTGATCGAGCAGTTCCAGTGTGATGTCGAGTTGGTCGTAGTGTCGAGTCTCCTCTTCGGTGACCTGCAGAAACCTACTCCGCCGCCTTTCCGACACCCTCCCTCGACTGTCTCACGCAACAGCCGGAACGGCGCCGACAGTAATGGCCATTCGACCTCGACTCGCTCCGGGTGGCCACCGACTTTTGTGGGGCGGCTTACTCAGAGCTCCGCCGAGCACAACGGGAAGCCGAACGCCGAAACCTGGAGCTAACACTCTTCGAGCTGCACGGCGACAGTCGCCCGCACACCCAGCGCGATGCGGACGGCCGCTACCGCGAGCCGACACTCTTCCCATTGATTAGCCCCTGCACCCTGCACCTCGCAGGGGGTTTTTTATCCCCAACTTCCACGGCGGCAACGTTCCTGCAGTTCTATGTGCGGAAGATCACAGTCCTAAGAACTGATGGCGTGCCAGATAACAGTCGGCGAAGAGGAAAGCTTCGCCGAACTACTCAGATATGCAATACAATCAAGGAGTTCACCACCATCCGAGAGCTCGACGATACCGAGATTGGTCTCGTCAGTGAGAGGTGTAGTATTTGGTGCCCTCGGTGTGTGCTAAGTGGCGGAGCGAATACAGGTACGACGTTGGGGTGCATTAGTTCCTCTGCTGGATCATGCCCCCAATCTGGCCAATTTGGCAGGTCCGGACTAGGGGGCGCTGCATTGCCAGCAAACTCCACGAGTGAGTGGAGCGTCACTCCAGTGCGACAGCTCCTCAGTTCTACGACAATCGTTTATCTCAATACATATGCCAACTTCGCTGGCTCAGGCGTGACGGGATATGGCGCGATTGCCGCAAGGCGTAGGCGATAGCTTATGAACGCGAGGGCAATGAACATCCAAATCTCGACAGCGCCAAGCCTCGGTAGCGCTTTATCACGACCACATCGCCTCGCAGGAGGCCTCGCCCGGCGGTCTCGCCGGTTTGCCGCACATGACTTCCGCGTCGTGGGCGGGTCATCAAAGCTTCGACGAATGTCGGCTACCGAAGGTACAGCGGTCAACATTTTCTCACTTCGAGTATTTCGGAATCTGACCCGAATGTATGGTCCGGCCGTGCGTTGCAAGAAGATTTCGTCGATCTGGCGGATGTGCGGTCTTGCATCAATGTATCCGGCCTTGTATGGGGCCTTCGAAGTCAAGCACTTATTTCACGGCAGTCTCCACTTTCTTCCTTCATCCCAGTTTCTTTGTTCGACTTGGAAATCCGTTTCTTCGCCCCGACCCACAAGTGTTGGACGCCGGCGCGCGCAGGGGCTGTCAAGGCCGGCCGTCGCTCTGCCGCGGCCTCATGCTCCATTGTTTCCAGGCCGCGTCTTGATAGACCCGAGCACGGCGGCACGCTCGTTGTGGTCGGGATGACAATCAGAGGGGAGCCCGCTTCGGGCGCGGATCATCGCGCCACAACCTTGTATTCGGTAGGTCCATAGGAACCTGACCATGATGCAGTCATACGCATCGGCGGCGAAGCTCCGAAGCGGCGGACCCATTCTCTGAAGCGGCTCTAAAGCCATGCCGGATATCGGGACCCCGCCACCTCGAACCGTCATCGGCGACCCGTCACAAGCGGATGGGCTGGGCCGAAACTGTTGGGTGCCTCCTGTGTCCTCCGTTCATTGTGCGGGACGCAGAACGACGCCGTTCGGCACCACGCCCTCCCGCACGAGCCGCCACAGGGCGATCAGAACCTTGCGTGCCAATGCCACGATCATAGTCTTGCGAGTGCCGCTGGCGTTTTCAGTGCGAGTTCGAAACCACTGCACCAAGGCACTGTCCTTTTGGTACACGAGAAATCGCCACGCCAATTGGATCATGCCCCGCCGAACCCGAGGATTCCCAGATCGCGCCAGCCCTTTCTCCCGACGTTTTTTGCCGCTCTCGTCGGGCGAGCCAGTAAGGCCGGCATAACGCGCTACGGCCCGTCGGTCGCGTAAGTTTCGCGACAGCACCTCTTGCACCAGCATGTCTGCCGTCTCGATGCCAATGCCCATCACGCGCGCAAGCAGGCGCATCATGGCATGTCGTCCATCGTTGGGCGTTTGCTCAAGACACTCCAGGCGAGCATTCTCGATCTGGCGGATATGATCGCGCAAGAGCCGCCGTCGCTCCATGTCACGATACAGCTCAGCCAACGTGTTGGGCGGGATTGGCTCGCCCTCGGGAGTGCGCAAAACTTCAAGGCGTTCGGCGGCTTTCTTCAGCTTGGGATTGAAGCCGCGGATGCCGAGTTGGATCAACGTTGCTTTCATGCGGTTGATGATCCGATTTTGCTCCCCGACGAGGTTCTCGCGCTCGCGGCTCGGCCGCTTGGCATCTTCGTCCTTGATTGTCGGGATCGCGACCATCTTGCAGTGATCACGCTCGCCGCGCAGCCAGCCGAGGAAAGCGCGTTTAAGCAGCTCGGTATCAAGCCGGTCAGTCTTGGCGCGCCGGTGCTCGCGCGATACGGCTACGCTCGATGCGTGAATGACGTGGGCCTCGATGTCGCGTGCCCTGAGCCAGCGCGCCAGCCAGAAGCCGTCACGACCAGCCTCGAAGGCGATTGCGATGCGGTTGATCGTATGTCCTGCCTTTTCTGCCTCCTCTCGCCATCGAGCTAGCAGCTTCAGCAATGCGTTCTCATCGACCGCGAGCTTCTTCAACGGCTGGCGCTCGACGCCAGGCACGATACCGGCAATAAGCCAGCTCGATAGGCTCATCTCGATGACGGCGACCAGCGTGCCGTCTGGTTCGAGGGGGGTGAGGGATCGGCTCAGATCATTCAACTTCTGCATGGGGTAGTTCTCCATCAATTTAATCAGCGCCGATGGATGATTATCCTCGCCGCCGCCCCATAGCATCTCTGATTGGAGCATTTGCTCCGGGCCACCATGGATATCAGCGCGCGAGCGATCTCATTAGCGGACAGGCCTCGATTGGGCCATTCGGGTCACCAGTGTTCGCACGCGCCGGGAAGACCGATCCTCCATCTCTTCGTTTCCTCTCGCAGACCTCGGCGGGCAAGCAGACGAAGCTATTTCATCGCGCGCTCCTCATCTCGTTGAGTTCCTTTGTTCGTGCCCGAGGACGGTTCCTTCGTCCCGGCCCGCACATCGTCGAAAGCGTCGCGCGCAGGCGCGGTCAAGGCCGGCCGTCGCGCTGACCTCACGTCTCGCACTGCCATTGCCAGGCCGCGCCTTGACGGCGCCGAGCACGGCGCGAGGATCAAGCGGGTCGGACGAGCGCATCACCAATCCTTGTCATTTCGAAGTCCCGGCCCTTCGCGAGAACCGCCCAGGCGATGCGGGCGAGCTTGTTGGCGAGAGCGATCGCCAGCACGTTGTGATGCAACCGCTTCTTGCGAGCCTCGATCCAAGATTTGAGGCCGTGCCGCTCCCAGCTCTGAGGTTTGATCAACACGACCCACGCGGCCTGAACGAACAGAGCGCGCAGGTAGCAATTGCCATGCTTCGATATCTTGCCCAGGATCGTGCGATCTCCCGTGGAGATTTGCCGCGGCACAAGTCCGAGCCAGGCGGCGAAGTCGCGCCCCTTCGCGAACACGTCGCCGGTGCCGATCGCGGCAACCGTCGCACTGGAGATGATGGGGCCGATGCCGGGCACGCTCATCAGGCGTTCACAGCCAGCATCCTTGCGGGCCACGGCTTCGATCTCCGCCGACACCCCCTCGATGCGAGTGTCAAGCCGGCGCCAATGGAAGCCGCCAGCTTGGCGAGTAATATCGCAGGAAAAGCGCGGTGAGCGGAGTACACAGAATTCGAGGCCTCACGGTCGGCTGCACTCTCGCAATTTGCGGAGGCGACGCCATCGCGGCCTTGAGGATCACATTGATCGCCAACGCATTTCTGGAAGCTGAGATCGACCGTCTCTCTCCCTCCGCCAGTCCGTCCGCGCAAAACATTCTCCGCTGGCTTTCGAGCGCGCATAGAAGCCCAATAACCATGGGCTTCGCGCAAAAACCTCCGCACTGCGGCACCCCGGTCGGGGCCCGAAATTCTCTCTCTCGGCCCGTTTGTCTCCAAACCTCCGCACTTCGCGGATTTAGTGCGGTTCTCGTAAGCGACTGATTTTGAATCGCTTTTCGGGACGGCAACCTCCGCACTTTGCAGAGATATCGCGGGGTAGCGGGAGCGACTGAAATCCAATTCGGGCGTTGAGATGTCGATCGTTTTTGAGTTCTCGGTATTGAGCCGGTTCTGACCAGTGGCTCGTCCTCGCTCAAGCACCAGCGACTTCGCTACCCCGAGCGTCATCACGCGGGACGTAAGCAAGGCTCGGGTGAATTGTGCTTATTGAGTAAGTTCTGCCGTGCCACACGCGGCGCGACCCGACGCTTTTGCCCTCAACAGACATCCGTTGGCGCGACCAGCGTAACTGCCAACCGCCTTTCTCAATACCCCGCACCCCAACGATACTGCCACGCGACTCCGACGGCGCTAAACTCGCTTCCGGTGCGGGTCGATATGCCGGTGCTGGCATTGAATTTGATAGAGTTCTGGCGGTCCACTGGTAGGGCAAGAGTTAAGCCTGCCCGCGTGTTTGCTTGCTCGTTATCCCCTCGCACGCCATTCACGGTGGTGCGGCCCCCGACAAAGTAGGTGCCGTCCAATGACATCCACATGCCAGAATCAAAATTGTGGATGATGTGCCCCTGCACCAAGTAAATCGGCGCCTGCGCGAACGTGCTGCCGTTAAAGAAATCAGGGTTGTCGGTGAAAAAAGTAACGCTAGGGGCGACCTCCACCGTCCACGGGCCCCACGCCTTGGAAATACCGAACTCAGGTCTGAACGACCAGCGGTTGTTGCCGAGGTTGAGCAATTTGCTGTCGTCGTATTGTCCCAACGGGGCCGACACCTGAAGGCTCACGCCGACAATTAGGTCCTGCTGGTAGTTCGCAAACTCCTTCACTGAGAGAGCGGGAGCCCCGAAGAGGTTTATCGAAAAACGAAATCGCGGATCGCCGAAGCCCGACATCCGCCGCTCTTTAGGCTGATCATCCACGAGAGCATGGGCGGAAAAAGACGAATAGGGCAGTATGACATCGAACTTGGCGGATTTACCCCCGACATCAAGCGACCGCACGTAGGCTAAGGCCTCGGTATGGGCGTGAAATTTGCGTCGGCGATCGACAATCTCGGATCAAAGGCGATTTTGCCTTGAGAGTACAAGTAGCCTGCAATCAGAAAATTAAGCCCGACCGGCGTGTTCGTGTACGACCTTGGTTCGGCATCCTGGGCTTTCGCGGTTGCGACCATTAACACGGTGGCGATTATCCCGAATGCAACGCAGAGTGCCGGCCGGTCTGGGGCAAGCGCTTCTGGCGCTTGCCAAGCACGGTCAAGCACGATTGGAGCGCCGCTGACCGCCTGCCGGCTCCTGCTTGATCAGGCGCCATCGCAAATTTGCCTCAAGAGCTTGCAGCCCGATGGAACGTAACATCAGTTATTTTTCGACATAGACCGCACCCCGAGCAGCTTAGTCGGTTACCATCGCGCTCGCGGTGTCTTAAAACCTTTGAGTTCGAATTTTGTCCATCGTGGTAGTACTAGTGGCTCGGGTATCCTAGACGAGTTAGCCGACAAGCACTGCGCGCAGCCCGCGCTGCCGCCAAAAACATCATGTCCATTGGTCGTGCCGCACATCCGAACGATCGAGGGTTTGACGCGTCAGAAAACGAGACGCCGAAATTGGCCCCTCGGAGACAGGGCTCTCAAATAGCCAAAGGGGGTCCAATCCGAGAGAGACACAGAGACGGATAGGTTTCCGGATGAATAGGCCCGTTCCGCGCGGATATCGGGCCTTCCTGCGCAGCGTAGGCTGGAGACCGGACTGGCTGGCTGGGGCGCCAGGATTTGAACCTGGGAATGGCGGAATCAAATCCGCTGCCTTACCACTTGGCTACGCCCCAAACACGGCAAGCGCAGTGCGACCATTATCATCCGCGAAACCGCCAACAGTGGCCGCCCGGCCCACGAGGGCGGCGCGCAACGGTCCGTTTTTGCATTGGCCGTACGGCGCGCGGACCATAGCGGCCGGGCCGGCCACGATCAATCGGCGAGGATGGAGGCCTGTGGGACTGGCGGGCAGCCCGCTGCTGCCGCCGCCACGCCGTTGTTCATGGGTCGCTCATGAGGCACACGACAGACAAGCGGGTCAAGGCCCGCGGTCGACGCGCGCTCCTGGCAGGACAAGCACGCCAGATGCGATCGATTTTTCCACGTCATTTGGGCTACGTATTGTCGGCCGCCCGGCGCCCCTGGGGGCCGGTCCCCAGTGCTGCGGTCGGCTTGGAGGCGATGCACCGATTTCAGCCAGGAGCCCAGGCGCTCATTGCCAATATCGTGTTCGCGCACTGGCATGTCCTGGGCTGACGTACTGAACTACCTGCCCATGGCGCGTCATGTACGTTTCGCCAATGTGGCGTGCGCATCTTGCAACCTTGCGGCGACCGCCGCCGGAGACCAGCCATGACCTATCGGGCGCCCGTTGCCGATATCGCCTTTGCGCTCAAGCATGCGGCGGGTTTTGCGCCGGCGCTGGCGGAAGGACTCTACGGCGATCTCGAGCAGGACCTGGTCGACGCGGTGCTGGAGGAGGCCGGCCGCTTCGCCACCGAGGTGCTCGGCCCGCTCAACACCGTCGGCGACCGCGTCGGCGCGACCTTCAAGGACGGCGCGGTCGCCACCGCGCCCGGCTGGAAGGAAGCCTATCGCGCCTGGGCCGAGGCCGGCTGGAACGGGCTTGCCGCGCCCGAGCAATGGGGCGGCCAGGGACTGCCGCACGCGCTCAACGCCGCCTGCATCGAGATGTGGAATTCCGCCGCCATGGCTTTCGGGCATCGGTCCGGTGCTCACCATGGGCGCGGCCGATGCGCTGGTCGCGCACGGCACCGACGCGCTCAAGCGCGACCTATCTGCCCAAGCTCGTCTCCGGCGACTGGACCGGCACGATGCAGCTCACCGAGCCGCAGGCCGGCTCCGACGTCGGCGCGCTGCGCACCAGGGCCGAGCGCGCCGGCGACGGCAGCTACCGCATCACCGGCCAGAAGATCTTCATCACCTACGGCGAGCACGACCTCACCGACAACATCATCCACATGGTGCTGGCGCGGCTCCCCGATGCGCCGGCCGGCACGCGCGGCGTCTCGCTGTTCCTGGTGCCGAAATTTCTGCGTCAAGCCGACGGCTCGCTCGGCGCCCGCAACGACGTGCGCGCCCATTCGATCGAGCACAAGCTCGGCATCCATGGCTCGCCGACCTGCACGATGGTGTTCGGCGACCACGGCGGCGCCACCGGCTACCTGATCGGCGAGGAGAACGCGCGGCATGGCCTGCATGTTCACCATGATGAACCAGGCGCGGCTTTCGGTCGGGCTGCAGGGCGTCGGCGATCGCCGAGCGCGCCACGCAGCAGGCGATCGCCTATGCGCGCGAGCGCAAGCAGGGCCGCGCGCGCGGCGCCGTGGCGGCGCCGAGCCCGATCATCGCGCATCCCGACGTCAAGCGCATGCTCATGACCATGCGCGCGCTCACGCGCGCGGCGCGCGCGATCTGCTATGCGACCGCGGTCGCGATCGACCGCGCCGCAGCGCAGCGCCGACGAAGCAGCGCGCCGCGACGCGCGCCGCACCGCGCCGCGCTGCTCACGCCGATCGCGAAAGCGTTCTCGACCGACATCGGCAACGAGGTCGCCTCGCTCGGCATCCAGGTGCATGGCGGCATGGGCTATATCGAGGAGACCGGCGCCGCCCAGCACTTTCGCGACGCGCGCATCGCGGCGATCTACGAAGGCACCAACGGCATCCAGGCGATCGACCTCGTCACCCGCAAGCTGCCGCTCAACGGCGGCGCGACCGTGAAGGCCTTTCTCGACGAATTGCGCGCGGACCGCCGCCGCAGTCGCGGCCAGTAACGATCCCGCCTTCGGCGCCACGGCGCCGCGGCTCGCGGACGCGATCGACAGCGTCGAGCGCGCGAGCGACTGGCTCCTCGACCGCTCGACACGTCGCCGCAATCCGCGCTCGCCGGCGCGACGCCCTATCTGCGCCTGTTCGCGCACGCCGCGGGCGGCGCCTTGCTTGCCGAGGAAGCGCTCGCGGCCGCGCGCCTCGCGAGGACGGACAGCGGCGCCGCGCGCGCATCGCGCTCGCGCGGTTCTTTGCGGAGAACGTGGCGGTCGCAGGCCGGCGGGCTCGAGCGCGCCGTGGTCGAGGGCGCCGACGCGTCAACAACGCCGACGCCGCGCTCGCCTGACGGCCGCCAAGGCACTTCCGCTGCGGCCGCCCGGAAGCGACTAAGATGCATTGCACGATGACCACGCTCCTGATCACCCATCCTGCCTGCCTCGAGCACCTCACGCCGCCCGGCCATCCCGAGCGGCCCGACCGGCTGCGCGCGGTCGAGCACGCGCTTGCGCACGAGCGCTTCCAGTCTCTCGTGCGCGTCGAGGCGCCGGCTGGCCGAGCTCGATACCCTCGCGCTCTGCCATCCGATGCAATTATGTCACTCGCCATGCGCGACGCGACGCCCAAGCAAGGCATTGTGCGCATCGACGCCGACACCGTCGATGTCGCCCGGCAGTTTCGAGGCGGCGCGGCGGGCGGCCGGCGGCGCGGTGCATGCGGTCGACGAGGTGATCGCGGGCCGCGCCAAGAACGCCTTCGTGGCGACGCGCCCGCCCGGCCATCACACCGAGACCTCGCGCGCGATGGGCTTCTGCCTGTTCAACAACGTCGCGATCGCGGCGCGCCACGCACAGAAGAAGCACGGCGCCGGCCGCGTCGCGATCGTCGATTTCGACGTGCATCACGGCAACGGCTCGCAGGAGATCTTCTGGTCGGATCCGACCGTGATGTATTGCTCGACCCACCAGATGCCGCTCTTTCCCGGCACCGGCGCGGTCAGCGAGCGCGGCGAGCACGACACCATCGTCAATGCGCCGCTGCGGCCGGGCGACGGCGGACCGCAGTTCAAGGCGGCGTTCGAAGCGCCGCATCCTGCCGCGGCTGAAGGATTACCAGGCCGACCTGATCATCATCTCGGCCGGCTTCGACGCGCATGCGCGCGACCCGCTCGCCAACCTGCAGTCTGCATGAGCCCGATTTCGACTGGGCGACCCGGAAGATCATGGACATCGCCGACGCGAGCGCGAACGGCCGCGTGGTCTCGGTGCTCGAAGGCGGCTACGACCTCGAAGGGCTCGCGAATTCGGCCGCCGCCCATGTCGGCGCGCTGATGCAGGCGTGAGTTCTGCGCGTTGATGACGATATAGTAGCTGGCACGGCGCGCTGCGTATGCGCTCGCGCCCGATGCGGAACCTGATCATGGCCGACAACCGCCAATTCCGACGTCAAGCGCCTGCCCTTCGAGCGCGCGATCGAGGAGCTCGAATCGATCGTCAAGCGGCTCGAAGAGGGCAAAGTTCCGCTCGAAGAATCGGTCGCGATCTACGAGCGCGGCGAGGCGCTCAAGCAGCGCTGCGAGGAACTGCTGCGCCAGGCCGAAGCGCGCGTGGAGAAGATCACGCTCGATGCCGCCGGCAAGCCGACCGGCACCGAGCCGCTCGACGTGAAATGAGGCAAAAAATCTGTCTTCGCCACGATCGAGTGGGTGTTTTTTTGAAATTTGAGTGTGATTCCGGTATTTAACGGTGACGCGATGGCTAACACGTGATCGCCGTGCGCGTAGCGCCGCGATCGCGAAGATCGCACGGGCGGTGCGCTGCAGAACACGGGCACCGAGTTGACTCATCGATTAGCAGATCCATCTGGTTTTCCATTGCTCCCCACCACGTGGAGTCTGGCCTGTCAGGCCACCGCCTCCGCGTCTTCTACTTACAGGAACTCGGGGTGCTCGGATCAGCTAGTGCCCTCGGATGTGCCGATACGGCAGGCCCGTTGTCTTCCATTCTACGCCTCAAGTTTTTAGATTTCCGGCAGCATCCAGCTAAGTACCTTCAGCCTGAGATATCCCACGTCGCGCATCCGTAGCTCTGCGCTGAATCACACGGATTTTGTTGTTGAGTCCCCTTGACGAAGCCCAAAGGCACCTTGTTTTCCGGCTTGCAGTAAGCAGCGATCCCATCCCAATGCGCGTCAATCATCTCAGCAAATTTCTCGTAAGGCTTCAGGCGCTGCCACTTGAGTTGATCGCGCCAGTTCTCGAAGAATTTCCGCGCCCAGGCTTCCCTGTTGTAGTCCCAAAGCTGGCCAAAGGACTCCTTCAGCACGTAAGCGGTATTGAGCCGCTTGTTGGCGGCCAGCAAGATCTTGAGGTTCTTTCGAGCGCTACTCTGCAGGTTCTCCCTGTGGGAAAGGAGTGCATACTTCTGGCCTTTGATGAACTTGCGGGTTTTCCCGTCAAGCCTGGCGTATTCTTGCTTTCTTACCTTGTCGAGCGCCTCTCCCAGATGACGCAGGATGTGGAACTTATCGAATAGAATGGCAGCTTGGGGAGCCTTCTTGTTCGTGGACTTCCGGAACGCCTTCCACATATCCATCACCGCCAGACGAACTCTCTTGCTGCTCCTCTCGCCCAAAGAAGCGAAGAACATATCCATGCTCTCCTCCGAACGATCTTTGCCCCCGAACCAGATCGCACGCCGCCGATCGAGATCGCTCACAACGATACGGTACGTTTGGCCCTTTCGAATCGAGATCTCGTCAATGCCAATGACCTTGGGCCTGGGTTGACCTGCGCGCTCGATCTGCTCGCGCATGTATTGCATCTCGAGTGCCTTGACAGTTTTCCAATCGAGAAGGTGTTCCTTGGCCACATCTCGAATTCGACGAGTGTCTACAGCGTCGACCAATATGGAAAGCAAAACGCTTGGTGTAGAACGGGTTGTCGGCCAACCAGTCCAGCCTCTCTTGCTTCACTCCTTTGCAGTTCCTGCAATCGATCCGACGAATGGCGATCTCAAGGAAGATGCGTACACCTCCAGACGGAAGATCTCGGACACGGCGCGATTTGCTGTCATACCACCCGCTCTGTACCCGAGCACAAACTCCGCACGACGTTTTTTTGAGCGACGGGTTAGCCGGATCACCCAAGCACGGGGATCACCAAATACACCAGTAACGGTGAGAGCTGGGTGGAATCCTGGGAAGCGGTAGCTATCCCGCAGGCGCTTTGTTTTGATTGATTTTGGCATCGCCCAACATGCAGTTATCCAATGATCGCCAAGTTAACCCAGAAGCCCTTTAAAATCGGCATGAACTCGCAAAAATCCGCCCGTTTTGACCCACTCAGTTGGGAGAAGATCGAAAAAATCATTACCACGAGTTCGCTGCGCTACTTTCCCCGGAGCGCAGGGAGGCTCGGGTAACGAGGCTACGGCTCACGAGATACACCCACGGGCAAATCAACCTTCACCCGGCCTTGCGATAGACCATCAGCGTCTTGAAATCCTCCACGCGCTCGACCGGCTGCTCTTTCGCCCACGCGGCGATGATCGGTTCGGCTTTGTCAAAGTCCCTGCGAGCCCTTGTAGAACAGGATGTGGCCGCCCGCGATTGGTCCTGCGCCGTCAACAGATCGAGCGAGCGCGCGATCGGTAGAGCCCGCCATATTCGGCGCTCGTGGTGCTCGGCTGCGAGAACTCGCACAGGTGGAACATCGTGACCACGTCGAACGCGGGCAGGAGTCTGCGCGTTCGTCAGATAGATGTCGCCGAAATACGCGAGATAGGATTCTTGCGACGCGCGCATTCTCGGTCACGAGCGCGACGTAGGCCTCGTACTCCTCCTTCGATGCCGTGATGGCGAAGCACGCAATTGCCGAGCTCCGCCTGGCGCAGGCCGACGACATGGTGAGTGCCGGTACCGAAATGATAGATGGTCCGGCCGACGATTTTCTTCGCCTCGACCCATTCGTTGAAATGCACGTCGCACGGGCACACGTCGACGTGCAGGTCCCATTTCTCCCACCAGTCGTTCATCATCTTCTGCATGCGTGTTCTCCGCTTTGGCTCGCCGCGCACGCCGTTTCATGCCGGCGACCGCGGCGAGCTACGCCGGCAGCGCAGCGCCGGCACGCGCCGGCGACAGCGGCGAACCGTCAAGGTCGACGCGTCCGGTGCGGCACGCCAGCAAGCGCCGCTTCGCCGCCGACCGAGATGACGATGGTGCTGGGCAGCCGCTCGGCGATCAGGCGGTAAAGTTCGCGCGCCTCGGCATCTTCCAGCGTCGAGACGCGCCTCGTCGAGCAGAAGCACGTTCGGCCGCAGGATGAGCGCGCGCGCAAAGCCGGCACGCTGCTGCTCGCCGCCGGAGAGCGCCGTGCTCCATTCGGCTTCCGTGTCGAGGCGGTCGACGAGATGCCCGAGCCCGGCCGCCGCCATGGCCGCGCGCACGTCGGCATCGTCCACCGCGTCCGCCGAGCAGCGGATAGGTCAAGCCTTGCCGCAGCGTGCCGAGCGGGAAATACGGCCGCTGCGGCAGCGCCAGCAGGCGCGCATTCTGCGGCAGCCGGATGGCGCCCTCGCCGAGCGGCCAGATGCCGGCGATCGCGCGCAACAGGCTCGACTTGCCGGTGCCCGAGGCGCCGCTCACCAGAAGCCGCTGCGCCGGCGCAAGCTTGACGTCCGGCACCTCGGCGACCGCTTCGCCGTTTGCGAGCCGCAGCACGAGATTCTTGATCGACAGGTCCGGACTTGACGCCGGTCGCGACGTCGAGCGCTCGCCCCGCTCGCGTCGGTCCGGTCGACCACGCCCATCGCGGCCTCGAACTGCGCCACGCGGTCCATCAGCGCCTTCCACTCCGCGATCTTGGCGTACTGGTTGCCGAACGCGAACGCGCCCTCGACCTTCTGGAACGCAAATGCCGCCTGCATCAGCACGCCGAGCGGAATGGCGCCGACGAGATAGGCGGGCGTCACGATCAGGATCGGAAGCACGGTGGAGACATGGTAATAGCCGAAGATGAATGCGTTGAGCCGGTTCTGCCGCAAGATCAGCGATAATCCAGTTGCGCACGAGCGCGCCGAAGCGCCGATCGAGTTCCGCGCGCTCGACCGCCTCGCCGCGCATCAAGCGCCACCGGCTCGGTATTGTCGCTCACCCGCGCCATGGCGAAACGGAAGTCGGCTTCGAGCCGCTGCTGGCTGAAATTGAGCGGGATGAGCCAGTGCCCGATGAAGTGGGCGCACACGAGCCCCGTCGTGGCAAATGCGATCGCAGCCCAGATCAGGTAGCCGGGAAACGACAGTTCGAAGCCGAACAGCGGCAGCGGCGCGATCGCCGAAATTCCCCACAGGATATAGGCGAACGACGCGAGCGACACGACGCTGTTGAGGAGATTGGTGCCGAGTTCGATCGTCTTTTGGAGGAACGTGAAAAGGTCGCCGCCGATGCGCAGGTGGATGTTGTCGACGCTCGGATCGACGAAGCGGATCTTGTAGTGGCGGCCCTTGGTCATCCACAAGCCCACGTAGCGCTGCGTCAGCCATTCGCGCCAGCGGATCAGAAACATCACGCCGAAATAATATTGCAACATCGCGGTGACGATCGCGCCGCCGGTGAGGAACACGAAGATCACGAGCTCGACGCGCAAGGCATCCCAGTTGCGCGCTTCCACCGCATTGAAGAAGCGCGCGTGCCATTGATTGACCAGGACCGCGAGATAGACCACCGAGAGTTCCGCGCCGATGACGCCGGCGAGGAGGCCGCGCGCGCGCCAGCGCTCGTCGGAGCGGAAATAAGGCAGCGCGATCCACATGAACGTGCGGAACGCCAGGAGGAAATTTCTCATGATGGTTTACTCATGACGGTTCAATCACGACGGTTTACTCATGGACCGGGCCGGCCATAATCGGGCTTCAAAGGGCTGCTAGCAAAGCCGGCCGCGCGACGCCCCGTGCCGCGCGCGGCGCCATGAGGATTACCATGAGTTTCTTCCCCGGCAAGGACCCCGCGCCCGGCGATGTGCCGGCCTGTGAGGCGATCGAGCTGATGATCGTGCCGCGCAGCGTCGATCTCGGCGGCTTCTCGGTGCGGCGCGCGCTGCCGCACGTCAAGCGGCGCATGGTCGGACCGTTCGTCTTCTTCGATCATTTCGGGCCGGCCGAATTCCGTGCCGGCGACGGCATCGACGTGCGGCCGCATCCGCATATCGGGCTCTCCACCGTGAGCTTCCTGTTCGACGGCGAGATCATGCATCGCGACAGCCTCGGCAGCGCGGTGGCGATCCACCCGGGCGACGTGAACCTGATGACGGCCGGCCGCGGCATCGTGCACTCCGAGCGCACGGCGCCCGAGCGGCGCGTCGCCGGCGAGCCGCTGCACGGGCTGCAGTGCTGGGTCGCGATGCCGGCCGCCGACGAGGAGATCGCGCCGAGCTTTGCGCACCACGACAGCGCCGAGCTTCCGCTCGTCGCCGACGACGGCAAGACCGTGCGCGTCGTCCTGGGCAGCGTCTACGGCGAGACATCGCCGGTGCCGACGCTCTCGGACACGCTCTTCGCCGACGCGACGCTTGCCGCCGGCACCGTGCTCCCGCTCGACGCCGAAACCGAGGAGCGCGCGCTCTACATCGTCGCGGGCGAGATCGAGATCGCGGGCGACCGTTTCGCCTCGGGCCAGCTTCTGGTGTTCCGCCCCGGCGACAGTCTGCCGTGACGGCTGCGACCGACGCGCGCGTCGTCCTCGTCGGCGGCGCCGCCATGGACGGCCCGCGCCACATCTGGTGGAATTTCGTCTCCTCGCGCAAGGAGCGCATCGAGCAGGCCAAGGCCGAGTGGAAGGCGCGACGCTTCGACATCGTGCCGGGCGACGAGCGCGAGTTCATCCCGCTGCCGGAGTAATGCCGGCGTCGCGCCGCCTTCCGCTGGTCGCGCCGGTACGACATTACTCCGGTTTGAGGCCCGCGAACTTCACGACCTTGGCCCACTTCACAGTTTCCTCGGCGAGAACCCTAGCGGCGTCGTCCGGCGAGCCCGGCAGCACGATGCCGCCGATGTCGGCCAAGCCGGCCCTGACCTTGGGATCGGCGAGGCCCGCGTTGATCTCGTTGTTGATCCGGTCGATGATCTCGGCGGGCGTGTTCTTGGGCGCACCGAGGCCGGCCCAGGTCCCTGCCTCGTAACCCGGCAGCGACTCGCCACAGTCGGAATGTCCGGCAATGCCTCCCAGCGCGTCGCGCTCGTCACCCCGAGGGCACGCAGCTTGCCGGCCCGGATATGCTCGACGCTCGGCGGCATCGGGGCGAAGCTCACCTGCACCTGTCCGCCGAGCAGATCGGTCAGCGCGGGCGCCTGCCCGCGATACGGCACGTGGACCATCTTGACGCCGGTCATCACGCTGAACAGCTCGCCGGCGAGATGGCTCGAGCGTGCCATTGCCGGCCGATGCCATGTTGAGCTTGCCCGCGTTGGCCTTGGCGTAGGCGATGAACTCGGGGACGGTTTTGGCCGGAACCGCGGGATTGACCACCATGACGTTCGGCACGCTGACGATCGACGCGATGGGGGCGATGTCGCGCAGGACGCTGAACTTCAGGTTGTCGTAGAGCGTCGCGTTGATGGCGTGCGAAGAGCTGACCAGGAGCAGCGTATAGCCGTCCGCGGGTGCACGCACCGCCGCCTCGGTGGCGAGATTGCCGCCGGCGCCCGGCCGGTTCTCGATGATGAACGGCTGGCCGAGACGCTCCTGCAGCCATTGCCCGATCAGACGCGCGATGATGTCCGGTCGTGCTGCCGGGCGGAAAGCCGGCAAGATCCGCACTGGCCGTGTCGGATAGGCTTGCGCGTGTGCATTGGCGGGAGTGCCGGCAGCGCCGCCGCAGCCCGCAGCCAGACGCAAGAATTGCCGACGCGGGAATCTCGTCATGATGGTGCCCCATAGGAAGCGTGACGGACGCCAGCCATCATACCACTTTCGTCCGCACCCCGCTCTTCTTGAAAACGGCGCTTGCGAATATTTTCCCGGCGGCGCTACGAGACGGCTCATTGCCGCGATGGTCACTGGCTTCCGAACCCTTCGTTACTCCTCAGAAGTCCGGCTTCTCAGCTTTCGGGACGTTTGCCTCCTTCGAATTCACGCCGTGGTAGTATTCGCCCCTGTTTTCGGCACAGACGCCTTCCCCTATTCGGTCGGGTCCCGGCGCATAGGTCAAGGTCGCGGTCCAGGGCGTCGTGAAGACGCCTGCATCCTCGATCGTCACATGCGCCTGCAGGAACTTGCTGTTGCGCTGCCCCGTCCAGACATCGCCGTTGAACAGCCAGTTCTCTTTCTTGTTCCTTTCGAGTGCGTCCTCCACGTCCTTGTAATCGCGCAGCCGATAGCGCTCCACGATGTGCAACTTGTCGGTATAGGGCGTGCCGAACAAGTCGATCATCGCATACGGCCGATCGGTCTTGACGCCGACGGTGTCGATCACGAGGGTGTCACCCTCGTAGTGGCCGACGGAATCCCCGTACCAGGACGGCGTCAGCGGTGACGGATGCGTCGCGTTCAGGCGCACCCGGCGCATTTGCTGCTCCATTGTAGAACATCAGGATCCTGTCCGGCTCCTGGATCATCTGCATCAAAGCCTGCTTGTAAATGAACGGCGGTCGGAAAGGGCCAACACTGGTTCGAAGGGTTCGGATAGGTGATGCCGGCAAGCGACATTTCGCCGAATCGCTTGACCACCGCTGCCGCCCAGGGCTGCAGGATCGGACTTTTGTAATCCCCGACCATCTGGTCGTAGTTCGCGATTCCTTCCTTGCTGGGAGGCAAACCGATCGAACCGCCCATGCCCTGAGGCCGCTGGACCGGCCATCGGGACAAGTTGGTGATCGGACCAGGGCCCGATGCGGGCGGCTCGAACCACGGAAAGGCGGGATGATTCCATACGCGTGAAAAGTTTGGGATCGATGCGCCCTGCTTTTCGCTGCCGGCCGACCCGGCCAAGGGCGTTTGCGCCATGGCGGGTATCGCGGCTCGCCGTCGCCACGGCTACAAAGAGAAGGAAACTCCGCTGCATTGACATCGGTTATCTCCCGTTCATGAGCGTTGCGCGTCCCGATCCGCCTAGCGCACGTATAGCCAGATGAAGACGAACGGCGGCAATCATAGGCGATTTTCGGTCTGGCCGGTAGTCGCAGTTCAAGCTGCTGATGGCGCTGAGCCCTTGTGGGCGAAGCGAGGGCGCTGCTCTGGCCCGAGCGTGGGAAGAAATTGACCGAGGCGTTTGGAGTTAGCGTCAGCATACTCACCACCGTCCCGCCTGATCAGCGTGGAGCGACGTGCATCGCCTTATGGCGCCACCAGGCGCACCTTGCCCTTTTCGCCGAATGCGCATTCCAGCGAAGGGCGGTCCCAGTTTCCGAGGTCGGCGGCGGCTTCGTAGGTCGTTTGCAGGAACTCCATCAGCGCCGCCTCGGGCCTGCTCGCGGTTCGCACCGCGTCGTACGGCAGGATGAACTGTCCGAACTCCTCGAAATAGAAGGCATCTGCCGGGCGCACGGCAGCCGCCGCAAAACCAGCCGGTTGCGGATAGGCATACGAATAGTAGGCCGGATAATCGATCGGTCCGCCTCCCGGCCAAAAGCCTGCGCTGGAGACCTCGTGTGAATAGGCCTCGCGCGCGACGGCGTCGGGCAGGCCCGGCGTGTGGCTCGTGAGCAACGGCGCCCTGCGGCCAGAAAAGCGCGTCACCGCAAGGTCGAAGCTGCCCCAAAAGAAATGCACCGGGCTTACTTTGCCGAGGAAGCCGGTGCGGAAATGCGAGAACACCCGATGCGTTGCCAGGAGCACGCGAAAATGCCGATTGGCGTAGTCGGCGTCATAGCTCGCGTGAGCGTGATCGCTGCCAAAGGGAATAGCGTCCGCGATCTCGCTCGGCCGCTCGTTGATGCGCAGCGTGACGCCAAGCTCCGATAGCGAGAGCATGACTTCAGCGTAGAATTGCGCAACAGATGTTGGCCGCAGCTTGATCTGCCGGCTCTGACCATCGCTCGTGGATAGCCACAGCATGTGCTCGATAAAGTCGAATGCGATTTCGAGATCCAATGACTGAGCATCGCCGTGGCCGGTCGTGGGCATCGGGCCGGTCGTCAGACCGCGTGCATTGACGTATAGCGTCACGTGCCAGGAATGATTGAGCCACGGTGTCAGCGCAAGCCGCACCTTGCCGACAATCTGCGTCCATAGGTGCAGCGTCGCATAGGTATCTTTCCACGCTGCATAAGGGAGTTCAGGCCAGATGGTGTCGTGTGCGCCTGGAAACATGCGATTCTCCCGCAGGGCCTGTCAGCAGCCGAAAGCTTCGGGTACTTTTTGTAGAACAACCTCAGTGGTAGCGCATCCTCGGTAACAACCTTCACCAAACTGCTGCCACGGCGGTTGCGTCCTTAAGGGTCCGAGAGTAGTTGGACCAACGCGGTGATCCAACAGCTATCTGTCGGAAGGGATTTTGTGAATGGCTACAGCCGATATTACGGGACAGTTGGCACGCTACATGGCGGAGGCTCGAGAGAACCGCCTCGCGCCAAATGTTGCGCGGGAAGCGAGGCATCGCATCCTGGACACGCTCGCCGCGATGGTGTCGGGCTCGCATCTGCAAGCCGGGGAAATGGCGATCTGCTTTCGTCGCGGGCGCAGGGCGGGGTCGCAGAGGCGACGGTGCTGACCACCGACATCAGGACGTCCGCTGTGAATGCGGCCCTCGCGAACGGCATGTTCGCCCACGCCGACGAGACCGACGACTTCGAGCCGGTGACCAAGGCTCATCCCGGCAGCCATGTCGTGCCCGCGGCGCTCGCGATGGCCGAGCGCGAGGGCCAGATCGGGAGCAGAACTGCTCGCAGCAGTCACGCTTGGCTACGACGTCTGTTGCCGCTTTCTCCTGGCGCTCGGCCCGGACCTCGTCCGCGGCAGTCATCGCAGCGCGGAGGGCACGAGCTCAACCATGGGCGCAGCAGCGGCGGCTGCCTCACTGGCTCGGCCTCGATGAGAAGGGCATGCGCTACGCACTGTCGTATGCAGCGCAGCAGGTTTCGGGCCTATGGAGCTGGGTGCGCGATGCTGAGCATGTCGAAAAGGCCTTCGACTTCTCCGGCATGGGCGCGCGCAACGGCGTCACCGCGGCCATCATGGTCACAGATGGGATTCACCGGGGTGTGGGACGTACTGGACGGCGAGCACAACGCGCTCATCGCGCTGTCCACCGAACCGAAGCCGGAGGAAATGGTCGCCGGATTGGGCAGTCGCTTTTTTGTCACCGAAACCGCCATCAAGCCATTCTCCGTCGGCTATCCGATCCAGGCTCCTCTGGATGCATTCCTCACGCTCCTTCGCGAGCACGGGCTGAGCGTCGACAATGTCGAGCGCATCGTCGTCAAGCTCCCGGAGGACGGCGCCCGCATCGTCAATGACCGCTCGATGCCGGACGTCAATTGCCAGCACATCATCGCCCTCGCGCTGGTGGATGGCGACGTCTCCTTCGAGGACAGCCACTCGTACGAGCGGATGGCGGATCCGAAAGTGCGCGCCGTGAAAGCGCGCGTGGAGCTTGTCGCCGATCGAAGCGCTCATGGATCCCGCCGCGCCGCGAAGCGGCCTTGTGGAGGTGACGCTGCGAACCGGCCAGACCATCAGTCAATTCACCCGCCATGCCCCGGGCACGAAGGAGAATCCGCTGAGCACCGAGAGCGTGAACGAAAAGGCGCGGTCCCTGATGACGCCCGTGTTGGGAGCAGAGCGGACAGAGGAGGTCATTCGGCGGGTAAACGCACTGGAAGAACTCAAAGACGTTCGCGAGCTGCGCCCGTTCCTAGCAGGGCAATAACTGGAAGAGGGCATTAGCACTGACCTGCAACCGCCGACCGATCCGCGTTCTTGGGACCCTAGGCCGCCGAGCCAGTGCGTGCTAGTTTAAACCCATGCAAGAGGCGGTCTGGCTTGCGCCGAACCGGCCCGCCTTCGACCGTAAGGCGCCGCGGAACAAGGTCATGGTCAACATCAAGGTCAACGGAACCTCGCACCAGTTGGATGTCGAGGGTGAGATGCCGCTTCTCTGGGTTTTGCGCGAAGAGATCGGGCTCACTGGTACGAAGTTTGGCTGTGGGATCTCCCAATGCGGCGCCTGCACCGTGCATATCAACGGACAGGCGGTACGCTCGTGCAGGACGCCAATCAGCAGTGTCGAGGGTGCCGAGATTACGACGATCGAGGGTCTCTCCTCCGACAGCCGGCATGCCGTTCAGCAGGCTTGGCTCACCGAGCAGGTACCGCAATGCGGCTACTGCCAGTCGGGACAGATCATGGTGGCGGCGGCCTATCTCAAGAACAATCCCAATCCGACCGACGCTGACATTGACGCCAATCTTACCAACATCTGCCGCTGCGGCACGTACGAGCGACTGCGCCGTGCGGTGCACCGCGCAGCAGCCCTGATGCGCGCGTGAGTGGGAGAACAGCCATGACAATCACACATCAGCTCTCCCGCCGGCAGTTTATCACGACCGCGCTCACCGCCGCCGGCGGTTTCGCGCTCGGCATCGGCACCGGCCCCGCCGAGGCTGCAACCCTGAGCGTGCGCCCTTGGGGCGACGAGCTTCCACATTCCGGCGAGGTTAATGCCTGGGTCGTGATCAATCCGGACGACAGCGTGATCATCCGGTACGGCCGCGCGGAGATGGGACAGGGCAGTTTCACGGCTCTGCCGCAGATCCTTACCGAGGAGTTGGAATGCAACTGGGCATTCGTGAAGCCGGAATACGCCTCGGCCAACCGCAATTTCAGGGAGAACAAGATCTACGGGAGCCTGAGTACCGGCGGCAGTCGCGCGGTACGCGAGACCGGAGAAATGGTCCAGCAGGCAGGCGCAAGTGCGCGCGAACGTCTCATCGCAGCAGCCGCGAAGCGTTGGAACGTGCCCCCGTCCGAATGCGCGGCGGCGATGAGCATGGTCACGCATAAGCCGACCGGCCGCACGTTCCGGTTTGGCGAGCTTGCGGTCGAAGCCGCTGCGATCAAGCTCGACAAGGAACCTGCTATCAAGAAGCCCGATCAGTTCAAGTTCATCGGCAGGAGGCTCGAACGCCTTGATGTGCCACTGAAGATCAATGGCACGGCCATGTACGGCATCGACCTTAGCGTCCCGAACATGGTGCACGCCGCAATCATCGCCTGCCCGGTCTTCGGCGGCACAGTGAAATCCGTCGACGAGCGGGTGATTGCCGGCCGCCGGGGCGTTCTTCAGGTGGTCAAGCTCAAGGATGCGGTCGCGGTGATCGCCGACCGGCATTGGCGCGCGCAGACCGCGCTCGACATGCTGCCGATCGAGTGGGAAGTCGGCGCCGCCGGCGCGACCGACAGCGTTCAGTTCCGCAAGGACTACATCGGTGCGCTCGACCAGAAGGGCGTGGACGCCCGCAACGACGGTAATGTTGACGCCGCGATGCCGACGGCGGCCAAGGTGATCGAGGCGACCTACGACGTGCCGATCATCGCGCACGCGCCCATGGAGCCGCTGAACGCCATCGCGCATGTGCAGCCCGACCGCGTCGACGTGTGGGTGGGCACGCAGAACGCCGACATGGCGCTAACCTTCGCCTCGGAGGCTTCCGGGATGAAGCCTGAGAACGTCTACATCCACAACACGTTCTCCGGCGGCGGGTTCGGCCGGCGGTTGCGTCCAGACGAGGTGGCGCAAGCGGTCGCCATCTCCAAGGCGGTGGAAAGCCGGTCAAGCTGATCTGGACGCGTGAAGAGGAAATCCGCCAGGGTCGCTACCGCACGCAAGCCGCGATCCGTTTCAAGGCAGGATTTGCGGCTGACGGCACGCCAATTGCGCTTGATATGCGCAATGCGGCGGGCAGTTCGAACCCACAGGCCGTCCGCAACGGCCTCGATCCGCAGACGACGCAAGGCCTGATCAATACGGCCTACAAGTTGCCAAACTACCGCGTCGTCTCAATCCTCAAGAACACCCACGTACCGCTAGGCCCCTGGCGCGCGCCTGGCCATTCCCAGAACGTGTTCTTCATGGAGAGCTTCATCGATGAAATGGCACACGCGACGGGCAAAATCCGGTGGCCCTGCGGCGCGAACTGCTTGCACACCGCCTCGACTTCCAGCAGGTGCTCGATCTGCTGGTCGAGAAGGGCGACTGGGGCAAACCGATGCCCCGCGGCAAGGGGCGCGGCGTCGCCGTCCACGAAAGCTACGACTTGATCGTTGGCATGATCGCCGAAGTCGCGGTGACGAACGGCGAGGTCAAGGTCGAGCGTGTTGTCATCGCCTGCGATTGCGGTGTGGTGGTCAATCCGCGCGGCGTGGAGACGCAGCTCGAAGGCGGCATGATCTACGGGCTGTCGGCCGCATTGTTCGGCGAGATCACGGTCAAGAACGGCCGTGTCGAGCAGGGCAATTTCGATACCTACCCGGTGGTACGCTTTAAGGACGCGCCCAAGACCGAAGTCTACCTCTCGTCCACACCCGGCAAGAAATGGGGTGGCGTCGGCGAGCCCGGCGCGACCATGATCCAACCCGCGGTGACCAACGCCATCTTCGCCGCCACCGGCAAGCGGCTCCGCACGCTTCCGATCAGGGGGCAGGATCTGAGCGGCGCAGCGTAAAACGCCGCTCTACACAAATCGCGATGTTGCAATGGCCGGGCTCGTACCGGCCATTTGCCTTAGGGCTCGGCTTTCGGAGATCGAATGGATCAGCTATCCAGCATACTTTATCTGGCGTCCATCTGGGTGATTCCGGTAATTCTTGCGATCACCTTCCACGAAGCGGCACATGGCTTTGTTGCACATCTCCTCGGCGACGAGACAGCATGGCGACTTGGCCGGGTCACCTTCAATCCATTGAAGCACATCGATCCTTTTGGAACGATCTTACTGCCCGGCCTGTTACTTGTGCTGGGCTCGTCCTTTCTGTTCGGTTATGCCAAGCCGGTGCCGGTCAATTTTCGGGCGCTCTCCAACCCGCGGCGGGACACGGTCTTGGTCGCTGCGGCAGGGCCCGCCATCAACATTGCGCTCGCCATCCTTGCCGCATTGGCGTTCCACTTCGTCGGTTATTTACCGATCACGACGGCTCGATGGGGCGTGGAGAACCTGAAGAATGCGCTCGTCTTCAATGTTGTGCTGGCGGTATTCAATCTGTTTCCGCTTCCACCGCTTGATGGCGGACGCATTGCCGTTTGCGTCCTGCCAAAGGTCTTCGCCTCCCCGCTCGCCCGGCTCGAGCCGTACGGAATGCTGATCCTAATTGGACTTCTTATCATCGTGCCGATGCTGGGGGCGCAATTCGGGATCGATCTCGACATCGTATCGCGAGTGATTGCCAGATCGACCAGTGCGATCATCGACGCAATACTGAGATTGACCGGCAACGCATAGCGACGCCCCACAAGCAGCCCCGGCAGCCAGTCCGTAGTGTGAAATGGGTCCTCCAGCCTTTTGCGATCATTGCACTTCAACGGTAACCGGGACCACGCCCGCCTTGACCATGTCGATTGCACGCGCGGCGCCTCGACTGAGATCGATGATGCGATAAGTCCATTTTGCGGGACCGCGATCATTGATCTGCACCGTAACAGTCTTGCCATTCCGCGTGTTGGTGACCTCCACCATTGTCCCGCACGGCAAGGAGCGATGGGCTGCAGTAAGGCCATTCGGATCAAAGCGCTCTCCTCCGCAGGCCACACGCTGGCCCTCATGATAGTAGCTGGCTAAACCGGATTGCTCGCCTTGGTCGACGTGTTCCGGCTCCATCAGGCGGTGCGAGTGATGAACATATCGAATGTGATGATGGCGGCGGGAATGCCCGCGCGCTTCGGCGGACAAGGTTGAAACGAACAAGCACAGCACAAACGCAATCATTGCGACAAACGCTCGCTGCATTTAAGTCCCTTTCAAAATTTTGGATTGACGAGTTGGCTTTCGGATGGTCAAAGCCGAACTCGGATCAAATAGAAACGGCGGTAGGCACTTATTTCGTGGCGAAAATTGGTCAGGAAAATTGGAACTCTTGTTCCAGAAAAATGGGCCCGGAACTCTACCACGCAGAGCGCGGAAACGACAATTGATTTGACTGAGCTAGCCAGCGCCTTTCAGTTACTCAGAGCGGATGAGCATGGAAATGCTTGTTGTAAGGATTTCATAACTGTCACGGCGGCGTTGCTGTGCATGTCGGCAGGGTGCTTATCCGCGTAGGTGACGAACAGTTCTATTAGTTGCAGCAAAGTCATGTCTTCCGGCGCGCATGAGCCAATCACGCGCTGGCCGCCCTGATCCACCAGGACTGACAAATCCTGCATTGCTTGCATGTACCCCCAACATAGAAGCGCACCTCTCGTGTTGGGGATTTGAACGTGCTTGCCTTTGCCCGTAGTGCCCGTGACCACGCCCTTGCAGTTTCGTGCCAAATCGCGCGCGTTTTCACCGGCGTTGGCTGCCTGTAAGAATGTCGGCGCGCATCAGAATTGCAACCAAGGCGAGTACGCGGTTCATTGGGCGTCCTCATGAGGCATTTGGTCTAAGCCGTAAACTCTGCAGTTCTCGCCAAGGTTCGCTCGCAAATGTAATATATGTTAAGCTGTCAACTTCGCCAGAACACTGACCAGCAGCTTTTGGTCGCAGTCCGTGCGAAGGTATTTGTGGCGCAATTCATTTATGCCCCGGCGGGCTGTGACCAGGATGGCTGGGCAACGTTAAGAGTTTCTGACGTACCAATGGTCTGCGCCAGTGGCGGCCTGAATTTTTTTTGTGGATGGCAGTCGGCCGCAGCCCCCGGCTTGGCGCTGACAGTCCGCCGCAAGGCTTACTCTGGTGGGCCAGCGTATAACAATGTGCTCGTTTTATTTATGGACAATCTTCACGCTCCCATTGCGCACCGCGCGGCAGATGAGCAGTTGAAAGCGATCGCATTTTCCATTCGCGGTTTGCGGCATCTCAGAAATCCATTCCATGCGATCAGGCTGGTATTGCGGAGGCAGCCGGTCCGCAATGAACGCGCGTAGCTGATCCGGCGTTGCTGGCTCACCTTGCGAAACCAGAAAAGCAATGACAACGCCGCCGCGCCGTGCCTCAGGAACGAACAACGCAGCTGCCTCGCGAACTCGTGGGTGACCATTGAGCACACTCTCAAGGGCCACGAGTTCGATCCGGTGGCCGCGCACCTTGACCTGCTGATCGCATCGGCCGACAAATATCAATGCCCCATCGCCACGATCATAGGCGTAGTCACCCGTTCGATATGAATCGAGGCGTCCGCCGAGCCGTGAAGCGCTGGTGACCGCCGGCCGCCCCCAGTAGCCTTGCATCACTGCAGGCCCGGCGACACAAATCTCGCCGGTTTCACCACGCCGAACCGGTGCGCCCGCAGGATCCATTATGCGCACCTCCAAGTGCTCGCACGGCCAGCCGATCGGCAACTGCTCAAAATCGGAATCGGGTACTGCCGGCAGGCGGTAATAGGTGCAGACGTTCGTCTCTGTCGGGCCATAGAGATTGACATATTCAGGTCTGGGGACTTCAGCCATGAGCAGCCGCAGCAGCGGAACCGGAAAAACCTCACCGGCAAATAGAACCAACCGCAACGAAGGCAAATTCTTGAGCGCGCCCCGCTCCTGCAACCGGATGAGCGCAGTCGGCACAGAATACCAGACCGTAATTCCGGCGACTTCGATCAGGGAACGGATCGATCCCGGAAACTGCGCGGTTGTCTCGTCGATGAGATGCACGCAGGCATGCCGGCCAAGCGCGCCGAAAATGTCGAAGATCGAAAGGTCGAAATGAAGCGGCGCATGGTTTGCCAGTTGATCCTTTTCTGAAAGTTCGAACGCATCAGCTGCCCAGCCGACAAAGGTCGCAAGATTGCGGTGTGTCAGCATGATACCCTTGGGCTCGCCGGTTGATCCCGAGGTATAGAGGATAACCGCCAGCTCGGCCGGCGAGGCGGAAGCCAAAGCGTGATCCCGCAGGCGCGCATCGCCGAAGGCGAGGCCGACACCATGGGAGCCAGCGGGTGTCACCACGAGCGGAAGTCCGAACGGCATCGGGTGATCTTGGAATACGTTACGCAAGGCCTTGGCCAAGCCTTGCTCAGCAATCAACAGCCTCGGCTGCACGTCGCTAACCACGTGCATGAGCTGAGCCGGTGTCAAGCGGTGATTTCAACGGCACATAGGCAGCATCGGCCGCAAGAATGCCCAACATGGTCTCCACCGTCCTTACAGTCTTGGGGAGACACACGGCAACCCGGTCGCCGGGTCGGATGCCGATTTTCATGAGTGCTTCGCGTACGGCCAACACGTCGTTACGCAATTGACCGTAGGTAACTGTCGTACCGCGATCGCAAAGAGCGGGCCGGTCATTGCCTCCTGGAGCGAGAATCCCTGCCAGCAAGGGAGTGAAGGAGTGGCCACTCATTGTCCGCGGTGTCCAGCCTGCATACTTCTCGCCAAAATTTCCAGTTGGATCTCCGAGGTTCCTGATGCAAATAGTCCGCCCAGGGTGTCGTTGAGCGCGCCTGTAAAGTCGATTGGCTTTCTTTGCCAAGTCATGCCCGCAAGAAGGTGGACGCCATCTTCAGCAGCGGCCACAACCAACTCGCTGACCGCGAGCTTTGCCATGGCCGCCGCGGCAATATCGTCGCGCCCATCATCCAGGCAAGCGGCTGCACGATAAGCAAGAAGGCGAGCGCCTTCTAATTTGAGCTGGGTGCGCGCAAGGCGGTGCGAGACCGCCTGATGGCGTAGCAGCGACCCTCCATGGTCACTTCTCACACGTAGCACCTCAATGCATGCTGCCAGATCGTGATCGGCGGCGCCAAGGAACCCAGCAAGCAGACAGGAACGCTCCCATTGCATCGCGGTCGAAAAGACTTGCAGGCCCGCGCCCGGCTTCGCAAGCACCGAATCCGAGGGCACAAGGCATTGATCGAGCATGACATCGCCCATTGGGGTTCCTGGAAGCCCCGCAGCCGTTGCAATCGGCGAGACGATGAGACCGGGCGAACCTCCCGGGACCAGAAACGCAGTCAGCCCGAGTGGGCCCCGGTCAGGAAACTGCCGCGCTACGACAATGAACACACCGGCTTCGGGCGCATTTGCTACCAGAATTTTTCGGCCGGTGAGAAGATAGCCGCCCTTGGTTTCCACCACCGCGGTTTCGATGTGTTCAAGCGACGAGCCCCCACGACTTTCGGTCACCGCGAGCGCACCAACAACCGTTCCCGCTCTCAGTCCCTCCTCCCATTGCGTCACGTGGGACGCCGTCCCATAAATAGTCAAAGGCGCAAGGCATCCGAACAGATGCGCTCCGATCGCAAAAAGCAACCCGCGATCAGCGCCGCCGAGACCCATGCCCTCCAACATGGCTACCGTTACGAGCGCGCCACGATTTCCATCGGCAGATTGACGCGCCACTAACCGGAACATGCCGAACTCCGCAACGGCGCTCCAACCGATGCGATCTAGACCCCCTTGGTCGCGCTTGGCCAAGTTCGTTGCGGCAAATCGCTTGGCTTGGTTCAAAATTTGTTTGGTTTCAATCGGCAGACCAAAGCGCACCGTCGTTGCCCCAGAGTTGAGTTCCCTGATCACGTCGACATTTTTGCATCCCAACGCCAGCCGCGGTGCGCTCACGCGCCGGTCAGAACTTGCGACGTCATATTTTGACGACGTCGATCCGGTCCTGCAATGCGGGTAGCGCATTCGGTTGCGAATAGGGGTGCCGTCGTGAGTTTTCCGGGATCGATGCTGTGATAGCAGTCCGTCGACGTGACACCGATCTCGAATCGACGATGCAATTCGCTTTCCAGATCATCAATGTCGGTTTTTCCCCAGGCGACGATTGGCCCGCCACGAACGACGACATCTGACGCCGCCTCGATATCACACGCGCGGAGAGCAGGGAGAATATTTGCCAGCGATTCGAAAGTGCCGTTAATAATCTCAGAGCGAATTGGTTCCCCTGGCTGAATCGGCCACTGCGGTGGCGACACCTCACGCGTGAGAGCCTTTAAGCAATGAGGATACCAGGTCAAGTAAACTGATCCTCGGGCATTGCAAACGACCTCTCCAAACGGGCCCAGTACGATGGTAATGGATCGTGTCAAAGGCGCGCCGCTGCCCGACTTAAACAATACGCCGTACTTGAGCCGATGTATCCATGGCCTCTTAGGCCCAAATCCCCTTGTTTTGTCGAGAGCAATGCGTCCATCCCACAGCGCGTTGACCACGTGATCGAATTTTTCAGGAAGAGTTACTCCATCGGTGCGGCTGATCACGACAAGAGGACGATCGCCTTGAACTGACAATATTTCGTGTTCCAGGCGTACTTGATTTCGCGGAGTTTGCTGGATGCGACGCCGGACCAGTTCGGCAAGCGCAACCGGGTTGATAGCGACCTCCGGTGAGGAGAATGCGGCAAGGACTTCGCCGGGATTGAATTCTCCCTCTACCGCGCTCGTTGACCAGCGCGCGATCGGCTCCCGAAGATCAAAACCGAAATAGTTGTTTCCGAATTCAGCCGCCGCATCTTGCACAAGCAAATGGACTGCGGACAGATGTCGGCCGACTTCATCGACCGATTTCTGGGACCGCCTGTGGACGACGTAGACTGTTGGCGTCGAGATGTCCAAATCTTCGTAATTAAGTTCGAGATGTCTGCTTAGGAATGGTCCAAAGGAAAGCGCACCCTGTAACATCATCCGAGCGGTATTCAGTGAGGCGTCCCCTGCATACATATAGCCGAGATGAATTTTTCCCTCGTTCGCGACTGCTGCTCGGCTCAGTAGTTCCGAATTGCGATCAAATAGAGTAACGCGCACGCCCTTGTCCGCAAGGGCCATTGCCGTGCTGCACCCTTGCAGACCCCCTCCAAGAACAGCTACGTGCATCCGGACCTCTCGTATGACTCGTCAGGGTTGACGAGATTCGGGTGCCTGCCCCTTGCCAGCAGTTAGTGCTTGGCCGGACCACGAAAATCAACCTCTCAATATCCTCTTCAGGCGCTGTGGCGAGGCCGGCAGTGCCACGACGGCTCCCGGCAATCCAATCGCTTCATCGATGGCAGCTGCAATCGCCGCCCCTGCGCCGTTCGTGCCCGCCTCGCCCGCGCCCTTGATGCCCAGCGGATTGCGTGGGCTCGGCGCGTCTTCGGTGAGGAGCACCTCGACTGGCGGCATCTCTTTGGCAGTCACCATAAGGTAATCGGCAAACGTCACCGACAAGGGTTCGCCCGTTCATCGTACAAGAATTCTTCATAGAGAGCGCCGCCAATACCCTGCGCCAAGCCGCCGACAATCTGGCCCTCAATGAGCATGGGATTGAGAGCGCGGCCTACATCGTAGGCGACAAGGTATCGCTCAATTGCGACTGCGCCGGTTTCCCGGTCGATGCGAACCACCGCGACATGAACGCCGTAGGGATAGACCATGTGATCCGTAAAGAACCAGCCCTCCGCACTCAGCCCGGGTTCGTGGCAGCCGCGCGTTTGGGATGTGGGCGCGATCGTACGTGCGATTTCAGCCAGGCTCATTGATGGCGAGCCTGGCGGCGAACCTTTGCGGACGACAAGACCATCCACGATGTCGAGCTCGCCGGTCGGCAATTGCATTCGTTCGCCGGCCACTTCGAGCGCCTTGGCGCGAACCTTGTTCGCTGCGACATGAGTGGCTGACCCTGTCATGACCGACGCACGGGACGAATGCGCGCCGATGCCGTGTGCAATGAGGTCGGTTCGACCATGGATCACTTTGACGTTCTGATAACTGACACCGAGAGCATCGGCGCAAATCTGCGCCATCACCGTTTCAAACCCTTGCCCCAGCGATGCTCCACCGGTGACCAGTTCGACTGCGCCGGTCGGGTCGACGGTCACTCGTGCGCCGTCCGCAGGGCCGATTCCGCTCTTTTCCACGAACATTGCCAGGCCAGCGCCCACAGCCTCTCCATTCGAACGACGGGCCCTCAGACCCGCTTGGAGTGAGTTCCAGTCGAGCGCTGCAAGCGTCTTGTCAAGAAGGCCTTCATAATCTCCTGAATTGTAAATGAGTTGCTTCGCCAAGCGTCTCCGTCGGCCGCGTGAACGGCATTTCGCTTTTTGAGATCAGATTGACGCGCCGCACGGCGATTGGATCAAGCTTGAGCCGATGGGCGATCGCATCCATCATTCGTTCGCGAACAAAAGTGCTCTCGTATCGCCCAGGTGCGCGATACGTCGCTGCCGGCGTCTTGTTCGTGAGCCTGAAATGTCCAGTGGCGCGATAAGCCGGTATTCTGTAGGGCCCCGGCAGCATGCCGGCGGTCATGTCCGCGACACGCGATCCATGTGTGCGGATATAGGCGCCCTGCGCATGAAAGTACTCATCCTCGAGCGCAAGGATTCGGCCTTCGGCATCGGTTGCCGACGCGCACACGATGAATTTGTTCCCGGGAATGATTGGCGGCCATCAAGTGTTCGCGCCGATCTTCGATCCACTTGACGGGTCGTCCGAGCCGCAGTGCGGCAAGGCAGACGAGCACGTCTTCCGGATAGAGCTCACCGCGGACCCCAAAACCGCCACCGGTGTGCCCCTCGAACAGGTGAACGGAGATCGGGCTTCGACCGAGCATGCGTGCCAACAGGTCGCGTGTCCGGTGTGGCACCTTTGCCGCGCCATGCATTTCAAGAATATCGCGAACGGTATCATGGCGAGCGATTGCACCGCGCGTTTCGAGGGGCACGCCGGTATGGCGGCCAATGCTCAAATTCAGTTCAACGATCTGGTGCGCCGCCCGAAATCCAGCCGGAACATCGCCATATTCCTTTAGAATGACCGTCGGCTCTGTGAGAACACCGGATTTGAATTCGCTGGGTGGCAGATCGGGTGCCAAGATAACCGGAATGTCGTCGATCTCGCAGGTGACAAGCTCTGCAGCATCCTCGGCCGTGTAGGGACTGTCGGCGAAAACCGCTGCCAGTGGCTCCCCAACATAACGAACGAAGCCGATGGCGAGGACAGGCTGTCGGTAGGGTTCGAATTGCTCGATGCGGCCCTCGCGGAAATCGATCGGCGGAACGTCCGCGATATCATTTGCGGTCCAGACAGCAGCAACGCCTGGATGCGCCAATGCGGCCTCCACGTTGATGGCGGAAATCTTGCCATGCGCGCACGTCGAGCGAACAACATGCATGTGGAGCTGATAGGGAAAACCGATGTCGGCAACAAAACGCCCGCGCCCGGTGACAAGGGGTAAATCTTCAAGGCGCGGCACGGATTGCCCTACAAAAGGTCGTTGCATGAATTCGCTCCCGCTCAAACACCGCTGACGCGCCAACACCGGCCGAGGATGAGGCTTTTGACCGGGCCTTCAAGGGCAAAGGATGTGCTGACGTCCTTTTCCAGCGGGGTTGCTGCCGGTCGCGCGACCCACAGCCCTGGGTTGAGGAAAACGTGGCCTTGTTGCCGGTGACAATCTCAAGCCATAGAAGCCCGCGTACTATTGTCCCTCGCACTGACTAAAACGGACAACGCCGACCCGACCACCGCGATGTTCGATTCGTATTGACGGCCCGCTTCCTATTGCACAGAACAACCAACAACAAGGGACAAATGGAGGCATCGATGAAGGCAGATCTGGTCATCAAAAATGGCTGGGTTGTCACGCCTGAAGCGACTGTGCACGGCGGCGTCGGCATCTCGGACGGAAAATTCGTGGCCATCGGGATCGACGAATCCCTGCCTGACGCCAAAGAGGTGATCGACGCGAATGGTCGTCACATCCTTCCGGGCATCATCGATGCGCACGTCCATTTCAGGGACCCGGGTGTCACCCACAAAGAGGATTTCGGCGACAGGCTCCACCGCGGCTGTTTGCGGTGGCGTCACGACTGTCGTGGACATGCCGAACCAAATCCCTCCAACCGAAAACGCCGAACAGGTTGAGGTCAAGAAGCGCATCGCGGAATCCAAGTCCATGTGCGACTTCGCGATCCTTGGCGTTGTGCATCAGACCAATGCCGATGACATCATTCCGATGGCGAACGTGGGCGCCATTGGCTTACAAGATTTTTTTCGGTGAGACGATCGGGAATCTTCCATTTCCGGATGACGGAATGTGCATAGAGGTCTTTTCGAACATCACCAAGTCCCGGAGTCCCTTTGTGCGTTCATGCGGAGAACCGGCAGATCCAGCACTACTGGACGAACAAGCTGAAGGCGGAAGGCAAGAACGATCCGATCTACTGGGAACGGTCACGTCCTTATCTCTGCGAGGCCGAATTGGTGGCGCACCTGATCTTTATGGCCGAGAACTTCGGGACCAAGCTCCACATCGTTCATGCAAGCAGCAAACAGGCCGCACAGACTGGTCAAGGATGCGAAGGCGCGAGGCTTGAGAGTTACCGCGGAGACTGCGCCGCACTATCTGCTGCGCGAGGGCGACGAGATGGCGAAAGTCGGGCCGCTGTTGAAGATGAATCCTCCAGTCCGTTCCCGGGATCATGCCGAAGCACTTTGGGATGGATTGCTGAACGGTCATATCGACATGATCGCGACCGATCACTCTCCGCATACCTTCGAGGAGAAGGGCTGCGACCGAAACGGCAAGATGCTCAAGCCCGCGATCTGGGAATGCATTTCCGGGTTCTGCGGGACGGAAACAGCCGTTCCGGTCATGCTCACGGAGGTGAACAAGGGCCGAATGACTCTCAATCACTACGTCAAGGTTGCGAGCGAGAACCCGGCACGAGTGTGGCAGATGTATCCGAAGAAAGGAGCGATCCGACTTGGCTCTGATGGCGACATCACCATCGTGGATATGAACAAGGAAGCGACCATCGACGGCGAAAAGCTGCACAGCAAGAACACGCCGACACCATGGCACGGCTGGAAGGTCAAGGGCATGCCGGTCTACACGATCGTTCGCGGCAACATTCAGATGAAAGACGGCGAACCTGTAGGAAAAGTAGTCGGCAAGATGCAGACGCCGATGATCCACGGTTAAGTCACTTGCGCTGCTCCACCGGATCGACGTTCCGACGGATCTAGATTTCCGGCTCGGTCAACAGCACGGCATCGGATTTTCAATCAGATCGTAGATGTGATCGAATGTGATTTCGTTGATCGGTTTCTGCACCTTGAAAAGGCGGGGCGGGGCGTTCTTCTGCATGGCCATGATGGCCGTTTCGACCGGCGGACAAGCCGGTTTGACGCACGGGACTTCCTTAATCACGATTGCAGCATCTTTCGGCATTCCGAAATTCTGCCGCAGCCAATAACGAATCTGATCGAGCGCGTACGGGGAAACCTCGATAAACCTGGCAAATGGGTCGCCGTCACTGGTCCGGTCTGCGGTACTAGAGATGCATCCCGCAAAGCCTGCCGTGATCTTCTCTTCATCGAGCTTTCGACCGATGAAGACAAGCCTGTTCAATCGCTCCTCATTTGCTTCCCACGCGCGGCCCGGCTTTCCCTCGAAATCTGTATGCACGCCTTGGAACAGGAACTGATCCGGGTCGCCTCTGAGATTAAGAATACCCTTCATTCTCAGGATGTCGGTTCCGGCTTCCGACAACAACGACCGAAACCAGCGACTCACCTTATTGCCGCTCAAAGCACCTCCCTCGACGATACAGACCGTGGAAATGCCTTGCAGGTGCGTGGCGTGATTGTCGGTGTGGTGATGGTGATCGTGGTGGTGAACGCGCGCATGTTGACGAGCAATCTGGTCGATCTTCTCGGACAAATTTTGGCTGGCGGTCGCAACATCGAAGATCGGAGCCAGGTCCATTTCGGAGTTCCTGGTCCGATGTATTCTTGCAACCTTGTTCAGTCTTGCGATCTTTTGCTCAACCTCGTCCAGTTGTTCCGGCGTGGACAGATCGATCTTATTGAGCAGAATAAGATCGGCGAATGCGATTTGCTCGCAAGATTCTGCAGACTGTTCCAACTGATGGGGAATGTATTTCGCATCCACAACCGTCACGACACCGCTGAGAGTGAATTCTCGGCGGAACTGCTCGTCACCATAGAGACTCTGCACAACTGGCGCGGGCTCCGCGAGACCGGTGGTTTCGATAATGACGGTATCGAACTTCGACCGGTGCTCCATCAGTTGGAAAAGGCTGCGCATGAGGTCGCCGCGTACGGTGCAACAGACGCAGCCATTGTTCATCTGCACAATCTCCTGATCGGAAGACAGGAGCAGATGGTGGTCGATACCGACCTCCCCGAACTCATTGACGATGACAGCGATTTTGTGGCCGTGATCGGCCGTCAGGATTCGATTGATCAGCGTCGTCTTGCCGGCACCGAGGAACCCTGTGACGACGATGACGGAAGCCTTGCGGGTATTGGTGCAGTCGATCATGCTGGCAGCGGCAGGGAAGGTTCCCAGTTTCGTGACCCCAGATGGATAAATATACGGTAGGTGCCTTGGTTCGTCTATCGCTTTGTCGGACAGCAAGGATACAGCGAGTCGCTGCGGTCGATCTTGTTAACAAGACCTGCTTTCCGTTGCTGGCTGCCGACGAGTTAGGCTGTTTGAGTCTCGCCAGCATACACTAAGGGTGAGGCAGCCAAAGCCCATTGCGGCCGGCCGCACTTTCGCGTTTGTTAAGGCCGGTACTTACGACCTGACTCCCCCACTCGCACCCCGCCCCCACCGCCCTCGCAACGGAACAACCTCGTGGCCGCACCTTCCAACAAGCACCGCTGCGCCGTCCTCGACGACTACCAGAACATCGCCATGAAGATCGCCGACTGGTCGAGCCTCGCCGGCGATGTCGACTTCACCGTGTTTGATCGACCGCTCGGCAGCATCGACGAGATCGCCGCCAAGCTGCAGGGCTATTCCATGATCGTGCTCACGCGCGAGCGCACTGCGTTCCCGCGCGCGCTGATCGAGAAGCTTCCGGACGTGCGCCTCATCGTGTCGACCGGCATGCGCAACTGGATGCTCGATATCGAAGCCTGCCGCGAGCGCGGCATCGTCGCGTCCGGCACGCCCACCTTCGGCAAGTCGACCACCACGATCGCAGTCGGACTCATCCTCGAGTGCACCCGCCACATCGGCTACGAAAGCGAGCAACTCAAGAAGGGCGCGTTCTGGCAGAACACGATCGGTCCGGACATAGATGGCAAGACGCTGGGCGTGATCGGGCTCGGCAACCTCGGCATTCGCGTGGCAAAGGTCTGCCAGGCGATGGGCATGGAGGTCATCGCCTGGAGCCAGAATCTCACCGAAGAGCGCTGCAAGGCCGCAGGCGTGGGTTTTGCCGGCTCGAAGGAGGCACTCCTGCGTGCGGCCGACGTCGTCACCCTCCATGTGGTGCTGGGGCCGCGCTCACGCGGCACCATCGGCCGCGAGGAACTGGCCCGGATGAAGCCCACCGCCTACCTCATCAACACCGGCCGCGGGCCGCTCGTCGACGAGGCGGCGCTGATCGACGCGCTGCGCGACAAGCGCATTGCCGGCGCCGGCCTCGATGTCTACGACATCGAGCCGCTGCCGCTCGATCATGCGTTCCGCAAGCTCGACAATGTCGTGCTCTCCCCCCATCTCGGCTATGTGACGTTGGAGAATTTTCGCGGCAGCTACGCTTGCGTGGTCGAGGACATCCGCGCATTTCTCGATGGCAAGCCGATCCGCCTGCTCGAACCGGTATAAGGAAGCCTGCTCATGGCAAAATATCGCTGCGCCATCCTCGACGACTATCAGAACGTCGTGCTCAAGCTCGCCGACTGGTCGAAAGTCTCGGGCGATCTCGACATAAAAGTGTTCAACGAACACCTGGGCGGCGCCGACAACGTCATCAAGGCCCTGCAGGGATTCAACATCGTCTGCGCCATGCGCGAACGCACCGGATTCCCGCGCACCGTCGTCGAGAAGCTGCCCGACCTGAAGCTCCTCATCACCACCGGTATGCGCAACGCTTCGATCGACGTCGTGGCCGCGAACGAACGCGGCGTGGTGGTGTGCGGCACGCCTTCGGTCGGCAACCCGACCTCCGGCATCGCGGTCGGCCTGATGCTCGAACTTACGCGCCGCATCGGCTACGAGAACGCGCGCATGAAATCGGGCGTGCCGTGGCAGACCACGATCGGCCCCGACCTCGACGGCATGACGCTCGGCGTCCTTGGTCTCGGCAAACTCGGCGCCCGCACGGCCCGCATCGGCAAGGCTTTCGGCATGAATGTCATCGCCTGGAGCACCGAATCTGACGCCGGAGAAGTGCAAGGAGGCTGACGTCGACTATGTGAGCAAGGAAGACCTGTTCCGGAAAGCCGACATCGTCACGATCCACGTTGTCCTCTCGCCGCGCTCGCGCGGTCTTGTCGGCGGCAATGAACTCGCGCTGATGAAGCCGACCGCTTACATCATCAACACGTCGCGCGGTCCGATCATCGAAGAAGCGGCGCTGCTTTCGGCGCTGCGCGACAAGAAGATCGCCGGCGCCGGCCTCGACGTGTTCGATGTCGAGCCGCTTGCCGCTCGATCACCCCTTGCGGAAAATGGACAACGTCGTGATCACGCCGCACCTCGGCTACGTCGCGACGCAGAACTACCGTTCGTACCTGGGCGGAGTAGTCGACGATATCCGCGCCTTCATCGATGGCAAGCCGGTACGGGTGATGGCTGCGTGAAGCGGCTGCGCCCGCGGGTGTGGGCGCGCCGCGCGCGGCTCGGGGGACACGCACGATGAACAACATGCTCAACGGCGGGCAGGTGATCGTCGACTATCTCGTGCGCGAGAAGGTGCCTTATGTGTTCGGCTTGTGCGGCCACGGCAACATCGGGCTCCTTGACGCGCTGTTCGAACGCTCAGGCGACATCAAGACCATCTCGGTCCACCACGAGACCGTCGCAGGCTTCATGGCGGACGTTTATTACCGCGTCGCCGGCAAGCCGGTCGCTACCTTCACCTCCTGCGGGCCAGGCTCCGCCAACCTGCCGATCGCGCTCGGCAACGCTTTCCTCGATTCGGTGCCGTTCCTGGCGATCACCGGGAATGTACCTACAAGTCAGTTCAACCGCGGCGCCTTCCAGGAACTCTACCGGCATTATCAGGCCGACTTTCCCGCGACGGTCCGCCCTTATTGCAAGCGCGTGTTCCAGCCGACCCGCGGCGACATGGTGCCGCTCGCCATACGGCAGGCCTGGAAGACGATGGTGACTGGCCGGCCGGGGCCGGTCGTGCTCGACGTCCCGTTCGACATTTTCAAGGAGGCAGCCGCGGAGGAGACGCCAAAGCCCGAGGAATGGAATGCCCACATCTCCTCGCGTTGCGGCGCCGACCCGGACGGCGTATGCCGGGCCGTCGATATGCTCCTCGCCGCCGAGCGGCCGGTGATCCTGGTCGGCCAGGGCGTGCGCTATGGCGGCGCGGCAGATGATCTCGTCCAGCTTGCGGAACGGCTGCAAATTCCCGTCGCGTCGTCTGCCAGCGGGCTCGGCGCCATCCCGAGCGAGCATCCGCTGGCGCTGGGCTGGTCTCGCGTGGCGGCGTCTATCACGCCAACCACGCCACGCGGCAGGCGGATGTGCTGCTGGCGCTGGGCGTGCGTTTTGACGATCGCACCTCAAGCTCGTGGCTGCCGGGCTATTCCTTCACCATCCCGCCGACCAAGTTCATCCACGTCGACATCGATCCTGACGAGATCGCGCGCAACTATCCGGTCGCGCTCGGCTTGATGGCGGACGTGCGCACGTTCCTGCGGCAGGTGCTGGCCGAGCTCGACACGCGCAAGGACCTCGGGACGCGTGCGCGTGCCGCGCGTCGGGTTGGCTCAAGGCTATCGACGGCTATCGCAAGGAATGGGATGCGCTGGTCGCACCCGGTTTTTCGGACGACACGACGCCGATCAACCCCCAGCGGGCCGCACACGAGATCGATCGCGCGCTGCCGGACGATGCCATCCTCGTGAGCGACATTGGCGTGCACCACAATTGGCTCCTGCAGTTCTGCAAGCCGCGCCGTCCGGATTCGCTGATCGGCTCCATGGGTTTCGGCCCCATGGGGTTTGGCGTCGCGGGCGTGCTGGGCGCCAAGCTCGCCGCGCCTGACCGGCCCTGCGTGGCCGTGGTCGGCGACGGCGCCTTCTTCATGCACGCGAGCGTGCTGGGCACGGCGGTTGAATACGAGCTGCCCGTGGTGTGGGTGATCTGGAATAATTTTGCCTATGCGTCGATCCGCGGCCTGCAGCGTGGCTATCTCGGCGGGCGCGAGCTCGCGACCGACTTCAAGCACCCGAAAACCGGGGCACCCTACAACCCGGATTTCGCCGCCATGGCGCGCTCGGCCGGCATCGATGGCGTGTCCGTCGACCGCCCGGCCGAACTCGCCGAGGCGGTGCGAGCAGCCGTCGCGAGCGGCAAGCCGGCCCTCATCGATGCCAATATTGGCGCCGACAAGAACCCGGGCGGCGCGGGGGTTTGGGAACTTCCCGGCCTTGGAGTCAGCGCGCCGGTGATCGGCGGACGGTATGAGTCCAAGTGACGTGGCTTGGAAGAAGGAACCCGATGGCCGCGGAAGCGTTATCTGCACAAGTGAGGCGGCGTCGAGAGACGTGAACTGTAAGTAATGTTCCGACGCTGTCCGACGCATAGAGGCCCGGTGCCCTCCCCGCCGGGCCTCGATGCTTTTGCGGGTGACCCGACGTCTTGCTTAGACCACCGGCTCGCTGCGCATTTTACGCATTTCGCTCTGCAGGCTGGTCACAATCCGCTTGAGCGAGGCGCATTCGCTTTCGAGCTTGAGGACGCGCGCGAACAAATCCGTTGAAACCAGGGCAGTCTCGGGCGCGGAAATTTCCTCATCGTGGCTGCCGATGGTGCCGAAACCGACCCCGATCTCCTTGCCCCGGCGCCACTGTACTTCGGCACGTTGGATTGCGTCCTTGTTCGAAAGGTAGAGTTCGAATACGTCCGGGATCGTGATAATCTCCCCGAACACGAGCCTGGCGCCGTGCGCCGACACGTCACGCACCAGGCAATCGGCGCTGTTGCGCCGGTTATTGAAGTAGACCCGCCCCTGCAAGAAGCTCTTTTGACGCGCGCTCGAACGACGTTCCGCCATCACAATGCCTTTTGCCGCAACCGGCGGCTCCCTGCCGTCCACCGCCCCCGCGTCGCAAGATTAAGCCATTCTCCTTACGCCATCGTTCATGGGTGATTAGCGTGTCCTTAACCATGGGCCTCGCGCAGCGGCTCCCGTGTGCTAATTGACGTCTCATGACCACCCACATGCGCATCGACCGCCTGCTCGTCGAACGCGGCCTGTTCGAGAGCCGCGCCAAGGCGCAGGCCGCGATTGCCGCTGGCCGTGTCACGGCTGACGATGCCCGTGTACGCAAACCGTCGGACGAGGTATCTGCCGACGCCGCGCTCCGTGCCGAGCCGGAGCACCCCTACGTGTCGCGCGGCGGATTGAAGCTTGCGGCCGCGCTTGATCACTTCCGCTTCGATCCGGCGCGCCGTATCTGCCTCGACGTCGGCGCTTCGACCGGCGGCTTCACCGAGGTGCTGCTCGCTCGCGGAGCACGGCGTGATCTATGCGGTCGATGTCGGCCACGGCCAATTGCACGCGCGCATGCGCGCGCGGGCCGAGGTCGTGGCGCTGCGAGGATACCGATATCCGCACTCTCGAGCGCTGCACTCTTGCCGGAGCCGCCCGACCTTGTCGTCATCGACGTGAGCTTCATCTCGCTGAAACTCGTGCTGCCGCCTGCCCTTTCGCCTCGCGCGGCGCCTGCGCAGCTCGTCGCGCTGATCAAGCCGCAATTCGAGGTCGGTCGCGGGCGCGTGAAAAAGGGCATCGTGCGCGACCCTGCCGTCGCATGCGGCGGTGTGCGAGGACATCGCAAGCTTCGTGCGCATGCTCGGCTGGCGCGTGGCTGGCGTCCTCCCTTCGCCGATCGCCGGCGGCGACGGCAATCGCGAATTCCTGCTCGGGGCCAGCCATGATTGAGCGACTCCGCATCGCGCGGCTCGGCCACCGCGGCGACGGTATCGCGCAGACGCCGGCAGGCGAGATCTATGTGCCCTACACGCTGCCCGGCGAGACCGCCGAGGTCGACGCCTGGCCCGGCCATCCCGACCGGCGCACGCCTGGTGCGCAGTCGAGCAAGAGAGCGCCGAGCGCATCGCACCGATCTGTCCGCATTTCGGCATCTGCGGCGGCTGCGCGCTGCAGCATTGGGCCACGGCGCAATACCGCGAATGGAAGCGTCAGCGCTCGTGGTCGATGCTCTGGCGCAGGCCGGCATCGACGCGCCAGTCGGCGAGCTCGTCGATGCGCACGGCGAAGGCCGGCGCCGCGCCGTGTTCCACGCGCGGCACGGCACGCGCGGTGTGCTGGAAGTCGGCTTTGCGGCGGCACGCGCGCGCCATCGTGGTGGCGATCGACCGTTGCCCGATCCTGGCGCCCGCGCCTCGACGGCGCGATCGAGGCCGCCTGGGCGATCGCCGAGGTGCTCGGACGGCGAGGGCAAGCCGCTCGACATCCAGGTGACGGCGAGCGAGCCGGGCCTCGATGTCGACGTGCGCGGATCGGGGCCGTTGTCGCCAGCGCGGATCGTCCGAGCTCGCGCATGTTGCCGAGCGGCATCGCCTGGCGCGCCTCACGCGCCACGGCGAAATCATCGCGCAACGCGCGGTGCCGACGCTGCTGATGGGGCGCGCCCGCGTCGCGCTGCCGCCGGGCGCATTCCTGCAGCCAACCGCCGCGGGCGAGGCGGCGCTTGCAAAGCTGGTCGCCGAGGCATGCGGCGAGCGCGCGCCGATCGCCGACCTGTTCGCCGGCATCGGCCCGTTCGCGCTGCGGCTTGCGGAGCGCGCCCGCGTGACGGCGGCCGACAGCGACGAGGACGCGATTGCGGCGCTCAAGCGCGCAGCTGCGACAACGCCGAGGGCTCAAACCGGTCGAGGCGCAAACGCGCGACCTGTTTCGTCGGCCATTCATGCGCGCCGAGCTGAAGCCTTACGACTGCGTCGTATTCGACCCGCCGCGCCAGGGCGCGCAGGCGCAGGCGCGCGAGCTTGCCGCCTCAGCCGTGCCGACGATCGTCGCAGTCTCGTGCAATCCCAGCGACATTTGCGCGCGATGCGCGCATTCTCGTCGACGGCGGCTACCGGCTGACGCAGGTGACGCCGGTCGACCAGTTTCTCTACTCGGCGCACGTGGAAATCGTGGCCGTGCTGGAAAGTAAACGCCGCAGCCGGCTATTCGAACTCCACAATCATCTCGACTTCGACGGGCGCGTTATTCGGAAGCCCTGCCATGCCCACGGCCGAGCGTGCATGTTTGCCAATCGCCTCGCCAAAGACTTCGACCATCAGGTCCGAAAAACCGTTGATCACCCTCGGCTGATCTCCAAATCCCTCAGCCGAGTTGACCATGCCGAGCACCTTTACGACGCGTTTGACGCGGTCAAGGCTGCCAAGGCGCCGCGGACTTTTCCAACATAATCGAGCCCGGCTTGGCGGGCGGCCGCATAGCCCTGCTCCACCGTCAGATCTTTTCCTAGCTTTCCATTGGGTGTCCATTGCGCCCCGGGGGTATTGCCCGCCAGGAAGAGCAGGTTGCCGACTTGAACCGAGTTGACGAAATTGGCGGCCGGCGTGCCCTCGGCTGGTAGCGTGATGTTCTTCTCTTTCAGCCGCGCCTCCGCCCCGCCAGGGCTTTGGGCGAACGCCGGCGACGCCACCAGCAAAGCAACCATTGCAAATACGAAGGGGAGCACCGTTCTCATAGGTCTAATTCCTTCATCCCAGAGGGCGCGTGTTGCAGCTTGGCGCTGTGACAGGGCCAAGGACCCTGGCACTCACCCGCCCCAGCGATCCCGCCACATCTGCTCGCCGACCATGCATGAGATGCGCGGAGAAGGCCTTGCACCGGCACGACGCGCCGCTCCGGCATACGACCGGCGATTTCGAGCACGAGTTTGGTGCGGATCGCCTCCTTGAACTGGTCGCGCGCGTTGATCGGGATGATGAAGGCGCCCGGGCCGCCGATCACGCAATCCTCGTAGTAGACGTCGAGGTTGTCGATATCCATCGTGAACGTGTTCGGCCGGTTGAGCATGATCGGCAGACCGTTGATGGTGATGCCAGCCGCGAGCACAGTCCTCGCGCGCCAATACGACCGGGATGCCGCTGTTGTTGGCCCCGTCGCCGGACACGTCGATGACCCTGCGGATGCCGTTGAAGCCCGACGCATCGAACAGCGGCTTGGCGAATTGCAGCGCGCCCGAAATCGAGGTGCGCGAGGACCGCCGGTAGGGGGCGCGTGCGATCTCGCTCGCGATCGCGCATCGGCGGTCTCCGGTCCGTCCACAAGCCGCCACGGCACGATGATCTTCTGGTCCTGCGGACCCGCCCATTCGAAATAGGTGAGCGCGACCTTGGCATGCATGCCGCCGCGCAGCGCCTGCATGAACTCGCGCGATGTGATCGCCGCGATATAGCCTTCACGTTGCAGCGCCTGCTCTTCCGGGTCCATCGAATAAGACACGTCAACGGCCAGCACGAGCTCGGTGTCGACCGCGTACCGCGTTCGGCGATCGGTCGGCGAGGAGGCGCCCAGAGGGCGCCGCGACCCCGCTGTTCCAGGCCGTGAGGCCCAAAACTCCGGCAGCAAGAGCAGCCAGCATGGCAGGCATGAGTAAGCGCAACCGCATGAAAGCCTCCGATCTAATGATTTCGGCGATGGTGGCATGCACTCTTGGATAGCGGAAGCCCCGGCACGCGGCTTCCGCTGGGGGTCAGACCAACGAAAGCAGGAACACCATAAAGTTCCCGGGGTGAATTTAAGACAGGTTGTGAAACCATGCACGCCGACCAGGCGTTTTCCTAGCAAGCGAGAACATTGGATAAGAGGATGCTATGAGAAAACTGTTTTTCGCCATAGGCGTGACTGCAGCGTTGGTTGCTTCCCCGACAGCATTTACGCGAGTGGTACACCACCCGATTCACCACGACGGCCACATGAATCCGTACGCGCCGTCGCACTCGCTGCCCTTGCATTGCGACCCGCCGCCCACCGGGTGCCCCTTCAATGGGTAAAATCTGAGGAATAAGATGTGAATTCGTGAGCCGACCCCACTCAGATGTGGGGTCTGGCTTTACCTATTCAGTCACTGCCCGCCTCACAGCCTAAGCGCCGCCTCCGGCGGCGTGAACTTCATATGCAGAGCGTCAGCGACGGCACGGTGTGTGACTTGGCCTTCATGTACGTTTAGCCCATGGCGCAAATGGAGGTCATGGCCGAGCGCGACGCGCAAACCCTCGTCAGCGAGGGTGAGGACGAACGGAAGCGTGCCGTTGTTGAGGGCGAAGGTCGAGGTGCGAGCCACCGCACCCGGCATGTTGGTGACGCAGTAATGCACGACCTCGTCCACAAGATAGGTTGGATTCGAATGCGTGGTGGGCCGGGAAGTCTCCGAGCAGCCGCCCTGGTCAATGGCGACATCGACAATCACTGAGCCTGGTTTCATCGCCTTGACGGTTTCAGCCGTAATCAGTTTGGGCGCGGCGGCGCCGGGCACAAGAACGGTCGCCACCACGAGATCGGCGCGCCGGCAGAGCGCCTCGATGGCGTCGCGCGTGGAAAAGATCGTACGCACGCGGTCGCCGAACTGGGCCGCCATCCGGCGCAACGCCTCCGGATTGCGGTCGACGACGTGCACGGTCGCGCCCATGCCAGCGCTGATATAGGCCGCGTGGCTGCCGGCGACGCCGCCGCCGAGCACGACCACGTCCGCCGGCGGCACGCCCGGCACGCCGCCGAGGAGGACGCCGCGACCGCCGTTCTCCTTTTCGAGACAGCGCGCGCCAACGTGCGGCGCCATCCGGCCGGCGACCTCGGACATCGGCGTGAGCAGCGGGAGCGTGCCCTGCGGAGCTCGTGACCGTCTCATAAGCGATGGCGGTCACGCCCGAGCGCCACGAGGTCCTCGGTCTGCTCGCGATCGGGCGCGAGGTGAAGATAGGTGAAGAGGATCTGCCCGCGCTGCAGCTTCTTGCGCTCCACGGCGAGCGGCTCCTTGACCTTCACGATCAGCTCGGCCTGCGCGAAGATCGGATCGGGCTCCGGCGCGATCTCGGCACCCGCGGCCTCGTAATCGCCGTCAGGCAGGCCTGCCCCGAAGCCCGCATTGCGCTCGACCAGAACACGATGGCCTTTTGTCGTGAGCTCGCGCACGGTCGATGGCACAAGGCCGACGCGGTACTCGTTATCCTTGATTTCCTTGGGAACGCCGACGAGCATGATCTGACCTGCTGATGGACATCAGCGGGACTTCTATCACAGGCGTTGGTGTTTTGCCGTGCGTGTCGTTGATGGACGAGACTTGCGGTTCCGTCTTGTCAGGCCGGCTTCTCCATGTGCACGACCCAGTCGCCAAGCTGCAGCAGAATACGGTGAAGATTGGGGCGAACTCGCCGGAGAGCAATGGTCTTCTCGGGGCAATTGGCGAGACCGGGGTCCATCATGACGGCTGCAAACCCCGAACCTTTGTCGCGGTGAGCGTTGCAGGACAAGTCTCCAACCACGCGTCCGGCATCGTCCCGCACGGGAAGCTGTGTCGTGATGACGAGCGAAATCGTGCCGGCCCCGCCCCGACATGCCGTGAAGGACGGGACGCCCTCAAGGGCCGGACCGATACATATCCTCGCTCTTGTTGGCCATGTAGGCGACGATGTGTTCGATGTGTTGGGGAAAATCCAGCGGTTGAGCGCTGGCGCGCGCGATGCAAGCGCTTGCGACGATGGCCACCCAGGCGATGTTTCGAAGCATGATCACCTCGTCGGTCTGGAACCGCGCCGCAAATCTTCTCAGCGGCAAGATGGCCGTTTCGTTCGGAAAATGGCGCAGGCGCAGACGTTATATTGTTCGTTATGCCTGCCGGCGGCACCAGTGCTGCCCATTGGAGGAACGAGAAATTCGGCACGTTCTCGCTTTCGCAGGCAGCGCTCGGACAAGCCAAGGCGACTTGCCTGTCGCTGCAACGTACAGCCTTCGCTAGGAGCACACCAGCCATCGCAGGACGATGCAGAGTTGGAGTCGAGGCGCCCGCGATGATACCGCGTCGACAGCTCCGGCGTTATTCGTCGAGCTTCTCGGTCGACACGATCTCGATCCCGAAGCCCGCGAGGCCCACGTAAGTCAGCCGCGCCGAAGATGTCAGCAGCCGGATCGAGGAAATGCCGAGATCCTTGAGAATCTGCGCGCCAAGTCCGACCTCGCGCCATTGCTGCGAGCGCGCGACCTCGGAGTTCGTTGTGCCCGGTTGCGGGATGGCGTGGGTCGGCACGCCAGCCGCGCCGTCGCGCAGGAAAACCAGCACGCCGCGGCCCTCGTCCTTGAAGCGGCGCAGCGCGGCATGCACCGGATTGGCGCCGCCGAACACGTCACGGATGATGTCGGCACGATGCAGCCGCGCCGGCACGCTCTTGCCGTCGCCGATGCGCCCGTACACGAACGCCATGTGCTGGACCGCATCGAAAGGCGTCACATAGGCATAGGCCGCGAGCGTGCCGATTTCGCTCTCCACCGGGAACTCGCCTACGCGTTTGACCAGCTTGTCGCGCGACTGGCGATAGGCGATGAGATCGGCGATCGAAATGTGCTTCAGCCGGTGACGCTCAGCGAAGTCGGAGACCGCCGCCCCACGCATGACGGTACCGTCATCGTTCATGAGCTCGGCCAACACGCCAACCGGCGGCAAACCAGCAAGCACGCAAAGGTCGATGCAGGCCTCGGTGTGGCCCGAGCGCATGAGCACGCCGCCTTCCTTTCGCCACCAGCGGAAAGACGTGGCCCGGCCGCACGAAATCGGCGGCGCCGCTATTGCCATTGGCGAGCGCGCGCACGGTATTGCAGCGCTCCTCCGCCGAAATGCCGGTGGTCAGCCCATGGCGCACGTCGACCGAGACGGTAAAGGCGGTGCCGAGCGGAGCGTCATTGAGCGCCACCATTGGGTCGAGATGAAAGCGCTTTGCTTCCGCGGAGGCGAGCGGCGCGCAGACGATGCCGGAGGTGTTGCGGATGATGAAAGCCATCTTCTCGGGCGTGCACAGCGACGCCGCGACGAACAGGTCGCCCTCGTTCTCGCGGTCGTCGTCATCGGTGACGACGACGAGCTCGCCGCGGGCGAAAGCGGTCACCACGGCTTCAACGCGCTGGTGGATATCGTTCACTGCTGTCACCTCTGCTGCCGTCGTCAGCCGCTCAGTGGCTTGAACGGCCAGGCCGGGCCATCGCCCATCTGGCCGCGCTGGCGCAGATAATGGTCCGCAATCACGCATGCCACCATGGCCTCGCCGATCGGCACGGCGCGGATGCCGACGCAAGGATCGTGGCGGCCCTTGGTGGCGATTTCGGTCTCGCGTCCGTAGCGGTCGACGGTGCGGCGCGGGTTGAGGATCGAGGAGGTGGGCTTGACCGCGAAGCGCACCACGATCGGCTGGCCGGTCGAAATGCCGCCGAGGATGCCGCCAGCGTTGTTCGAGAGGAACACCGGCTTGCCGTCGTTGCCCATGCGGATCTCGTCGGAGTTCTCCTCGCCGGTCAGTGCCGCCGCACCCATGCCTGCGCCGATCTCCACGCCTTTGACCGCATTGATGCCCATCAGCGCCGCCGCAAGGTCGCCGTCGAGCTTGCCATAGACCGGCGCACCCAGGCCCGGCGCGACGCCTTCCGCAACCACCTCGATGACGGCACCCACGGACGAGCCGCGCTTGCGGATGCCGTCGAGATAACCCTCGAAGAATTTCGCCTTCTGGGCGTCCGGGCAGAAAAACGGATTGCGTTCGACCTCGTCCCAATCCCAGTGCGCGCGCTCGATCTGTTCCGGCCCCATCTGGATCAGCGCGCCGCGCACGCGCAGCCCGGCACGATCTTGCGCGCGATGGCGCCGGCGGCGACCCGCATGGCGGTCTCGCGCGCGGATTGCCGCCCGCCGCCGCGATAATCGCGCAGGCCGTATTTGACGTCATAGGTATAGTCGGCATGGCCTGGGCGGTATTTGTCCTTGATGTCGGAATAGTCCTTCGAGCGCTGGTCGACATTGTCGATCATGAGCCCGATCGGCGTGCCGGTCGTCACCTGCGCGCCGGTGAGCTCGTCGGCGAATACGCCGGAGAGAATTTTCACCTGGTCCGGCTCCTGGCGCTGGGTGGTGAATCGCGACTGCCCGGGCCGGCGCTTGTCGAGATAGGGCTGGATGTCGGCTTCGGTGAGCGGGATTCCGGCCGGGCAGCCGTCGACCACGCAGCCGATCGCCGGCCCATGGCTTTCGCCAAAGGTCGTGACCCGGAACATGTGGCCGAAGGTGTTGAACGACATGGGATAACGCCCGGTTTGCGGCTGTCGTAGCCCGCACGCCCGGTGCGGTCAAATCTTGCGGTAAATACGCATGGTGCCGGCCGCGGTCATGCGTAGCGCGTCAGCAGAGTCCGCCAGCGTAGAGATAGATGACGCCCTGGTCGATCGACTGGTGCACGGCCGCTTCCGGGCGATGCCATGCCGAGCGCCGCAATGAGCGCGCGCGCGGTGCCGCCGTGGGCGGTCACCACCGTGTTGCGGTCGAGCGTCGCGTACCAGGCTGCGATGCGCTCGGCCACTTCCGCATAGGTCTCCCCGCCGGGCGGCCGAAAATCCCACTTGTTGCCCTCGCGCGTCGCCACGATCGTCGGGTCGCGGGTCAGGACGTCCTGATAGGTCAAGCCTTCCCACTCGCCGAATGCAATCTCGGCAAGCCGCGCGTCGGTCTGGTAGCCCGCGCGCGGCAGGCCAAGCGCGGCGCGCAGGATGTCCATGGTTTGCCGCGCGCGCACGCAGCGGGCTCGACACATAGCCGAAGTCGGCCGCTTTGCGGCCATCGCGCGCGAACAGATCGCGCAGGATGTCGGCGCAGCGCAGCGCCTGCGCGCGGCCTTGCGCATTGATCGGCGACGTCGCGCCGGCCTTGCAGCCGGCCCTGCGCATTCCAGTCGGTCAGGCCGTGACGGACGTAATAGAGAGATGGGCCGCGAATGCGCATCAGTCCTTGCCGACCGCGATATCGGGCGCATCGGGATGCTTCATGCCGACGATGTGGTAGCCGGCATCGACATAGTGGATTTCGCCGGTCACGCCGCGCGACAGGTCGGAGAGCAGATAGACCGCGGCGTCGCCGATCTCCTCGGCCCCGACGTTGCGGCGCAGCGGCGCGTTGTACTCGTTCCATTTGAGGATATAGCGGAAGTCGCCGATCCCGGCGGCCGCGAGCGTCTTGATCGGGCCCGACGAGATCGCATTGACGCGGATGTTCTTGGTGCCGAGATCGGCGGCGAGATAGCGCACCGAGGCTTCGAGCGCGGCCTTGGCGAGCGCCCATCACATTGTAATGGGGCATCCACTTCTCGGCGCCGTAATAGGTGAGCGTGAGCAGCGAGCCGCCCTGCGTCATCAGCTTCTCGGCGCGCTGCGCGATCGCGGTGAACGAGTAGCAGCTGATCAGCATCGTGCGCGAGAAATTGTCGGCCGTCGTGTCGACGTAGCGGCCGGTGAGCTGGTCCCGGTCGGAGAAGGCGATCGCATGCACGACGAAATCGAGCGTGCCCCATGTCTCGGCCGAGCGCGGCGAAGACGGCGTCGATGGTTGCGGGCTCGCTCGACATCGCAATGACCGAGCACGATGCCCGCCGAGCTCCTCGCGCCAGCGGCTCGACCCGCTTCTTGAGCGCGTCGCCCTGATACGTGAAAGCGAGCTCGGCGCCGTGCGCCCGGCAGGCCTTCGCGATGCCCCAGGCGATCGACCGGTTGTTGGCGACCCCCATGATCAGGCCGCGCTTTGCGCGCATGAGACCCGAGGCTTCCGCCATTTGTGCCCTCCCGGCCGGTCGTCTCCTATGGCATAGGGGGGTGGGGGCCTACAAGCAGGCGCGGTCTTCCAGTGGAATGCCGGCGTTGTCGGCGCCACGAGGCGTTAGCCGGAGAGCCTCATCCCATGTCCTTGCGCGGATTGTAGGGCTTGTCCATCGCGCCACTTGCGCATCAGCTCCTCGAGCTCGGGGTCGGCCGCGCTCCGGCAGCACGATCCGCACGGTGGCGAGCAGGTCGCCGGCGCCGTCCTTGGCGGGAAATCCCTTGCCCTTGAGCCGGAAGGTGCGCCCGGAGCTGGTCCCCGCCGGAATCGCGAGCTCGACCGCGCCATCGAGGGTCGGCACGCGCACCTTGCCACCCAGCACCGCCTCGTAGAGCGTGATCGGGAGTTCGAGGCGCAGGTCCGCCCCCTCGCGCTGGAACAGCGCATGCGGCGCGAGCGAGACGGTGATCAGGAGATCGCCGGCGCGGCCGCCGCCGCCCGGCAAGCCCCTGGCCCTTGAGCCTGATCTGCTGGCCGTCGCCGATCCCCTGCGGGATCTTGACCTCGACCTCCTTGCCGGTCGGGAGCTGCACGCGCTTCTTGGCGCCCTTGGCGGCTTCCGCGAGCGTGACGGTCAGCGACGCCGCGATGTCGCGGCTCGCCGCGGCGCGAAATCCTCGTGCTCGAACTGGACGCCGCCAGCGGCCGCGCGCCGCGCGCCCGCCGCCAGGCCGCCGAACATGTCCTTGAGGATGTCCTCGATGCCGCCGCTGCCCGCGGAAGCCGCCGCGCGCCGCCGCGCGCGCTGAAATCCCTCAGGGCCGAAGGAGAAGCTCTCGAACGCGCCCTCGCGGCCAAAGCCACCGGCGCCTGCGCCCGGCCCGTGCGCCGAAACCTTCGAAACCCTGGAAGCGCGGCTTGCCTTCGGCGTCGATCTCGCCGCGGTCGAAGGCCTTGCGCTTGTCGGGGTCGCCGACGATCTCGTGGGCGGCGTTGAGCTCGGCGAAGCGGGTCGCCGCCTTGGGATCGTGCTTGTTGGCGTCCGGATGCAGCTTCTTGGCGAGCTTGCGGAATGCACTCTTGATCTCGGCAGCGCTCGCGCTCCGGGACACCCCCAACACCTCATAGGGGTCGCGCATTCTCGACACCTCTCATCCAGGGGCACGAATCTGCCCCGAACCCTGGCTCGAATGTGGGGATTGCGGGCGCGGACTGCAACGGATGCGGAACAGCGAAGCGGAGGAATTGGCGAATGCTGCGATACGCTCAGGTCCGCTGCCACGGCTTCATGGTCGCGGACTTCCCACTTGCCGCTGGAGCGGCAAGCCTCGCCATGGAGCCAGGATTCGGTGCCGTTGCGCACGTAGCTCGCCAGGAAATCGTGGCAGGTCGTGCCGTCCTGGCTGTAGGCGGCCGCGATCGGCGTGACCGTGCCGCGCGCGCCGGTCGTTGGGTTTTCCCACGGCACGCTCGATGTCCTTGCCGCCCTTGGTCAACAGCTCGCGCACCGCGGCGCGCGCCATCGCCGAGATCGGTCTCCGGCGGCATTGCGGACGACCGGTTTGCGGTGCAGCGCCGAGCGCAGCGAACCGGTATGCTCGAGCTCGGCCTCGTCCTTGCTCTTCGCGAACACCGAATTCGAGCTGGTAGGAAAAGCTGCAGCCGCCGGCAGGCAGTGCGAGCGAGAGCGCAACGACAGCCGTGCCGGCGCTCGCGTGCGGCGGCGTGCCGTAGGCGTGCCCGCAGGCTTCCTCTATAACGGGACCGCCGCAACCAGGGACTTGCCACCAACCGGCACTCCAAGATGTCCAGAATCGGCCTCGATACAACACTCAAATCAGTTAACGACTGGTGATTTCGCCGAGGCGGAAGAGCCGTTACGGCTGTTTGCCGCATGGTTCGAGGAGGCGCAGCGCGCCGAGCCGCCGACGCCAACGCGATGACGCTCGCGACCGTCGATGCCGACGGCCTGCCCAACGCCCGCATGGTGCTGCTCAAGGGATTCGACGAGAACGGATTCGTTTTCTACACCAACCGCGACAGCCAGAAAGGCCGCGAGCTCGCGCAAAACCCCAAAGGCGCGCTCGTCTTCCACTGGAAGTCGCTGACCCGCCAAGTGCGCCTGCGCGGGCCCGTCGAGCGAGGTCGACGGCGGCCGAGGCGGACGCCTATTTCGCCACCCGCCCGCGGCTCGCGCAGATCGGGGCCTGGGCCTCAAAGCAGTCGGCGCCGCTCGAAAGCCGCATGGCCTTCGAGAAGGCGGTCGCGCTCGCGATGGCGAAATACGCGGTCGGCACGGTGCCGCGTCCGCCGAATTGGATCGGCTACCGGCTCATGCCCCTCGTGTTCGAGTTCTGGCACGACCGGCCCTATCGCCTGCATGACCGCGTGGAATTTCGACGCGCAACGCCTGCTGCTCCTTGGAGCAAGACGCGGCTCTACCCTTGAGCTAGCATGTCAAGAGTACCATATGTGAGGCTCATGCCCAATACGCACGACAACCAACCGCGCCGCGCGCTCCTGCTCACCGGGGCAAGCCGCGGCATCGGCCACGCCACGGTCAAGCGCTTCTCGGCTGCCGGCTGGCGCGTGATCACCTGCTCGCGCCATCCTTTCCCGGAGAACTGCCCCTGGGAGATGGGCCCGGAAGACCACATCCAGGTCGACCTCAACGATCTCGACGGCACGCTCGGCGCAATCTCCGAGATCAAGCAGCGGCTCGAGCACGGCGAGTTGCAGGCCCTCGTCAACAATGCCGCGATCTCCCCGAAGGCTGAGGGGGGCAAACGGCTGTCCTCGATCGACACCACGGTCGATGTCTGGGAGCACGTCTTCCGGGTGAATTTTCTCGCGCCGATCATGCTCGCGCGCGGCCTGCTGAAGGAGCTCAAGGCGGCCAAGGGCTCGGTGGTCAACGTCACGTCGATCGCGGGCTCGCGCGTGCATCCGTTCGCGGGCGCAGCCTATGGCACGTCGAAAGCCGCGCTCGCGGCGCTGACGCGCGAGATGGCAGCCGATTTCGGGCCGCTCGGCATCCGCGTCAATGCCATCGCGCCGGGCGAAATCGACACCACAATTCTTTCGCCCGGCACTGAGGAGATCGTCGCCCACCAGATCCCGCTGCACCGTCTCGGCACGCCCGACGAGGTCGCAAAAATCATCTACGTGCTGTGCACGGACACGTCGTCATATGTGAATGGCGCTGAAATCCACATCAACGGCGGTCAGCACGTGTGACGGCGTGGCTGGCTCACTCGATCACCCTGTCGGCGCGCGCGAGCAGCGCGGGCGGCACGTCGAGGCGCAGCGTGCGGGCGGTCGTGATGTTGATCACCAGCTCGAATTTGGTCGATACGATGACCGGCAGATCGGCCGGCTTTTCGCCCTTGAGGATGCGGCCGGTGTAGACGCCGACATGGCGATAGGCGTCGGGAATGCTGGCGCCATAGCTGATCAGGCCGCCGGCGGCGGCATAATCACCAAACGCAAAGATCGTGGGCACGCGATGATGGGCGGCGAGCGCCACGATCTTGTCGCGCCAATTGATCAGGAAGGGATCGTTGCCGACCAGAAGCGCATCGGCGTGCTGCTGGACCAGCGCCGTGAACGGTGCGTCGAAGCCGGTCTCATTGGTGACGTTGAGGAAAAGAGTTTGCAGCCCGATGGCGCGCGCCGCCGCCTCCACCCTCCCTTGCGTTACCGAATTCGGATTGTCCGGGTTGATGAGCACACCGATTTTCGTGGCCTTGGGGTTCAACTCGCGCAGCAGCTCCAGTTGCTTGGGCGCCAAGGCGACCGCGTTGAGACTGATGCCAGTGACATTGCCGCCTGGGCGGCCGAGGTTATCGACGAGCCCGGCCGCAATCGGGTCGCCGCCGATCTCGAAAACGACCGGGATGGTGGAGGTCGCCTGCTTGGCCGCGCGCGCCGAGACGGTGCCACCGGTCGTCGCGATCACGTCGACCGGGCGGTGCACCAGGTCAGCAGCCAACCGCGGCAGACGGTCGACCTGGTTCTCCGCCCAGCGATATTCGATCATTACATTGCGGCGCTCGACAAAGCCCATCTCGCCGAGCCCTTGGCGAAATGCACTCGCTCGGCGCAGCGACTGATCGGGCGCGGTGCTGTTGACGAAACCGATCACCGGCATCGCTGCCTGCTGGGCACGCGCACGGAGGGCCAGGCGAGCGCCGTGCCGCCGAGGCCTGCAATGAATTTCCGCCTGGCGATGGAGATTGTCATCTGACCCACTCGTCTGGGACCGTAAACAACCCATAAAGAATACCACACTCGAATCGCGCATTCCACGAATTTGCTCGCGCGGCGCGTGGACCGCCAATTGTGGAATGCTCGGCGAACAGGCCTCGACGGCCCAATACGCCCGGCCTACCCTGTCAGCGCGCATCCGTTGGAGGCCCGGCGCCAAGGCTCGCCTGCGAAGGAATCGCCGCCCGTTTTCCGCTCGCAGTACGGTCGCCAAGGTGGTCATGCCTCCGATGGCGCCACAGAGGAGCCCCATGACGATGTCCTGCTCGGTAAGGCCGAGCGCGTTCACCGTGACGAAGAACCCGAAGACGTAGAACGACACGCCGATGGTGATCGGAACCACGTGCTGTTGCAGGCGTGCAATCACGACGGATCTCCCGAAGGTCCGCGAGCAACGGTACGTATGACCGCTTAAGCCCATGTTACGGAGATTGGTACAATCCAACCGCAAACCGGGGGAAAGAGCCCATGACGCCTGCCCCAACAGGAGCGAGACCCGACGATTTGCCCAATAGGGCGCAACGACGCGGCGAGGTCAGCGCCACTCGATCTTTTTACCTCGTAGGCCCTCGCCCCGCCGGGGGTTACGACCTCGACGTTGGCGCCCTTGGTCTTGCCCATGAGCGCGCGCGCGAGCGGCGAGGTGATCGAAATCTTGCCCTTTTTGGCGTCGGCCTCGGGCTCGCCGACGATCTGCCAGACCTTCTTCTCGTCGGTGTCTTCATCGATGAACACGTAACGAACGGAGGAGACGAATTGCCAGCCCGCTTGGAAATGAATCCGCAGTAACTCTCGAGGCTATATAGGTCCGCTACGGCCATACCTCGCCGCACCAGTCCCTTATCGGTGTCGGATAGCGGGCGATGCGCAACCCAGTCCGTGAAGGCAATACGGCCTCCGGGTTTCAAAATCCGATACGCTTCGGCCACGGCGCACCCCTTGTCGGGCACATGAAGCAACGCTTCCTGGCTGATCACGACATCCACGCTGCTATTCGGCAGCGGCACCTGCATAACGTTGGCTTCAATTACGCGCACACTATTTTGCAGGCCAACGAGATGGGTTAGCCCTTCCGCTCCTTTGACCCTAGCTCGGGTCAACTCTATGCCTGTGACATCGGCACCGTAGCGGTAGGCGAAATAGCGGGCAGGCCCGCCCAAGCCTGCGCAGAAGTCAACAACCCAGCAGACCTTCGCTGATGCCAGCATGTGCCGCTAACGCATCATTGGCAGCCAGCCCGTCATAATGATCCTGGTCATACGGAAAGAGTTCCTCCGGCGAAATGTGATCGAGATGTCCTCTACTCGACTTTAGTTTGGCCAGAATTATCTCGCGCGAAATTGGATGGTGCTCATAAAAATCGATTACTGAGCGAATTTCTGTATTCATGAGCCCCAACCCAGGCTAGAGCCTATAAGTTCTGCCCCAGCGCCCCGCGTGCTGCGGCGAACGCCTATTATCGCGCCGGTCGAGACCGCGCTCGGGCAACGTGTTGGCGCTATGCCCCGGCGCGGCAGCGTGGGTGTCTTCGGCACGCGCGCAAGAGCCGCGAAAAGTAATCGGTTTTCTGGGCGCGGGTTCCCTGTCGTTCCCCGCATTGTGGCCGCTTTCGTCCAACGATTGAAGGATACCGGTTTCATCGAGGGTAAGAACATAGCATCGAATGGCGCTGGGCTGAGGGTCATTACCATCGTTTGCCCTCGCTTGCGGGTGAATTGGTCAGCCGCGGCGTGGCCGTGATCGTCGCCTTGGACGGCCCAGCGTCGTTTGCGGCAAAGGCGGCAACCAAAACCATCCCGATTGTATTCTGGACCGGTGCCGATCCAGTCAAGACAGGCCTCGTTGACAGCTTCAGCCGAGCGGGCGGTAACCTCACCGGGGTGACCTTCTTGATCAGTATGCTAGGGCCAAAGCGTCTGGAGCTTCTGAGTGAGCTGCTCCCGGCCGACTACAAAAACGCACTGACGGACTTGCCAAGAGCAATGGGGCCATTGCCAGTCTGCAGGACGGTCCGCCGTCACGAAACTGACGGTCCGGACGCTGGGCAATCTCCGGCCGGACCCAGAGATCTGGCCGCTTCCAGTGTGCTGGTCTCAGCCACTACGATACCTAGCCCTTGAGTTGCGATGCCCACGCCGCGTTGGCGCCTGCCCTCGTGGGCTTCTCGCCCACGTCGGAATTTCCGGAGATCGCCGAAGCGCAAACGCGGCTCGCCGCGCTCGCCCAGACAGACGAAGTGAAAAACGCTGTCAAGGCTCT
>CAWJRE010000043.1:0-4789 GCA_963845075.1 uncultured Alphaproteobacteria bacterium | reverse complement strand
GTCACGCGGCGATAGCCTGTTCCTCGAGTCCGGCATAGTAGGCGGCTTCGGCCTCGGCGGGCGGGATGTTGCCGATGGGCTCGAGAAGCCGCCGGTTATTGAACCAGTCCACCCATTCGAGCGTGGCGTACTCGACGGCTTCCATAGAACGCCAAGGGCCGCGCCGGTGGATGACCTCGGCCTTGTAGAGACCGTTGATCGTTTCTGCCAAGGCATTGTCGTAGCTGTCGCCGACGCTGCCCACGGAGGGTTCAAGGCCGGCCTCGGCGAGGCGCTCGGTGTATTTGATCGATACGTATTGCACGCCGCGATCGCTGTGATGGACGAGCCCGCTGCCGGACACGGGCCTGCGGTCATGAAGCGCCTGCTCCAGGGCGTCGAGAACGAAGCCGGCGTGAGCCGAGCGGCTGACCCGCCAGCCGACAATGCGGCGAGCGTAGGCGTCGATGACGAACGCCACGTAGACGAAGCCCGCCCAGGTGGCGACGTATGTAAAGTCCGAGACCCACAGCACGTTTGGGCGCGGTGCCCGGAACTGGCGGTTCACGCGGTCCAGCGGGCACGGCGCGGACTTGTCGCTGATCGTCGTCCTCACGCGCCGTCCGCGAATGACGCCCTGCAAGCCCATTCTGCGCATCAGCCGGGCCACCGTGCAGCGGGCCACATCTTCGCCTTCTCGCACCAGTTGACGCCAGACCTTGCGGACGCCGTAGACCTGGAAGTTCTCATCGAACACGCGCCGAATCTCCACGCGCAACGCTGCATCCCGCTGGACGCGCGGCGGCGCCGTGTCAGGGCGACGCCGCCGCGCGTCGTGAGCGTGATAGGTGGACGGGGCGATCTTCAGCGCACGACAGATCGGCTCGACCCCGTAAGCCCCGCGATAATCGTCAATGAAGCCGATCATGGCCTGAACCGGCGGTCGAGCTCCGCCTGGGCAAAATACGCTGAGGCCTTGCGCAGAATCTCATTGGCCTGGCGAAGCTCGCGGTTCTCGCGTTCCAGCACCTTGATCCGCTCGCGTTCGTCTGTCGTGGCGCCAACTCGACGACCCTGGTCTCTCTCGGCCTGGGCCATCCAGTTGTGAAGGGTCTGTGCCGTGCACCCGATCTTCGCTGCGATCGAGACGATCGCCGCCCATTGCGACACGTGATCGCCCCGGTGCTCGATCACCATCCGCACGGCGCGCGCGCGCACCTGATAATTGATCTCCCAGAATGACAGCGACTAGGCCACCTGATAAATTCCCCATCACCACACCGATATTAAATGGATTTGGATCGGCAAAATATTGCGTCAGATCCGAAGAATCTAAGCCTCCTTTGTTCCAACCAGGAAGTGACGGTCTTGCTTGTCCATGATTGATGGGCGTCACTGCCCAGCCATTGGATTGATACATCCGGGCGTAATCCAAAGTCGATTTGTAGGGCGGTTGGAAGTCAAATGGGGCCAATGGCGTCGTCGAGGGAATATCAATCGCACCAATGGTTAGGTTAGATGGGGTAACGGGCGGAAGCTTAGGTAAAGCCGCTCGCTCACTTCGGCGCTATCGGATGGCGCGTTCGCTCGCGGCTTTACCAATGCTTGGTGGTCGTCCCTCAGAACAGATGGTGTCAACGGAGTCGGACAGGTCCGCTCCAAACATCGTTGAGGGACGACCATGAACTACTATGCAGGAATTGACGTGTCATTGGAATGCTCCAGCGTGTGCATTGTCGACGGGAACGGGAGGATCGTTCGGGAAGGGAAGGTTGCGAGCGAACCGGAGACGCTGATCGCGTGGCTGGGTTCGCGGGGGTTGCGCCTGGAGCGGATTGGGCTGGAGGCGGGACCGTTGTCGCAATGGCTTTATGCGGCGCTTCGAGCGGCAGGGCTTGCGGTCGAACTCTTGGAAACGCGGCACGTGAAAGCGGCACTGTCAGCGATGCCGGTGAAGACGGACCGCAACGACGCGCGCGGGATTGCGCAGCTGATGCGGCTTGGCTGGTTCCGTCCGGTGCATTGCAAGTCAGCGGAGGCGCAGGAGGTGCGAGCGCTGCTCACCGCGCGCAAGCTAGTTCAATCGAAGTTTTACGATGTGGAGATGAGCCTGCGCGGTATTCTGCGGGGCTTCGGCCTCAAAGTTGTCAACGCCGGAGTAAAATTGCATCAGCTGGCCGGAGTAAAAATGCATCACGGGCAGGCTTTGGCGCATCGTAGTTAGGTCATTGGCGGCACGGATGGCGGATTTGCTCGGTCGCGCCGAGCGGTCAAGCCCCGAAGCCGCGTAGCGGCGCGCCGCAGGCGCGGGGCTTGACGGCGAGAGCGCGCACCGAGCTATCATCGTTGTTGCCGCGATGCGCGCTGTTGTTCGTCGTTGGTGTGGGGTGACTTCTGCTTTGGACGTCAGTTTGCAGTTGTCTCGTCGAATGACGTATCTGGTCGCGAGCGTCTGGAGCGACGCTTGCTCTGTGCGAGCCGATAGCTCTCGCCGTTCATTTCGAGAATGTGGACATGGTGGGTCAGGCGATCGAGCAAAGCGCCGGTGAGCCGCTCGGAGCCGAACACGCTGGTCCATTCGTCGAACGGCAGGTTGCTGGTCACGATGGTCGCGCCCCGCTCGTAGCGCTGGCTGAAGACCTCGAACAGCAGCTCGGCGCCGGTCTGCGACAATGGCACATAGCCGAGTTCGTCGATGATCAGCAGCTTGTAGCCGGCGAGCTGGCGTTGCAGGCGCAGGAGCCGTTTCTCGTCGCGCGCCTCGATCAGCTCGTGCACGAGGGCGGCGGCGGTCGTGAAGCCGACCGACAAGCCTTTCTGGCAGGCTGCCAGACCCAGCCCCAGTCCGATGTGGCTCTTGCCGGTGCCGGAGTTGCCGACCGCGATGATGTTCTCGCGCCGCTCGACGTATTCCGATCGCGCCAGCTCCATCACCAGCGCCTTGTTCAAGGATGGCAGTGCCGCGAAGTCGAAGCTGTCGAGGCTCTTCACGGTCGGGAACTTGGCCGCCTTGATGCGGCGCTCGACCATGCGCCGCTCGCGGTCGATCAACTCCAACTCGGCAAGCCGCAGCAGATAGCGCGGATAGTCGGTGCCCTCGGCGGCGCATTGGCGCGCGACCTTGTCGTACTCGCGCAGGAACGTCGGCAGCTTGAGCGCCTTGAGGTGGTGCGCCAGGAGAACTTGCGGTGTGTCGGTCATGACGCCGCTCCCCTGCACAGGTCCATGTAGGCCTTGGCCGAGGTCGTCGCGACGGTGGCTCTCGGCAGGTAAGGATAGATCGTCATGTCGAGGCGTGGCGGCCGGCGCTCGATCCGGCACAACACCAGATGCTTCACGGCGTCGAAGCCGATGGCGCCGCGCGCAATGGCGTCACGCACGGCAGCCGTGACCTCCTCGATCTTGAACGCCTCCATCAGGCGCAAGACCTGCACGAACTCGCGCTTGCCTTGCTTGCCCATGCGCGCCTCGAGCAGGCGGCGCAAGGTGGCAAACTCCTCCGGCAGCTGCCAGCCGGCCAGGGGCGCGGCCTGGTCGAGCGCGTTGATCTTCTGCTCGATCAGGGCAAGGTAATGCAGCGGGTCGAACACGAAGTCCTCGCGCTCGTAGGAGCGCGGATGACGTGCGATCACCTCCGCGCCGCATGAGATCACCACCTCATGGACGTAACCGCGCACAAGCACATCGCGGTGACCATAGCTCGTCGGCACCGAGTAGTCGTTGAGCCGGTAGCGCACCAGCGACAGCGAGGAGACGCTCGTCACCGACCTTCTCGCAGGCGTCGTAAGGCGCGCGGCAGCGGCTTTGTAAAGGCGGCCAGATCGCGCTCCAGCCGCTCGCCGATCGTCTCGTCGTGACCGCGCAGACGATCACCCATGCGCTTTCGGCAGCAGTCCAGAAGATGGGCGTTGAGCGCCTCGAAGCTCTCGAACACCGGGATCGGCACCAGGAAGTTCCGCCGCGCGTAACCGACAAGCCCTTCGACCTTGCCCTTGTCGTTGCCTTTGCCGGGTCGACCGAACCGGTCCTCGAACAGATAGTGCGATTGCAGCTCGCTGAACACGCGCGTGCGTTGCCGCTCGCCGTCACCGAGAATGCGGGCCACCGCGATCTTGGTGTTGTCATACAGGATCGACTTCGGTACGCCGCCAAAGAATGCAAACGCCCGAACGTGGCCGTCGCAGAACGCTTCCGTCGTCTCCGCCGGATACGCCACCACAAAACAGGCGTCCGAGTGCGGCAGGTCAAATGCGAAGAAGTGGATCTTGCGCTCCACCCCGCCGATGATCCCGATCGCTTCACCGAAGTCCGCCTGCGCATGCCCCGGCGGATGCACCAGCGGCACGAACATCTCCTGCGATCGCTGCCGCCAGCCGCCACGTAATCCTTCACGATCGTGATGCCGCCCGTAAAGCCGTGCTCGTCCCGCAGCCGCTCAAATATCCGCTTCGATGTGTGCTGCTGCTTCTTCGGCCGACCTTTGTCCTCGGCCAGGATCGCATCGATAATCGCAATGAATGGGCCGAGCTTCGGCTTCACCGGCGGCTTCGACCGCCGGTAGCCGGGCGGCACCGAGAACTTCATCATCTTGTTCACGGTCCGCGCATCAATCCCAAACCGCCGGGCCGCCGCCCGCTCGCTCAGACCCTCAATCCGAACCGCATGTCGTACCTTCGCGTAGAGTTCCACGTCCTTCATCCCTCGCCCTCGCCCGAATCAGGCAAAGGCTTCCAACTGCCGGATTTTTACTCCGGCGCAACCGAACCATTCGGCCGCTTCAGTGAGGGATTTTTGCTCCGGCGCTTACACT
>CAWJRE010000042.1:0-39558 GCA_963845075.1 uncultured Alphaproteobacteria bacterium | reverse complement strand
TCATCTTGATGAATTTGATTTGGCCATGCGCCGCGTCCAGCGCCTTCATCAGATCGATGCTGCGGATCGACTGATCGTCATAGGTCCTGAAATACCAGCGCAGGTTTTTCAGATCCGACGCGCTGGTCCAGACCGTCGCCTCGGCATGCATCTGGCCGTTATCCACTTGGCGCACGGCGCCGTAGGGAATGTCGAAATTGTTGAGGATGTGGAAGGCCTGCAGCACGGCCTGCTGGGCGGTGTCGGACGGCACCGCCGATTGCGAAAATGCGACAGCGCGCACAAAACGCGACGGCGGCGTGAAATCGCCCGGCAATCCGCGCAGGCCCGAGCCCTGGCCGAGCTGCGCCAGCGTGATGCCGCCCATGTCGACCGGCGGCACATTGGTGGCGCTGAGATTGATGTAGTTGCGCAGGTTGGTCATGTGCCAATCGAAGGTCGGCGAATTGGTTACGACGCCGAGCGGGTTGTCGTAAATCTTCAGGCCCTTGTTCAGCGGCTCGATCACCACCGCCTTGCCGCTACGGTCATGCACGACGAAGTGCACCGGCGCCGCCTGCCCGATCGCTTCGACCACCACCGGCACCAGCACGACCTTGTCGAAATTGGCCTTGACCTCGTCGACATTGGCGAAATTGCCAAGAAGCCAATTGGCATATTCGTGCGGCGCCATCGCGCGCGCCGCGTTCTCCTTGGTGGCGTCCGCATAGCTGGCATAGCCCGGGAAATAGAACAGGCCCACATAGAGTCCCTGATCGTTGATGCCGTCGACGATCGCGGTCATGCCCTCGGCATTGGCGCCGGCGAAACCGTATTTGGTCTTGTAGCTGATGCCCTTGCCGCCATCGGGCAATGAGCCGGTGAGCGCCGTTCCGGCCGGGACGATCATCACCTCCGAATGCAGATCGAAGCCGAATTCGAGCGAGCGCGCGGCGATGACGCCGCCGTCCTTGGCGACGAGCCGGATGCCGGTACAGGCTTCCGCCGCCGGCGCAAAGATCAGCGCGCCAATGAGCGTGGCAATGAGTGGCGAGCGGAACATGGAATCCTCCCAATGACGGCGTGGATGGACGAAGGGCGCGGCGTTTGAATATGTGTTGCTTTCGGCCCGATCGACCAAAGATGCCGCACACTACTGCGCCAAGATTTCATTCCTCTTAATCACACCCGTTTCCGACCTGATAATCCGGCAGCTAGAATTTTAGGCGCCCGCTTGTTCGTTTGGCAGATGAGGCTGCCCGATAAGGCGGCAGTTCGGGCGTGCGGGAATGCCGCAGAAGAGCCGCCGAGAATTCGTTCCCGCGCGACGATCAACTTTGCGAGAGCGTCGCTCCTTTTTTCAGACCACGCTGTTGGAAACACGGCAGCGTTCGCCATCGTCTCTTGAGCTCAGGTTGAAAAAATATATTTGGAGCATTGTCATGATCGACCGCGCGGTCCGTCTCATCCGCCAGCGCGCAAGCGTTGCGCGACCCACCGCTGCATCTTTGTTCGTTATCGCGCTCGCGCTGGTCGCCGCCGCACCGGCGACTTTCGCGCAATCGTCACAAAACACTGCGACCGCGAAGGGGCAAAGCGATGGCTGCGCCGCCGACAATGGCGGCATCACGCTGCCGCCCGGCTTTTGCGCAACGGTGTTCGCCGACAATCTCGGCCACGCGCGGCAGATGGCCTTCGGCCCCGACGGTGTTCTGTATGTGAACACCTGGAGCGGCACCTATTATCACAACGACAAAGTCCCGCCCGGCGGTTTTCTGATCGCGCTCAAGGACTCGAAGGGTGACGGCCATGCCGACAAGATCGAGCGCTTCGGCGACGGCGTCGCGCAAGGCTCGGCCGGCGGCACCGGCATTCGCGTCTACAAGAACGGCCTCTACGCCGAACAGAACGACAAGATCATCCGCTATCCGCTGCCGACCGACGGCATCGCGCCGAAGGAAAATCCGCAGGTCATTGTCTCGGGACTGCCGCTCACCGGCGATCATCCGATGCATCCTTTCGCCATCGATGACGAGGGCCATTTGTTTGTCGATCTCGGCTCGGCAACCAATTCCTGCCAGTTCCAGAACCGTATGCCGAATTCGCCCGGCCATCAGCCCTGCACGGAGCTCGAGACTCGCGCCGGCATCTGGCTCTACGACGCCAACAAAAAGGATCAGCATTTCTCCGCGGCGGAGCGCTACGCCACGGGGCTGCGCAACGGCGAAGGCTTCGCGTTCGACTCCGCCGGACGTCTCTTCGTCACCCAGCACGGCCGCGATCAGCTCTCGCAGAACTGGCCGCGCTACTTCAACGCGCGGCAAAGCGCGGAGCTGCCGGCCGAGGAGATCGTGCTGCTGCAGAAGGGCGCCGATTACGGCTGGCCGGAATGCTACTACGATCAGCTGCAGAACAAGCTCGTGCTGGCGCCGGAATATGGCGGCGACGGCAAAGAGGTCGGCGTCTGCGCCGGCAAGCAAGCGCCGGTCGCGGCGTTTCCCGGCCATTGGGCGCCGAACGATCTTCTGATCTATGCGGGCAACGCGTTCTCCACCGGTTATCAGGGCGGCGCTTTTGTCGCTTTCCACGGTTCGTGGAATCGCGCGCCGGAACCGCAGGGCGGCTACAACGTGGTGTTTCAACCGCTCGCCGACGGTAAGGCCGCCGGGCCTTTCATTGTCTTCGCCGACGGCTTTGCCGGCGCGGTCAAGGAGCCGGGCCGCGCCGCGTTCCGTCCGTCCGGGCTCGCCATGGGGCCCGACGGCGCGCTCTATATTTCCGAGGACATGCACGGCCGCATTTGGCGCGTCACCTATCACGGCGCTGCCGATGCGGCTCCCGCGCCCGCGCCGGCGCCGAAGGCCGCCGGCGTGACCTCCGGCGAGCCCGGCCCGCCCGAGGGCACGCATCCCGATGCCGGCCGCACGGTTTTGGCCTCGCTGCCCCTGCCCGCGGGCGCCACGGCCGAACAGGTCGCGTTGGGCGAGCGCATCTTTCACGGCGAAGCTGCCGACGGCACCTGCGCCGGCTGCCATGGCTCCGATGCGAACGGCTCGCCGCAGGGACCATCGCTGGTCAGCGGCAAGTGGCTCGACACGGATGGCACGTTCGCGGGCCTTCGTCACACCATCACCGATGGCGTGCCGAAGCCGAAGAACTCATCGCCGCCGATGCCGCCGCGCGGCGGCGCGCCGCTGACCGATGCCGATGTCACGGCGGTCGCCGCTTATGTCTGGGCCATCAGCCACCCGAACGGGAAATAATGGCGGGCGTGAACTCGTCCCCTGAGCATGATTCGGAAAACCGGGTTCCACTTTTCCGGATCATGCTCTAGCGTCCTCCCGCAAAGCCGATCCGGAACGCCGGATTCGCATGGGAGAAGACGCCATGAGCCGTTCGGGTGCCGTCTTGTTTCTGGTCGTCGCGTTCGCGATGCCGGCCGCTGCGGCCGACATGCCCTCGCGCAAGGCTGGGCTGTGGGAGGTCACCACCCACGTGGCCAACCATCCCATGAAGATGCAGCAATGCATCGATGCGGCGACCGATCAGGCCATGCAATCGCAGGCATCTTCCTCGGGCGCCAATTGCTCCAAGCGCGATGTGCAGAAATCGGCGACCGGCATGACGATCGATTCGGTCTGCACGATCGCCGGCAAGACCATGACCTCGCACATCGTCGTCAGCGGCAGCTTCGACAGCAACTACACCATGACCATCACCAGCGAGGGCGGTTCGCTGCCGGCCGCGCGCACCATCACGCTCGAGGCCAAATGGCTTGGCCCCTGCGCGGCGGATCAAAAGCCCGGCGACATGCTCATGTCGAACGGCATTAAGATGAACATCCTCGACATGCAGAAGATGCGGCCGCCGGGCGCGCCCGGCGCGGCGCCCGGGCATTGATCGCGCGGGGCTTCGCTTATTGACGAACTTCGTAGCCCGGATGAGCGGAGCGACATCCGGGATTTGGCGCGCAGATTTAGCGCACGGTCCCGCATATCGCTCCCGCTCATGCGGGCTACACGATCACATCACGCCGCGCGCTTGCGCTCCTCCGGCACGAGCGAGATCATCAGCCGCTCGGTGCCGCGCAGCACGTCGAACGCGACGCTTCGGCCGATCCGCTCGCCGGTGAGCGCGCGGATGAGATCGTCGGCGCCGGTGATGGTCTGCCCATCGAGGCTCAGCACGATGTCACCCGCTTTGAGGCCGGCGCGATCGGCGGCGCTGCCGGCCTCCACCGTCGCCACCATCACGGCGCTCGCCTGATCGAGCTCGGCGGCACGCCGCCGCCGCGGCGGGATCGTTGTCTGCTGGGCGGAGATGCCGATGAAGGCGCGCCGCACGCGGCCGTGGCGGACGAGTTCGCCGAGCACGAAGCTTGCGGTGTTGGCGGCGACCGCAAAGCAGATGCCTTGCGCGCCCATGATCACCGCGGTGTTGATGCCGACGACTTCGCCGCGCGAGGACACCAGCGGTCCGCCCGAATTGCCGGGATTGAGCGCGGCGTCGGTCTGGATCACGTCGTCGATCAGCCGCCCGGTCGAGGCGCGCAGCGAACGGCCGAGCGCCGAGACCACGCCGGTGGTCACCGTCGATTCGAAACCGAGCGGATTGCCGATAGCAATCACCAATTGTCCGCGCTTGAGGCTTTTGGAATCGCCGAGCGGTGCGGCCGGCAGCGTCACCGCCTGGTCGACGCGAATGAGCGCCAGATCGGTGTCGGGATCGTCGCCGACCAGCCGCGCCTGCAAGTCCTGGCCGTCGGCCGTGGTCACGGCGATGCGGCCGCCGGCGCCGGCTGAGCCCGCGACGTGGCTATTGGTGAGGATGAGGCCGTCCGGCGCCACGACGACGCCGGAGCCGGTGCCGCCGCGATTCCCATTCCGGCCCGCCGTTGGCGGAGGCGCGGTTGGGCGCGCGGACGGCAAGCCCGACCACGGCCGGGCCGATGCGGTCGACCACATCGATGACGGCGCGCGAATAGGCGTCGAGCAACGCCTGGTCTTCGGCCGGAATGGCAGATGGTGTGGATGGCTCTGCGGCGGGGATCCCCCCGCCCAGGCCGGCGTTCAGGGGTATGATTTTCACGGATTTTCGCCTTGTTTGCCCGGCATTTGCCGGACAGCACATATGGGAAGCCAGGCGCGGTTGGAAAAGGCGTCCCGTGTCCACCCACAAGGGACCAGCTTTCGACCTTTGCCGAGGAGCCGGCAGAGCCGACGCGGGCCGTCCGCGGCGTTCCGGCGGCTGGCCTGCTGAAAGCCGCCTAACCTTACCTATTTAGAGGGGAAAACGTCGCATGCGTTGACACGCCCGATCGCATATGGTGCGGAAGATCATCCCCGAAGGAGACCTTATGGTGATCGCCTGTGTGGCGCGCCCGGTGGCCGCCCTCTCGATTGCGGCAGCGTTTCTGCTCCTCGCCGGCTGCGGCGAAGGCCAGAAGCAGGCGTCAGCACCGCCGCCGCCGACCGTGACGGTGGCCAAGCCGATCGAGCGCACGGTGGTCGATCAGGACGAATATGTCGGCCGCTTCGTTGCCGTCGATAGCGTGGAAATACGCTCGCGCGTCTCCGGCTACCTGTCGGAAATCCATTTCACCGACGGCCAGCTGGTGAAGAAGGGCGATCTCCTTTTCGTCATCGACCACAAGCCGTTCCAGATCGCGCTCGACCAGATGCGCGCCAATCTCGCGCAGGCGCGCGCCAATCTGGCTTTCACCGAAGCCGATCTCGCGCGCGGCCAGGAGCTGGTGCGCAACAAGACGATGACCGAGCAGGTCTTCGATCAGCGCAAACAGGCGAAGAGCGTGGCGGAAGCCGGCGTCTCGGCGCAGGAGGCGATGGTCCATCAGGCCGAGCTCGACCTCAACGAATATTCCAATCTGCGCGCGCCGATCGACGGCCGCATCGGCGACCGCCGCGTCTCTGTCGGCAATCTGGTGACCGGCGGCAACGGTTCCAACACCACGCTGCTCGCCACCATCGTCTCGGTCGATCCGATCCGCTTCGAGTTCACCTTCGACGAAGCATCCTATCTGCGCTATCAGCGCTTCGCCGGCGCGGCCGGCAAAATGGCGAACGCCGACAACGGCATTGCGGTCACGCTTAAGCTCATCGACGAAGACGATTTCAGTCACACCGGTCGGATGGACTTCGTCGACAACGTCATCGACAAATCCTCGGGCACGATCCGCGGCCGCGCCGTCTTTGCCAACCCGGACGGACACTTTACCCCCGGCATGTTCGGCCGCATCCGCGTGCCCGGTTCGCTGCCGCACACCACGTTGCTTGTTCCCGACGCCGCCCTCGGCACCGAGCAGTCGCGCAAATACGTGCTGGTGGTCGACGACAGCAACACGGTCCGCCTGAAATATGTGACGCCGGCTCAGCTCGACGGCGGCTTGCGCGTGATCAAAGAGGGCCTCGCCGCGAACGATCGGGTCATCGTCAACGGCCTGATGCGCGCGCGCCCGGGCGGCAAGGTAACACCGCAGGAAGAGGGCGCGCCGCCCGCGCCGTCGGCGGCGAAAGAGGCGAGCAAGAACGGCGCCCAGACCAAGGCGGATTGAGCCGTGAGCGAAACTCGGCCCCACTATCCGCTCGTCCCCGCGCAGGCGGGGACCCAGTTGCTGGATTCCCGCTTGCGCGGGAATGAGCGGAGAAATGTGCCGTTCGGTCCGAGCAGGCCATAGATGCGCATCTCGCATTTCTTCATCGACCGGCCGATCTTTGCCGCGGTGATCTCGGTGATCATTACCATCCTGGGCGCCGTGTCGTTTCTGCGCCTGCCGATCGCGCAATATCCCGAGATCGCGCCGCCCTTGATCAGCGTTACCGGCCAATATCCGGGCGCCAGCGCCGAGGTCGTCGCCTCGACCGTGGTCACGCCGATCGAGCAGCAGATCAACGGCGTCGAGAACATGATCTATATCGCGTCGAACTCGACCGCCGACGGCCGCTTCTCCATCGCGGTCAGCTTCGAGCTCGGTACCAATCTCGACATCGCCCAGGTGCAGGTCCAGAACCGCGTCGCCATCGCCAATCCGCGCCTGCCGGCGGATGTGCGCAATATCGGCGTCACGGTGCAGAAGGCGTCGCCCGACCTGATGATGGTCGTGCACCTTTATTCGCCGGACAAGTCGCGCGACACGTTGTTCATCTCCAATTACGCCACGCTGGAAGTGACCGACGCGGTCACCCGCGTCGACGGCGTCGGCTCGATCACCGTGTTCGGCGCGCGCGACTATGCGATGCGGGTGTGGCTCGATCCCGATCGCATGCAGTCGCTCGGATTGACCGCGAACGACGTCACCAACGCGCTGCAAGGCCAGAACATCCAGGTCGCATCCGGCATGCTCGATCAGCCGCCGGCCAAGCAGCAGGGCGCTTTCCAGATTTCGGTGCGGACGCTCGGCCGGCTCGCCGATCCCGAGGAATTCTATTCGATCGTCATCAAGGAAACGCCGAGCGCGGTGGTGCGATTGAAGGACGTCGCCAAGGTCGAACTGGCGGCGCAGGACTACTCATCGAACTCCTATCTCGATCACTATCCCGCGGTCGCGCTCGGCATTTTTCAGCGCCCCGGTTCGAATGCGCTTGAGACCGCGCAGGCCGTGCGCGACCTGATGGAGAAGCTCTCGAAGCGCTTCCCGACCGGCGTCAAATACGACATTTTCTTCGATCCGACGCAGTTCATCCGGGAATCCGTCGACGCGGTGATCCACACCATCGCCGAAGCCATCATCCTGGTGGTGCTGGTGGTGATCCTGTTCCTGCAGACATGGCGGGCGGCGATCATTCCCTTGGTCGCCATCCCGGTATCGCTGGTCGGCACTTTCTTCCTGATGGCGGCGTTCGGATTCACGCTCAACAATTTGTCGCTGTTCGGCCTGGTGCTGGCGATCGGCATCGTGGTCGACGACGCCATCGTTGTCGTCGAAAATGTCGAGCGCAATATCGCGACCGGCCTTGCGCCTCGCGAGGCGGCGAAGAAAAGCATGACCGAGGTCGGCTCGGCACTGATCGCCATTGCGCTCGTGCTGTGCGCCGTGTTCGTGCCGTCAGTGTTCATCACCGGCATCTCGGGCCAGTTCTACCGGCAATTCGCGCTCACCATCGCCGGCGCCACCATTATTTCGCTGATCGTGTCGCTGACCTTGTCGCCGGCGATGTGCGCGCTCCTCCTCAAGCACCACGATCCCAGGCACCGCGACCGCTGGTGGGAGGTGCCGATCCATCGCTTCTTCGGCGCCTTCAATTGGAGTTTCGACAAGGTCGCCGGCGGGCTTTCCTGGCTTGCCAGCCGCACGGTGCGCCGCGCCGCCATCATGTTCGCGATCTATCTGATCGTCATCGGTTTCGGGCTCAACGCATTCCGGCAGACGCCGGTCGGCTTCATCCCGCAAGTCGACGGCGGCTATCTGATCGCCGTCGTGCAATTGCCGCCCGGCGCCTCGCTGTCACGCACCGACGCGGTGCAGCAGCGCGCGCTCGATATTGCGCTGCAGGTGCCGGGCGTGGCGCACGGCGTGAACGTGGTCGGCTTCTCCGGCGCCACCTTCACCAACGCGCCCAATGCGGGCGCGATCTTCATCACGCTCAAGCCGTTCGAGGAGCGCGCCAAGGATCCGGCCCAATCCGCGCGCGGCATTCAGGCCGAACTCACCAAGCGCCTGTCGCAGATTCAGGACGGCCTGTTGTTCGTGGTGCTGCCGCCGCCGGTGCGCGGCATCTCCAGCTCCGGCGGCTTCCGCATGATCGTTGAGGATCGCGCCGGCCACGGGCCCGACGCGCTCCGCGCCGTCACGGCTGATCTCATGGCGCGCGCCAACCAGACGTCCGGCGTCACGCGCGTCTTCACGATGTTCGAGACGTCGACGCCGCAAATCTATCTCGACATCGACCGCACCAAGGCGCAGCTCCTCGGCGTCAATGTGCAGGACGTGTTCAACGCCCTGCAGGTCTATATCGGCTCCGTCTACGTCAACGACTTCAATCTGTTCGGCCGCACCTACCGGGTCACCGCGCAGGCGCGTGACGAAGACCGGCGCAACATCGCCGATGTGCTCAAGATCCGTGTGCGCAATTCAAGCGGCGACACCGTGCCGCTCGGCTCGTTCACCACCGTGCGCGACATTGCCGGGCCGTTCCGCGTGCCGCATTACAATCTGTATCCGGCGGCCGAACTGGACGGCGAGCCGGCGCTCGGATTTTCGCAAGGGCAGGGCATCGGCATCATGGACAAGCTCGCGGCCGAGACGCTGCCGGACGGCTTCGCCGCCGATTGGACGTCGCTCGCCTTCCAGCAGATCAGGGCCGGCAACACGGCGATGTTCGCCTTCATCCTCGCGGTGGTTTTCGTGTTCCTGGTGCTGGCCGCGCAGTACGAAAGCCTGACGCTGCCGCTTGCGGTCATTATGATCGTGCCGATGTGTCTGGTGGCCGCGATTTCCGGCGTCATCTTGCGCGGAATGGACAACAACATCCTTACCCAGGTCGGGTTCGTGGTGCTGATCGGGCTTGCCGCCAAGAACGCGATCCTGATCGTGGAATTCGCGCGCCAGCTCGAGGATCAGGGGTTGAGCCGCTGGGATGCGGCTGTGGAGGCGACGCGGCTGCGGCTGCGGCCGATCCTGATGACTTCGTTCGCCTTCATTCTCGGCGTCACGCCGCTGGTCTGGGCGATCGGCGCCGGCGCCGAGCTGCGGCAGGCGCTCGGCACCGCGGTGTTCTTCGGCATGATCGGCGTGACCGCCTTCGGCCTGATCTTCACGCCGGTCTTCTATGTCATCGCGCGCTGGATCGCCCAGCTTGGTCCGCGGCGCGGCAAGAAGCCCGCGCCGAGCCCGCAAGCCGCGGAGTAGGGGGCTCGCGCGGAACCGACGCCAATTCGTCATCCTTGTCGGGTAGAGCAACAACGACAAAAGCGGTTGCCGGCGTTTCGAAAGACTATGCTCAATCAAGACGCTAAAGCGCGATATTGACGTTAAGCGGAAGGTTGTCGCGTGTAAGGCGAACGCTCGGGTATCAAGTGCCCGAATGATGGGTGAACAATGTTTCCACTTCCCAAGCGCGTCTTTCTCACCCGCGGCGTCGGCGTCCATCGCCAGCAGCTGGCAGCCTTCGAATATGCGCTGCGCGATGCCGATATCGAGCAGCAAAATCTGGTCTCGGTCTCGTCGATCCTGCCGCCGCAATGCGAACTCATTCCGCGCCAGGTCGGCGTCGCCGCGTTGAGCCCGGGCGAGATCACGTTTTGCGTGATGGCGCGGTCCGAGACCAACGAATTCGGCCGTCTCGTCGCCTCCGGCATCGGCCTCGCGCGGCCGAAGCATTCATCGCATTATGGCTATATCTCCGAGCACCATGCCTTCGGCATGTCGGAGACGGAGGCCGGCGAATATGTCGAGGATCTCGCGGCCAGCATGCTTGCCTCCACCCTCGGCATCGAGTTCAACCCGGACGCCGCCTGGGACGAACGCAAGCGGGTCTATGAGATGAGCAACCTGATCGTCGATACCCAGTCGATCGCTTCCGCCGCGGTCGGCGCGCCGCGCGGCGAATGGACCTGCGTGGTCGCCGCCGCGGTCTTTTTGTTCAGCGCCGGCGATTCCGTCCAGTCATGACCGGCGTCGCCACCTTCGCCGTTCCGCCGAGCTTTCTCGGCATCGCGCGCAACGATCCGGCCGCGCCGATCTGCATCGCCGGCATTCCCTTCGATCTCGGCACCACCAACCGCGCCGGCGCGCGCTTCGGTCCGGCGGCGATCCGACAGGCAAGCCGCATGCTGATCGACGGCGATCATCCGGTGCATTGGGTCAATCCGGCGGCGCTGCCGCTCGCCGATATCGGCAATTTCGCCATCGCGCTCGGCGATATCGGAAAGAGCCTGGCGCTGATCGAGGAGCAGGCGGCCCGTATCGCCCATCTCGTCGCGCTCGGCGGCGATCACGGTATCACGCTGCCGCTGCTGCGCGCGCTCGCCAAGCGGCATGGCCCGGTCGCGCTCGTTCACTTCGACGCGCATGTCGACACCTGGCCGGATAATTTCGGGCAGACGCAAGCGCACGGAACGGTCTTCTATCAGGCCATCGAGGAAGGCTTGGTGAAGCCGCGGCAGATGGTGCAGATCGGCATTCGGTCGCCGCTCGAACGCGCCGTGCACCATTGGACGCTCGCGCAAGGCGTCACCATCGTCTCGGCGCAGACGGTGCATGAGCAGGGGCCGGCCGCGATTGCCGAGCAAATCCGCGACATCGTCGGCGACGGCCCGGTCTATCTGAGCTTCGATATCGACGCGCTCGATCCGGCTTTCGCGCCGGGCACCGGCACGCCGGAAGTCGGCGGCCTCGCGACCTGGCAGGCGCAGGCAATTCTGCGGCGGCTCGCCGGCCTGCAATTCATCGGCATGGATCTCGTCGAGGTCAGCCCGCCTTACGATGTCGCCGAGACCACCGCGCTCGCCGGCGCCACCATGGTCTGGGAATATCTCTGCCTGCTCGCCGCGCGGCAGAACGCGGTGTAGTCGGGCCAGGCACTCTTCTCCGCTCGTCCCCGCGAAGGCGGGGACCCGGAAGTTGAGCCAGAGGGCTTGGTTGCCGCAACTGGATTCCCGCTTCCGCGGGAATGAGCGGAGATAACGTAAACCTCGTCGCTCGGCTCAACTATTCAGCCGCACGTCCATCGCTTCCTTCAGGAAGCCGCGCAGCGCGTCGGTGTCGAACGGCTTGCGCAGGATGCGCAGATCGGCGGGCGCGGCCCGCGCCGCGTCGCTGTAGCCGGTGGTCAGGATCACCGGCAGATGCGGATATTGCGTGCGGATCTCGCTCGCGAGCCCGACCCCGTCGATCGTGCCCGGCATGACGATATCGCTGAAGACGAGATCGACCCGCGTGCCGGTGGCGAGCAATTGCAGCGCCGCCTCGGCTGACTCGCGGTAGAGCGTCCGGTAGCCGAGATGCTCGAACAATGACGAGGTGACCTCGGCTACGTCGGCGCTGTCGTCGACGATGAGCACGGCCGGCCTGCGCGCATGCAGTTCGTCGATCTCGTCGCCGTCGTCGTCGGCGACTTGCTCGGACGGCAGCGCCGGCAACAGCACGGTGATGATCGTTCCTTCGCCGACGCGGCTGTCGGCCTTCACCAGTCCGCCGGACTGATGGGCGAAGCCGTAGACTTGCGACAGGCCGAGCCCGGTGCCCTTGCCGACTTCCTTTGTGGTGAAGAACGGATCGAACACCTTGGAGAGGAGATCGGGCGGGATGCCGGTGCCGCTGTCGCTGAATTCGACGGCGACGAATTCGTTGCCCTCTTCATCGCCGCGCTCGGACGGCACGTTGCGGATGGAGATGCGGAACGTGCCGCCGTTCGGCATGGCGTCGCGCGCATTGACCGCGATATTGACGATGGCGAGCTCGAGCTCCGCCAGATCGACCTTCACCGGCCAGACGCTCGGATCGCTTTTCTCGTCGTAGACGATGTTGCCGCGCAGCGAGCTTTCGATCATCGGCCGCATGTTGCTGATGCAGGCATTCAGATCGATCACCGTCGGGGTCAGATGCTGGCGGCGGGCGAAGGTCAGCAATTGCCGGGTCAGGCTTTCGCCACGCTTGGCCGCGGTCTGGATGGCTTCGATCGCGCGCGGCAGTTTCGGGTCGAGCAGCCGCTTGAAGGTCTGCGCATTGCCGCCGATGATCATCAACAGGTTGTTGAAGTCGTGGGCGATGCCGCCGGTCAGTTTGCCGATGGCTTCCATCTTCTGCGCCATGGCGAGCTGCTCGCGCGCCTGCACCAGCTTCTCCTGGGTATCGAGGCGCTCGGTAGCGTCGCGCACCACATTGGCGAAGCCGATCAGGTTGCCGGAATTGTCGCGGATCGAGGTGACCGAGCCGGTGATGAAGAACAGCGTCCCGTTCTTTTTGATGCGCCAGCCTTCGACCTCGTGCTTGCCTTTTTGGATGGCCCATTCCAACGCGCGGTTCGGCTCGCCGGCGCGGCGCTCGTCGGGCCGGTAAAAGATGCCGAAGTGCTTGCCGATGATCTCGTCGGCGGTGTAGCCGATCATGTGCTCGGCCGCCTTGTTCCAGCTCGCCACCCGGCCCGCCGTGTCGAGCAGGAAGATCGCGTAGTCGACGATGCCTTCGATCAGGATCTGAAAATGCCGGCGGGAGCTGTCGAGCGCGAAGTTCGTCTGCGCGAGCTGCCGGTTCAGTTGCTCCTGCGCGCGCAACAGGCGCGCTTCGGTGTCCTGGGTGCAAGCGATCGCGGCGCTGAGCACGAGCGGCGGCAGTGAGACGCCGATCGAGAGCGCAAACAGGAGCGGCAGCGGATGGGCGACGGCGGCCGTCGCCGCGTGCGCATCGCCGGCCACCAGTCCCCAGGTCGCGATCGCGCAGAATATCAGCGCCGTGGTCGCGGCGTTGCGGCGGCTGCCGCGCAGCGCCGACCAGATCAGAGGAACGACGATGAGAAAGCCGAGCAATACCCGGTAGGGCTGCGCGGCTTCCAGGGCACCTTCGACCGGAGGGCCGAAGGCGAGAAAGCCGATGGCGGCGGCCAGCAGGTAAATCGCCGTGGTCTCCGCCACATTCCAGCGGCCGAGCGCTCGCCAATCGCCGAAGGCCCACAGCACCACGACCGGAACGATGATCAGGCCCGCGGCCGCGTCGGCGAGCCACCAGCTCGTTCCGGTCGCAAGCCATGCCGCCGAGTTGTTGACGTCGACGTCGCCGGCAAGCATCGCGCCGCCGAGCGCGACGATAGCGCCGATGAGCGCGGTCGGGGCGAAGGCCACAAGCGCGAACTTTGCCGTGCCCTGGGGCGTGTCGAAGGTCTTGCGCCCATATGACCAGCGGTCGATCAGCCAGGCGCCGGCGAAGCCCGCCAGCGCCGTGCCGGCCGCGGCAAAGCCGGGCGAGATCAACGAGCGGGTCGCAATAGCGCTAAAGGAAAATGATCCCAATAGGATCGCTGGCCACATGCGCGGCCCGCTCAGCAGGAACAAAGCGAGCGCAAATCCGGTCGGCGGCCATAACGGCGTGCCGGTGGGATTGAGCGAGGGCAGGATCAGCGGTGTTGCGGCAAGCCCGACATAACAGGCAGCTGCGATGATCAGTTCGAGCGCATAGGTTGCGGCGTTTGGGACGCTGCGAAGAAAGAAAAATCCACCATCCCCACTTCCTGGACTTCTCATCGCGGACGAGTTTGATCGTGACGCCTGTAAAAGTATAGCATCGATGCGCGCGCGCGATATAGCGCTGATCGTCTGCATGTGAGTTCCGTTCACTGCAACGCGCCTGCAACACGCGGCCCTCGGCTCGCGTACCGGCGCGGAAATTCCCCGCGTTTTCGAAAGCTTGGTGCGGTGTATTCGGCCGCCGCGCAAGCTTTTAAGCGCGCGTTTCCAGGTTCCCGCCTTGGCTTTCGCTCTTGGGGTGCGATAATCGCGAATTTCGACGCTCCGGCACGACGCTACACGAGATTTTGCTTGCACAATCCGAACACACTTGACCTCTCTCTTGGCGCTTCTTGGCCGGACACGATCCACGCTCACTTCAAGCGCGTCGGTGTTCGGCAGGTCGGCTATGTCCCGGACGCGGGCCACAGCCGGCTGATCGCGCTGTGCCGCGACGATCCGAATATCGCCGACGTCGTGCTCACCACCGAGGAAGAGGGCATAGGGCTTGTCGCCGGCGCGGCGCTCGGCGGTGAGCGCGCCGCCTTGCTGATGCAATCGAGCGGGGTCGGCAATTGCATCAACATGTTTTCGCTGCTGCGCAATTGCGGCTTCGCCGGACTCCTGCTCGTGACCATGCGCGGCGAGTTCGGCGAGTTCAATCCATGGCAGGTGCCGATGGGGACGATCACCGAAGACGCTTTGCGGCTTTGCGGCTTTCTCACCTACCGGATCGATAATCCCGCCGATGTCGATGAGATTGTCGGCGCCGGTTGCGACATGGCCTTCGACGGCAATGTTTTGGTCGCGATCCTGCTGTCGCAACGGCTGATCGGCCGCAAGCAATGGACGCGATGAGGATGCCGGCTCCCATGCTCGAGCGGCGGGAATTCGTGCGGCGGCTTCTGGTCGCGCGCGGCGATCTTCTCGTGGTTTCGGGGCTCGGCTCTGCGACCTATGACGTCGCCGCTGCCGGCGATCATGCGCTCAATTTCTATCTTTGGGGCGCGATGGGCGGCACCGCCATGATCGGACTCGGACTCGCGCTGGCGCGGCCCGAGCGCCGGGTCGCCGTCATCACCGGCGACGGCGATATGCTGATGGGCATCGGCAGCCTCGCCACCATCGGCGTGAAGCAGCCGCGTAATCTCGCCATCGTGGTGCTCGACAACAGAAGCTACGGCGAAACCGGCATGCAGCCGAGCCATACGGCGGCCGGCATCGATCTGGTGGCGATGGCGCGCGCCTGCCGCTTCCCGCAGGCGCGGGCGGTCTCGCGTCCTGACGAAACGGACGATGTTCGCGCCTTGCTGCACGCGGGCGAGGGGCCGGTATTCGTCTCGGCGCGCATCGCGCCCGAAGAAACGCCGCGTGTGCTGCCGTTGCGCGACGGCCACGCCATCAAACAGCGATTTATGGCCGCGCTGGCCGCGTTAGATCCGGTCTGACCTCTCGTGTCTTGGACGCCCCGCCCGCGAACGTGCTATCATTACAAAAAACGAACTGGGAGGCCGCCATGGTCGGAACCTTCTTGCGGCATGGCTCCAATATCTGGCTGGCGCTTGGCCTTGCCGCGCTCATTGTTTGCTTCGCCGCCGGCATCCTTCCGTTCTATTTGCTCTGGGTCGTGATCGGCGCGCTCAGCTTCTATGTCAGCGAATACGGCTTTCATCGCTTCGGCTTCCATGCCGAGCCGTCTCGCTTCGCTTTTGTTCGGAAATTGCAGCACCGGCTGCATTACGATCATCATGCCGAGCCCGATCGGCTCGACCTTTTGTTCCTGCCGGTCTGGTTTCTCATTCCCAATCTCGCGGTCACGGCGCTGATCTTCGCGCTGTTGTTCGGCTGGCCGGTGGTCGCGTCGGCGATGTTCGGCGTAGCGCTCGCGATTTTCCACTACGAGTGGGTGCATTACGTCGCGCATATTCCCTATCAGCCACGCACGGCCCTCGGGCGCTGGATCAAGCAATATCACCTGCGCCACCACTACATCAGCGAGAAGTTCTGGTTCGGCGTCAGTAATCCCTCGATGGATCTGCTCGGCGGCACGTACAAGGAAGCACGCGAGGTCGAGCGCAGCGGCACCACCCGCAAGCTCTACAACTAGCCGCCGATTGTCATGATTGTTCTGCTGCGTGCCGCGCAGCTTGCGGCTTGAAGGCCGCCGGCCTTGACCGGCGTCCTCTTTGTATGTCTCCCCTTCGGACATGAGTGCGCTCAGTCTTTTCGGTCTCGCGGCCGTCACCGCCATGCTGATCTTCTATGCGCTGGAGGATCGCAGCCCTTGGTTTGTTCTCGCCTTCGCCGCGGCTTGCGCGTTGGGCTCGATCTACGGCTTTCTGCAGGGCGCGTGGCCGTTCGGGCTGGTGGAGGCGGTTTGGGCGGGCGTCGCCGTCTATCGTTGGCGGGCCAGAATGTCGAAGGCCTAGAGCCCTCCTCGCGGCCCGCGGGAACCTAAGCATGCGGAGACTTCATGGATCATTCTTTACCGCTCGACGGCGCATCGATGGCGTGGCCGTGGGCATTGCCGTTCGTCGGCATTTTGCTGTCGATCGCGGTCGGGCCGCTGCTGTTCCCGAAGGTCTGGCACGCACACTACGGCAAGATCGTTCTGGCATGGGCGGTGCTGACGGTTGCGCCGTTGGCGGTCTTTCAGGGCGGCGCGGTCGCACTGGCGACGGTCTTGCAGGTGATGCTCTCCGACTATGTCAGCTTCATCCTGCTCTTGTTCGCGCTCTATACCGTCGCCGGCGGCATTCTGATCAGCGGAAGCATTCGCACGAGCCCCTGGACCAATGTCGGCATCGTGGCGCTCGGCACCGTCATGGCGAGCTTCGTCGGCACTACCGGCGCGTCGCTCATCCTGGTGCGGCCGCTGATCCGCGCCAACGAAAGGCGGCGGCATAACGTCCATGTCATCATCTTTTTCGTTCTTCTGGCCGGCAATATCGGCGGTGCGCTGACGCCGCTCGGCGATCCGCCGCTGTTTGTCGGCTTCCTGCACGGAGTGGATTTTCTGTGGCCGGCGCAAAATCTGTGGCTGCAGACCGTGATCGTCTCGGTGCTGGTGCTGGCGATTTTTGTAATCGTCGATCTGTGGCTGTTCCGCTATGAAACGACGCCGGCTCAATCGCTATCAGAGCCGCTGCGGCTGCGCGGCCTTATCAACTTCGTTTTGTTCGGCGCGATCATCGCCGCCATCTTGGGCTCGGCGACCTGGAAACCCGGCATCGCGTTCCACGTCTACACCGTCAATGTCGAGCTGCAGAACGTATTGCGGGACGGCGCGCTGGTGCTGATCGCGATCGTATCGCTGTTATTGACGCGCGACGAGCACCGCGCGGCGAACGACTTTAGCTGGGAGCCGATCCGCGAGGTCGCCATTTTGTTTGCCGGAATCTTTGTCGCCATTGCGCCGGTCATGGCGATGCTGCAGGCGGGATCGGCCGGCGCGTTTGCGTTTCTGCTGCAGGCCGTCACCGCGCATGACGGCACCCCGCACGAGGCGGCTTATTTTTGGCTCACGGGCTTATTGTCGGCGTTCCTCGATAATACGCCGACCTACGTTGTTTTCTTCGAGCTCGCCGGCGGCGATCCGAAAGCGCTGATGGGACCTTTGGCGGGCACGCTCGCTTCGATCTCGATGGGCGCGGTCTATATGGGCGCGCTGACCTATATCGGCAACGCGCCGAACCTGATCGTCCGCTCGATCGCGCAGGAACGCGGCATCGGCATGCCGAACTTCTTCGCCTACATGATGTGGGCGGGACTTGTTCTCATTCCGCTGTTCGCTTTGCTTACGCTTCTACCGATCTCGCCGCTGTTGAATTTGCGCTGATGCGCGCGGCTACTTAATCATCCATATCGTCATTGCGAGCCAACGCGTCCCACCGGAAGTGGCCGGCCCGAAGGTAAACTCCGCGAAGCAATCCAGAGGCTACAGAGAAGTACGTTCTCGCGCTCCCGCTCCTCGCAATGGCGGTCTGGTTCGACCTAATTTTTTGAAGCTTTATTTGCCAGCATATCGGTAAATCTACATGGTAAGTAAAATTTCTATAAACTCTTTAGATTTTATCTTACTTCATCACTCCCGGATTTCTTTTACCCCGCTCTGGTAGTCTTTGTGTGAGTTTGGCGGCTACATGTTCTTTGGTCGTTTGGTGTGTTCGTTGTGCGTCGTTGAGTAGTGCTTGCAGTAGTCGCTAGCGTTCTGCGCTCTATAGTTCATCGGTATGCGCCGCCTAGTAGGCTGAACTCCGTAGAGCGCCGCAGCGCTAGCAAGGCAGCGAAGTTTCTCTCCATCTTGTCCCGCGTATCTATCACAGTTATCTCTTATCGAGCATGATCCCGAAAAAGCCTACCCCGGACTTGATCCGGGGTGGAAACCGGTTTTCGGACAAGATCATGCTCAAAACAAAGAATCTAGACCGTAATCCGATTCAATTGAATTGGATCACGGTCTAGTTCAGCTGCTTCGGGTCGCGCTCGTCGAGAAAATTCATGATCTCGCGGAAGAACTGCATGCGGTTCTTCTCCATCATGATCGAGTGCGTGCCTTCGCCGATTTCGATGTAGCGCTTGTAAGGCGCATTGGTCAGCTTGGCGAAGTAGCCGCGCGCCTGATCGCTCGGCAGATCGGCGTCCCACTCGGCATGAATCAAGAGAGTAGGGACGCGAATGTCGGCCGGATCGTATTGCGGTTTGCCGGCGATCCAGTAGGTGCGGAAATCCTGCAGCACGCCGTTCGGCGCCCGCAACACCGGCGGTGTTTGCCTTTCGCCCGCGGGATCGAGCGCCCAGGTCGCGTCCGCCCATTGCTCGAACCAGCCGTCCGGAATGAGATCGGCCTTCTTGGCCTCGGGCACGCCGTTGAGCCAGCGCTGCCTGGCGGAATCCTTCGACACGGTGCGGTAGGCGCCGAGCGGCGCCTCGCCGCCGCCGATCGCCGGCCGCGTCGTGAACGTCCAGGCCGGCGCGTAGAGCACGAGGCGATTCACCTTGTCGTTATGGGTGGTGGTGTAGAGGCCCATGATCGCTGTGCCCCACGACCAGCCCATCAGATCGATCTTGGCGACGCCGCGCTTCTGCAAAATGTGATCGACCGCCGCTCCCACGTCGCGCGCCGCCGTCGGCGTGTCGACAATCGGCTTGTTGTCCGCGGGCGGCGCATCCATCTCCGGCGGCTTGGTCGAGCCGCCATAGCCGCGGACATCGATCAGATAAACGTCGTAGCCGTGCTGCGCGACGTAATCCATCATCGAGCGGCCGCCGAGCGGCAGATCGAACGAGGTTTCGGCCGGATAGGTGGCGCCGTGGACATAAAGAAGGATCTTATCGGGAGTGAAGCTCGTCACGCCGGCCGGATGCTTGTTGCGGATGTAGAGCTGAATGCCCGGATCGGCCGATGGGATCAGATAGCTTTCGCCGTCGAGCTTCGGTTCGTCGGCGCGCGCCGGCGGCACCATGAGCAGGCCGGCAATGCCCGCCAAGAATGGTGACAACAATGCCAACAAGAATGCGAGTGCCCGGATCGGCCGTCCGTTGTTCTGACTCAGCATCACTTCACCTCCCGCAAACGCCTTTTGACCGACGCTAGCGCAAGCCTGGGCCGGTTCGGAAGGGCTTGACGTATTTACGATGTAAATTTACAATGTAAGTTGATATGGCGACGCGTGGGCGTGCCTCCGCGAAAAGTGGGCGCGCTTCTCGAATATGTCGAGGGCTTGCCGCGCGCCGAATTTGCTCACGGCCTGAAAGGACCGATGCCGAAAAATCTTTCCTCGGCCGAAGTCGCAGCGTTTCGCGCCCGCCTTTGCGAGGCCGCCAAGCGGCGCTTTGCCGAGCACGGCGTTGAAGGCGTGTCGATGCGCGCGCTTGCCGAAGATCTCGGCTGCAGCGCCATGACGCCGTACCGGTACTTTCGCGACAAGCAGGAAATTCTCGCGGCCGTGCGCGCCGCCGCCTTCGACCGCTTCGCCGATGCGATGGAAAAGGCGGCGAATAGTCCGGGCGATGCCGTCACCAAGGCGCGTGCGGTCGGAGAAGCCTACATCCGCTTTGCGCTGCGCGACGAGCAGGCGTACCGCCTGATGTTCGATCTCTCGCAGCCCGATCAGCATCGGTTTCCCGATCTGGTCCGCGCCGGCGCGCGCGCCCGGCGGGCGATGAGCGGCTTTGTGGAGCGGATGGTCGAGGAGGGCGTTCTTGTCGGCGATGCGGAAGAACTCGGGCAGCTCTTTTGGGCGGCGAGCCACGGCCTCATCGTGCTGCATCTTGCCGGCAAGCTCTCGCCGAAACCCGGCTTTCGCGCCCTGCATACCGCGATGATGCGGCTCCTCATGCGTGGCGCGCGCGCCGCGCATGACGCGCCGCATGCGCCGCGGCGCCCGAAACCAACACGGGTATCGCCATGAACATTCTGCTCAGCCTGAGCCCCTTCATCGCGTTTTTCGTGCTGATGCGTGTTGTTCATCCGCTCGCCGGGCTTGTCGGCGCTTTCATCGTGTCCTTGCTTTTGGGTGTCTTCCAATGGCGCCGCGGCGAATCCGTGAAGGTGCTCGAAATCGGCAGTCTCGCCTTATTTGGCGCGCTGGTGTTCTACACGCTTGTCGCCGCGCCCGAGTGGACGGTTGCCACCGTGCGGCTCGCCGTCGATGCCGGCCTGTTCGCCATCGCGCTTGTCTCTTTGCTCGTCGGGCGGCCCTTCACGCTGCAATATGCGCGCGAGAGCGTGCCAAAGGAATTCTGGTCGTCGCCGCTTTTTCTGAGCACCAATCGGCAGATTACTGCGGCCTGGACGGCCGCGTTTGCGGTAATGGCCGGCGCCGATGCGGCGGCGCAATATGTCGACGCCATTCCGTTGTGGATCGACATTGCGGCGACGGTCGCTGCCTTCGCCGCAGCGTTCTGGTTCACGCGCTGGTCTTCGGCGAGGGCGCGCCGTCGTGCCGCATCATTCGCCAATCCGGGCGGCGGGTCATGAGCCGACGGCGACGGCCTCGCCGGCCGCGTTCGCCGCACTCACCCGCACGAAACGCACCGGCTCGGCCAGGCCGCGCAAGGTTGCGCTGTCCTCGGTGAAATGGCGCCCCGCCAAAGCCTCGCGTGATTCCGGGTCGGTCAGCACCGCATGCGAGATGATCACTTCGCCGCCGCTGCATTGATGTTCCAGCCGCGAGGCGGTGTTCACCGTCGAGCCGAAATAATCGAGCACCTCGCCGGCGGTCACGGCGATGCAGGCGCCGATATGGAGGCCGAGCTTGAGCACGATGCCGGCATCTTCGCGGCCGCGATTGAAGCTTGCCACCTCGTCCTGCATGGCGAGCACCGCGCGCACCGCGTCGGCCGGATCGTTGAAGGCCGCCATCACCGCGTCGCCCACCGTCTTGACGATGAAGCCGTGATGGCGCGTCACCCGCTCGGACAAAAACGCGAAGTGGTCGCGCACCAGCCGGTAAGCGGCGGCGTCGCCGAGCTTGTCATAGAGCTTGGTCGAGCCTTGCAGGTCGGTGAAGACGATGGCGACGCGCCCGATCTCCACCTCGTCGCCGGGCCGCAGAAGCTGCTCGGGGCAAAGCCGGCGGAAGGCCGGCATGGAGATGACGCGCTCGCCGGTCAGCGCGTCCTTGGCCCAGGCGCGATCCTCGATGACGAAAAACAGCGGGTGGTCCGTATCGTTGTGGATGACGAATTCGCCTCTGTGGCTCGGCGACCGCAGCAGGATGTCGCCGTTCCAAGCGACGACCTCGGGGATTGCGCCGTCATCGGCGATATGGGCGTCGACTTCCGCACCGGCTTCGATGGTGCGGAACCGGTACGGACCCGGCGGCAGCGTCACCGCGAAAGATTTGGTCGCATGCGCGGCCACTTCCGCCTGGAAGCGCACATGCGGCGTCGAGCCTTGGCCGAGCAGGCACAGCTCGCCTTTCGGCAGCGGCCTCAGCCATCGCTCGGGGTGAAAAGTCAGTTCGACATTGCGGGTGAAGTCGCGCTGGTAATCGATGTTGCACGACATGCAATGGGCGCCTTCCGGCAATTCGTGCAGTTGCCGCACATTCGACTTGGCGCCGCGGCACCGCGGGCAGAGCAGGTCCCAGCTCATCACCAGGATGCCGAGCCGTTGCGCGGCGAGGAACAATTCGACGGTGTCCTCCCGGTCCGCGCTCCAGACACGCGCCATCGCCAGCGGTCGGATCGCGCGCAGCGCCACCACCGGCGCATGGAGCAAAAAGTCGGAAAGCTTTTGCGTAAGCCCGTGGCTTGCTGGATCGCGCTCGAGCGCGGCTGTCAGCGCTTCGAGCCGCCGGCGCGCAGCGGGCTTGACCGCCGGCTCCTCGCTCGAGCCCGGGATGCGGTGAAGCGCCTCGGCCTCGGCGATCAGCTTCTCGACCACCGCGAGCCGCTTGTCGCCCTCGCGATCGATCTGCCCGGATTGTTTGGCGAGCCAGCCCAGGATGCCGACAAGCTCGATGTCGGAGGAATAGACCAGCCGGCTGCCGGTGCCGTCCGGATAGAGCTCGACCGCGGCCTGGAAGCGGCGCATCGGGCCGTTCTGGAAATCGCGCACCTGGACGATGCGGCGGTTCTCCTGCCACTCGCTGTAGCCGTCCTCCCAGCGCAGCCGCAGCGGTCCCAAGCCGGCGGTCCCGAAGCGGTGAATGCGGCCCTGCGCATCGGGGCGCTCCTCCACCTGGTAGACGGGCGAGCCGGACAATTCGTTGATGCGCGCGGTGTCGGCGACGAACGGCCAGATCACTTCCGGCGGCTTCTCGTAGCGGCGTTCCTTGCGATAGTGGTAGAGGCTCTTCATTAGCGGTTCCCGACCCGGTGCCGCCCGGGCGGCGGTGCCGTTGCGCTATTATACGGACGAGCCGCAATACGGTTTCGTGATTTCCGGCGGCCGCGCCTTTGCCCCTATTCTGCCGCCGCCATTGGTGCTTTTACATGCAGGCCGCAGCGCAACATGCCTGCCGGCCCGGGGGAAGGGGAGGCAATCGATGTTCCGTACCGTGTTCGCCGTAGCCGTTATCGCGTTGTGTGCCGGCGCCGCCATCGCCCAGCAGGATCCGATCGCCGCGCGCCGGGCGTTGATGAAGGCCAATGGCGACCAGGCCAAAATCGGCGCGTCGATGATGAAGGGCGAGACGCCGTTCGATCTCGACAAGGCGCGCAAAGTTTTTGCCGCTTTTGAGGAGGCGGCCGCCAAGGTTCCGTCGCTGTTCCCCGAGAATTCCAAGACCGGCGGCGACACCGCGGCAGATCCCAAAATCTGGGAAAACATGGACGACGTCAAAATCCGCTTCGCCAAGTTCGGCGCCGATGCCAAGGACGCGCTCGCCAAGGTCACCGACCTCGACAGCTTCAAGGCCGCCTTCGGCGCCATCGGCAAGAATGACTGCGGCGGCTGCCACGAAAAATATCGGATCAAGAAAAGCTGACCGCGTGATTGTCCTCCCCCGGATAGTGCTGCGTAGTCGGGGAGGATAAGGGCAAATGCGAAGGCGAGCGCTGACACTCGGCGCGGCGGCGGTTCTCGTCGCCATCGTGCTTGTTCTCTGGTGCCTGACAATCCCGGCGACCGTTCCCGCCGCGGCATTGCCGCCGTACGCGCCCGACGTGGCCAATGGCCGCACCATGTTCGACATCGGCGGCTGCGCCTCATGTCACGCCACGCCGGCCGACGATCCGGAGAAGGTCGACCGCACCAAGCTCGGCGGCGGGCTTCCCTTGAAATCGCCGTTCGGCACGTTCTACGTGCCGAATATTTCGCCCGATCCGGCCGACGGCATCGGCGCCTGGAGCGAAGCCGACTTCGTCACGGCGCTGATGAAAGGCACCTCGCGGCGCGGCCGTCATCTGTTTCCGGCCTTTCCTTACACATCGTATGAGCACATGACGCTCGCCGACGCGCGCGATCTGTTTGCTTATCTGAAAACGCTGCCGCCGGTCGCCGGCCGCGCGCGCCGGCACGAGCTCGGATTTCCGTTCAACATTCGCCGGCTAGTCGGATTCTGGAAGCTTCTGTTCTTCCATGAGGCACAATTCACGCCCGACCCGACGCAGTCGGTGCAATGGAACAGAGGCGCTTATCTGGTGAACGGTCCCGGCCATTGCGCCGAGTGCCACAGCCCGCGCAACATGCTCGGCGCCATCGTCGAGAGCGAGCGCTTTGCCGGCGGTCCGACACCGGACGGCAAGGGCTTCGTCCCCAACATCACGTCAGTTGGATTGCACCATTGGGGCGACGACAACATCGCCTGGTCGCAGAAGGATATCGCGAGCTACCTGGCCGACGGCATGAATCCGGCGGGCGATTTTGCCGGCAGCGGGATGGCCGAAGTCATCCGCAACACGCAGGCGCTGTCCGCCGCCGACCGCGACGCGATCGCGGCCTACATCGCCTCGCTGCCGCCGCGCCAGGGCCCCAAGCCGCCGCCGAAGAAAAAGTAAGTGAACGCTTCAGCGCTGCGCGCTTCAAGTTTCGTAGGGTGGGCAAAATCATTCTCTTTTGCAGTGATCGCGTGGGCATTACGCGCCTTTGATTTTGCCCACGCGGACGCGCATGATCGCGCGCGATGCCCACCCTGCAAGCGCGCCTCAAGCGTCAAGCAAGGTTGCGAATCCGCCGTAGATCATGCGCCGGCCGTCGAAAGGCATAGTGGCCTTGTCCGGCTGCATGCGCGAATCCGCCATCAGCTTGGGCCAAGCCTCGTCTCGCGCCCGCTTCGACGGCCATTCGATGAAGCTGAAGACGATGACCTCGCCGTCTTTCGCTGCGACTGCGCGCCGAAAGTCGGTGACCTTCCCGTCGGGCACGTCATCGCCCCAGGCTTCGACGACGCGTAGCGCGCCATATTCTTTGAAGACATGCGACGCGTTCAGCGCCATCTTGATATACGCATCGCGATTGGCGGCCGGGACGGGCACGACGAACCCATCCGCATAGCCGGTGCCGCCTGGCTGATCCGGTCTCGACGATTGGCGAGAAGCCGCCGAAGATCAGCCGCTGGCCATCGAAAGGCATGCCGAGCGTTTTCATTCGCTCGTCCTGCATCATCGCCTTCATGCCGGAGTCGCGCGCCTCTCTCGAGGGCCATTCGATCCAGCTGAACAGCACCGCCTCGTCGTCCTTCTTCCGAACCGAGCGGTGGAAGTCAGTGACCTTGCCTTCCGGCACATCGTCCGCCCAGTTCTCCACCATGCGCGCCGCGCCATGGTCTTTGAACAGCGTCAAAGCCTCACGGACATGGTCGAGGTAGGCTTGCTTGTTTGCCTGCGGCACGGCGGCCACGAATCCGTCGATATAGGTCATTGTTGCTCTCCTCCGATTTGGTCGTTCAGGCGCAAACCGCTTTCGCGTTGCTCGAAGCCGGCCAGGTCAGGCGGACTTGAGCAGGCCGTCGGCCGCCCGTTCGAGTGCCGCGATGTCGATGCGCTTCATCCGCATCATGGCGTCGAAGGCGCGCTTGGCGCGGGTCGGATCGGCGCCGCCGATCAGACGCGTAAGCTGACGCGGGACGATCTGCCACGAGAGGCCATAGCGATCCTTGACCCAGCCGCACTGCTCGGCCTCCGGCACAGCGGAGAGCGCGTCGCTCAGGCGATCGACCTCAGCTTGCGTTTCGACCGGGATCTGGAACGAAACCGCCTCATTGAACTTGAAGAGCGGCCCGCCATTGAGACCGGTGAATGGTTGTCCCATCAGGGTGAACTCGACCATGAGAACATCGCCCGCCTTGCCCGAGGGATAGTCGCTCGGCGCGCGATGGACGGCGTCCACATGGCTGTCAGGCAGGATCGAGGCATAGAAGTTCGCTGCTTCCTCGGCGGTGCCATCGAACCAGAGACAAGGCGTGATCTTCGACACTGATTTCGACATTGATTTTTCTCCGTTGGTCGTCTGCACGACGCGGTCCAACTCGCCGAGCGCTGCCCAGACACCAGTTCATCGTCCGGCTGGGCCGGCTCGGCGTTTCGGGATGCAGTCGTGCCTTGCAGCTTCTGAGCGGGATGAGTTATGGTTCGATCGGCATCCCGCTCTAGCTTTTTGTTTGAGCATGATCTTTTCGGAAAACCGGATGCCACTTTTCCGGATCATGCTTTAGTCAGCCGATCGGCAGAAGGTTTCGGACGCGCGTGTCGCGCAGCCACAGGCCGCCCCACAAGGCGATGCCCAGATAGACGCCGAACAATGTGTGGCTGAACAGCGGATCGCTCATGCGCAGATGGGTGGCCACTGCTCCGCCCAGATAGCCGGTCAGCAGGATCGCGCCGAGCACTGCGGTTCGCGGCCAAGCATAGAGGGCGGTGATCGCAAGCAGCAGCAAACCCATCGCTCGCCAGAAACCCGGATCAGCGGTCCAGCCGATCATGACGGCGCTCTCGGTCACGATCGGCAGCGCCGCGATCTTCATGCCGGCGTCCATCACGAGAAACAGGATGACCAGGCCCGAGAGCGTTCGACCGGTCCAGATCGACCAGCGCGAGGCCGACGGGATGGGCTCGTTCAATGCGGCAAGATTGGACATGATGAAGCTCCGTTCGCAAATAGCGGCGGTCAGGCCGCTTCGGTGCATCGGCCCATCGCGGCCATCGCCGCCTCGAGGTCCATCCACATCGGCTCGAACACATGGCCGTCGAGATCCTCGAAACTGCGGCCGTACATGAAGCCGTGATCCTGTTTTGGTCCGGGATCGGCCTTGCCGCCGGCGGCGACCGCCTTTTCGACAATTGCATCGACGCCATCACGGCTGTCGATCGATAGGCAAAGCAGCGCCTCGACCTCGCGCTTCGCATCGACGATTCGCTTCGAAGTAAATTCGGCGAAATGCGCGTGGCTCAGGATCATGAGCACGATCGTATCCGACCACACCATTGCTGCGGCTGCGCCAGGCCTGCTGAAGCGCGCGTCCTTGCTGAAGCCGATGGCTTCGTAGAAGGCGGCGGATTTTTCCACGTCGGCGACGGGCAGGTTGACGAAGATCATTTTAGGCATGGAACTCTCCTTGGGTGAGGTCGAACAGCTGACTTGACGACCATGCCAGATCGAGTTATAAAAAACAACTATGAAGTTAAAAAAAATAACTAGAAAGAGCTGTCGCTCAGGAAAAGCGCTGGTATGACGACGCCTGCGGCACTGCGCTCGGGCTCGAATTGCTCGGCGAGCGCTGGTCGCTCCTAATCGTGCGTGAATTGATGTTCGGCGGGAGGCGTTTTTCCGACCTGCGCGGCAGCCTGTCCGGCATCAGTGCCAATATCCTGACCATGCGGCTCGAGGGTCTTGAGCGTGCCGGCGTCGTGCAGCGGCGCGTGCTGCCGCCGCCCGCCTCCATACAGATTTATGAACTGACGCCGTGGGGCTACGAGGCCGAAGTGATCCTGCGCGAACTCGGCCGCTGGGCGACGCGCTCGCCGCTGCACGACCCCACGCTGCCGCTTTCGGCTGCGTCGCTCCTGATGTCCTTTCGGACGATGTACTCGTCCAAGCGCGCGAAGGGTGAGGCGGCCACGATTGGATTTGGATTCGGCGCTGATGGCTTCGTCGTCGATTTTGATCCCAATGGTGCTCACCCCCGGCGCGCCGAACCGCAAGGCTGCGCGCTAACAGTCGTGGCCGACCCGATGACGCTCGCCTCGCTCGTCTATGCCGGCCGTCCCGTCGCCGATGCCGAGACAAGCGGCGAACTCAAGCTGATAGGCGACCGGAAACTTTTCGATCGGTTCCTCACCTGGTTTCCACTGCCCGAAAAGATCGAATGATCCGCTGCCGGCGGTCTGGCTCGGACCGGTGCAAGCCTTGGACGGATGCAAGCCTTGAACGGATGCAAGCCTTGGAGGATGCAAGCCCTACGACCCGCCGAACGCCTTGAAGGTGATGATGGTGCGCGTGTCCTGCACGCCCGGAACGGTCTGCACCTTCTGGGCGATGAAATGCCCGATATCGGTCCCTTGCTCGACGTAGAATTTCACCAGCAGATCGAAATCGCCGGCGGTCGAATAAATCTCCGAAGCAATCTCAGCGTCGGCCAGCCGATTGGCGACCTCGTAGGACTTGCCGAGCTGGCACTTGATCTGCACAAAGAAAGGAACCATGCGAACCCTCCGCCCAAAGCATGATTCCGAAAAAGCCTGCCCCGGACTTGATCCGGGGTGGGAACCGGTTTTCGGGCAAGATCATGCGCAAACAAGGGAGCCTTTTATAGCATGCCAAGGGGCTCGTCATTGCGTATCGCGGCCTGCCGCGCGGCCATTCGGCGCCGCGCCGATGGCGCGCGCAGCCGGCCGATAATCGGCAAGCCCGGAGCCATGGCAAAGCCGCTCGATCTGCGCCTGAACGCCATCGTCGATCCGGAACGCGCCGGCGGCCGCGACCTGGTCGAACTCGCCCGCCTCGCCGCACAGGGCGGGGCGACGCTGGTGCAATTGCGCGACAAGACGAGCGACACGCGGCCGATGATCGCGGCGGCGCGCGCGATCAAGGCTGCGCTCGCCCCGCTCGGCGTTCCGTTCGTGGTCAACGATCGCGTCGACGTGGCGCTCGCCGCGCGCGCCGACGGCGTTCATATCGGGCCCGACGACATGACGCCCGAAGATGCGCGCGCGCTCCTTGGCCCCGACGCCATCATCGGCGTCTCGATCAAGAGCGTCGCGGCGGCCGAAGCCGCGCCGCATCGAGCTGGTCGACTATGCGGGCGTCGGCGGCGTCTACGCGACGCTCTCGAAGGCGCAGGAGAACCCGCCGATCGGACCGGAAGGGCTCGCGCGCATTGCCGCCGTCTTGCGCCGCCGTGCGCCGAACGTCCCGGTCGTCGGCATCGCCGGCATCGATGCCGCCAACGCGGCTGCGGTGATCGCCGCCGGCGCCGACGGTGTCGCCGTCATCTCGGCGCTGTCGCTCGCGCCCGATCCGGCCGCCGCCGCGCGCGCGCTGCGCGAAGTGGTCGACGGCATGCTGGCGAAGCGCGGGACATAGATCCTTGTTCCGCTCGTCCCCGCGAAAGCGGGGACCCAGCTCTTTGCTGCCGTTCCCTGGCTTCCCGCTTGCGCGGGAATGAGCGGAGATGACGTCCGCCTCAATCGTTCTGCGGCTGCGCGCCCGACGCAGCGCTCTGCGCCGGCCCCATGATGTTGAACTTCGCCTTCTGCTCGTCGCTCAACGACGTGTAAAAGTCCTGCAGCTTCGGCCGGATGGTTTTCATCGCTTCGACCATGGCCTCGAGCCGGGTCTTCACCGCATCGAGCCGCGCCACCGGCGTCTGCGGCACTTCCTTCGGGCAGGACGCCTGCAACTGTTCGGCGGCGTCGTGCGACGCCTGCTTGAGCGCGTTGAACGCGTCCTGCTGCTGCTGGCCGTTCGGCTGCACCACCTGCTCGATCCGCTCGACCGGCAGCTTGGCGACGTCGCCGGACTGCTGATTGCACAGCGCGGCGAGATTGCCGCCGGCCGGCGCCCTTCCGCCGCCGCCACTGCTGCCCAAGGTCTCGAAGCTGTGCCTCTGCTCGTCATTCAGCAAGATCATAGAATCTCTCCAGCGGGTCGCGCACGACCTGCACGGCCTGGATCATGGTGTCGAGCCGCGCCTCGGCCGCGTCGAGCCGCGCCACCGGCGTCAACGGAACGGCCGTTGGGCACGAGGCCTTGACAGTCTCTTGCGCCTTGAGCGCGGCGGCTTTCAGTTCATCGAGCACCGCGAGCTGATCGCCGGTCGGCCGCACGGTCTTTTTGATCTGCTCGATCGGCAGGTCGGACACGCCCGGCGCCAAGCCGTTGCAGCTTTCCATCGCCGCGGCATTGGTTTCGGCGAGCGCTTGGCGATCCTCTTTGGTCACATCGAGACGGCCGTGCCGGAGCGCCGCCGTAATAGACCTGGCCGCCGCCTGAATAGTCTCGAGGGGCCGGGCACCGTAGCCATAGTCGGGTGCGTAGCCATAGTCCGGGCCCGAAATACGGTCCGGGCGCGAAGATGCTGACCAGCACGAAATCGGGGCCATAGACCCAGAACGGATCGTAATAGTCATAGGGCCAGAACGCGAAGCTGAAGACGTCGCCGTAAAGATAAGGCCAGAAGACCGGGCCGGCCCAGCCGCCCCAGCCGCGGCCCCAGCGGTGCCACCCGGCGCCCCAGAAATGACCGCCCCAGCAATTCCAGTGTCCAGGGTCGCCGAAGGCGTTCCGGTTGAAGCCCGTCTGATTGAAATTGTGCAGGCCATGGAAATTATGCGCGGCGAACTGATTGTGCGCGAACTGCGCATGCGTCACGGCGGCCGCGCCTAAAGCCGCGCCTGCGCCGACGCCGGCGGCTCTGCCGACAAAAGCGCGGTTCGTGCCCGAAAATTGGCCGCGTTCTGATGGCCGAGCGTGCGCACGCCGGCATTTTGCCCGACGAAACCGCGGCCCGGGACGAACCCGCTGTACGCGCCGTGAGGCATAGTTTGATGGGAGAAGGCGCCGGCGCCAAAATTGCGTCCCGCATATCCGTGCACGCTGCCCGCGTGGAGCCATGGAAGCTTGGCGCGCCACCGCGCCGAAATGCCGCCGCGGAATGCATTGGCGTGGAATCCGCCGCCGCCCATGCGCATGCCGCCGCCACCCATGGCGCGGAATCCGCCACCGCCACCCATGTGAAGCCGCCGCCACCGCCGCCGTGGAATCCGCCACCGCCCCCGCCGTGTCCGCCCCCACCGCCGCTGCCACGCCCGGCGGCCGACGCATCGGTCGTCATGGCCGCAATCACGGCTACGCTCGCCAGAAGGGCGAGGGCAAACCTGCTTTTCATGTCATACCGTCCTCTCAAAGCGCCCTGTCTGCCCGATGCATCAGGGGCACTTGTCCGAAACTAAAACGATGCGAGGGTAGGTCCGGTTTCCACTGTGGCCAGTTAAATTTCCGCAACGTTGCGCTGCGGTATGCGCAGCGTCGCCGACGATGGCAGTTGCAGACGCATTTTTGTTTGCTGGGGCGGTTGAATGGTCGAGCGCGAAGGCGCGAGCGTGGCGGAAATACGGCTGTCGCTCGCGATGCTGCGAATGCCCGGCGATGCGCAAGTCGCGCCGGGAAGCGTACGCCCACAGCACCGCTCCGCAGTGCTAGGATAAGAAACGATCGAAGCGCCCATGATGAGCACGGCATGATCTTTCTTCGCGGCGCGACACCGACATCGACGCCCGGCGTGAGGGCAGGGGCTGCGCTGCCTTTCTTGCCGGTGCGCGAGCGCGGCGGCTTTGCGCCAAATCAACCGCGTCCAAATCAATCGCGCCGGGGCAGAACGACGCATGAGCGCTCCCATCGCCGTCACGATTGCGGGCCTGGACCCGAGCGGCGGCGCCGGCATCGCGGCGGATCTGAAAACGTTCTCGGCGCTCGGCGTCTATGGCGCTGCCGTCGCCACCGCGCTGACCGCGCAAAACACCAAGGGCGTGTTCGGTATCCACGATGTGCCGGCGGATTTCATCGCGGCGCAGATCAATGCGGTGCTCACCGACCTTGCCGTCGGTGCGGTGAAGATCGGCATGCTTGGCGGCCCGCCGGCGATCGATGTGGTTGCGGCCGCGCTCGACCGCTACCGGCCGCGCAACGTCGTGCTCGATCCGGTGATGATCGCCAGCTCCGGTCAGCGATTGTTGCGCGGCGATGCGCTCGACCGGCTGCGCGACCTGATCGCGCGCGTGCACGTTCTGACACCCAATCTGCCGGAAGCCGCGGCTTTGCTCGGGACCGAGCCGGCGCGCGACGAAGCGGAGATGCAACAGCAGGCGCAAAAGCTGCTCGCGCTCGGCGCCGCCGCGGTGCTGATCAAGGGCGGCCACGGCGGCGGCGCGGAAAGCGTCGATCTTCTGGTCGAAGCGAGCGGTGAGACCTTGCGGCTCGCGGCGCCGCGCATCGCCACCGAAAACACCCACGGCAGCGGCTGCACCTTTGCGTCCGCCATTGCCGCCGGCTTGGCCAAGGGCCTGCCGCTCCAGGCCGCCGCGCGCGAAGCCAAAGCCTATGTCACCGCCGCGATCGCTGCCGCCGATCGGCTCGGTGTCGGTGGCGGCCACGGCCCGCTGCATCATTTCCAGGCATGGTGGTAGCTTCCGAGGCGCGCGGAAAGTTGCTACCGCTAACCTCATCGCCGCTCTTCGCGGCAAGCTTGCAGGGAGAATTGACGATGCTCTCCAAGCTCATCTTGGTCGCAGCGGCGGCGACGCTGCTCGCCGCCGGCGAGGCATCCGCTGCGGAGTATGAGATGGTCAACCACGCCGACATCGTCTTCGCCGAGCACGACGGCACCAAGCTTGTCGGCGATCTTTATCTGCCCAAGGGCCGCAGCAAGGCGCCGGTCCTGGTCGCCGTTCACGGCGGCGGCTGGCAAGTCGGCAACAAGCAATTCTATCGCAATTGGGGCCTGTTCCTGGCGCGCGCCGGCTACGCGGTGTTCGCCGTCGATTATCGGCTCGGCAAGCCCGGCGTCTATCCCGCGGCAGTCTACGACGTGAAGGCCGCCGTGCAGTTCATCCGCGCCAAGGCCGGCGAGTACGACCTCGATCCCGAGCGCATCGGGCTCATCGGCGATTCCGCAGGCGCCCATCTCGCGTCGCTGGTGGCGCTCGCCGGCGACCAATTCAGCGCGGCGTACCGCGACGACGCCAACGCCGCTGTTCCGACGAGTGTCAAATGCGTCATCGGTTTCTACGGCGTCTATGACATGCACGCGCAGTGGACGCATGATCTGCCGCTGCGGCCGAACGACAAGATCGTCGAGAAATTCCTCGGCGCCTCGCCGATGCAGAACCGCCGTGTCTATTTCGACGCTTCGCCGATCAGCTACGCCACGATCGATCGCAATGCGCTGCGCTTTCTTCTGATCCACGGCACCAACGACGACATCGTCGATCCCGAGACGCAGTCGGGCGCGTTCCTCACCGCGCTGACGCAATCGGGCTTCTTCGTGCGCCGGATCATCCTTCCGGGCGCCGGGCATTTCTGGTCGTCGGATCCGTTCGAGAGCGAGCCGCACAGCTATAGCGCCATGTCGATCCCGCGTATGATCCGTTTTCTCGAAAGTTCGCTCTGACGTTTTTGCAACGAGGGCGGCACGCCAAGATGCCGCGCTCTCAGGGAGGAATGGTCATGTCGAAATTGCTGTCCGTTACTCTTGCGATGACGCTCGCGCTGGCGGCGTTCTTGCTCCTGCCGTCCGGCCACGACAAGGCGGGCGCGCAATCGGGGCCCTTCTATATTAACGCGGTGGACATCGACGTGGTGCCGGGCCAGATCGACGCGTACCTGGCAGCGCTTAAAGAAAATGGCGCCGCCGCGGTGCACGAACCGGGCTGCCACGAGTTCAACATCACGGTTTCGCCAAAGGATCCCAACCATGTGTTCATCTTCGAAGTCTATGACAACGCCGCGGCCTTCGAAGCGCACCGCGCCACCGATCATTTCAAAAAATATGCGGCGACGACCAAAGACATGGTCGCCAAGCGCGACGCCAGGGCGTTTGCGTCGGTGGCGATGAATATGAAGAGCAAGTAAGCGGCGCACGCCGCACAGGTCTGCAATCGCATGGCGAAGAGACAGAAAGGCGTTGTCGGGATCGTCGGTCTCGGCATCATGGGCGGCGCTTTCGCGCACAATCTTCACGCCGCCGGCTGGCGGGTGATCGGCTACGACACCGACCCCAAGCGCCGGCGCGCGCTCAGCCGCGCCGGCATCGCTATCGCCGCCGATGTCGGCGCGCTTGCCGCCGAGGCGCCAGTCATCATCACAAGCTTGCCGAAAGCGTCGGCGCTGGCGGCGACCGTCGCCGCTATCGCCGCCGCGCGCGTGCCGCGCCGCGTCGTGATCGAAGCCTCGACTTTCAAGCTCGAGGACAAAGAGGCGGCGGAAACCGCTTTGCGCAAGGCCGGCCACGTTCTGCTCGATTGCCCGGTCAGCGGCACCGGCATCCAGGCCAAGACCAAGGACCTCGTGATCTACGCCTCGGGCGGCGCCGCCGAGATCAAAAAATTGCGCCCGCTGTTCGCCGATTTCACGCGCGAAGTGCACGACCTCGGCGCCTTCGGCAACGGCAGCAAGATGAAATACATCGCCAACCTTCTGGTCGCCATCCATAACGTGGCGAGTGCGGAAGCTTTGGTGCTCGGCATGAAAGCCGGCCTGCCGCCGCAGCTCATCTTCGATCAGATCAGGATCGGCGCCGGCAATTCGCGCGTGTTCGAATTGCGCGCGCCGATGATGGTGAAAGGCCGCTACGACGAGCCGACAATGAAGGTGTCGATCTGGCAGAAGGACATGGACGTGATCGGCAGCTTCGCGCAGGCGCTCGGTTCACCGACGCCGCTCTTTTCCGCGACGCTGCCGATCTATGCGGCGGCTCAATCGACCGGCTATGGCGAACAAGACACTGCCTCGACTTGCGCGGTGCTTGAGGCGATGGCCGGCCTCAAGCGGGGCAAGCGGAGCGCACGGCAGAGGAGACTTGAGCAAAGTCGTTGAATTTGAAGCGTAGTTCCCGGATCGAGCGAAGCGACATCCGGGATCGACGTTGAGACCGCACCCGCATATCGCTGACGCTCATGCGGGCTACCGACCCATCGCTCCCCCCGGTTGCCGACGCCACGCGGAGCCATTATCCCTATCGCCCGCACGCTAGCCTGAAAACCGCATCCCGGAATCTGGTGCTGCAGGGGCCAAACGCGTGGCCAAGTTTAATGACCGACGCCGTCACCCTTGATCCGCCGCCGCTTCCGGGATCCCCGCCGCCCCCGCTCCCGGGGAACCCGCCGCCGCTTCCCGGTCTGGTCCGCTTCGTCGGCCCGGAATGGGCTTATTGGCAGCTTCGGATCAAAGGGGCGGCTCTGCTGCTCGTCACGCTCGGCATCTATCGGTTCTGGCTGATGACCGACGTTCGCCGCTTTCTCTGGTCCAATACCGAGATCGCCGGCGAGACGCTCGAATATGACGGGCTCGCGACCGAGCTTCTGCTCGGCTTTCTGTTCGCGATCGCGATCCTTATTCCGATCTATGTCGCCATCGCCCTGGCATCGCTTGAGCTCGATCTGCCGGATTACGCCTCCGCGCTCGGCGGCTTGGCGCTGTTCGTCGTGTTCGGCGAATTCGCCCGCTATCGGGCGCGGCGCTATCGGCTGACGCGCACGGTGTTCCGCGGCTTGCGCTTCCATCAGGACGGATCGGGCTGGCTTTACGCTTTGTATGCCATCCTGTGGTGGATTCTGATCATCGTGAGCCTCGGACTTGCTTATCCGTGGGCGCAGGCGAACCTTCAGCGCTACATGATGCGGCACACCAGCTACGGCAAATTGCCGGGCCGTTTCGAAGGCTCCGGCTGGCGGCTGTTTCTGCGCGGCTTGCCGCTTTGGCTCGCGTCCGTCGGGCCCTTGCTCGTGGCCGCCGGCATTGTGGCCGCGCGGATCGACTGGCACGCTTTCGACTCCGCCAATCCTGAAGATGCCAAAGATGGCGCGTTTGCCGTCATTGGCGCCGATCTCGTCGGGAAGTTCGGCACCAAGACGCTTATGGCCATCGGCATCGGCGGAATCGCCGGGAGCGTTCTTGCGGCCATTCTTCTCTATCCGGTGTTTCAGGCGATTGTTTATCGCTGGTGGCTCTCGGGTTTGCGCTTTGGCGGTATCGCCGTCACGTCGCGGCTGCGCATCGGCCAAGTTTATCTCATCTACCTGCGCTACATCGGTCTTGTTTGGTTGTTCATGATGGGAGCTTCCATCGGCATCGGCGTTCTGGCCTCCGCCATCTTCGCGCTGTTAAGCGCCGTCCATATAGCGGGCAGCCAGATACCCGGCCGCGACGTGATCGGGGCCGGGATCGGTATCCTGTTCTATGCCGCCTTTGCGCTCGGGATTTCGGTCATGCATCAGGTTCTGATCACCTTCGGGTTGTGGCGCGCGGCCGCGCAATCTGCCGAGATTTCGGATGCGCCGATCCTGGATACCGTCGAGGCAAAAGCGGGCTTTAGCTCCGCGCTCGGCGAAGGCCTGGTCGATGCACTCGGTTTTGGGAGTGTCTAGAGCATGATCCGGAAAAGTGGATTCCGGTTTTCCGAAAAGATCATGCTCCACCAAAGAGCGCAGCGATGAGCATTGCCGCCGATACGCTCACGATTCCGGCTGCTCCCGTTCGCGGCCCGGGTTTCTATTTCAACGGCGTCACCAGCAAGCGCCACGACGTCATCGTCGAGACCGCCGCGAATTCGCTGCGCATCATCAACGACGATGAACAATACCTGGTTGACGAGTGGAACTATGCCGATCTGCGCTCGCGCTCGGCGCCGGAAGGCATCTTGCGGCTGGGTCGGCGCGGCGAGGCGGCGCTGGCGCGGCTTGAGGTTCGCGATGCCGCGCTTGCCGCCGCCATCGGAGAGCGCGCGCCCTCGCTCGATCGCGGCGGCGCGGCCGACCGCCGGCTGCGCCAGCGCGTGGTCGTTTTGAGCCTTGCGGCGATCGCCTCGCTGGTGTTGACGGCGATCTTCGGCATGCCGGTGCTGGCCAACAAGATAACGCCGCTCATTCCGCTGCCCATGGAAAAGAAGTTCGGCGAGGCGATCGACAAACAAGTCCGCCCGCTCCTTGATACCGGCGACCGCGGCGCGGCCTTCCAGTGCGGCACCGCGCCCGCCGAGGCGCAGGGGCGGAAATCGCTCGACAAGCTGGTCCGGCAATTGGAGACGGCGGCAAACGGGCCATACCGGGCGCGAGTCGATGTGGTGCGCCGGAAGCAGGCGAATGCGTTTGCCTTGCCGGGCGGCCACGTCTACGTGTTCGAAGGGCTATTGGCGAAAAGCGAGACCCCGGACGAGCTCGCCGGCGTCATCGCCCATGAAATGGGCCATGTCGTGCATCGCGACGGCACCCGCGCCGTGTTGCAGAGCGCGGGCCTGTCGTTTCTGTTCGGCATGATGCTCGGCGATTTTGTCGGCGGCGGCGCCGTTGTGATCGCGGCGAAGACCGTGCTGAGTTCGTCTTATTCCCGCCACGCCGAAGCCGCGGCCGACAAGTACAGCGTCGAATTGATGCAAAAAATCGAAGCCGATCCGAAAGCTCTTGCCGCCATCTTGTCGCGCATCGCTTCCGACAAGGATGAGGGCGTGGCGCTCTTGCGCGACCATCCGGAGACCAAGGATCGGATCGCCGCCATCAATAAAGTGACGGTGGACGATCCGCCAAAACCGCTCTTGACGGGGGCGGAATGGAAGGCGTTGAAGGCCATATGCGGATCGTTGCCTGGCGACGGCAAGACCGATAATCAGCTAAAATCGTCCAATCAGCCCAAACCATCCCGTCAGCCAAAGCCATGATTCTAGCCGTAACCACGAAAGCGAACTTTGATGGCGCGACGCCGCATAACTGAGCAGCCGCCCTCACGGCTTGCCATCTGGTCGCGGCGGATCGCGCTGTTTTCGCTCGCGGCGACGTTCATTGCGATCATCGTCGTGCGTTCCGGCGCGCTCGAAATCGTGCCGGCGCTGTCAACGCTCGGCGGCGCGCTGGCGCTTGCCATGCTGGCGATCCTGCTCGCGTTCGGGGCGGCGGTTTCGATCTGGAAAGACGGCGTTGGCGGCATCGGCGAAGCCGTCACCGGCTTGCTGATCGGGCTCGCGCTGATCGCCTACCCGCTCTATGTCGGCGTCAAGGCCTACAAGCTGCCGGCGATCTACGACATCACCACCGATCCGATCGATCCGCCGCGCTTCGATGCGATCGCGCGGTTGCGGCCGCGCGACGCCAATCCGGTCACCTATGCGGGCCTCTACACCGCCGAGCAGCAGCGTACCGCTTATTCCGACATCGAGCCCGATATGACCAGTGTCTCGCCGCAGGAAGCCTACGACGCGGCGATGAAGGTCATCACCAAGCGCAAATGGCATGTGGTCGACGCCCGGCCGCCGCAGGGCACCGCGCCGCGTGACGGCCTGATCGAGGCGATCGCCCGCACGCCGATCCTCGGTTTCCGCGACGATGTCGCCGTGCGCGTGCGCGCCACGCACGAGGGCGCCCGCATCGATGTTCGCTCGGCGTCGCGCTACGGCCGCCACGATCTCGGCACCAACGCAGCGCGCGTGCGCTCCCTGATCGAGGATATCGACGACGTGCTGGCAACGCCCGCCAAAGGCGAGAAACCGGAGAAACAAGCGCCGGTGCCGAAGGCTCCGCCTCAGCCGGCGGCCAAAGGTGCGTCGGCCAAGCGGTAAGTGCCGGCGAGCGACGGCGTGCCGTCTGTGGCCACAACGCCGCGCGCCACCAGATCTTCGAGATGCGCCAGCACGGAGAGCGCGGCCGCGCCGGTCAGCCGCGGATCAATGCCGATATAGATCGCCCGCACCAAGGTGGCGATATCGGCGGCGCCTTTAGCAAGCCGCCGCAGGATCGAAACCTCGCGCGCCTGCCGGTGGCGGATATAGCTCCGCACGAAGCGCGGCGCGTCCTGCACCGGCCCGCCGTGGCCGGGGAGGTAGACCGGCTCGCTCCGCCGCGCGAGCTTTTCCAATGACGCCATGTAATCGCTCAGGGCGCCGTCGGGCGGCGCGATGATCGAGGTCGACCAGGCCATCACATGATCGCCGGAGAAGATCAGGTCGGCTTCCTTCAGCGCAAAGGCCATATGGTTCGCCGTGTGCCCGGGCGTGGTCAGCGCTTCGATCGTCCAGCCGTTGCCGCTGACGACCGCGGCATCGGCGAGCGCCACATCGGGCCGGAAATCCGTATCGGCGGAGGCATCGAGGCGCTTGGCTTCGCCGATATTGAGCGGCCGCGCCGGCCGGTGCGGGCCCTCGGCGTACACGGTCGCGCCGGTCGCTGCCTTGATCTTCGGCACCGCCGGCGAATGGTCGCGATGGGTATGGGTGACGAAGATCGCCGTCACGGTCTCGCCGCGCACCGCATCAAGCAAAGCCGCGATATGCGCATCGTCCTCCGGGCCGGGATCGATGATCGCCACCTTGCCGCGGCCGACGATGTAGCTCACCGTGCCCTTGAAGGTGAACGGGCTCGGATTGTTGGCGACGATGGCGCGCACGCCCGGCGCCACCTCGGTGGCGCGGCCGGGCACCAGATCGAAAGTCTTGTTGTATCGGATGTCTTCGCTCATTCCTTGACGTCGCACATTAGCCCGCCTGCCGCGGCGACGCGGCGGCGGCTTTCCAATTTGCCGCAAAGCGGCGCCGGCTTCCATGTGCGAAGAAGTTTGGCAAAGCGCAATAGGGCTTTGCTGGAGCACGATCTTTTCGGAAACCCGCATCCGCTTTCGGATCATGTCCGAAGGGCGCGGCTTGCTCCGCATTCTGCTGGAGCGATCGACACCGCCCGCCGAAGGCCGACGGTGCCGATCCCCAAAAAAGGATGGAGCCCCGGTGCCGGGATCGCCGGGGCTCCAAGCAATCTCATTCA
>CAWJRE010000041.1:0-200154 GCA_963845075.1 uncultured Alphaproteobacteria bacterium | reverse complement strand
GTAGCCGAGGACGATGAGTGGGGCGGACTCCTTGGTAGTGGCTATGGCCTTGGTGGTCGTCTTGGTCATGACAGGTCTCCTGAAACGCCGAAGGGGCCCGATGGGCCCCTTTGCGGTGGAATGGACAGGTTTTGGCAGCAGGCCCGCAGTCTTGCGGGCGGATATCTGGGTCTCATTACAGTTGTTCTCCTTGCAATACAGTCCTTGAGAGGTCTGATCGCCTCTCATTTCGAATGTTATAGAGCCTTTTGCATGTCGTCAAATGCTATAATACTTGATTTGTACTCGTAATACTTATGATTATTGGGTATTATTCAACACTATACGATCACAATTACTATGAATTTGGCAGTAGACGTTGTTGCAAGACTGCCGGTCATTGATGCGATTGCCGTTGCAGACGTCGAGGCCGGACTGGGCGCAATATCGCCAGATCGCGTGCTGAACGAACCGCGGAAACGGCTGCGGAAACTCGGGATTGAACTGCCGGGCATCGATAAGCCGCGCCACGGCCTCTATAATGTCGCCGCAGCCGCCAGCCTGGTAGCAGGCCGCACCGTATGAATGCTCGGCCCTGAATCTTGCCAGGATGCCGGTGCGAACCAGAAAGTTGTGCACCAAGGTATCGATGGCAATCATGCTGGCGCCGACCTCGTGCCAGAGGTGCAGGCGTTGCGGGGCGGCCAGTAGAATGCACGACAAGGTCATGGTCAGGACCTTGTCCGAGACGCCATAGACCTCCCGGAGCGGTCCGATCAGAGCTTCCCGCAGTTCGCCGAGCCGGTTGGGGCTGGTCGGGTCATCGGCGGCTTGGAATTGTCGGTCGATCCAGCTGACCAGATCGCCGTCAGCAATGTCGCGAATGAACAAGAATAACGAGTAGGCCATCTGGTTGAGCCGACCGTTGCGCAACCGATGGGAGGGCAGGGGACATTTGTCGATGTGATCCGGCTCTGCACAAATCCGACTAATCTTGTCGTATCGGCAGCCGTGAAAATGCCAGTAGCTTTTGAGTTTTGGACAGCTCGGACTGGCGGCAACTTTGGCGTCGATATCGGCCCATCGGGGCCGACCGTGGCGTTCCATGTACTCGCTGGCGACCTGGTCCGAGATGCCTTGGTAGCTCAGAGCCGAAATCAACCAATCAAACAACGTCGCGGTGTCGTGGCGCCGGATAGCCGTAGGAATTCCCTCGACCCGCAGGTCGGCACGAATATCATCGATCAGGCTGGCCGCGCCCGCCAAGCAGCACACACTGTGCACCACTCGAACAGCGTGATCGATGGCCGATGTGTTAGCACGATCTGGATTCGACCGGCGTTGCCGCAGCGGGGAAATCTTCGTGCGAGTTGCCGTTCTTGAAATCATGCCGTCAAATCATTGCGACGAGCTTGCGCTGCACATCGCTATCTCCGTCGATGTACCGTTGTGTCGTCTGGATTGACCGGTGACCGGCGAGCAACTGGACATCGCGCAACGATCCACCGGCCTTGTGGATGAGCCGTGCTGCTCGGGTGATGAACGTTCGGCGTCCGGAATGAGACGAGCAGCCGTGCAGACCGATGTTGCGGAATGCGCGATTGAACCAGACCACGATACTCAACGGCGTCATTGGACCGCCGCGCTCGGATCGAATAACGGGCCCATGCCAGTCGAGAGACCGAGATAGGCGGTGAGGGCCTGGTGAAGATTGGGGTGTACCGGGATCAATCGGCCGCTGCCGTTCTTGGCGGCGTGGTCGGGCAGCTCGATCACCGAACCGATGGCGCCCCCCTCTAGTCGGCGATCTCAAAGGCCCGCAGGCCAGCCTTGGCGGCCAGCAAGACGATCACACGGTTGCGGAGGGGATGGCGGGTGCAGTTGGCAAAGACAAGGAGGTCGTTGACGTCGCCAAGAGAGAGTATTTTTGCTTGCTTGCCAGCCATCGCGAGCCGTGAATTTGATCATCTTTGTATAGCAAAATAACTTCGAAGGCCCAACGACTGTTATCAAAAGCATATCGATCCTGAACACTGATAAGGAAAGATGTCTTTCCTTATCAGTTCACGGCGAGCTGGAGAAAGGCGTAGGTGCAATGAACCAAAAGCTCTTCCTGGTAGGCCTTGGCGATACTGGGTCGTATTCGCAGACGACGATGGTACTCTTTTATGGCCGGACACCGCGAAAGTGAAACGCGAGTCGCCACGCTCCAGTTCAACACGGCGTAGAGATACGCGTCAGCAATCGTGAAGTGGTCAAGCAAAAATTCCCGGTCGCTAAGATGATCATTGAGATACGCGAGACGCGGTTTGCACTTCGTCAGAATATGCGTTCTTGTTCCCTCGGGCGCGGCTTCATCGAGTAGCGTGCAAAACAGACCCTGATGCAATTCCGTGCCGATGAAGCTCAACCATTGTTGCAAACGCGCGCGTGCAAGTTCATCTGTGGGGGCGAGGTTCGATAAGGGAAATCGATTGGCAATGTATTGGAGAGTCGCGGCGTTCTCGCTCAGCAGCGAACCGTCATCAAGGCGCAGCAACGGGACTAGCCCGAGTGGATAAATCTCAGCAAAGTCGGAGCCGTCTGACGTGCGCTTAGTCTCGGGGTCTACCTCGATGAAGCGGGCGTCAGCTCCTTATCCGCGCCGCGAGAGAACCTGCCAGCGGTGAAAAGTAAAGGTCCATGTGGAGCCTCCCGTGGCGCGCCATCGTCAAGGAAGAACGCGCAATCATCATCCAGCCAATAGAGGGTATCTAGGTCCGCTATGGATCAGAAGCGGCATTTCGTGCGTACCCGCGAACCGTCGTAGATGCGCTAAAGTAGCGAGGATATGACCAGCCATCTCCCAGGGTTTTTCGAAGGCACAGGAATGCCCGAGCCCGGTTGGTGGGAAGCCCTGTGGCCCGATCCCGCCAAAGTGCTGAGGGACGTGGGCGTGGCGCCTGGCATGGACGTGGTTGACCTATGTTCCGGCGATGGCTGGTTTACGTTCCCGTTATCCAGGATCGCGCGCAGAGTCATCGCCATCGACATTGACGCGGCGCTGCTAGAAGCGGCGAAGGTGCGTATTGCCGAACGCGGCGGTGCGCCCAACTGCAGGTTTGTCGAGGCCGACGCGTACGACATCGCAAAGGTTGTGCGGCACGCGGTTGACCACGTGTTCCTCGCTAATGCCTTTCACGGCGTTCCAGACAAGACGCGCCTCGCGCAGGCCGTCCATGACATTCTTAAGCCCGGCGGTTTGTTCGCTATCGTGAGTTGGTACGCCCGGCCGCGCGAGGAAACGACTGTCCTAGGAGAGCCGCGAGGACCAGCGACGCAACTGCGGATGACGCCAGAACAGACCATCGTTAGTGTCGAGCCGGGCGGCTTCAAATTCCGCAACCAAATTGAGGTTTCGCCCTACCACTATGGCGCTGTGTTTGAGCGGCCCCGTTGAACATGCCTCCCCTGTTGGACAACAAAAATCCATCCTCGCCGTCTGTGTTTCGCCCGGCCGCACTGCTGCGCGTGGCACGGCGGCAAAAGGGATTCCGAACTCATGTGCCGCCATCTGCATCCTTGACCCGGATGGCGACATTGTACGGCGGCTGCGAAAGGAAGGCAGATCAAAACCTTTCGAAGGCTGGCCCTGCTATCACACACAACTCGATGCCTTCGAACTGGCCGGACAAACGGTTGGCATCATCGGATGTGCGGTCGGCGCGCCCTTTGCGGTCCTGATCGCAGAAGAATTGCTTGAAAGCGGTTGCCGCCTATTACTGAGCGTGACTTCTGCTGGCCAAATCGTTCCGGCGGAACCGACGCCCTACTTTGTCATCATCGACCGCGCCTTGCGCGACGAGGGGACGAGCTACCACTACGCCGAGCCTTCCGAATATGGCGAAGCCAATGCCGAGTTGGTGGCTATGGCCGTCAATGCCCTCAAGGCCGCCGGACTGCGCGTTATCGTCGGCCCGACTTGGACCACCGACGCTCCATTCCGAGAAACCGCAGAGGCTATAGAGGCTGCGAAGCGGCGGGGCATCCTTGCGGTCGAGATGGAGGCGGCGGCGCTCTATACGTTTGCTCGGGCGCGCCAAGCCAAGGTCCTGTGCATCGCTCACGTGACCAATACCATGGGACAGGCTGCCCAAGATTTCGAGAAAGGCGAGGCTGACGGAACGGCGGATGCGCTACAAATTCTGGAAGCCATCGTAAGGGCCAGAAAGCCCTAGAAAATTGTCTTGGAAGTCTGCTGTGGGTCGATAGTGTTGAAAAACTTGCTGGTTGAAAGGGCGAAAGCTCACTGATTTCAGTCCTGTTGAGGCAGGAGACTGAGTCGATGATGGGGCCACGGCAAGTCGAACAGGGTGCGCTGTTCTACGACTTCTCGCTCGATGCGCATGTGCCGGCGGATCATCTGCTGAGGTCGATCGACCGCTTTGTTGATCTGTCGGAGCTGCGGCGCGAACTGGCGCCGTTCTACAGCTCGATGGGTCGGCCCTCGGTCGATCCGGAACTGATGATCCGGATGCTGATCGTCGGCTACTGCTTCGGCATCCGCTCCGAGCGGCGGCTCTGCGAGGAGGTCCACCTCAACCTGGCGTACCGCTGGTTCTGCCGGCTCGGGCTCGACGGTGATGTGCCCGACCACTCGACCTTCTCGAAGAACCGGCATGGCCGCTTCCGCGAGAGCGATCTCCTGCGGCGCGTGTTCGAGACGGTCCTGCAGCGCTGCATCGAGGAGGGCCTGGTCGGCGGCGAAGGCTTTGCCGTCGACGCCAGCCTGATCAAGGCCGATGCCAACCGGCAAAAGGGCATCGAGGGCGACGAAAGGGCTGCCGCCGGAAGCCGCAGGCCGCGCCGTTCGAGGAGTATCTGGCCGTGCTCGACGATGCGGCTTTCGGCGCGGCGACCGAGGTCACGCCCAAGTTCATCTCGCCGGCCGATCCGGCAGCTCGCTGGACCGGAGCCCATGGCGGGCAGGCCTTCTTCGCCTACTCCACCAACTATCTGATCGATGTCGACAACGCGATCATCGTCGATGTCGAAGCGACCACCGCGATCCGCCAGGCCGAGGTTCTGGCCGCAAAGCGCATGATCGAGCGTTCGATGAAACGCTTCGATCTCTATCCCGCTCGGCTTATCGGCGACAGCGCCTATGGCTCGGCCGAGATGCTTGGCTGGCTGGTGCATGAGCACGGGATCGAGCCGCACGTGACGGTGTTCGACAAGTCCGCACGCCAGGACGGCACCTTCTCGCGCGACGACTTCGCCTATGACCACGCGTGCGACCTTTACCTCTGCCCCGGCGGCAAGAAGCTGACCACCACGGGCACGCTGGTGAATGACAATGCAACGATGCTCTACCGCGCCAGCAAACACGACTGCGAGGATGCGCCCTCAAGCTCAAGCTGCTGTCCGAATACCCCGGCGCGCAAGGTGCCGCGCTCCATCCACGAGGGCGCACGCGATATGGCCGCGACAATCGCCAAATCCCGAGAGGGCCGGACCTCTCGGCGGTAGCGCAAAAAGGTCGAGATGCTGTTCGCCCATCTCAAACGCATTCTCAAGCTCGACCGGCTCCGACTACGAGGACCGAATGGTGCCCGCGATGAGTTCCTCCTCGCAGCCACCGCCCAAAACCTCCGGAAGCTGGCGAAACTGATCCTTGCCACTGCGGAAAACGAAAACGAACTCGTGCCGTGAGCGATAAAGCGAGCCCATGCCACCATTGCTCTTCACCCAGACGCAGCGATGTCCGGGACCAGGTCTGCAGATAAATCTGAACCGGTAAGCTGGTATTGTATCGTTCGGGCCGTGGCGCCATTTCACCGTCGGTGTCATGATCAAGTCCCGACCCTGCAAAGCTCGGACGCGAAGCCTCGAGCTGACTTGGCGTGGCGATAACAGGTGTATTGGCTGGCAAAATTGTCTCGGCGTTGAAACCCGACTGATGCTCTGGAAGAGGCGCAGACGGTGTTTGTGCAATCTGTGACAAGGTGCTTCTGGTCTGCTCGGCCACACTCTTTTGGGCTATCGGCAACTATGCCAGCGAGATAGACGGTGTCGCCGTGGATTACCGCCTTAGTTATACGCGACCCGGTTTCGTGACGTTTTATCTTCATCGCCGTTCCCTTCCCGCAGTCTTTCGCATCGATATACAATCCGATCCGAGCATATACGCCAAGACTTTGCATGTCCTTGGGTTCAGGGTTGATTAGTTCGGCAATTGGGCTTCCACTTTGCTGGGGCTGACTTAAGCTCAGTGCTCTCTTTAATGAGCTGAGGGACAGATGGACACCATTTTGCCGACGACGCTTGTCGGAAGTTATCCGCAGCCAGACTGGTTGATCGATCGCGCCAAACTCGCTGGCCGTTTTCCACCGCGAGTTCGTGCCGGAGAGCTTTGGCGCGTTGCGCCAGAGTGGCTGGAGCAGGCTCAGGACGACGCGACGCTTCTGGCGATCCGAGACCAGGAGCGCGCGGGCCTAGACATCATTACTGACGGCGAAATGCGCCGCGAGAGCTACTCAAACCGCTTTGCGACGGCCCTAGAAGGCATCGACATCGACAATCCCGGCACCGCACTGGATCGCAGCGGACATCCGAATCCTGTGCCGCGTGTTGTCGGTACGATACGGAGGCGCCATCCAATTCAGGTCCGCGATGTGACGTTCTTGCGTGCCAATACCGACCGCATGATCAAGATTACCGTACCCGGTCCATTCACAATGGCTCAACAGGCGCAGAACGACTTCTATAAAGACGAGGTAGACCTCGCAATGGACTATGCAACTGCGGTCAATGAAGAGATCAAGGATTTGTTCGCTGCGGGCGCTGATGTGGTCCAGGTCGACGAGCCCTACCTGCAAGCACGTCCGGCCAAGGCGAAACAATATGGCGTACAGGTATTGAACCATGCCCTTAACAGGGTCACTGGAACGACTGCGGTTCATATATGTTTCGGTTACGCTGCGGTTATTCACCAAAGGCCATCGGCTTACTCGTTTCTGCCCGAGCTCAAAGCGGCCAACGTGCAGCAGATCTCGATCGAAACCGCACAGTCCCACCTCGACTGCGAGGTGCTCGCGGAGCTATCGACAAAAACGATCCTGCTAGGGGTCTTGGATCTTGCGGATATGACCGTTGAGGCGCCGGCACTCGTGGCCGAGCGCATTCGTCGTGCGCTGCCGTATGTCGATGCAAAGAAAATCGTCGTAGCACCCGACTGCGGTCTCAAATACCTACCGCGTAACGTCGCGTTCCAAAAAATGCGGGCAATGGTAGAGGGTGCGTTGGTTGTCCGTACCGAATTGAGCTTGATGCGTGGCGGTAGATCCTAAATTACTCGAACGACCGCCCTGGTCGGCATTGACTACAATGCATGCCAATTTTGCGCTTGGCGGCGATCTGGCCCGCCGGTACCCGGCTACGATCGCGCCAATGGCGGGCGTGCGTGAGATTTCGAACGCCTCTCTGAACGCTTTAGCCGCTCTAATCAGCCCTCGTGATGTGGTTGGGCTCTTCGGCCCAGAGTCCGTGTCGGAAGCCGGAGATTTACTCGTCGTGACTCACAAGCATATCGATCAAATGATTTGCGACCGACAGGACAACTCACCGCACGCCGGGCCATAACCGAACTCACGCCCGTCGTTGTGCCCGCCAAATTGCACTTGGTCGAATTGACAAAGCCCGGTCCCTTCTCGGCAGGGGCGATCGAGCTTGGCTCTTACCTCGGTATTCGCTACGCGGGCAAGCTCATTGCCATGGCGGGCGAGCGAATGAGGTTTGATGGATTCACAGAAATTTCTGCGGTGTGTACTCACCCAGGGTACCGAGGGTGTGGTTATGCATCCTCGCTGGTTCGTGCACTTGTTCGACAAATCATTACGGGCGGCGAGACGCCATTTTTGCGTCTGTATAGTGATAATACGATAGCTGCCGCGCTTTACACAAAGCTCGGTTTTGCCCTCCAACGTAGGCTGATAGTGACAGTGCTGCGACGGGCCAACTAATGGCGAGAGCCGCGGCGTATCGAGTTGCCCGCGCCATCAAGTAGCAACGCCGGCTCGCAACTGCAAGCAATAGGGTGAGTCTTTTTCACTACAACCCTTCTGTGGCATTCGCCGCAATCTTTAAGAACGTAGAAAAATCTTTCGACTGACCCGAAGGTTCCTTAATGCTAGCCGGCCTACTTTCAAGTGGTCGTATCGGCAGAAGGACCTGCAATGCGCGGGCTGTGGGCAGTGACGTTGGCGGTGGCCGCGATGTTTGTGCCTTTCGGCACGGCGCGCGCGCAATTTGTCGGCATTCCGAAGCCCGCGTCGATCATTGTAACGGTCACCAAGAGCGACCAGCACATGATCGTCACCGTCGACGGCAAGCCGCATTTCAAATGGTCGGTCTCGACCGGTGCCCGTGGCTATGCGACACCGAGCGGCCGTTACAAGGTGAGCTGGCTCGACGAGCATCACAAATCGAAACAGTACAACGACGCGCCGATGCCCTATGCGATTTTCTTCGATGCGGGCAAAGCCATCCATGGCTTCGCTGGCAATGTCGGCGGACCCGCATCGCACGGCTGCGTGCGACTCTCGACCGGCAACGCCAAAACTCTATTTCGTTTGGTCGAGCAGCAGCGAGGCCTAACAGGCCTCAAATACGATACGACGATCATCGTTCGTTAATTTTATTGCTTAGTCGGCCCGATGGCGCTCAAGCTCCATCGAGGGCCGTAAGGAAGTTGGATTCAGCGGTCAAATTTCCCCTTAACCCCGCAGCAATCGCACGTCTCAGATGGTCATTTGCGGAAGTAGACTGATATAAACTGGACGTCAGCTTGGCTCCCCAAAAGCGGACTAACAACGGTCGCCGTCAGACGTCAGCACGGTGCGGGTCCGGATGGCGAAGATATGATGCCGTCCAATTGGTGGTTCCGTTTCCCTGATCGTGTTCGATGACGTCGGAGCGGCCTGCGGGAGGTGTTACAGAGGAGGTGAAGGAAAGACATGAAGGCGATTCGCATTCATGAGAGGGGCGGGCCAGAAGTGCTGATCTACGAAAACGCGCCTAGACCTAGGCTGATGCCTGGTGACGCGCTGGTCCGCGTGTACGCTTCGGCAATTACAAAAGACGAGCTGACCTGGGATCCAACCTACCAGACCGCGAACGGCGAGCCGCGAACTCCCTCGATTCCCGGCCACGAATTTTCCGGTGTAGTCGAAGAGCTCGCGCCCGATACGGAGCTCGCCAAAGTTGGCGAAGAAGTATACGGCCTTGCTTCGTTTTACCGTGATGGTAGCGCTGCGGAATTCATTGCCATCCATGCGGACGATCTCGCGGCCAAGCCGAAAACACTCGATCACGTCCACGCGGCGGCCATACCGCTTGCGGCGCTCACGGCCTGGCAGGCGATTTTCAGCCATGCGATGCTCACTCGCGGGCAGCGCGTGCTAATTCACGGCGGCGCGGGCGGCGTGGGAAGCTTTGCAGTGCAAATGGCGAATTGGGCGGGAGCGACCGTGATCACTACTGCAGCGGCCGATAATCACGATTTTGTACGACAGCTCGGCGCCCAGGAAGTGATTGATTACGCGAAAGTTCACTTCGAAGATGAAGTGTCTGATGTAAATGTCGTTCTCGACACGATTGGCGGGAGTACGCTTCAGCGATCTTACGGCGTTCTGCGCCAAGGAGGGACGCTCGTAAGTATCGTTGAGCCGCCCTCCGCCGAGAAAGCAAAGGCGCAAGGAATTAAAGGTGAGTTCTTCATCGTCGAGCCTGATCGCACGCAGCTCGAGGAAATCGGCCGCTTGATTGATACGGGCCGCTTACGCGCCTTCGTGGACAGCGTGCTGCCGATCCAGCAGGCACGCCAAGCATTTGAGCAAGGACTCAAGGGGCATTCTCGCGGAAAAATTGTCTTGCGGATTGCCGGGTAGGCTGGCGGATGTGACGACATCGGCGTTTTGTGCCGCCGAATCGCGAGAATCAAAACAGGCGATGCGTTTTTACACAGGCTGCTAAAACGAGCTTCAGCCGCTTTTGCCGCGCGCCAGGGCTTCAGGAACACTTCCCGAAGCAGCAATAAGACATAGTTAGGGATAAAAAACCGAGAGCTTGCAAGGCACCTAGATGCGCGATCAATCGCCGATCACATTCGCCTCGTCTACGACAGATGGGCGAATTAATGAACTGCAGCTCTGGGCGGTACGCGAAGGGCTACGCAGAGCGCCGGCTGCGCCGTTATTCGAGGATTTCTGCCGGCGGCTCATTGCTTCCGGTGTGCCGCTTTGGCGCGCGTTCGCCGGGATGCGAACGTTGCATCCACAGTGGGCTGGATACACTTACACTTGGTGGCGTGACCGCGACGCGGTGCACCCGACACGGCGCGAGCGCGGCCAAGCCTATGATCAGGACCTGCGAGACAGCCCTTATTGGCATCTGCGCGATGCCGCCACCAGGCCTGAAATGCCGCTACGTTTGCGGCGCAGGCTAATCGGTGACGGCGCGCAGTGCGATTTTCCAGTTGTCGAGCAGTTAGCGATTGCGGGAGCGACTGATTATGTCGCCGAACTGATCCCTGTTGGCATGGTGTCAGAGGCGTTCCCGGACAGCGGGATTGGCTTCTCGTTTGCGACGGATCATATCGAGGGCTTTGGCGAGAACGATCTCAAGCTGATCCAGGCCGTACTGCCCGCGGTCGCACTTGCGATCATGTCGGATGCCGAGCACACGATTGCGGCCGAGCTCCTCGCCGCTTATCTCGGCGCCGACGCGGGTCGTCGCGTTCATGCCGGTGTGGTCGAACGTGGTTCGGTCGAGAGTATCCGCGCTGTGTTATGGTATGCCGACATCCGAGGCTTCACTCCATTAGCCGATGCGACGCCGGGGCCGGTTCTTATTGAAATGCTCGACGACGTCTTCGAGGCGCTGACGGCCGCGCTGCGCCCACGCGGGGCTCAGGTGCTGAAGTTCCTTGGCGATGGCATGCTCGCGAGCTTTGCCTTCGTGGGCGCGACGTGCAGTGAAACCTGTTGCCGCGCGCTTGACGCCGCCGCCGACGCGATGCGGAGCATCGACCGACTTAACGCCGATCGAACCCGGATAGGGAAGCCCATTGCCGTCGTCGATCTCGCCCTCCACGTCGGCGAGGTCCTCTATGGCAATGTCGGCGCCGTCGATCGCCTTGACTTCACAGTCATCGGCCCGGCGGTCAACGAGGTTGCGCGCATCGAAACGCTGTGCGAACCGCTCGGCCGCAAGGTCCTCGTTTCGGCCGCGCTCGCCGCGGCGGTTGCCGACGGAAAGCGGCTTGAAGCGCTTGGTGCCCACGTCCTCCGAGGGGTACGGGAGCCGACGGAGATTTTCGCGTTGCGGCTCTAAACGCAAGGCGCGACTGCTCGCAGCCACGACGTCAGCGCCGGCGTAGACTGACCAGTCGAGACGATCCGCTCGATACGAATGCCTGTCGCAAAAGCACATCGGTGAAAATCTCGCCGCCCGTATAGGTAGGGATGTCATCGAAAAGATTGATCACGAGCCGGACCTCGGGTCCGGTGGTGTATGGGTCATGCTATCCTAGTCAGGCGTGAGCGGTCAGTGTTGTGCCAGTGACCCAGGGCACTCCAGCGGAAAATCGGACGTGAATTTCTTAAGTGACAATGCGGCACCAGTTGCACCTGCTATCCTCGACGCGGTCGTGCAAGCGAACGAAGGATTTGCGTCCGCCTATGGCGATGACGACTGGACACGATCCGTTGAGCATCGCTTCGGGGAGCTTTTCGAGCGCGAAGTGGCGGTATTTCTGTTACCGACAGGAACGGCAGCGAACGCTCTGGCGCTTGCTCACGTTACGCCGCCCTGGGGCGCCGTGCTGTGTCACGCTGACTCCCACGTAGCTACCGATGAGTGCGGCGCGCCGGAGTTCTTTGGCGGGGGCCTCAAGTTGGTCGAACTTCCCGGTGGAGATGGGAAGATCACGACGGAGACGTTGAAGCGCTCCTTAGCGGACCAATTTGGACACAGCCCGCACCAGATGATCGCTTCGGCACTATCCATCACGCAGGCCACTGAAGTCGGGACCGTCTATCGCCAGGCTGAGATCGCAGCACTCTGCAAGATTGCGCATCAGCGCTCGCTTGCCGTTCACATGGATGGCGCGCGTTTTGCGAATGCGCTGGTTAGGCTCAACGCAACGCCGGCGCAAATCACATGGCAGTCCGGTGTCGACGTACTGTCGTTCGGCGTAACCAAGGTTGGTGCGCTCGCCGCGGAAGCTGTTGTGTTTTTCGATCCGACGCGCGCCAACTTTATGGCCGAACGTCGCAAGCGCGCCGGTCATCTTCTTTCTAAGCATCAATTCCTCGCCGCACAATTTGCGGCGATCCTTGCGGATGGCCGATGGCTCGCCCTCGCCCGCCACGCCAATCTCACGGCTGATCAGCTCTCAACCAAGCTCGCCGCTGTCGGCTTAGCTCCTGTCTGGCCAGTAGAGGCGAATCTCGTGTTCGTCGTTATGCCGCGTGCGCTCGATGCGAGGCTCAAGGCCGCAGGCGCCCGATATTATGGGCGCACAAATACGAACCTAAAGCTCCATCCCGATGAAATCTTGGCTCGCCTCGTCACCTCCTTTGCAACCAAAGAGGATGAGATCGAGCGCTTCGTACAACTCTGCAAAATCTGACAGTTCGATGCTACGTTGTTCCGGCTCTTTAGGGAGTAGCCCATGACCGCAGGCGGAAATTGGAATCTTGTCGTGTCCACGCCAACGGGCGAGCGTCAAGCTGCCCTCTCACTCAATACGGAAGGCACCACACTTAAGGGCAGCCAGATGGCCGACGGGAATTCGGTCGAAATCTTTGGCGGTACGGTCAATGGTAACGATGTTTCTTAGAAGGTTTCGATCACTGAGCCAATGCCTATGACGCTTGAATTTACTGGCACCGTGAACGGCGACGAGATAGGTGGCACTGTGACTCTGGGAGCCTTCGGCAGCTCCTCCTTCACCGGCACGCGCACCTAAGTGCCCGCCGCAAGCTCCAGTCCACGCGCCCGATAGCGATCATAAGGCGGACGTGGCGCGAGGTCGCAAAAGTGCCGGGAACGGGCGTCGGGTGTCTGACAGAGAGAACGGACGTCCCTAGTCCAACGGTTTTCCGTTGCCGAACTCGAAGCTTTCGCTCCTCGGCGAACAAGTAGGACGCCGAACAGGAAGTGCGGCCCACCAATCACGAGGGTGTCTTTACGTTCGATCTTGCCGTAGACGGACGCGAGTAGGGGCGAGGTCTCGGCGCGGGAACAGCAATGGCACTTCGCATCGAAGATTATGCGCTGATTGGCGACTGCCAGACAGCCGCCTTGGTTGGCCGCGACGGCTCAATCGATTGGTTGTGCTGGCCCCGTTTTGACTCGCCTGCGTGTTTTGCCGCCCTGCTCGGGAACGCTGACAACGGGCGCTGGCTCATTGCCCCAAAGGATCAAGTACTCGGCGCCGAACGGCGCTATTGTCCCGGCACGCTGGTGCTCGAAACCGAATTCAAAACCGCGACCGGCTCTGCGACGGTGATCGATTTCATGCCACCGGCCGACGGCGCCGATTTGGTCCGAATCGTGATCGGTCGGTCCGGACGTGTGGCTTTTCGTACTGAGCTCGTGGTGCGCTTTAATTACGGAGCGATCGTTCCGTGGGTCAATCGGCTCGATGACGGCACGATCAACGCGATTGCCGGTCCAGAGCGTCTGGTCCTGCGCACCCCGGTTGAGCTCTATGGCGAAGACCTCAAAACAATGGGTGACTTCACCGTGGATGCGGGCCAGTCCGTTCCTTTCGTGCTGTCCTACGGACTCTCGTTTCAAAATCCACCGCCGGCGATCGATCCATTCGAAGCGCTGGAGCGCACCGCGGCGTTTTGGCGCGAATGGAGCGACCGGTGTGCCGACGTTGGACCTTGGACCGACGCGGTGAAACGTTCACTGATCACACTCAAGGCTTTGACCTATGCGCCGACGGGCGGGATCGTGGCCGCCGCCACAACCTCGCTCCCTGAGCGCTTGGGAGGGGTGCGGAATTGGGACTACCGCTATTGCTGGCTGCGGGATGCCACGTTCACGCTCTTGGCGTTGATGCATCTTGGCTATTACGACGAAGCGCGGGCATGGCGAGACTGGCTGGTTAGGGCGGTCGCCGGCAGCCCGCAGCAGGTCCAGATTATGTATGGAGTGGGCGGGGAGCGATGGCTGCCGGAATTGATCGTGCCTTGGCTGCCTGGCTACGAGAATTCTTCGCCTGTGCGGATTGGAAACGGCGCATACGAGCAATTTCAGCTCGACGTGTTTGGCGAGACCGCTGATGCTATATTCCAGACACTCAAGGCGGGCATGAAGCCATCGGACCGCGGCCGAGCGTTGCAGCCGGTTATAACGGAATACTTGGCGACCGCTTGGCGGCAGCCCGATGAAGGTATTTGGGAGGTCCGTGGGGGCCGGCAGCACTTCGTTCATTCGAAAGTCATGGCCTGGGTCGCATTTGATCGGGCCGCGATGGCAGTCGAAAGTGAAGGACACAAAGATCCGGCGCGCCGGTGGCGCCAGATCGCCGACGAAATCTACGCCGAGGTCTGTGAACGTGGGTTTGATCGCGACCTCAACAGCTTCGTGCAGGCCTACGGATCCAAACGGCTCGACGCAAGCCTGTTGCTGCTTCCGCTCGTCGGCTTTCTTCCCGCAGCTGATCCGCGAATAAAAGGAACACTTGCGGCGATTGAGGACCGGTTGCTGATCGACAACGAATTCGTCCTCCGATACGAAACCGAAAATCCCGGCGATGGCCTGCCCGCAGGCGAAGGAGTTTTTTTGGCGTGCAGCTTCTGGCTTGTCGACAACTACATATTACAGGGCCGTTACGCCGAAGCCCGGAAGCTCTTCGATCGTTTGCTCTCACGCTGCAATGACGTGGGATTGCTTGCTGAAGAGCTCGATCCGCTGACCGGCCGCATGCTAGGCAATTTTCCGCAGGCCTACAGTCATGTCGGTTTGATCAACTGCGCGCTCAATCTGAGCCGACAGACCGGGCCGGCGGAGGAGCGCGCGCAAGCGTAGCACCGTGGCAGCTTTCGCCTTTCGTTCTGGTCGCTTTCGAATCCGGGGGTCAATGTCGCTACGGTGCCCTTCCCTTGTGCATTGCAGAAAATCGGCACGCCTAATGGCAGAGATGGGTCAATAGCGTCGGTTTTGGCGCTGAGGTGACATGTCCGCTATTCGCCGCAATCGCGGACCCAAGTCAGACGTTTCCCCAGGTCGCTGACGTGCCACTAGGGCGACGTCAACATCGGCGCAGCTATTCGGACCCGGTTTCGTCACGGCCCAAACAGCGATATCAACGAACCGCGCCGCTGTTGGGAAGCGCGTCTGCAATTACTGTCCCCGCGCAACGGCGGCGGCGCAAATGAATTGACCGTCCATCGCCCAGTGCTGCTCTGAGCGGCCGGCGATGTGCCACAAGCTGTTATGAGCAATCGCAGCAGCCCTTGTTCGATCACTTTCGTCGGCGCGCGCCTGCAACGAAAGCGGCACCTATCTTCGCAACCTTGAGATTGATGACAATTCGTACTTAGTCCGGTGGCCAAGGCAGGCAAATCGGCCTGCTTTTCGCTCTAGAGGGTGCATTCGACGTAGCCGACTGCGCGCCGATACCGGCCGAGATGTCAGGCCTGCGTCCTTAGTGGAGAAGCCCCGTGATGCGTAATAGGCCGCGCCGTTTTGCGTTGGGATTTTGTGAAGTCGTCGCGGCCCATTGTTCTGTGGTGGTGAAGGGAATGAGGCCGCCGGACAATCGATACGGCAGCGCCACGTGACGATAAGATCGCGATGATGCGAAGCCTCCGGGCTCGCCGCTGAGATCACGCTGCGAAGAGTGAGCTAAACAAGGCCTGCTAAGGACGCTAGCGTGGCCCCAGCTGCACCTGCCGGCACCCACCACGTCTGATGTCCAACAACCCCATCGACTGCAATCTTTTGCTGCGATTGATAGGCGCGCACGGCCGATTCAGTCCCCAAGCCAAAGTCGCCATCAATGGGCCCCGGATCGGTTGTGGCGCCAAATGCTTTTAGAGCTTTTTGCAGCGCAGATACAACACTGCCTGTTGATCCTCGCGCCAAGGTCGGTTGGAACGAGATCTCTGATAAAAGCGGCGTAGGGCTCTTTAATTTTACTTCTATGCCTATCAGTCCCGGTGACTCGTTCCCGACAGGAACGTCTTCGGCAATTCGGAAAGCAGAATACCCCGACATGGGCACAACGAGAAATGAAAACCTTGAAGTCTTTAATGCGTCGGTGACGCTTTCCGCCACAATGGCAAGCCGGCCGCCGTCGTCCTCAATGCTGCCCACTGCTACACTTTTGTCATTGTTCCAATAACACAGGGCAGTTTCGCTTACCTTTTTATTGGATACTGGTGAGGTGATAGTTGTTTCGACCCAAAAGTCAGCATTGGACGCGTCACCTGGACGGTATTGAGGATCCAAGAGTATCTTTTCGATTTCTCCGTTCCCCCGTGGGTCCTTGAAGGTCAGATCAATCTCATGCTCCGTAAAGGCAATCGGTTTATCATTTCTTGAAAAATCCAAATGTGACAATTGATTATCGGTCCAATTGAACGAAGCCGTCAGCTCATTTCCGGCCATGGGAGCCTCCCCGTGTTCGTTGCCAATGCAAAGACCATAACGTGCTGAAGGGTTGCTTTTCAGCTCACCGGTCCTTCGTTCTCCAGCGAGTTGATGATTGACCATGTTTGTGGACCGACGACTCCGTCAATCGCGAGCCCGCGCTGCTCCTGGAGCTTCTTGACAGCGCCTTTCGTAGCAATCCCGTAGCGGCCATCGACACCGCCTACATCATATCCAACCAGACTCATTCGTTTCTGCGCACGACGAACAGGCAGGCCGGTCGAGCCCACCTTCAAGACGGGCTCGCTCTGGTCGGCTTCATCAATATTAATCCATGTTACCTTGCCAACGACGCCGTCGGCAGAAATGCCCTTCGCTTGCTGAAATGCCTTAACAGCAGCCTCGGTCGTCGCTCCGAACACGCCATCGATCGGCCCCGGATTGTAGCCGAGGGCTTTGAGAGCCGCCTGCAAGTCCCGCACTGCTGGATCAGCTGAGCCCTTCTGTAAGTTAGGTTCTGCCATCGCACGCCTCCGTAAAACCAGACTCAGTGGTGATGTACTTACTACTGCCTATCCCGACAACATGCCGCTGACCAATGCCTGCCAAGTGACCGGACCGACAATCCCATCCACGATGACAGATGGAATGTCGAGCGATAGAGCGTGTTGGAAGCCTCGGACCGTGCTGTCCGTTTGCGGTCCGAAAATTCCATCCACCTTGAGCCCTTTACCGGGTTCGCCAGAACGGAACTGGAATTCCTCTTGGACGCCGCGAACCGCGTCGCCAGAATTGCCCTTTTTCACCTGAATTATCAGAGCCGACCACGTCTGCGGAGCCACTATCCCATCAGCTGTCATGCCCTTGCTTGTTTGAAATGCTTTGACAGCAGCTTCCGTGGCCGGACCAAATATTCCGTCGACCGCAAGATTATAGCCGAGCGCCCGGAGCAAAAATTGAAGAGTCCGTATTGGATGTCCTTGGCTGCCGTTCTGTACGACTGGCCACGGGCTTAGTGCATTGGACATGGACTGCTGCCGCCTTTTTGCTGAGACTGCGACGTACTTAAATTCTCCTGTAGAACTATGCCTTTCTAGTTAGCGCCACCTGATTACGCAGTGACGAGGCCAGCTAATTTTGCCAGCGTGGCTCCAGCTGCACCTGCAGGAACCCACCAGGTCTGGTCGCCAACAACCCCGTCGACTGTTATGCTTTGCCGAGTTTGATAGGCACGCACGGCTGTTTCTGTTCTCTGACCAAAGTTTCCGTCGATCTGCCCAGGGTCAGTCGGTGTGTTTGGACCGTCGAACGCCTTCAGCCCCTTTTGCAATGCGGACACGGCGGGTCCCGTCGACCCACGTGCTAGCCGGGGTGTGTTTGGGTCTGCAGGAAGCACTTGCCACGTCAGCGGTCCTACCACCCCATCCGGCGTCAGATTGTTTCCTTGTTGGAATGATTTGACTGCGTCTCGTGTCTTTGGGCCGAACTGGCTATCAATGTCGGAAACATCCAACACTTTCGTCATTACGAAAATAATCTGCAGTCGCCGGACATCAAGGCCGGCGGAGCCTATCGACAAGATCGGTCCACTATTCACGGATTTCCTCCTCCACGCCTCAAAATGCCCCGTACTCGCACTGAGTATGGGCTGAGTTTTCTTCCGGGTCACAGCCAAGACGCAATACGCAATTACGTTAAATCGCCAGGTACGGCCTATCGTTGCTGCCCGCACCCCAGCAATGCACGTGCTTTGTGCATTGCGATTTGGTGCGCAGCATCGCTGGCGGTGAAATTACCGCTCTGTCTATGAACAGCTAAGCTTGTGACTAGGTGAAATGCATCACAAAGAGAAACAGAATTCTTGATAGAGTTTTGCTCTAATCCAGACTTTCATATGCCGGGCTTTTGCTGCACCGTAAAGAAACATTCGAGCCGACGCGGCGCGTTATGTCCTCCTCTGGGAAACTGCTGTTCTATTTCCGTGCGGATCTTGTCGAGCCATAGTTCAGCGCGCTCGGCGCGATCGCGATGGGCGGCTAGGTCATCCTCGAACTGGGCAATGCGATCCTGGGCCGCACGAAGCTCTTGCGGAGAGCCTCTGCGCCATCTCCAAAGCGTGTCGCCTATCTTGATCAGTCGCATCGCCTGCTTTTTGCAGCAAACGCAGAATTGATTGGCCGGCCCTATCCAGGGGATCGGTGTTCTCGACTTCGCCACCAGAAGCCATTTGGACGCCAGCCCGCTGAAATAGTACCCGAGATCGTACGTTATCGCTTATATCTGGTTCGTATTAGCCAAGGGGCCGGCTTGCGGCTGCGATGCTTTGCGGGAGATTGGGAAACAGGCCATCAGCAAGTGAAGCGATGAAGGTCCCAATTTCCCGCGCTGGCATAACATCGGCATATTTCGCGTGCATGTCGCACAGGCTGATGGCGTGGCTTGCCTCGCTGCGGTCAAAGCATGCGTCCTCAGCGACGGCGACGCGGATGTTATAACTAAACGCATCGACGACTGTGGCGCGAACGCAGCCACTGGTAGTGCACCCTGTAACGATGAGGCTGTCACAGCCGAGCAACGTCAGATAGCTTATCAGATTACTTCCAAAAAAGACGCTCGGCTTTTGCTTATATACAACAATATCCTGTGGTTGTGGCGCGAGTTCGGAAACGATTTCGTCCGGGTCGCGGTTAGTGGATTCCACGGGCGCAGACTCGGCGGTGCGATTGTTCTTCCAGGCCCAGCCGCCCGCATCCCAGTTATCCTGGCGGAGGAAACCTGTAGAATAAATCACCGGCAACCTCTTTGAGCGGAACAAGTCGGCAAGGTCTTTGATAACAGCTATCGCCGTCCAGCTTTCAGCGCCGCACGAATTTCTCCATTGCTTGATCGAATCGAGGATCGGTTCGGGTTTATCGCCGGTGAAACCATAGCTCACGTCGATCACGAGTAAGGCGGGCTTTTTTCCGAAGCCACCATGACTGCCGTAGCCCGAGGCGGTGAGAACCTCGCGGTCTCGGTCAGTCAAAAATTTTTCCCAGATTCGTTCCACTATTGCCTCCATTGTCGTCTTCGTCGTTAGCTGATCGCCGTGTTATAGAATCACCTAAGCGAGGAATTGCAACGACCGATCTGCTCAGAAGCGCTCGCAGCATGATAAAGGCATCGTCAAACCAAAATCTGCATTGTTTGCGTCCACAAAAGTCTTGGCCCGCGTTCGCAAGCGGAAGAATAGATGTCAACAACCTTGATCATCCCCACAATGGCAACGGGCGGCGTTACTGGTGATGTAATCCTGCGGTCTATCTGCAGCCGGGGACGATGCCTTTAGGCAAGTTGGCAGAGTAGCGCGCCACTTCACCTGGCGTCGTTATCCAAACTCGATCCATGCCTTCGTGGTGCAATAGGCACTGCAGGGCCTGGCGAATTTGCGTAAGCCGAAAGGCCTGCCCAGCCACAAACGTATGCAGCGAGATGCCGAAGACCAGCGAGTGCGCTTCAGACAATTTCAGCATGGTTTCGAAATGATCGACAATCATCTGTCGAAAGTCGGTAGCGGATTGAGCGCGGCTGAGCATTGTGGGGCTGTCGTTGATTTCGATCGGATAGGGCACCGATAACAAAGGGCCGGCCCGCGTCCGCATCCAAAATGGCTGGTCGTCAGCCGGCCAATCCATAACGTAGTTGTAACCGGCCTCCTTCAAAAGGTCGGGCGTCTGCGAGGTTTCGGCGATCCAGGGTCCCATCCAGCCGGACGGCCTTTGACCGAAATGACTGGCGAGAATCTCCGTCGCCTTCTGAATCATCTCCGTCTCGGTCGGTTCATTCATCTCGGATTGTCGTTCGGAATTTGTATATCCATGCCCGACCACTTCATCTCTGCGCCGACGAATGCGGTCGACGATCTGCGGAAAATGTTCGCAAACTGCGGCATTCAACAGATGACAAAGTGGGAGTCCAAGCTCGTCCATCAGGTCGAAGATGCGCCATATCCCGACACGCAAACCATAATCGCGCCAAGCAAAATTGCGTACATCCGGCGGCGGTCCCAGCACCGTCGGAGTGTGCCCTAACCCACTTCCGAAGTTGAAATGCTCGACGTTGAGAGCTACGTAAAGTGCGAGTTGTTTGCCGTTCGGCCAATCGAACTGGGGACGTTCGAAAATCGGGGAATAATCGTAGCGATCGTGGTGTATCAGCTGCATTAACGTCCCGTACCGTTAGCTCGCGCGGAAAGACACTATTCGCTTACTCGAGCGTCCTACGAAAGCGACTTCCAAGAAAGGTCATCCGACGCATAAGATATGGTGCATCGGACACCGCGACGGCGAGGAGAATGAGGCCTGTCGCCAAATCATGGGCGAACGGTGGAGCAGCAACGGCGTTAAGACCCGAGCGCAACATGGTCAACGTCAAGGCTCCCGCTGCGACGCCGAAAGGCGTGCCCGTACCACCGGACAAGGACACACCGCCGAGTATGGCGGCGGCCGCCGATGGAACCAGCACGTCGGAAAGTCCCGATGGCGAGGCCGAAGCGAGCCCATAGCTCAGCATCGACCCGCTGAGGGCAGCCATGACGCCGGAAAATGTGAAAGCGCCGAGCACGAGCTTCTTAACTCCGACGCCCGCAATTATGGCCGCTTTGCGATCGCTTCCAACGGCAACGAGATCGCGCCCAAGTCGGGTGGCGGCAAAAACAATGGCGCACGCCGCAAATATGCCAAGGACAACGAGACTACGGATCGAAAACACCCCGGCGATCTGGTCATTAATTGTTGTCGCGAGATCAAGATTGTCGGACGAAATCACCTGATTGTGGGTAATCACGTAAGAGAGCCCGCTGGCGGTCAAAAGGCCGCCGAGTGTTACGGGTACGGATCCCAAGTCGAGCGACGTGATCACGAGCCCTTGCAGGAAGCCGAATGCGGCGCCGACGCCGACGGCGCAAAGCAATCCGATCTCGGCATTTTCGGCGCCGGTTGTAAGCGCGACACATCCTGCAAGCCCGAATACCCCGGCGATCGATAGATCGAACTCGCCAATCAGCATCGTCAGACCGAGCCCCAGAGCGACGAGTGCGAAAGTCGAAAATGATTGTAGCGCACTATAGGCCGTCGCGACTGTCAGAATCCGACCGTTGCCGACATCGATCGCCGCAAGCAATAAAACGACGCCGACAAGAATGAGAAACGGGCGAACCGTCGGTCTCAGGAAGATAGGGGTCATGGTCGGATCATACTCGCCGTCCGGAATAAAGAATAATAACCAGCAGCACGATCAAGCCAGTGGCGAAGTAACGCCACTGCTCTTCGAAGCCGTAGAGCAAGAGGACGACCTGGATGATACTGATCGCTGCAACTCCGACCAGAGTGCGAATCATTGACCCGTCGCCGCCCTGAATTGGCGTGCCGCCCACAAGAACGGCTGCGATCGCATCGTAATCGTAGTGGATAGCGAAGGACATGTTCGCTTGATTATATCTGATCGCGAGTAGGATGCCGGAAAGCGCGCTCAGGAAACCGGCGCAGCAGTAAGCGCCGAACACGATAGATGTGATTGGCAAGCCCACGGCCTCTGCGGCTGGCAATCCGCTTCCGATTAACAAAAGATTTCGGCCGAAAACAGTGTATGAAAGGACGATCTGACCGAGCGCGATGGCTGTGATAAAAATCAAAAATTCGATAGGAACGCCGCCGATTGCGGTCTTGAGTAAGCTATGACCCGCGTTCGCATCGGCGTTGACCGATTTATTGCCGGTCAACCATGTAAAGGCGCCGTAGATCAAAACATTCGCTGCAATTGAGACGATGATCGGATTTGTGCGGATCCATCCCACAATCAAGCCTTGGAATCCGGTGACCGCTCGCACCGAACAACAGCGCGCCAATCAATGCTGGAATGAGGCCAGCGGCATTAAGAAGTAAAAGGAACACCACCGCCGACGATGCTGCGGTCGCGCCCAACGCGAATGACATAACATTGCCGCTGATGGTGATAAATGTCATCCCAGCCGACAAGCAACCGATTACGGAGGCGGTCGTTAGCAGCGCGGTCAAACTCGGCGCAGATAGAAAACTCGGCGTCAAGGCGGCCCAGATCAACAGCGCGACAAGCACAACGGCTCGCGTGGTAGCCATCCGGGTGCGCGCCAATCCGCCGAAATGCGCCCGAATTTGCAGCCAACTTTGAGATGCCGGCTGCTCTACGCTCACGATGCTATTCGATTGTTTTCGGTCGGATGTGTTATGTCGGCCAAAATGGCAGACATGTTGATGCGACCGCGCTGATATGTGGAAACCATTTTACCACGGTACATGGTCACGACAGTGTCGGCGATGCCGACAACCTCCTCCAAATCGGATGACGCCATAAGAAGAATGTAATCCATTTCGCAAAATTCCCTAAGCAGGCGATAGATTTCCGCCCGCGCGCCGACGTCGACGCCGTGGGTAGGCTCATTAATCAGGATCACACCCGGCTCTTTGTTTCCGAGCGCGCGGGCGAAAAGTATTTTTTGCTGATTGCCGCCGCTTAAATCGAACGCATTGGCGTCGAGGCGTGTGTTGTCCAGCGTCACGCGCCGGCAGAGTTCCTTAGCGAAATGACGTAACCCCGCCCACGACAACAGACCCGCTCTGGTGTATTTCGGCATCTTCGCGGCAACTAGGTTTTCAAGGACATTACGCCGGAAAATTCCCTCCCTGCCCCGGTCTTCGGACACGAAACTGATATTGCGCTTTACTCGGTTCGAGATCGATCCCAATGGCAGCGCGACCCCGTCCAGCGTAACGGCGCCAGTTGCTTCCGGCACCATGCCTGCTAAGGAGCGGATGATGGTTGCTGCCCCGGCACCAACCTGACCGGCAATGCATGTGATCTGCCCACGCGGAGCCGCGAGTGAGAAATCACTCACCGCGCCGGCAATGTTAAGGTTGCTGATGATGAGAGATTGGGTTGCCGACGGCGACGCCGCAGGCGCTGGATACATCTCCTCAAAGGAACGTCCCAGCATAAGCTCGATCAATCTCTGTCGATTGATGTCGGCAACTGAGTGCGTCGCGACGTCCCTTCCGTTTCGCAGCACCGTGACAGAGTCGCATATTTCAAAGACTTCGCCGAGGCGATGCGTGACATAGAGGATACTGCGTCCTTTGGCCCTCAGACCTCGCAACGCCGACATCATGCGTTCAATTTCGACGTCGGATAGGGTCGCTGTCGGTTCGTCCAGGATTAGGATTCGCGCATCGCGCACCAGCAGGCGCGCAATCTCGACCATTTGACGTTGGCCCAGAGTTAGTCTGCGGACCAGGCGATCAAGATCATAGTCGACGCCAAGAAGTCTCAGCGCTTCACTGGCGCGCCGTCGGAATTTGGCGCGCCGGTGTAAGAAAGGAATGCTTCGGTTCCCGAGCCATATGTTGTCGAGCACAGACAGGTCCGGGGCTAGGCTTAGTTCCTGGGCTACTAGCGCTAAACCAAGTTCCTGCGCCTTTTGCGGATTTTCGATAGTTTGAGGGCGTCCGTCGATCTCGATTACGCCGCTGTCGGGATTAATGATCCCCATCAGCAGCTTCATCAAGGTGCTTTTGCCGGCACCGTTCTCGCCACAGACCCCGCGAATCTCCCCGGCTACGAGATTGAGCGATACTCCGCGAAGAGCTTCAATTTGACCGAAACTCTTCGCCAATTGCCGGGCGACAAGCATGCATCAGTGCCTACGGTCGATCAGTAGGTGCAGCCCGCCGCAAACTTGTCGATGTTGTTTTTGTCGATTGCTTCGACATCCAAGACAACTTGCTTTGGCGGCATTTTGCCGTCGAAATAATCAGCCACGACGTCAGCCGCCTTCTCTCCCATTCTCACGGGAGGTTGGGTTGCCGTGCTGTATTCCCTTCCGTCTTTGATCGCTTGGATCCCGTCACGGTTGCAGTTCATGCCGAGCACGATCAACTTGCCCTTCTCCGTCCCGAGCGGGATATGGGCGGCCTCGGCGGCGCGGACGATTGCAGCTGTTTGATTGTCGGCCCAACCAATTACTACATCGAGACCACCCTGGGGCGCGAAGCGCGCGAATAGTTGCCCGGCAATCATTTCGCTCTTGGCTGTATCCCAATAGGCGTCCTCGGTTGCCACGATCTTGACTTCCGGGTGATCTTTCAACGCCGCAATAAAAGCGTCTAGGCGGGTCTTCGCAACGCCTTCCGCGAGCACGCCGGTAATCAATGCGACCTTGGCCTGATCGCGACCACCCTCTTTCAGCGCCCGTAGAGTTGCGTCGGCGGCAAGCCGGCCGAGTTTGGCGTTATCGTCAATAACATTAGCGACGTAGAGATCTTCAACTCCATCTTTGATGCCGTTGTTTAGAATGACTACCGGAATGCCGGCTTTCTTGGCACGGTTTAGTGCTGGCACAATCGCACTTTGCGAGGCGGCCATAATGGCCAGAAGATCGAATTTTCGCGCGATGGCATCGTCGATCTGCTGGGCCTGCAAAGCGGCGTCATAGGGGGTGTCGAACTGGGTCACTTCCAGCCCTCGATCCTTCGCACGCGCGTTGAACGCCTTGTTCAGCGCCACGACATAAGGATGGCTCGGTCCAGCGTCGAAATAGGCGACTTTCTTTCCTGCCGCTCCAGCGTCGGCAGCGTTTACAAAGAGCATCAAACTCAGCGAGCCCAGCGCGACCCCGGCTGATTTCATCAACAGCTTGTTCATGTGCTTCCCCATTGGCCACCGTTGGAAAGATCGAGTATCGGCACTCTCCGAGAACTCTCCGTTCTCGATTGCTGGCCAGAAAAGCAGTCCTGCCAGCACAAAATCCCTTTTTCGAATGGATGCACGGGGGGCAATCGCTGTCAAGAAAGCAATTCATAAAATGGCACACGCTTTCGCATCTGCGTATCTGGCAAAAATGGGGATGGTCATACCAATCGTGCAAATATTGGTACGGCGGAAGTGCGTCGGGTGGACGGGGTAGGGGAGCGCCGAAACGCTTAATTTCCGAGGGTGTCTGCCGTCGAGCCCGACCGGCCATTTCCGGTCGGTCGGGTGACCCAGTCAGATTGCGGGCAACGGCCTTTACGGAGCCGGATCCAAACTCTAGCTGAGAGCAGTCGCTTGTCCGGAGACTGCGGTCGTGTCTATGGCCGCAGTTGATCGATTTCATTCAGAAAGGCAGCCTCAATGGCTTGCTTGTGGCATGACTGGGTACGCGCGCCGCGTGTGCACGTATTGATATTCTGGCGCGACCGTCCTCGTGCTCGATGCATCGGGCGTGTGCGACTTGCGGCATTGGCACTGCCGTCGGGTTTGAATTTCGGCGAAGGCAAAAGCAGACTTAGCGCAACAATGCAGAACCTCTCGAGACAAGATGAAGCTTTACGGAGCGGCGAGCAGCCAAGAGGGTTGATATTATTTTGGATTCGCTCAGGTCGGTTGCTTCGGTCAGAGATTCGCCAGAGCCTGGGGCGTCCCGATCGTCGTCTTTGTATTTGAGACACTTCGGTTGGCAAGGCCAACTACTTGTTGCTCAAGAAATCGAGGTTAACGGCCTGAAGCTGAGTGACTGCAGGTTGGGAAGAGCAGGCGGTAAAACTCTTCGCATTTATGGTTGCACTCGACCGAACGGAGCCGGATCAAACCAGCACCGTTGGTCACCCTAGCCTTCTCCGTGGGGGCGCGGTGGGGGGTGCCGACTCGCTACCTCATCGAACGACCGAGTTAGGACCTAGGAGCGTTGGCGGCGTAATACGCGGCGATCTCATCGCTGGTGGTGACCCATACGTCATCGTGGCCGGTTATGTAGTCCAGCGCCTTCTCCAAATATTTGTGGCGGAACGGAGCGTTGATGATAAAGGGATGAAGGCAAAGCGACATGACGCGCCCGGACTCGGCCCCTTCCTTGTAAAGCTGATCGAATTGGTCAACAACGGCCTGATAAAATGCTTCGCCAGGCAAGCTCTTGCCCACGAACATGCTGATGTCGTTGAGCTCGATCGAATAGGGAACTGAGATCATGCCTGGAACATTAATCGGAAACGGCTGATCGTCGGCGCACCAATCCAGGATGTAGGTCAGGCCCAGGTCGCGCAGCAACCGGGGAGTTTCGAAAGTTTCAGTCAGTGCGGGACCGAGCCAGCCCTTGACCGAATGTCCTGTTGCGGTGCTGATCGTCCCGACAACCTCCTGGAGGTACTTTCGCTCCTCGTCCAATTCCATTCCCGCCTCAAAGGTGGAATTGTCCCTGCCGTGGGCAAGCCAAACCCATTTCCGCTCTCTGCCCGCGTCAATGATTTGCGGATAGTGCTTGCAGACCGCGGAGTTCAGTAGAACTGATGCGCGTATTTTGTATCGGTCGAGCGCCTCCATCATCCGCCAGACGCCGACGCGTACGCCATAATCCCGCCAACCGTAGTTGAGTGGATCTGGCGCTAGCATTGCCGTCCCACCAAAGATGCTTGTCGATGGCTTATCGACCTGGAAATGCTCGATGTTCAGGCCGATGTAAAAAGCGACACGCGCACCGTTCGGCCAAGCGAGCTTTGGCCTGCTGACGATCGGCGAATAGCTATAGAGCTGATTGTCCATTGTTCTCTTTCTTTGACCTGAATTGTGACCAAGTTACTCAGGAAAAGACCTTGATGCAAACGGAGGCGGCGCATTTCTCACACAGCGTAGCATCTAGCGACACCGTCTCGTCTAGAAGCCTTGGCCAGGTGAGTTGGACCGCCCGCCGACACTGTGCCACGAGTTAACAGTAAAATAGACACCAATTTTGGCACGTGTCCAGAAATGGTCGCTTGCAACCGGCTTACGCAAGCGACCGATTTTAAACCTGGGGTCTCTGCCTTGCCTGTCTGGCTTGTCAGGTTGGACCACCGAGCTGGGCTGCTTTTCTTAAGGGGCATGGATTTTAGGTGCGAAATCAGAGTTTGGGCATGACAACGGTACTTGGCGAACACAATCGCGTTTGACGAAGTCGCAAACGTGGCTAGGGAGGCTTCCGGAAGGCTGAGCTCGTACCTGATCGCGCGTGTATTTCAATTCATGCCGGCGCGCTCCCGGCTGATGCACCGGCGATCTTACCAAATACAGCGCCGGACATGAGCCCAGTGCCGCCCGGATAATTGAAATAGAAGAGGCCACCAACGAGCTCGCCTGCGGCATAGAGGCCATGGATGGGCTGGTAGTCGGTGTTGAGCACCTGCGCTTCGTTGTTGATGCGCAGACCGCCGAACGTGAATGTGACACCGCAAGTCACGGCATAACCCTCAAAGGGGGGCGTATCGATGGTGTTCGCCCAGTTGCTTTTGTCAACGGCCAAACCCGATGTACCCCGCCCATCCTTTATGTTCGGATTAAACGGCACGTCAACGCGCACGGCTTTGTTCCATTCACTAACAGTCTTGAGGAATTCGGCCGCGTTCACCCCATCGAGCCTTTGTGCAAACTCCTCGATGGAGTTCGCCGTCACCCTGGTGATCTGCCGGATCTTGTATTCGTCACGTTGCAAGTGTTTTACCTTTTGGTCGAAAATCTGCCAAGCAAACTGGCCCGGCTGCTCTAAAACCACGCGGCCGTACTTGGCATAGGTGTAGTTACGGAAATCGGCGCCCTCGTCGACAAAGCGCTTACCTAGCGCGTTGATCAGGATGCCGAACGGATACGAGTGTTTTTGGAACTGATCCCCGACCGCCAGATCGCCGAATTCGGGCGCGTTCATCTCCCACTGCACGGCGTGGCAACCCGACCAGTTACCGTATGGGCTAGCACCAATCGCGAGCGCCATGCGGATGCCATCCCCGGTGTTGAAGCGGGAGCCGCGCACTTTGGCGAGGTCCCAGCCGGGACCGAGATAACGCGTGCGCCATGCCGCATTGGCCTCGAAGCCACCACAGGCGAGCACTACTGATTTGGCACGAAGCTCCTTAACGCCGTCATGGCCGCGTATTCTCACCCCCTCAACGCGGCTACCGTCGAACAACAAATCCAGCGCGCGCGTCCGGTAGTGGATGGCAATCCCGCGTTTGCGCGCTGCGGCCGTTAGCATTCCCACCAAACCGGGCCCGCCGCCAACCGCTTCTACCGTCAAGCCGCCCCAGAATTTAAACTTGCCGTCGACCTTGAATGCCTGTCGACCGTAAATTGGGATGAAGCGCAACCCTTTCTCGCGCATCCAGTCGAGCGTCGCGAAGCTGCGCGTGACAAGAAGCTCGACAAGGTCAGGATCAGCGCGATGCTGCGTCACACGCGCCATGTCGTCGAAGAACTGCGTGGCGGTGTATGTGCCGAAATCAGTACTCTCGATTTCCGCCGACGTCAGATCGGGGACGAGCGTCTTGATGTCATCTACTCCGTTATAGACGACGCGAATTGAGCCCGCGGTGAAGCGGCTGTTGCCGCCGGACTCCTCTTCCGGCGCCGCCTCCAGCATCAGTACCTTAGCGCCGTGCTCTTGCGCCGCCAGTGCTGCGCAAAACGCCGCGTTGCCGGCGCCGACAACAATTACGTCGGCAGATTTGTCTGCCATCTATCGTACTCCGGTTCGTAAGATGCGGATATCGCCGGTCAGCCCTTGCATTAGTATAAATGCCTGTATAAAAAATGGAACAAAATTGATCACTGGCCTGTCGTCATATCGGAAGGAGCCTCTGTTACTGGCCTAATCGTGGCCGATATGGTGTATCGAAAGTGGGAAAAGAACCAATCGGTCCGAGCTATGTCCAATACGCTGCTGACACTGTTCGACACCGATCGTTATCACGAGCATTACCGCACGGGCTTATGGCGGGACGACACCATCTATGCGCTCGTCCGCGCCCATTCCGAGAAGGCGCCTGAGCGCATCGCTCTGCGCAGCGCGCAAGGGGATCTCACCTACGGCACCCTGATTATTCACGTAGACGCCTTCGCCAGCGATCTCGCGCGAAAAGGCGTGTCCGTTGGACAGCGTGTCGCGGTCTGGCTGCCGAGCCGGGCTGAGACCGTCATCGCTCTACTTGCCTGCAGCCGCAATGGTTATGTCTGTTCTCCCTCCTTGCACCGCGACCATACGGTCGGCGACGCCGTAAATCTTCTGAAGCGCATGCGTGCGACCGCAGTCGTCGCCGAAGAGGCGTATGGTGCCGACGCCACGAAAAACGATCTATTCGCGCAGCTATCCGAAGTCGAGACATTGCAGCACGTCTATCGACTCAAGAAAAATGCCGTGGGCCGCGAGATCGGCATCGTTACGGTACCGCCAGCTGATGCTCCGCGGCCGCCACCGTCAAACGCCAACCGCGTTGTATATCTCGCCTTCACGTCCGGTACGACTGGTGTCCCAAAAGGCGTGATGCACAGCGACAACACGCTCCTAGCCAACGCCCGTGCGCTGTCGTCCGATTGGAACATCAACAATGAATTGGTCGTCTATTCACTTAGTCCACTGAGCCATAATCTCGGCTTCGGAGCGATGATCATGACGCTAGCTGTCGGTGGGCAGCTCGTCATCCATGACCTGCCGCGTAGCCGAAGCCTCGTTGATCGCTTGATTGAAACGGGCACTACCTTTCTCGTTGGTGTGCCCACGCACGCTATTGATCTCCTTGCGGAAGTAAAATTCCGTAATCTTTCGGGTGTGGGCCGACTGCGGGGCTTCCGCATTTCTGGCGCAGCTGCCCCGCAGCAAGTGATCGCCGAATTTCTTAAATTCGGCATAACGCCACAAAGCGGCTACGGGATGACCGAGACCTGCTCGCACCAATATACGTTACCGAACGATGATCCGAAGCTTATTGTCGAAAGCTGCGGAAAATCCTGCTCAGGCTATGAGATCCGAATATTTGACCGGGAAGACCCCGACCGAGCGTTGCAACCGTACGAGATTGGTCAGATAGGTGGTCGTGGCGCGAGCCTGATGCTCGGCTATTTCGACGACCAAAAGGCAACGGAAGCTTCCTTCAATCGCGACGGCTGGTTCATGACGGGCGATCTAGGCTGGATCGACGAAAACGGCTATCTGCGCATTACTGGTCGCAAGAAGGACGTCATCATTCGGGGGGGACATAATATCTATCCGGCAAAGATTGAAGCCTTGGCTTCCACGCACCACGCCATTCAGCGAGCCGCTGCCGTTCCGGTTCCCGATCATCGGCTGGGTGAGCGCGTATGTCTGGCCGTGATGTTTCGGTCTGGGACGACAGCAAGTCCCGAGGAAATTCTCAAACATCTGGATGAAGTAGGCCTGTCGAAATACGATATGCCTGAATTCTTTGTTGAAGTCGCAGAGATTCCGCTGACTGCCAGTGGGAAGGTGCGTAAGCGCGATGTGGTAGACTGGATCGCCGAGGGCCGCGCCAAACCTGTAGCGATCCGCTGGCGGCCGAGCGCTCATGAAACAAGATCGTAGCGTCGCGCTCGCCCGATTGGGGGAGGAGCTGAAACGGCCGCCATTTCATGCTGTGTTGCGTCCAAGACCCGTCGACGTTGATCCCGACAGCGGCACAGTCGCAGTTGCCCTTGATTACCGCGACGAACTGGCGCGTGCACCGGACGACAAGTCGTTCCACGGCGGCGTTATCGCTACTTTGATTGACCTCGCCGGGCATGCCGCCGTTGCAGTCAAAATCGGCAAGATGGCGCCGACCATTGATCTTCGCATCGACTATTTGCGCCCATCAATCGGCGAGAGCATCGTCGCGCGCGCACGGCTGCTCAAGGTTGGGCGCCTGCTGGCACGTGTTGATGTGGACGTAACCGATGCGCAAGGACGGTTAATTGCGGTAGGTCGCGGTAGCTTCAGCACTGCTTTAGAGCCGCCCACAGGCTGAACCCGCGAATCACTACTCCTGGGGCTTATGCGGCTCTAGGTGACTTTAGGGGTGAGCCAACGCGATGAAGTTATGAAAGTAGTTACTGGATAGGCTTGGCCGCGTAGCTATCTGTGAAATCACCCCCTAAGAACGAGTTGACTTTGCGCCGCGAGGCCATTGTCCGGGCGCGACGCGCTCACGTGACTCTTTCGGCTTCTAGGTCATCAATAATAGACTTAAGCGCTTGCGGCGTGATTGGAATCCGAGAAATTAAGCCTTTTCCACCGAGCGCATCATCGACGGCTGATGCAATGACGGCACCGACCGCGGCTACGCCTCCCTCTCCCGCGCCTTTTATACCAAGCGGATTGCAGGTACTCCGCGCATCTTCAGTTATCAGAACATCGACCTCTGGTACTTCGCTTGCTGTCGGGATCAAATAGTCAGCGAAGGTAACGGAAAGGGGTTGGCCTCGATCATCATACTGAAACTCTTCGAACAGGGCACCTCCCAACCCCTGAGCAAACCCCCCGACAAGCTGGCCGCGAACTAGCATCGGGTTGATTGCTCGTCCGACATCGAACGCAATCAACATCTTCTCGACGCGGACGGCGCCGGTCCCTGGATCGACATTTACCTGCGCAATCTGGACGCCGTAGGGGTAGGTCATGTGCGCAGTTGTGAACCAGCCTTCTGCGGCGAGGCCAGGATCGCGATCGCCGCGGGTAGGTGAAGCGGGCCGTAGCTGATACGCTACGTCGCCGAGACTGATACTGGCTCCCACGCCGTCAGTGCGAATGATATTGCCATCTGCGATCGTAAGGTTAGATGGGTCTTGTTGCAGAAGTTGAGCGGCCATGTTGAGCGCCTTGGCTCTGACTTTGACGGCCGCGACCGCGGCTGCATTGGCCGTCATAACCGTGGCGCGCGTTGCGTGCGCGCCGAGCCCGTATTCAATGCGGTCGGTGCGCCCATGCACCACGCGAACCCGACGATAGTCCACACCGAGCGTCTCGGCGCAGACCTGCGCGATGACAGTTTCAAACCCCTGCCCCACGGAGGCGCCTCCCGTTATTACTTCGACGTCTCCGTTTGTATGAACATTAATGCGTGCGCCATCGGTCGGTCCCAACCCGCTTTTTTCAACATACATGGCCAAGCCAAGGCCAACGTATTCGCCGGCCCTGCGTCGTCGCAATACATCGCTCTCGAGCTTGTCCCAGTCGCACCGTGCAAGCGCCTTGTCCAAAAGCCCCTCATAGTCACCAGAATCGAGCACCACCTCATCATCCAATGCGATCAGTGGTCGTTTAAAGGGCATTTCGTGCGGGCCGATCAGATTGCGCCGACGCACTTCGATCCGTGAAAGACCAAGTTTTCGGGCAATAGCATCCATCAACTGTTCGCGGACAAAATTGGTCTCGTAGCGGCCCGGTGACCGATAAGTCGCGGCCGGTGTCTTGTTAGTAAGACGGAAAAATCCGTTCACGCGAAAGTGGGGCACGCGATATGGGCCCGGAAGAATGCCACAGGCGGTATCGGCAACTCGGGTACCGTGTGTCCTGATATACGCTCCCTGGTCATGGAAGAAGTCATCGTCGATGCCAAGCAAGCAGCCTTTGGCATCGACCGCGGCGCGAATTCGGTGCCGTTGTTGGCGCGAGTGATTTGCGGCCATCATGTGTTCGCGCCGGTCCTCCAACCACTTCACCGGGCGTCTAAGCCGCAGCGCCGCCACTAAGACGAGGATGTCTTCAGGATAGATCTCGCCGCGGACACCGAAACCACCACCGACATGCCCTTCGTAAAGGTGGATCCCGGCAGGGCTGCGACCGAGCATGCGCGCCAGGGATTTGCGGTTCTTGTGGGGAACCTTTGCGGCGCCGTGCAGTTCAAGCACATCGCGTCCAGCGTCGTAGCGACCAATAGCGCCGCGCGTCTCCAACGGCACGCCCGAATGGCGTCCGACTGAGAGGTCCAACTCGACAATCGCGGCAGCATCCTTGAATGCGACAGCGACGTCACCATAGCTCTGCCGACAAATTGTAGGCTCTGTTGTCAGTGCGCCATCAAACTCGCTTGGCTGCGCGGCGGCGTCGATTACCGCATCAAGCTCACCGATCTCGATGTTGATCAAATCGGCTGCATCTTCCGCCACATAAGGATCGGTCGCGAAAATTGCAGCTAGGGGTTCGCCTGCAAACCGCACGTAATCCTTGGCGAGCACCGGTTGCCGGAATGGCGCAAGCCTTTCATTAGGCCCTTCGCGAAAATCGATCGGCGGTAAATCGGCAATATCGTCGGCTGTCCAAACCGCGATGACGCCGGGCAACGCGCGCGCCTCCGCCACGTCGATTGCTTTAACGTGTCCGTGCGCGCATGGCGAGCGCACGACACGCATGTGCAACTGATGCTGAAACGACACGTCGCCGGCGAAGTTCCCGCGCCCGGTTACGAGCGGCAGATCCTCGAGTCGGGCGACAGACATGCCAATCCAGGATGTTGGCTTGACGATCACGCCGGCGCCTTCATTTTGACGGCGGCCGCTCGTACGGCCTTGATAATGTTCTCATAGCCTGTGCAGCGGCACAGATTAGATGACAGGATATCAATCAGTTCTTGATTGTTTAGGTCAGGACGCTTTTCCAGCACACCGACCGCCAGCATTAGAAAGCCTGGTGTGCAGAAGCCACATTGCAAACCGTGATGGCGTATGAACGCCTCTTGTATCGGGTGCAATTGCTCGCCCCGCTGCAATCCCTCGACTGTCCGTAGGCTACGCCGATGCGCCTGCACCGCGAACATGAGGCATGAACGGATTGGCTCGCCGTCAAGCAAAATGGTACAAGCACCGCAAACGCCGTGCTCGCAACCGATATGTGTGCCCGTTAACCCGCAGTCTTCTCTGATTACGTCGACCAGCGTGCGCCGGGCCTCGACGGTCACGGCATAGTGCATTCCGTTAATTGTGAGGTTGATCTCCCGCCGCGCGTTCATGCCGCGCTCTTCAGTGCACGCTGCAAAAGCGTTTGCACCAGCCGTCGACGATAGTCAGTGGTGTTATTGATATCTTCCATAGGATCGATCGCTAATGCCGCCGTTTTGGCCGCCGCCAAAAAAACGCTTTCTTCGGGCAAATTTCCACTCAGCAGGGCTTCAGCTTCCGGCAGTCGGCGCGGATGTGATTCTGCCCCGCCAATCGCGACGCGCGGCTCGACAATCGATCCACTCTCAAGCCGATACGTCACCAGTGCCATGGCGATCGCGAAATCGCCTTTGCGCCGGCTAAACTCCACAAATCCCGTAACCGTGTCTTCCGGCAGCAGCGGCAGTTCGGCCGCCACGACGAGTTCATCCTCTTCCAGCGCCGTCGCCATCACGCCCCGAAAGAAGTCGGCGGCCGCAATTCTTCGCATGCCGCGCTGGCTGCGGGCGAGCACAACACCATCGAGCGCCGCCATGACACAACACCACTCCGAGGCTGGGTCGGCATTGGCGACGCTGCCACAAAAAGTGCCGCGTGTGCGGATTGGATAATGCGCGATGTTCTGGACAACGTTACGCAGCAGTGAGCCAGTTACGCCCGGCACCGAATCGGCTTCGAAGGCCGCATGCCGTACGCAGGCGCCGATGTCGAGAACGTCGTCGGTCACTGTTACCGTTTCGAGTTCGGCGATATCGTTGATGTCAATGAGATGCGCAGGCCGTGCCATGCGAAATGCCATCGTGGGCACCAAACTCTGTCCTCCGGCGAGAACGCGGCCGTCCTGAGGGCCCAATTTAGCGAGCAATGCAACGGCCTCGTCGAGTGAGGTGGGCGCGTAATAGTTGAAGGGGGCAGGTTTCATGGACGGGGTAGTCTGCACACACGGCCGCACGAGTCACGACGCTTAGCTGTAAACTTATTACTACACCTCTCAGTGCATTTCGTTGCATACTTCTATTACGCCGTAAAGTACGAGATTATATGGAATATTCGACCACTCCGCCCAGCATGATCGACGGTTTATATTGCGCGAATCCGGCGGGTGTACTAAAAATGAGATGGACTTTACTGGGTCTGTAGAATGCGCGCAGCTATTGTGAGACAATTCGGACCAATCTCCGCGCATTCCGTCGGAGAACTTCCTGATCCTCGTCCGGGTCCGGGTGATGCTTTGGTCACGATCAAGGCGGCGGCTGTCAACTATGTCGACAGCCTTGTCGTCACCGGCAAATACCAGTTCTTGCCTGAGTGCCCTTTTGCGCCCGGCAAGCTGCCCGTAGGTGAGATCAGCGCACTGGGCCCTGGCGTGACGGGATTGGAAATTGGCGACCGTGTTCTGACGTTCGCCGAACAGGGTGGATACGCCGAAAAAGTGAGCGTCGACGCGCGGCAATGCTTCGAGTTGCCGCCGTCCATGAGCTTTGTCGATGCCGCCTCGATGTCGCTTGTTTACGACACGTCCTGGTTTGCGCTCCGCGAACGAGCGCGTCTACGGGAAGGAGAAAGTGTCCTCATCCTCGGGAGCACGGGCGGGGTCGGGCTGGCGGCGATTCAGCTCGCCAAGGCAATGGGTGCGAAGGTACTGGCCGGAGTCTCGACGCCGGCGAAAAGTCATCTCGCACGCGAGGCCGGCGCCGACGAGGTCATCGACTTATCGACGCCAAACTTGCGTGATGACTTGCGCGAACAAGTTTTTGCTAAGAACGACGGTCAAGGGGTCGATATAGTGCTCGATCCCGTTGGCGGTGATGCTTTTGATGCAGCGCTGCGCGCACTTGCCTGGCGGGGACGCTTGGTGGTTATCGGCTTTGCTTCCGGCCGCATACCCAGCGTTAAGGCGAATTACCTATTGGTCAAGAACATTGAAGTTAGCGGACTCCAAGTGAGCGACTATCGCAAGCGTACGCCCGATCTGATGAGGCAATGTATGCAGGAAATTTTTTCGTGGTACGAGGTGGGCAAGATACGCCCGACACTCACGGTGACGTATCCGCTCGATTCTTTCGCTCAAGCGCTTCAGGACGTAGCCAATCGGCGTGCGAACGGACGTGTAGTGCTCGTGCCCAACCATTAATTCATCGGAGTAGCAGATGCCATTCCGGTATGACGAGATTGGTAACCGGCTGAAGGCTTATCGGCTCGGCTCTGGTCTCAGCGCAGATGAAATCGCTAATCAGCTCAGCATCTCGCGCACTGCGCTGTATCGCTTTGAAAAAGGCGAGCTGGCCAAGATCGAAACGCTCGAGCGTCTTGCGGAATTGTTAGGGGTGTCAATACCAAGTCTACTCGGAGTTGGTATCGAATATATACCGTCCGCAGTTACCTATTTCGAGCGCATGCGGCAGATTGAGGAAACATGCGAGCACATTATCGTGCTCTCAGGTCCAATCTCATTCCTCTTAGCCTCTGATAATTTCGAAACGGCGCTTGAGGAAGTTCTTACCGAAAACGTTACTAAGAACGTGGCCAATCGCCAACGTGCGCTCGGCGATATTCCGAAGATCATGCAGATACTGCGCGAACGCAAGAAAACCTACCGCCGCAGGCGGCCGATGATTGTGAATCTGATGTCGGCTATGGAGATTGAGCGCTTTCTGCATCACGGACTGATTGGACGCAGTGGCCTACCCGAAGATGCAATAGTCCAGCGCAAGGCGCTAGCGCGCGCGGAGATTGAACATTTCATCAAGCTGCTCGATGATCCGCCAATCGGAGTGCAGATTGGCATAGTTACCGATACGCTCCCGCACACCGGGTTTCAGCTCTTTCGCCAACCGGAGCGTAAGATCCTGGTGCTAAGCCCGTTCCGTCTGGGCGGCGAACCAAACGTGCGGGTCGGCGTTGCGATGATTACGTCGGCGCCGGATGCGCTCGCTTTTCATGAGGCCGCAATCGACGAAATGTGGGGCCGTGCTCTTAAGGGCCAAGCCGCCGGAAATCTTGTGCGGCATTTGCTCACGAACAAGGGCATACCGATCGAGGACGAGGATTTCACCCAAACTTTAGGAAATGCCAAACGACGCTCACGCAGCAAGCCTCAAGTCATTATGTGACTGACGAGCGGTTCACGGTGTGACAAAGACATTTGGAAAATCCGCGGTACGGATTGAAGATCGAGATCTATTGTGCGGCAGGGCGCGCTTCGTCGGCGATATCCAACTTCCGGGAATGCTGCACGCCGGCTTTGTGCGCAGTCCGCATGCTCATGCAAAGATACTATCGATCGACACAGCCGCGGCATTAGCCCTGCCCGGTGTGGTTGCCGTTCTCACGGCCGGGGATATCCGTTCCATCGTGGCGACTGATCGCCTAGTAGTGGCGCTGCCCGACCGAACCTACAGGCAGCAGCGCGACCGCTTGATACTCGCGGATCCTGAAACAGTTTATGTTGGCGAAGCCATTGCGATGGTCATCGCTGCAGACGCGTACGTTGCCGAAGACGCCACAGCCATGGTGGAAGTCGAGTTCGAACTATTGGCAGCTGCATCTGACTGCCGCGCTGCGCTGGCTGAGAATGCGCCGCCGGTCCACAGCGACGCCGCAGACAACTTAGTCGCCAGTTTCGCAAGCTTTTACGGCGATATCGATGCGGCGTTCGTTGGTGCACCGCACATCTTCAGGGATGAATATTGGCTGCATCGAGGCTCTGCTCAGTCCATGGAATGTCGGGGCTGCGTTGCTTCTTATGACTCGGTCGAGGACAAGATCACGCTCTGGAGTTCAACGCAGACACCGCTGGTGGCAGCACGTATCCTAGCTGAACTGCTCGGTCGCGAAGAGGCTTCGGTGCGCGTGGTCGCACCGGAGGTTGGTGGCGGGTTCGGGCCAAAGCTGGTGTTTTACCCAGAGGAAGCTGCGGTCGCGATTGCAGCGCTCATCCTTGGCCGGCCGGTGCGGTGGATCGAGGATCGGCGTGAACATTTTATAGCGACGACGCAGGAGCGCGATCAATATTGGGAGGCCGAAATCGCAGTTGATGACGACGGCAAGATCTTAGGGGTGCGCGGTTCGTTGGTACACGACCACGGGGCCTATACCGCGCGTGGCCTGACTGTGCCGCAAGGCGCCGTGACAGCGCTCACGCTAGCTTATGTCGTGCCGGCTTATCGCATGGACGTGAAGGTGGCGCTTACGAATAAAGTGCCAGTTACCCCGGTGCGTGGTGCAGGTCAGCCGCAGGGGGTGTTTGTGATGGAACGCCTCCTCGACCGGGCCGCTCGCGAATTAAACATTGACCGCGCTGAGATCCGCCGCCGCAACCTGGTCCCGGCCGATGCCATGCCTTTTAGGAAGAGCTTCACAACCCGGGGTGGGGTACCGATTGTCCTGGACACCGGCGACTATCCGGCTTGCCAGGAGGAAGCGCTCACGCGCGCGGGCTGGACCGACTTTCCGCGCCGGCAACAGGCAGCTCGCGCTGCTGGTCGTTATATTGGGATCGGTCTAGCTAACTTCGTGGAGGCGACCGGCCGCGGCCCTTATGAACAAGTACGCGTTCGCATCACGACCTCAGGCAAGATCGAGGTCACGACGGGTGCTACCGCGATGGGACAAAGCACAAAAACTATGATTGCACAAATCGTCGCCGAACAGTTGGGTGGGGCGATGGAGCGCGTGGTGGTGACGGCCGGCGATTCCGGCAAAATTTCAATGGGCTTCGGCGGCTTCAACAGCAGGCAAGCCGTGATGGCAGGGTCGTCGGCGCACCTGGCGGCGACCAAAGTACGGGAGAAAGCGCTTCTCGTCGCCAGTCATTTGCTAGAGGTCGACCCTTCCGATCTCGACATCGACGATGGCGAGGTGGCGGTCAAAGGCGCTGCCCAAATGAAGATCTCGTTCGGCCACATTGCCAAAACCCTCGCGGGAGCGCCCGGCTTTATCCTTCCAGGCAATCTGCCGCCCGGACTTGAAGCGACAGAAAGCGTGGTCATAGATCAGATGACATACGGCAACGGGACGGCTGTTGCTGAGGTCGAAGTGGATATCAACACGGCGGCAGTGAAGCTAACGCGCATCGTCTTTGTGCATGATGCGGGTAAGATCATCAATCCAATGCTTGCCGAAGGACAGATCGTGGGTGCGATCGCCCATGGCATAGGGAATGCTCTCTATGAGTGGATGGGCTACGACGAACAAGGCCAACCATTGACGACAACGCTGGCCGATTATCTTTTGGTGACAATCTCAGAGATGCCCGAGCTTAATCTCGGCCATCGCGAGACGCCAACGCCACTCAATCCTTTGGGCGTAAAGGGCGTCGGCGAGTTCGGGCGTGTTGCCGATCCCCGCGGCCGTGGCTTCAGCCGTAGAAGATGCCCTATTACCGCTCGGCGTTCGAATTCGCCAATGTCCGACTAGACCCAAAGACCTGGCGGAAATGCTTAAGGCTGCCGGCGTCTCGTGAGGATTCGTCAGATTTGGATTACTGGTCCGCTGCCAAGGGCGCGAAATATCAGCTGGCCCATTGCCAATAGGCGATCGTCCGCGTAGCACGGGGCGACAAGCTGTACGCCAACAGGCATACCGTTCGGACCAGCGTGCGTGGGGAGCGTGATCGTCGGAGTACGCAACTGCGTCCAGATGCTTTGGAAGCGATGATCGCCCGTGTAATGCAGGCCAAGAGGCGCCTCGCCTTGCGCCGAGGGCGTCAGCAGCATGTCGACATCGGCAAAAACATCATGGAGCTGCCGGCGACATGCCTCAACACGTTTAAGTGCATCAATGTAACGTTCGCGGCGCATTGCGATTCCGTTCCGAATGCTTTTGGCCAGCCCTTCGCTGATTTGTTGACGGTGGCACTGCCATTCGTAAGCCATGCTGCGCGCTCGCTCGAAATCGTTGATGACCTCACGCGTACCCACTAACTCGTTAAACTGCGGCGGCAGATTGAGATCAGTTACGGCATATCCGTTGTTCGCTAGCCTTTGGGCAGCATTTTCGACCGCATACTGGGTAGCGTTCTCCGCGGTGTCCCAGGCATAAGTCCGACACACGCCGACGCGGATCGGTGCGCCTGCTGGCAGCCAGCTAAGCGGTGCACTATTCGTAAGAACGCGAACGGACAGCTCGACGTCTTCGATTGTCCTGGCCATCAAGCCAAGGGTATCGAGACTTTCAGCCGCTGGCTTCACGCCTTGCGGATTGATGAGACCAAAGGTCGGCTTGTAGCCAACAATGCCGCAATAAGAGGAGGGGCGTTGCACCGAGCCACCGGTCTGGGTGCCGATAGCGAGTGGCACCATAAAATCTGCAACAGCGGCGCTGGAGCCGCTCGATGAACCGCCTGGTGTACGCCCCGGGTCGTGTGGATTTGTTGTTTCTCCTGCTGTGACGCCAGCGAATTCACAGGTGACGGTCTTACCAAAAATCAGAGCACCAGCTGCGCGCAAAATGGCGACGCATGACGCGTCCGATTTGGTGCGATAGCCGTGATAAATCGATGAGCCCATCTCAGTTGGCATGTCGCGAGTCTCGATGACGTCTTTCACGCCGACCGGTACGCCGCGAAGCGGTGCTTCGTGTGCTCTTGCGTCCAAAGCCTGAGCGTGCCGTAAAATCAAATCGTGATCGATAAAGGACCAAGCTTTGACGATCGGTTCGCGTGCTTCGATACGAGCGAGGCAAGCCCGCGCCACCTCTTCGCAGCGAAGCTCGCCCTTGTTCGTTTGCGTGGCGATATCGGTCGCGGAAAGAGCATAGAGGGGAGATGCCAGCATGCGAGTGCTTCCGATTCAGGTTACATTGGCAAATTTCATTCGATTGCCTCGTCGCACACGCGTTACTCCGGCTCCCGAGATCGGGGGAATTCTGCTTCCATTGAGCGTTAGGGGGTAGTGGCTAAGGGCCTCAAGTGGCGCGGCCAAATATGTTCGAGGCACTGGTCCTCGGGAGTAGAGATGGTGGATCGCGCGACCCGTCAACGGGCATACCCCTCGTGAAACGGCTATTATATCCAATTTGTGGGCTTCAGTCCGCTTGGGGTTAAAAGGCGACGTCGGGCGAAATTGCCGGCGCGTCTTCTTTGCCCCCCCGAAAGCGGACCAATAACGAGCGTCGCGTAACGTCGCTTGAGTGCCGATTTTGTTGCGGAAGTCCGTTGCAGGCTTTTTTGGTCAGTGATTCCGTCGCTGTGAAGCGATTCGCGACGGGGGCGGAGCATGATGGGGCGGCTCAACCACGACCAAGAGCAGTTTTTCTATTCATTTCGGCTTGATGGAGGCAGTGCCGCAGGATCACCCGGTCCGCGAGGTAGCTGCGGTTCTTGATCTAAGTTGGGTGCATTCCGAGTTGGCACCTTATTATCCTCGGCTCGGTCGGCCCTCGATCGATCCGGTGCTGATGATCCGGATGCTCATCGTCGGCTATGTTTTTGGCATCCGCTCGGAGCGAGCGCTCTGCCGTGAGGTGGGCGTGAACCTGGCCTATCGCTGGTTTCTTTAGGCGGGCATAGTTTGTCAACTCCGTTTCCGCTTTCCTCTGTCGGTAACACTGCGCCCTGACGAGTTCATGCTTCTTTGCGTGCTCGGCGTCTGATGACACCGGCGGACAGGATGGGTTGAGAAGGGATGAACGGCCAAGCTTTGCCACGTGCTCGATCGACATTTGCCGATCGGCGACAACCAGCGATGCGTGCTCGTCCACCCCTCGTACCCATCAGGGCACCTGTTCACCGCCAAACAGGCGGTTTCATTTGATTGATGGCATTGGCTCCAGGTTATATCGCTGCAGCCGGCGCTGGCTCACGGATGGTCCAGCGGAAATTGGTTTCATTGATCCACATGCGATGTAAGATCACGGCGAGTTTGCGGGCGAGAGCGACCTTCGCAAGCTTGGCGCCACTTCTCTTGGCGATCCGCATCGCCCAACCGCGCAGGCCTGACCATCGGCCGTGATGCATGAGGACGTGCGCAGCCTGATAAAGCGCGGTGCGCACCATCTCGTCTCCGCACCGGCTGATATGACCACCATAATCGACTTGTCCGGAACTATAGCGACGTGGTGTTAGCCCAAAATGAGCTCCGACGTCGCGAGAGCGTGTGAACCGTTCAGGCAAATCGATGCCCGTCCGATACGTGAGAGCAACGATCACACCGACACCCGGCACCGTCATCAGTCGGCGGCATACGGCATCATTGCGAGCCGCTGTCCTTGCCATGCGATCAAGACGGCAGAACTCCTCCAGGAGCACACGGCGCACCCGCAGCAAGGGCTCGGTAATCGCAGCAATATTGGCGTGCCCTGCGACGAGCTCGATGACCCTAGCCTCGAAGGAGCGCTTGGTCACTTGGCCTAACCGCAACCCAAAGACTTTGAGCGAGCCACGCACTGAGTTTTCGATATCCTGTAACTTGCAAAGCAGGAGATTGCGATTGACGAGCAGCATGCGGATTTGCTGTGCTTCCTCGCTCTTCACGTGCACAACGCGGAACCAACCGAGCCGCACCAGATGTGCGATACCGCGCGCATCATTGCGATCCGTCTTGTTGCGCATGGCGCTGAGACCGGCCTTCACGTGCCGACACTCGAGACAAAGTGCTGGAAAGCCGGCCGCTCGCAACTCAGTGAACAGCCAAGACGATGTCGGGCCGGCTTCCAAACCAACGCGCTTCAAAGGACGCCCAAACTGCTTCAGAAGTGCAACAATCGCCTGCGGTTCGGCGCCAACCTTCTGTTCCAAAACGACGGACCCGTCAGCATTCACGATGCACACGTTGACGGTTTCGAGTGACGCGTCGAGACCTGCAAAGTAGTCCATGGGCCCCTCCAAGATGGGATTGTGAGAGCCGCAATTGCAGAGCATGATTCGCCCCGAACCGCAGGCCGCCCGCTTATCCCATCTTTGCGGGCTCTCGCATTGAGGACAAGGTACCGGATCATTCAGCATTCTCGCATGCGCGCAATGAGCGCTTCCGCGACAGCGACATCTTCCGCATTGTGTTTGAGCACGTGGTGGGCGCTTGCATTGGGGCTGGCCTGGTTGGCGGCGAGGGATTTGCGGTGGATGCCAGTCTGATCGTTGCGGATGCAAATAAGCAACGATCAACTCCCGGCTCACAGTGGAACAAGGAGCTTGACGCACACGCGGTAAGCCGAGCGACCAAGGAGTATCTCGCTCGGCTCGATGACGCTGCGTTCGGTGCCGCCAGCGAGGTGACGCCGAAGTTTGTATCGCCGTCCGATCCAGCGGCGCAATGGACTGGGGCCATGCGCGGACCGGCGTTCTTTGCCTATTCTGACAATTATCTGATTGACGTGAAGTCCGGCATCATCATGGACGTCGAGGCGTCGCGTGCCATCCGCCAGGCCGAAGTGAGCGCGGCCAGGACTATGATCAAGCGCACCGAGCAACGCTTTGACATCAAGCCCGAGCGGCTCGCGGGCGATACGGCCTACGGTTCTGGAGCCAACCTCAACTGGCTGGTCAACGAAGCGAAGATAGCCCCGCACATCCCGGTGGTCGACAAGTCGAAGCGCGAGGATGGGACCTTCAGTCGAGAAGACTTCACATTCGACAAGGAGCGCAACGTCTACATTTGTCCGGCCAGCAAGGTTCTCACCACGACTGGCAAGGTATCCACCGATGAGGAGACGCTGTATTACCGGGCCAGGACACGCGATTGCCGCAGCTGCCCACTCAAGTCACAGTGCTGTCCGAAGGCGCCGTTGCGCAGAATCCCGCGCAGCATCTACGAGGAGGCCCGTGACGTAGCCCGGGCGTTAGCGAAGACCGAAGCATTCGATCGCTCGCGCCGCGATCGCAAACGAGTTGAGATGCTGTTTGCACATCTCAAGCGGATCTTTCGGCTGGGTCGTCTGCGCTTGCGCGGGCCATGCGGTGCCCAGTTCGAGTTCACACTGGCGGCAATCGCGCAAAACCTCCGCCGGCTCGCAAAGCTTGTCGTACGACCACCGCCGGTAGCAAAAGCGTGCTTTGCATAAAGGGTGCAGAGATCGGCCGCAGTGGAGTCAGACAATCCCTTGCCAGGTAGCGGATGGGTAGGCGCCTAACTCAAGAAATTCGCGCCAGCCGCAACGCTCTTCTCATCGCCGACTTCTGCAACAAAATCTGCCACTTTCGGACATTCGCATTGTCGAGCGCATGACCGTGTTCAGTGGTGAGGTTCTTGAAATTCGGCCCGCGCTCCGATTAGACAGTCGTGGTTTGTCACCGCTTAATCAGAGGACATCCATCTTCGCCAGCCGGGCGAAACGCCTGATCGCCCGGGATCGTCGCTATGATCTTGTAGTAGTCCCACGGCCCGCTCGATTCGGCCGGCGTCTTCACTTCCACAAGATACATGTCGTGCACCATGCGACCATCTTCGCGGAGCTTGCCGTTCTTGGCGAAGAAATCATTGATAGGCATCTCGCGCATTTTGGCCATCACCGCTTTTGCTTCGTCAGTGCCAGCGGCCTCGATGGCGCGCAGATAGTGGCGCGTGGCGGAGTAGACGGCGGCATGGGCCGAAGTCGGCATACGTTGATGGATGGCGAAGAAGCGTTTCGACCAAGCGCGACTTTCGTCATCACGGTCCCAGTAAAATGCGGTAGCAAATTGAAGGCCCTGTGTGACCGCGAGGCCGAGGCTATGGATGTCCGTGATGAAGACAAGTAGCGACACGAGGCTCTGGTTGCCTGCACGGGACAGTCCGAAGTCATTGGCCTGCTTGGTGGCATTGGTCATGTCGCCGCCAGCATTAGCCAATGCGACAACCTTCGCTCCCGAAGCCTGCGCCTGCAGCAGATAAGAACTGAAGTCCGGGTTATTGAGCGGATGACGTACGGCCCCTAACACTTTTCCGCCGCTGGCCAGAACGGCGTTTTTGGCTTCAGCCTCCAAAGAGTGACCAAAGGTATAATCGACGGTGATGAAGAACCAAGTGTCCCCACCTCTTCCGACCACTGATCGAGCAAGTGTATTGGCGAGTGCGTAATTATCGTGGAGCCATGCTGCTTCGTTGGGCGTGCAGTTCTTACCTGTGAACACCGTTGTTGATACGGCACCGGCTATGGCAATGCGGTTCTTTTGGAATGCGACCTGCTCGACCGCGAGAGCAATCGATGAATTGTCGAAGCCGATCGCCATGTCGACTTTGTCGGCGTCAAACCATTGGCGTGCGATTGCCGCGCCGATATCGGCTTTGCTCTGATGGTCCGCAGCTATGACATCGATCGGTTTGCCAAGCACTTTGCCGCCGAAGTCTTCGACGGCCATACGCGCTGCAACGACGTTGCCCGGGCCGCCAAAATCGGCGTAGACCCCGGATAGATCGCCGAGCACACCAATTCGCACCAGGTTATCCGATATCTGAGCGTCGGCCGCCCCGCTATACGCGGACGCCAGAAAGCTTAAAAAGAGCGCAGAAAGGGGCCGCACAAGTTCACCCTTCGTGTTCGGTATGAACAGTCGGCAAGAGATATTATTCATTGTCCGCCGAGACAGTCAATTGCTCGGCAGTTAAAACGGGACAGGCCGGAGCCTTACGCAACGACGACTATTGTTGAAGCCCGGCCGGAATGACCGCTACGGGTCATCAACGGTCATCGGGCGATGCCTGCACCATGTCCGTTATCACCTCAGCAGCGACGCAAAGCGCACATCGCAGCCTTGATGGGGTTTATCTTCGTCATGCCCGTCACCAGGGGGCGCCAGCGGTATGCGATGGCCCGATTGGAGCCCTTCACGCCGAGCGATAGGGGCCCCCGTTTTCTATGTCAAAGGCGAGGCCGGCCTACCGATCGTCATTCGCTGCCATAGCGGTTTCAGAATATCGCGAATTGAGTTGGTCCACTCGCTGGCGCCACATGGTTACAAATGCATCGGAAGTGAGTTTGTTCACTGATTTCCAAGCGCGTTTGGCGCCCCCAGATCGCGCGTTTGCACCACGTTTCACCCTTTTGTCGGCCTTCGTCGGTAGCGCACATTGATTTCCAGGCGATCCGCTCTGGATGGTTGACATGTTCTGCTGCGGCTCGCCATCCTTGTTGATGAATCAAATACAGATCTTTGACAGTCGGCACTTTATCAGCATAGAGTTCAAAGAGCGTCGCCTCAGTGGCCAATTTGTAAGCTGCCGCAACAGCTCGCGCGGGCTGGTAATATCTCCGGATCCATATTTTCTGAACTCGGATCTGCTGAGTTGGAACAAGCCGATATACGAACCCGTGCGTTGCTTGGGATCAAAATCAAATTCGATTTTGGCCACCGCCATCATAAAGCTGAAGTCCAAACCGAATACGTCGGCAGCTCGTTTAATTTCTTCAACTGGCGTTCCGACTGGAATATTTCTCAGCGAATCTAAAACGATATCGGCCAATTTCTTGTCCGGCGGCAATTCCGCATCGGGATCTAAACCCGAATATGAAGAGTGCGGCTGAGGTGATATTGCACCCGCGGAGTGATCCCGAAACGAGAAATCCTCCTGCTCTAACCTAGCTCCCTTCTTGCTGACGTTATCGACGACAGAGTTCTGCTCTCGCAACAGCACTGAAAAACGTTCCTCAAAGGTAGCGGGCGTGGCGGATGGTATGAAAAAGCTCGATTTCAGCCATCCATCGCTTGGTCATGCGAACCCACCCAGCGTGCCTTGCTTATTACAGCTGTCAGTGCCAATTCTGTGCAAAAGCCCGCCAACTGGCACTACCCGTCAGATTTTTTCACATTCCCGATGACCGCCTGTTCGCCGTCATTCACATGGACATGCTCGACGCGGACAAATTGCTGGCCGCTACCACGCAACCGTCGAAGCACTCGTTTCGTATAGGTCCAACTCCTTCCGAGCGTAGCCGCTATCTCGCAACGTTGGCTCCGAGGGCACAAAATGTTTCACCGTTGCAGTCAAGCGCGGCAAGGTGCTTGCGGTTGGCGATGAGGGCGCGCTGTCGGGGCTTAAGACGGGCGATATCAGGGTCGTCGATCTTGCCGGCCGCACGCTCCTGCCAGGGCTCATCGATCCGCACTTCCACACCATCCTCGCCTCACTGATCTTCGAACTGCTCGATGACGTCGGCCACGCCAAATATCCGACCCGCGAAAAGCTCGTTGCGCATTTGAAGGAGGTCGCCTCGACCGCGCCGAAAGGGCAATGGGTAGTCGGCTCCGATGTTCGACGACATGAAGGGCCTATCGTCCTGGCGCAGCCTCGACCTCGGACCGAAAGGCGCGTCCGTCGCCGATTCGCTGTTCTCCCTCTACGGCGTCAAGATCGTCGCCGACGGATCCAACCAGACCGAAACTGGTGCGCAAACCAAGCGCTATGTGAACTCGACCTCCAAAGGTTCGCCGAACTTCGACGCCGCCTCGCTGAAACAGATGGTTGCCGAAGTTAAGGACTTTGGCCTGCCGGTGCTAACGGGGCGGCGGTGAATTATGCATTCATCGACCACTTTCAGGAGATTGCGCGAGCGCATTTCACAGTGCGTAGGCTGGAACGCCGCTATGGCAAAGTAGAAGTGCGTAGGGTCTATATCGAGCTTTCAGGCACGAGGGTAGCAGCCGCTTTAGCCATTGCTCCAGCAAAAGCTTTCAGGAATTGGCACAGATCGGCACTGACACTATCTGACACTGGCAAATTGCGCTGCGCTTGCATTATTGGGCACTGTGCGATGGCGCGCAAGTGGCACTAATTGGCACCGCCCTAATGAGCGGCCCTGCTAATTCGCTACGCTGCGCTTGGATGTGGGCAACGCTGTAAGATCGATCACGCCCGCTTACTGCAACACTCCGAGCCGGTGAATGATTTCCGTGCGCAACTGCTCCGCCGTGGCATCGTCCCGAACGCGTAACGGGTTGTTGGGGTCGCCAGCCAGCTTTACGGCACTCAAACGCGCATGCCGATATTATGCCACTAGCGCTGCTAAACGCGCTTGGCGGGTGACCGGCATCACACCGTATTTCTCAATTTTCGTGTAGAGGAACGTTAGAGAGTGTGCGTGACAAATTTGCTGTCGATCCGCAGAGATCAGACGCAAGCTTAAGAAGCGCGGAGAGAAGTTGAGCTGACACAGCGTTTTTTAGCCTCTTAGCAAATTGCAACTTACTGAAGGGGCGTGTCATGGCGATTGTTCCGAGCGGCACGGAAACGCGACTATGGCGTGCGATGGTTATGCTCGCTCTGCTCGGCGTCATTTCGTGGGGCGTGAATGCGCTCCACCCGTCAAATTCGTTCAAGCTGCTCCTCGGGATGGGCATTTGGGCCGGCGCCATCGCCGCATGCGCCATCCTGCTAAAGGCCATTTCGAATGCTAATGACTTCCTCAAGGCGCTTGCTGCCATGTGGCGGCCGATCGTTCTCATCGGTGCGGCCGGCTATCTTCTGTTCTTCAACGATCAAGGCCGCGAACTCGGTCTGAGTTTGTTGGGCGAAAGGTATTCTTGGCCACTGGTTTTCCTGTTCGTCGCCCTGATTTATTGGGCGGCCAACACTTGGCACTCGGCACGGCTTGGAATTGCGGGAGCGCTCGAGAACGGTGTCCTCGGCGTCCCTCCTTCGCAACAGTCGCCGCGAAATCTGAATCGACACGTTCTCAGCGGCGATGAATATTGGCTCTATTGGCCGCCACGCCTTCTCGGCGTCTTCGCCCATCTGTTCGCTGCGATTAACCTGTCTTTGGCGGCGTGGCGTGTTCCCCGTGCCGCGTGGGGAGAGCCCGAAGCGCTTCGTTGGCTGGCTTGGTCCGCGCCGCTCGCCATCTTGCTCGCCACGGCGTTTGTCTGGGCGGAAGATGTGAAGCATTCCAGCCGTGGTAAGGCATCCGCGTCGCCTGGTAAGCAAAAGCTTGCGCGCTGGGTGAGCCGGGGCTCGATCGTCGGAGAAGTCGTGGTCCTTGGGGCCCTTGCAGCGTTAGCCCGCTTTCCTAACAGCGTCCCGGTGGGTTTCGTTCCCGCAACGATCATAATCAGCGCCTCTGCTGTGGCTTTTTTGGCGTCGATCAGCTGGCTACGGAGGAAGCCGCCACTCGGTCCCGAAGCGACCCTAGAAGCACGTGAGGCTGATGATCAGCGACACCGCAGGCAAATCGCGTTTTTCACCGTAGGCTTGTTCCTTGTCGCATTGCTCGTCGCTGTGGCGGTGTGGATCAGCCCGACCTATATCGGACGGTTTCTTGGCTCGATGGTTGTCGTCTATTTCGCGTTCGGCGCGATTTTGGCGCTCATGAACTTTTTCGATTTCGCGGTCGGCTGGGCGGTCAACAGCAAGGTATTCGGCGAGAGGGCGAGGCCTCGCGTAGTCGGCGCCTATGCGCTCGCGTTTGTGATCACCTTGGGCGTCGTCAATGCGTGGCTGCACCCCTTCCATCGGGTTCGCGTCTGCGACGGCGACTGTGACCGCAGTGACCTTGCCGGACCAGCAGGCCGACCGTCGGCGCCGCGGCACGCGCTTGGTACGCGCAGGCGAAGTCCGCCTATGACAAGGCGCACGGCGAAGGGCCCGTGCCGATGCTCGTTGTCGCGACCGCCGGAGGCGGCATCCGCGCCGCCTACTGGACGGCGACGGTTCTCGAAAGGCTCGAAGCCGATTTCAAGGACCAGGGTGGCGTGCGCCCCTATCTCTTCGCGATCAGCGGTGTCTCCGGCGGCAGCGTCGGCGCCACAGCTTTCGAGGCGGCGCTGATCAAGCGCGACGAAAACCACTGCATGGCGGGCAAACCAGGCGACGCAGCGTGCCCGCTCGCGACCGACTTCCTGAAAGAGGATTTCCTGGCACCCGCGGTCGCGAGCTTGGTTTTTATGGATGCGCCGTCGAGTTTCTTGCCGGACCTCGGGCAGGGCGATCGCGGCTCGGCGCTCGAAAAGAGCTTAGAACACGCGAGCGGCGGCCTGCTGGCGCGGCCCTTCTTGAGCTTCTTTCACTTCGCGAAGGACTCAGTTGCGAATGAAGGGCAAGAGAGTTGGCGTCCGATCCTTCTGCTGAACGCGACGCATGAGGAATCCGGCAACCGCATCATCACCGGCCACGTTCTGATCGAACGCAACGTCTTTATCGACAGCCTGGACGCGCTGCATGAGCTTGGAAAGGACGTGCGGGCGAGCACAGCGGCGCACAACAGCGCGCGTTTCACTTACGTTTCTCCAGCGGGCGATCTTGGATACAAGAAGGGCTCGGTGATCGACGGCGGATATTTTGAGAACTATGGAGCGCTCTCGGCGCTTGAAATCGCTCGCGCCGCGAGGGTGGCACTGAAAAATGAACAGCCCGGGGTTAAGCTCGTCATCCTCATGATCAGCAGCGATCCGTCCCTGGAAAGCAGCCACATGCTGGTGCGCATCAATGAAGTCAAGGACGGCCGCAAATGCCTCGTGAGCGTCGCGGAGCGTGAAGATACAGCCGCAGGTCCTGCGAGCAATTCGGATAAACACTCCCGGCCGCCGAATTACTTTTCCGTTGACCCAGAGGAGATTGAGAACGCTTTGATCAACGAGTTTCTTGCGCCATTCCAGGGCCTTGAGAATGTGCGCGCGGCGCATGGAAACCTCGCTGCGGCCGAACTGGCTGTTGAGGTTTGCACAGAGTTTCCCAATGCGCCGAAGCTTACCGCAGGCGCTTGGATCGCTATCGCCGCAAACGCAAACCGCCGCCACGCTTGATGACTCGAAGGACGTGAGCCTCGCTGAGGCGAAACCCGTTGAGGTGAAGTCCAATAGTCCGTATTTCGCTCATTTGGCGATGTGCAAGGTCGGCAAACCTGGAAAGCCGACGCCGATTTAACCTCCGCTTGGTTGGGTCTTGTCTAAAGCAACTCAGGACCATTTTCAGGATCTTCTAGAGGCATGCGAAAACGACGCCGAGTTGAGGCAGCTCGAAACGGCGCTTGGAAAATCGATGCCGCAGCAGTCAGCGCACCAGTAAGCTCGCCGACAACTCAATTGTGATGTGCCCGCAGCCACGTTGTGCGCGAAAAATGACATGAGTTTTTGTCGTTGCTCGTCACAAACAACGGCTAGCAGCGCCGGCCCAAGCCGCCGACTGTTCACCCGCAACGGTGACGATTTCGCGGCGCGCTTTCCGAAAATTGCGGCGGCGATCGAGGAGTAGCGACGAGGAACCGACAGGCTCGATGCCGCTGCGGTGATACACTCCACGACCTATTATTGAGGTTGTGTCTGTTGGCGCACCAAACGACATTACAACAAGAAGCGGCGAGCAGCGGCGCTTAGCTCGCCGCAATCGGATACGGCGAAAGCGTCCACCGCGGCGGCTCCCGACGAAGCCAAAACTGGGCGGGGTTAGCAATCGTTGGAGCACATCCCGGTCGGGAAACGCGCGCAGCCACGCGGCAAGGTCATTGAGATGTGAGCGAGAAGGCGCGCTGTATTTATCCACATATACCGAAGTACAGGTCCGTTGCTCTAACGGACAATGGAATATGACCATGCCGGCGGTCATATCCTTGCGATGTTAGGCGAACCGTACGGCACCCCCATCCCCCGACAGAGGTGTTGCTGCCGTTCGTGAGCTGGCTGTACGGCACCCCATCCCCCCGACACCCCGCCATACGGCCTGCTGCCTAATATGAGCGAAAGCTCAGGAACCCCGGGCGCGAACCGCGCTCGGGGTTCTTTCGCCTCAGTGTTTCCCTAGCCGAGCCTTGCCCGCGCCTCACTCCGGTGATTACAACTGTGAAGTCGGGGAATGGGTGTCGAGCAAAAAACCTCCTTTTAGTATTTCCTCCTCTGGCGAGCCCTCGCATTATTTTCCTGCAACAGAGGGCTCGCATTTTGTTCGGTGATCGGTTTGCCGGCATCGCCACGCAATGGTTGATCTAAGCCGCCTCCTTTTCTTAGGAGCACTTTTGTTGACGGCTTGCACGACAGCTACTTCTCCGAATCTTTATAGGGTCACCGAGCTTGTTCCTGGCATATCGACCCGGGACGAGGCTATCGCAAAGCTTGGACCGCCGACCAGTACATCGAACATCGGAAACAGCACTATTTTACAGTGGGGTGGAAATAACTCGCCGGTTCACTTGGCGATTTCGTTCGGCATGGACGGGCGCATGATTTAAGCGGCGACTGACGCACAAAAGCTTGATCAACTTTCCGGGGCTACGCAATAGATCCACGATCAGCGGTCTAGCGACGACGTGCTACACGGTGCTTCATTATCCGGGATCGCCAACCCATGACTGAAGCCACGACGTCAAACAGTAATAGGTGGCTGTTGGCTTGGACTTTGCGTCGTGGTCACGTCAACAATTCGCTGGTCTGTCGCGTCGCCTGTTTGCACAAGCGCAATGTATTTCTCGGGGTATTGCGCGCACAACGCTTCAAACACACGACGCGCCACGAGGCGTCGCCTCTCAGTCTTGGCTTCCTGTGTCATCTGTCTGCTCCATTCCCGCACAGATCGCCGTTTTCGCGGCGCGACCAGGCTAAGTCGTCGGTAACGGCGCTGACGTAGCGGGGTCGCTTGTATTTGTTAGGAGGCGGGCATGATCGGCAAAATCACATCGGAAATGATCTCGCGTCGATGGGCGTTGTCTCTGCTGGGCGCGTTGGGCTTCGCGGCGCCTCCGAACGTCCTAAGGCCGTCAAATGCCGAGGCCCAGACGGCAGGGGCCGCGCCGGGGCGACGAAAAGTTGCTTTAGCTTTGCAGGGCGGCGGATCGCATGGCGCTTTCACGTGGGGCGTGCTTGATCGACTCCTAGACGACGCCACAATCGACATCGTTGGGGTGACAAGTACAAGCGCGGGAGCGATGAATGGCGCTGTCCTTGTCGATGGTTTGGTGCGTGGAGGTCCCGAGCAAGCGCGCGCTGCGCTTCGACGATACTGGGAGGGAGTCGGAGCAATGCCAGGGTTCGGCAGCTTCTTTTCGAACATGTCCGGGGAGGAGGCTGCCAGAACGTCTCTCGAAAGCATTCCTGCTTACGTCGAGGCCGTGAAGAAAAACTTGTCGCCATATGATCTGCCCGCGTCAAATGACAATCCGATGCGGCGACTGCTTACCGAAATTGATTTCGATCGCTCGCGTTTGCAAGACGAAATTCAGCTCACCGTGTGCGCAACCAACGCCCGCACCGCGAGACGGCGCGTCTTCACTAACCATGACCTATCGGTCGATGCTCTGCTGGCTTCTGCGTGCTTGCCGCAGCTCTTTCGCGCCGTGGAGATTGATGGCGAGCCATATTGGGACGGCGCTCTCACGGGAAACCCCGCCGTCGCTCCGCTGCTCACCAAAATGCCGGGCTGCGATCTGATTATCGTCAGAGTTGATCCCGTCAATCGTCCGGAAGCGCCGCGCAGCGTGCGCGACATCTACAACCGCTCGGTCGAAATCAGTCACAACGCGACGTTCTGGCTGGAACTCGGCGCGCTTGCCGTCGTGTTGCGTTTCGTTGACGAGGGGCGATCGCCATTCGGACGTGTACGATTTCACGTCATGGAAGCCAGCTCAGTCATGGAAAGATTTCCAATGTCCAGCAAGCTTAATAACTACCCGCCCCTGCTTGAATAAGCCGGCGATGCGTGGATAGCGCAAAACGGAGATGCGCTAGGTCAGCGCTCGACAATGGACCTGCAGCAGCTTTTGCCGGGGAGCATCTGGAACAATATCTGAATGTTCTGAGATTGTTCAAACCACGCCAGATATGACAGAGGCTGCAAAGCAACTTCGTCACGCGAATGAACAACTGGCAATCGCCGGGGCATATCCCGGCCGAGCGCGCGCGCAGCCGCCTCGCTCTCATCGACATTCGTGACGTTGTTGGCGTTAACGTACAACGGAATCGATAAAAGGGGGTTGTGCCCCCTCCCGCCAGCGTTCGAGGCTGGCCAGGGGCACCAACGACAAGGGGCACGCCATGTCTCAGAATCTCAGTATGAAAGCGCAGCACCCAAAATCTTCGGCTATCCACAAGCTGCCGGCCCGATTCCGGCCGGACTACACCAATGCAGCCTGCCTAGCCCTTGTTAGCTATCGTCGGCAATTCAAACTGGAAAATAGAGCCTCCGGTTGCCCCGGGAGATACCCAAATCCGACCGTCATGGTTTTCAATGATTGATTGGCAGATCGAAAGGCCCATTCCCATACCACGCGCTTTGGTCGTGAACATCGGCTTAAAAAGCTGGGCGACGTCGGACGGCTTAATGCCCGTCCCGGTGTCTTCGATCGACACATGCACTGTATTGGATTGGCTCAGTTCGGTTTTTATGCGCAGCGCGCGTGTTTGCAATGAACCCATCGACTCGATGGCATTCATGACCAAGTTCGAAATCACCTGTTGTAACTGAACCTGATTGCCGAGTACCTGTGGAATTGATCGTCGAGTTGCGTCTGAAGCTTTATCTCATGCTTCTGCAGATCGATCCGCACGAGCGCCAGAACCGACAGGACAAGCTTATTGATATCGACGGGGGTCTTCTCCTGCACATCGCTTTTGAACATTGCACGAAGGTTCGTGATAATGTCGCTTGCCCGGTGTCCGTCACTTACAATTCTCTTTAACCCTTCACGTACCTCTTCGACGTTGGCCCTTTCTAGCCAGCGAAGTGCCGCTTGGGCGTTTGCCACAATGCCTGCCAGAGGTTGGTTGACCTCATGCGCTATTGAGGCCGATAGTTGGCCTGCCGTTGCCATGCGATTCACATGGCTCAGCTCTGACATGGTGTTTCGCGCCAGAATTTCCGCACGCTGACGACGCCAATGTTCATAAAGTAGCCAAAAGATCAGCGCGGCCTGTATCAGAATTGCAGCGGCGACTGTGAAGATGTGAGCGCGATATCGCTCCCATACCGTCGGATCACGAAACAGGATTTCGCTCCCAGGCGGAAGGTTTTTCTCACTGATTCCCCAGCGCTGCATTTGCCCCCAGTCGAACCTCGGCGGTGAAAATTCGACGGGTGATACCTTGATGTCGCCTGCCTTCTCACCCTTCAGGATGCGAACGGCAACGGTAGCCGTCAGTCGGCTGGTATCGGCCACTGTGAGAAGCGGGCCACCTACGATCCCGTTACCGAAGAAGGATTCGTCATAGGAAAAAATCGGGGCGTTAGCAACGGCATGAAGTCGTTCCAATGGGAGGTTGCCTTCGTGCACGACGCCCGCCGCATCGACAATCATCAACTCCCAGAAAATAGCAGTGTGCGGCGGGAGCGCGGAGGCTTGTTTTAACAGCTCTTCAAATGGCAGTTCATCTGTCCATGAAAGCTTAATTCGGTTCGTAAGAGGCGCCGCCTGCTTGCCTATCGCTTCCTTCCAAAATTTCTCAATCGGAGAACTCCCCACCACAACGATCACATCTTTGGTGTCCGGCAGTACTTGCAGGATGTTCTCGAAGGCTAACAAATAGTTGATGTTCACCGCGACGGCGACGTCGTTTCCAGTGAGATTAGAATACTGCACTCGACGTTGATCTACTGCCGTAAACACCATCGGGGTGGTGGGGAAAAGCCGCCGCCGGTGTCGCTGCACAAAGTCTGCCGCGGGAGCGCCGATGCTCACGATCACGTCAAGAGGGCGTTTGGCAAACAGGGCACTGAGATACTCTACAAACGGAGCCTCCGGGTTCTCATCGCCGAAACGGGCCGTGACCAGGGAATTCTCAATGATGTCCAGCGGCCACGGTGATTGCCGTTTCAATTCCGCGCGGATGTCTTTGGCATATTCGCTCCAGGGCTTGAAATCCTGCCCAAAAGAATGAAGCAACATTACGCGCTTGTGCTCGGCAGCTAGGGCAACTTGGCACGCAAACAACGCCATCAGGAAAAAGATAATTCCTGCCTTTGGGCCCGAACCAGCTATTGCCCTGATGAAGACGCCCCGTCGCATTGCAACCCCCCGCCCGAGGTGACTACGCCGAGCTGGTTAGGGCATTGCATCACAACACGACGGGCAAAGGAACAGGGTGAAACGACGATAGCTGTGCGGCTTACCAATGTCCGCTTTGGGTCTAGCTTTTGTGAAAACGCGAAAAATCGAAAAGTCGCGAGAATGAAATCACTCACTTCCCAGCGAGCTTGCTTAGCGGGCGTAAGTTGACGGGGAAGATGTTGTCGGACGCTTGCGTGGCTTAGGGTCCAGCATCCGTAATTGCATTTGATCGAGCTGCTCGCAGAAGCAGGTGACCTCGGCCTTGACTTCGGCATTACTGCCCACTGAGCCGAGCAGCCGAATGTAGGCGGCCCGGACCGCATCCAGAGTCGCCGCAGCAGCGGTGCCTTTCGGCGCCTCGATACCAAGCGCCTTGTTGATCTTCGCTGCCTCCCGGGTGCGCTCATCTACGGTGAGCATCTTGACCTGCGCGAGATAGTCACGCCTGGACTTGGCGAGTTGCTGCGGGCTTCTCTCTTTACTGCCTTCGGACATATTAGTCCTCCTCAGGGCGTGGCCAATGATGGGTTTGGCGCAGCGTTTCTTTGTCATTTGAGATCAACGCACTGCTGGGTTTCATATTCTTCGAAATGAGAGACGCCGCAACCCCGGCATTCAAACGTACATACATCGGGCAATGTGTCGAAACGCCGCGTCCTTCGAATCAATCGCATGTTCTGAGCGCAACTTGGACACAGCGGCAGCCTGGGGCCCGAGCGTTCAGCATTTATGACGAGGCTCGGTTGAGCACGATACATGAGCGGCTCCATTGGCTTCCTTTGCTAGTCGAACATTCACTCGCTGTTGTCGAAGCGCGCGAGCAAACGATCCGAACTTGCGCAAAAACGAGAACCGATGGCGCACTCATCCACTACAAACGAGTGGGCCACCGGTCTCCTCCCCCATGTTACAATGAACGTCAAGACTGGCTGCGGGTCGCCGGTGATCAGATGGATTGCTTCATTTGCGCGGATGCGGTCAATCCGGCAAAGCGTCCAAAATGGTCAATTCCTCCGTGGCCCTGCTCAGAAGCCGGCGCGATGTTTGGTAGCTTCGCATGCCGAGAAATGAATTGAGCGCGTTATTGTGCAGGTAATAACGACGGCCCTGACGATAGATTAAGCCCCAACGCTGCAGTCGATCTAGCCTGCGTATGACGGTGCTGCGTGGCACGCGCATATACGCAGCTATTTTGGCGACTGAAAACGGCTTGCCATCCATATGGCCGAGGGCCACGCATAAGGCGATAAAGAAAGTCTCGAGGCGCGTGCCAAAGGGCTCGCTGGCCGGTGCATAAACAGTATGCACACCTCGCATCAGATCAATCATTAAACGACAGAGCACCAATCTCTGTTGCCTGTTTTTGATCTTATGCCACTGATCCTGTGTCAATCCCGCGCCCCTGGTAAGAAAGTCTACGATACTGCTAGTCGCCTTTCTTGTCTCCCGGGCTTTCGTAGGGTTCGTGCGTGCGGACGAACGAACGTTCCCGCACGTCTGGCGTGGTGAAGAGCGAAGGAGATTATGAGTTTCAAATGGCCAAGGAGGAAGCCAGGAGCCAAACCAACAACAGCACAGCCACGGCCCGGTGGGCGGCTGGGCGGAGTGCCCACCAGCAAGCGGCGCGCGCTGCCGGCGTGACTTAAGGAAAATGCTAGTACGGCCGGCACCATGCGATTTGGCAACCAGCCCCACCGCCGCGGTGTATGCACCGGCGCATTGAGATTGACTGGGCTCTTTCCAGTATGACGCCGAAGGCGGTGCCCGCCGCTCCGTTGGGACTGCTGGCCAGGCAGTGCCATGCCGACGCCGACGTTGATACCGCTGCAGCGATTGTGGCCCCAACAAACATCGCTACGAGAAGACGGCTCATGATTGCCCTCCCTGATGTTATGAATGAAACTTCGCTTCTGAGGGAAACAACCTACTTAGGAGCAGTGGTGCTCTGGTGATGTTGCCGTCGCTCTTGTCGTCGATGCACGCCCGCGACACTGCCAGCGCTCAGCGGTTTTCCTACTGCCGCTACGGCCTTGTCCTGAGAAAGCGTGAAGCACTTCTGCGTTGTTGACCAATTGATCGAAAGTGGCGACATAGAAAAAGCTGCGGAGCTAACTATTATCGCTCCGGTCAGAGCTATCTTGCGCATGTCCAACTCTCCTTTGAATGAGATCACAGGACGCTTAGTAGTAGTGAGCGCAGACGCCACCATTCCATCGCGCACAGCGGCGCGCGTGGCGCATGATGGTTCTGGCCACGCAGGCACCGTTGACCATTACCCTGCCTGCGCCACAGCCCATACGGGCTTGCGTGATCATGCCGTCAACTTAGTAGCAAGTAACACCATAAGCGCAGCGGCGATATGCTCTGCGGTGCACTCGCCGGTTGACGCCCGCAACACTCCCAGGTGTCAACGGCCGACCTATTCTTGCTTCCGCGGCATTCAGCGAGATTGAGAACCCTTTGTCTGGGGACTGATTAAGCGAGATGGGAATTGCGCATAGCATTGCCGCGCCCATCAATACTCCAATGATGCTTATCTTTTTCATGGCGGTCTCCCGGTTAGAGCTGCAAACGAGTTCGTCGCTACCGGCACGACAGCAAAGCGATGACGATCAGCGGAGACCCTGCTCACGGCGTCCTATAGACCAGCATCTGCTAGTCCAGATGAACCCACAGTGAACGAGGGGCCATGCGGGTATCTTGTCGTCGGGGTTGCCGAGACAATAGCGCCAGCCCAGATGTGGTCTGACGGGGGCCCAAAGTTTCTCACAGAATGAGGGACGAATTTGCTGCTACGAAGATGCTAGTCGTCTTTATTTTCTTCCGGACCTTTGTAGGTTTCCTGCATGACATAGCGCCATGTGCGCAACGTTTCAGTGATGCTGGAAAGCTATGCTTCTTCAGCGGATGAAAAACCGTCCATATGGTCACAGATTTCGTCGAGCATATTGATGATGCTGTCGACACGCTCTCGACCGAGTTGGAGACTTCAGTCGTTCTCGTCATTGCCAAGCTCCCCACCTGAGAGAAAAGTGCTCCGGCAAAACCTTGCAGCGCTACGCCGGCCGTTTGCGCGACAACCCGGTTGCAATGGCATTGTAGGAGGAGTTGGAGGCGGCGCTAATAAAAGCATTGTTAAGCATGTTGGCCGTGAATGATCCGCACGCCGCTCAGGGCGGCCATGCTACTCTTCAGCCGAAAATGCCTCCGCATTACGCGTTTATTCTTACGAGGACGTCGTTGAAGATTTAGCGGCGCGACCCCTTTACCGGATTTCCGTGTAAGTCAGCTGCGAAAGACGACTATCGGATGTATATTGACCTAGTTGCAATCAGCCGTCAATCTGGGGGGCGCAGAGTAAGCGATCCTAAGCGGAGGCACTCCGCGGCGACCTCGTCCCACAAGACCCAAACGACCAGCCAGCGTGCTCCTAGAAGGCGTCCAATCCGAAAGACACGATCCAACAGCCGGGCCGCAGGCACACTGCCCGATTTCATGTCTGCTCGGATCATCATTGGCAAGGCGGGCTACAATATTCCGGTTCGGCGGTTTCCCTTTCACCGTGCACGGTGACGATGACTGAGAAACCAGACCCGTTTGACGTTGAGGGACTGGAGAGGTCACTTAACGATTCGGCAACGCGGGTATCGGCGATTTGGATCAGCTTTTTAGTTTTCGGGCTTTACCTTGTCATTGCTGCAGGAGCAACCACCCATCGTCAGCTCTTTCTTGAAGATCCGGTGAAGCTTCCGGTCCTAAACATCGAGCTGCCCCTTGGTCGGATTCTACTTCCTTGCGCCAATTCTATTTGTGATTTTCCATACCTATGTGCTGCTGCAAATACTACTACTTGGGAGGACAGCAGCGGCCTACAACGACGCGGTCGAAGATAAGATCAAACTGCAATCCGACAGAGCACGGATTTGCCAGCGCCTCGCTAACACTTTATTTGCGCAAATCTTTGCCGGGTCGCCCCGCGAGCGGGATGGCTTTCTTGGCTCACTGCTCCAAGCAATGGCCGCTTTAACGATCGCAATTGCGCCGGTCCTTGTGCTGCTATTGTTTCAGTTCCAGTTCTTGCCCTACCACAGCTACTTCGTCACGTGGACGCATCGTATCTTGATTGTGCTTGATCTCATCGTGGTGCTTTTACTTTGGCCGGCTGCGCGCCACCCGAGTCAGGACATTTCTTGGCATGCCGCCCGCCGCAACTGGGCAATTTCGCTTTTCGTTGGCGTGGGCATCTTTTCTTGGATCTTTCTTACCTTTCCCGGTGAACCGCACGCTAGGTGGACGCGCACTTCGCACTATGGGGCGACACGCTCATCAGATGAAGACGCTTTGCAGCCCGACGCGACTCTTTGTCAGGCCACCAGCGTAATCTCTGAACTACACCCAAGCTTTGATCGGCTGGATCTACCTGGCATTGATGTCGTCAACCATGAAAAGCTAAAAAGTATTGTGCTGAATACAAAAAAAGAGGCTGACGAGGGCGATTGGCAGGGCGAACGGACACAGAGACTTCGCGAACGCAACTTGAATTGTGCAGATCTCTCGCATTACGCGGATCTAAGTCGAGTTGATTTGTTTCACACATCGCTTCGAGGTGCAAATCTTGAAAGGGTCAAGCTCCCGGGTGCAAATCTTGAAAGGGTCAATCTCGAGGGGGCGGTTCTTAACGGCGCCCAAATGCGGGGCGCTTTTCTCCTTGACGCCAATCTGAGAGTCGCCTCCCTGAACTACGCTCAGCTTCAAGGCGCGGTGCTCAACCGAACCCAGCTTCAGGGCGCCACTATACTTGGGGCTGATCTTGATGGCGCGTATGTTGTTGTAACCCAGTTAGCTGGCGCACTCCTGGATGGGGCCTCGCTCCGAGGGGTATATCTCGATCACGCTGATCTCTCGGGTGCTTCGCTTAAAAATGCCAACTTCCAAGGGGCTCGTCTCATTGACGCGTCCTTCGCGGGAGCGATCCTCCAGGGCGCGCAGCTTGACGGTACCGACCTTAACGGGAGTTCCCTTGATACTACGGATATCAGTGGAGCGAGTGTGTGGCGCGCAAAAAATGCCAAATGCAGCGCTCACGCAGGAAAAGTTTTGATTAAAGCCTTGAGCCCCCAAGCCGTTGAAGATTTAATCCGTCGTTCGACGGAGAAAATTGGTAATCCCCGAGCGAAACGAAACGCAATAGAGCGAATGCGTAACGGTCTTAGTGCTGATCCAGCCAGAGATTTAGCGATCGAGCATAGTTGGACCAAATGCGATGAAGACCTTCAAATTGCGCCACGAGATTTTTTAGCAATTCACGCAAAGTTTTTGGCTAACCTAGTGTGCCGCGACCGTTACGACTCCTATGACTCCGTCGCTATCGCCGCTGGGATCGTCGGCCCGGTCACTGTGGAAGGTGGTGGCGGCGTCCGAAGACTACGCACAGTGCGGTTGCAGACAGAAGAGGAGGGCAAGTCGTATGAATTTGAGCCCCACGCTATGTCGGAGGATGAATGGTCCGCATTTGTTGGCATTGTTGCTAAAGACGGCAGGCCTTGTAGCGGAGCAAGTATGAGCGACGATATGAGAACACAGTTACGCCTCTTGCTTACAAGACTGTCGCATCGATGAATCCTAAGGTTGACCGCGACGTTTGTGCCTGGGTGGGTAGCTTGGCCCTCACCAGATGCGCGCGCTGGTGCGCCTGTCGCGGCACTCGTTCTGCTCGAACATTTCTGTCAGCGTGACGGTGCAGAGCGGCGGGTCCTGTATTCGGCGTGCCAGTTGATTCGATCAGCAGAAGGTGGACCTCCCCGCGTGCCACGGGCCGATGCTCAACCCCTTGGGCACGACAAACACCTCGCCCGCGCGGAGCGTAACCGTGCCATCCCGCAACTCGATGTCGAGTGTTCCTTTGAGGACAAGGAAAAAATCGTCTGTCTCGTCATGTTTGTGCCAATGGAACGGCCCTTCGAGCTTGGCCACCATGATGTCGTTATCGTTGTAAGTGGCAACAGTGCGGGGAGAGAAGCGATCGGTGAACGTTCCGAGCTTTTCCGTGAGATTGGCTGGTGCTTCCATCATTTTTCCCGTCGACCTCCTGGATTATGAACGTGGTCGCGGGCATCGAGTACCATCACCCACGCCGCTGATCTGTTGGCACCGCTCAAATACAAACACCCCTCTCTATTTTAAATGGAACTCGTGCGCCGGATGCCGAGAAGGGATTATATTGGCGGTGGGCTAGGTTGTTCTGGCGAGGAGATTTCCGATGGATGCCATTACACGTGAAGCTGATCGCGAAGGAAAGCACGACCTGCCGGGCAATCATTCGCATGTTGTGCGGCCCGCCGAGATGGAGTGGAAAAAGACCCGCTTTCCCGGGTGCGAGGTGAAGGGACTCCTGCTGGATAGGCAGACCGGCCTCGTAACCGCACTCATGCGGCTCGCGCCCGGCGCGGTTCTTCCTGACCACGAGCATGTCAAGATCGAACAGACTTACATGCTCGAAGGCAAACTGGTCGATAAAGAAGGGCCGGTGGCGGGCCTAAGTGTCGGTCCCGGTGAGTTCGTCTGGCGTGAAGCCGGCACACGCCATGTCGCCTGGACGCCGGAGGGCGGGCTGATGCTGGCGATGTTCCAGGTACCCAACAAGTTTTTCGAGGCGGACGGCCGCGTCACCGACATATCCGGCGCCGACTGGGACAGCATTTGGGGCCACGTGTTCAAGGACTAGGTCCCGCTTCCAACGAACGCGGTGGCGAGCGCCGCAACGTAAGCACAAAAACTGCGATCTCAAAGTGGAGCGCAATACGCCGAAGAGGCGCGCTGCACCGGGGTCCGCCACAACGAATTGGGCTTCCTTGCCGGCTGCTTTCAGTCTAAGTCGTGACTAAATGAAAAACCCCGGCCGTTTAGGCACCAGCCGGGGCTAAGTCAGGGAGGATGTCCAAGCACCGGCTCCTGGAGGCAACCAGCGCTGACGCTCGCTAGTCTGCCCGCCTTGACGTGTTACGACAGTGACCAGCATCACTATGTTTGCTGTCGATCGATGCTTTCCCGAAGGCGGGCCCGGTGTTTCTCCAATTGCCGCAAATTGGATTCCAGCAGCCAGAGAGGCATCCCATGTGCTGACGCCGGCGGCCTGAACACGACCTTCTGCCGGTGCACCATGCGACGTGCTTCGGCGATATGTTCCTCGACCTGACAAAGGTCACTTCCAAGCCCATGCGAAATTAACGCGATGGGCCAGTAAAATGCGCCTTTGCCCTGCGGACCATAACTCGATGGCACGGTGGATTGGACTTGATGTGCCGTGCCGATCGTTTCAGCGGCCATTGGCTTTCGCGCTGATCCTGGCCGGCACTATTTGGCACTGACGCGATGGCGCGCCGCGTGGCACTAGTTGACACCAGCACAAATGAAAGCGGCTCGGCTAATTCGCTTTCCGACGCTTCGACGCAGATAGACCTTCCAGGTCGATCACACCACCGTCGACCAGCACGCCGAGGTGGTGCATAATCACCGCGCGCAATTCGTCGGCTGTCGCATCGTTCTTAAAGCGCACCGGATTGTTCGGCTCACCCGCGAGCTTCACCGCACTTAACCGCGCATGTCGATATGGCGCCACAGCGTTCGCCATGGCTGTATCGACAGGGCTCCGGCCTGCGCGCCTCGCCGGCGAGAGTTTGCCATTATGCTAGGGTTGGTGCCTCGCAACTCAAAAACCGTTCCTTGAGCCGCGCGGGCCCTGGGCACACCCATCGGAAATTGAATGTCGATCTACCGGCATACCTAAGCATCAGATTTTTTCACATTTCCAATGACGGCCTGCCCACCATCGTTCACATGGACATGCTCGACGCGGACAAATTGCTGGCCGCCTCTACGCAAGCGTCGAAGGACCTCAACTTGGGTTGCATAAGCCCTCATCAAACGAGCCGCAGCCGATCCGAACGCCGCAATTCGCCGCTCACTAGCGAAGGCGACATCGAGCTTCGCAAGTACCGCCATGGCGGCTGTATGCGTGCAGGCGATCTGGACGGCGAGCGCTCCCTCAATTTCGTCCTTCGGTGCTGCGGCTTCGATCATCGCGAGCGCAGCATTCATGGAGAGTTCTGAAATTCCGCCCAAAGGCGAACGAGATGCAGCCTGTATTTGGAATAGCGAGGCGTTCACGAAATCGCTCGACGTTGTGCCGAGAGCTTTATTCAGCCGCCGCCACCAATTATGGCCTCGCCGTCAGGCGGATGGACTTTTGCCAGCTTGCCATCTGCCCGCCACACCTTGACACGGACCGGCGGAACCCGGCGATGGCCAGCCAGCGGTGCAGGTGAGTTGTTCGGCTCATTCGTCATTCGGTAACCCGCTCTTGGCAAAGGTCTGAACGAGAGATCGCAGCCACCTGCGCTCCTCGATAGCGCTGCCCGTCCAGTTGCCATTGCGAAAATTTCCGTTTTTGTGACCGCGTGGCGCGCCGGGGCTCAATCCACCGTGCAAACTGCACCGCTTGCGGCCACGCATGGCTGGGCGTTGGCACGGTGTACCCGCACGCGTCTTTGCTCCGCAACGCGCGGCTCGCCCGAGATTCCTGAGTCGTGCCTCAACATCTTGGTTCATGGGGTTGTCCGCGATTTTTTTACTGCCCCCTCCAGCCAAGCGCGTCGCGCGACCGTACAAGGCTTGCGACTGCGCCGCTGCCGTCGAAACTGTCGGGTAAACTGTCGGGCTAGGCTTGTCGGGATCAGCTAAGTATTGGTCGGAGTGGCAGGATTTGAACCTGCGACCCCCTCGTTCCGAACGAGGTGTGCCACCAGACTGCGATATACTCCGTCATGATGTCCCGGCTTATACAATCGACGTTCCGCGGCCGCGAGTGTCGCGCCAGGGGTGTGTAAGCGTGACCGATTTGGTCGGGGACGTCCGCTGTTGTCCGGCTACAATCGGCCTATGAGGATGGGTCGTGGTATGGGTAAGCGGACCGCGGCGCTAGAGCAACATTGTTAAATCAACTACTTAGTTCCAATGTTTGGCGGACTCCCTCTCCGCCACAATTGTCGACAAGTGATTGATCTACAGTACCTTTTGCATCAGTACCTTTTGCATCTGATATTTCATGCGGCCCCAACATGAGCGCCCAACTGAGGCCTTCTCCTAAGCGGGCGCGTGAAAGACTCAATTGAGGAATTTGTCTCTCGTGCGCTTGGACATGAGCGGCGCATTCGACTACCCCTACACTCACAATGCGATACGCTCTCGACAGTGAACCGGTGGCATGGTTGCACTCGCCAGTTCGCTTTGGGATGCAGACCGCGTTCAGTTCGATGGCGCTGCGAGACGCCTGCGTAAGCGAAGAGTAAATCTAAAACTCAATTTGGCGTGGAAGGGTAAGACTGCTCCGGCGTCGCAGTGCCCCTCTCTTCAGACCGATATGGGACCGATCGCCGTCTTGAGAGATGCGGCCCGAAGCTTCGGCTGGCTGTCGGCTTTAGCGTACGCGATTTCTGAGAGGACGCTAGAGCGCGATGAGTTGTGGTTCGATCGGCATCCCGCTCTAGCTTTTTGTTTGAGCATGATCTTTTCGGAAAACCGGATTCCACTTTTCCGGATCATGCTCTAATGGCCTCAATCAGCGGATAGGCGCCGGGCGTTTCACGCGGAGCGGGATCATGGTCAAAGAACAGAGGTTCTTCAGCACGAGCCGCGGGGTTGGGCCGCGTGCCTCACGGCGCGGCTTGCTGCAGGCCGGCTTGGCAATTGGCACGCTGGCACTGGGCCGGCGTGCTGCGCTGGGGCAGACCGGCGGCGCGCACGCTCACATGCCCGAAGTCGGCGTGGCGACGTTGCCGGTCGTGCCGGCGATGGACCAGCCCCTGCTTGAGCCCGAGGTCCGCCGCTCGGCGAACGGTGTGCTCAGCACCAGCCTGCGATGCGCCTACGCCTATCGCGACATCGGCGGCATGCGCCTCTACCTACGCGCTTACGAAGGCGGGCTGGGGCCGACGCTGCGCATGAAGCCCGGCGAAACGTTGAAGATACGGCTGATAAACGACCTGCCGCCCAACCGCGATTTCCTCCCCAGCAACCCCTCGCATCCGCACCAGTTCAACAACACGAACCTCCATTTCCACGGCGCGCACTGCAGTCCGAGCGGCATCGCCGATAACGTCATGCGCGCGATGGTGCCCGGCAAGTCGTACGAGATCGAGATCGCGCTGCCCGCGGACCATACGCGCGGCACGTACTGGTACCATCCGCATCACCACGGCTCGGCCGATGTGCAGGTGGCGAGCGGCATGGCGGGCGCTATCATCGTCGAAGGCGACTTCGCCGATGTGCCGGAGATCGCCCGGGCGCGCGAGCGCGTCATGCTGCTGTCGCAGGTCGTGTTCGACGCCTACTCCATGATTGAAGACTTCGGCACGCTCTTTCCCGAAACTGCGACTCGCTTCCTGGCGATCAACGGTCAGCGGCGGCCGACCATCGACATGCGGCCAGGGGAGGTGCAGCGCTGGCGCCTGGTCGCCTCACAGTACCAGGACAACATGCTGCTGGAGCTCGACAAGCACCGGCTGAATGTTATCGCCTACGACGGCATCCAGCTGGGCACCATGCAGGAGATGAAGCAGTTGCTGATCGCCCCGGGACAGCGCGCCGATGTGCTGGTGCATGCGGCGGGGCCGGGCACCTACGAACTGAACGCCCTGCCGTTTGATCAGGGTCATCCGTCGCCCACCGGACCACTGGCGCGCGTGGTGGTCGCCGGCGAGCCGCTGCCGATGACGCTCCCGGCTGCACTGCCAAAGCCGCCACTCGAGACGATCCGGGATAGCGAGATCACAGGCCGGCGCACGCTGGTCCTGGGGGCGACCTCGCCGCAGAACGATGCCGCAGGCCACTGGCAGGAATTCACCTTCACCGTGGACGGCAAGATTTTCGATCCCTCGCGCATCGACCAGCGAGTGCGGCTGGGCGCGGTGGAGGAATGGACCATCCGCAACACCCACGAGCACGACGACCATATGTTCCATATCCACACCAATCCGTTCCAGGTCATCGAGGTCAGCGGTCAGGCGCAGGCCGATCGGGTTTGGCGGGATACCGTAGTCGTGCCGCGGCCCGCCAAAGGCGGCAGCGTCGTCATCCGCTCGCGTTTCCTCGACTACACCGGCGTCTTCATGCTGCACTGTCACATGATGAACCACGAGGAGATGGGCATGATGCAGGCGGTCGAGGTCTACAAGGACTGACGCGCCGCGCACGGACCTGTCGTTTTTCGGCCATACAATCGCAGTCAACGGGTTTGCGTCATGACCGATGATGAAGCCGCGATCCGCAAGGTTATTGCGCGACAATTCGGGAGTCTGAACTGGCGGCCGGGCACTTCCGGCGATTGGGCCGCCTTCACGGCCGATTTCCTGCCCGGGGCTCCGCTCTATGCCGCGGCGCGTCCGGTCAAAGCGCAGACCGCCGAAGCCTTTGTCGAGCGCATGAAGGGCCTCGCCGGAAGCAAGCTCCGCTCCTTCGCCGAAGCCGTTCTCGGGGTTGAAGTTCAAATTTTTGGTAATGTGGCCGTTGCCGTTGCCGGTTGCGAAATCACAGAGAACGATGCCGACGTGACAAGAGGCGTTGAAATGATGCTGCTGGTGAAAGATGCAGGCGTGTGGCGGATCGCGGCTCAAGCCTGGGATACGGAGGGAGACTCCAAGCGTCTTCCCGCCGCACTTCTCGCGCGCGAAAAGTGAGGCACGAAAGTGATGCGCGTCGTGTCGTATTTGCGCACCAATAACCTAGCATCATAGCCTTAAATTTAAGGGGCCCTCATGTCGCTTCCGCTCAGCCAAACTAATGAGGCCGAACCCAGAGCGGCCGTCCTGATTGTAGGGACCGGTCCGGCCGGATTATTCGCGGCGTGCGAACTGGTTCGGCATGGCGTCAAGCCGCGTGTCGTCGAGCGCAGACTGGCGCCGCATCACGAGGCGCGCGGGACCGCGCTGCAGCCGGCGACGCTGGACATCATCGAGCGGGCTGGCCTGATCGAGCCATTTCTTCACACGGGCGTGCGCATCCGGCAAGTTCAGCTGCTCGGACCGGGTTTGCAGGAAATCTCGACCACGAGATTCGCAGGTATCGGATGCAAATACGAATTTCAGTGCAGCCTGCCGCAGTGGCAGACCGAAACCATCCTGCGCGATCATTTGCAGAGCCTAGGCGTCAACATTGAGTACGGCACAGAGGTAAAGTCGATCGAAGACGACCCGGCCGGCCTGCGCGTGACGCTCGAAAGTGGCGGCCGAACCGAGAGTTTCACGGCGGCGTACGTGCTCGGCGCAGGCGGCGCTCACAGCGTAACGCGCCATTCGATGCAGGAGCATCTTGATGGCGAGACTTACGACGGCCGATTTATTGTTGCGGACGCGAAAATCCACCTGCCATGTCCGCCCGAATGCGGCAGCGTCATTGTGGGGCCGACCGGGTTCGGGCTGTTCTCGCCGCTCCCGGGCGACCGCCGGCTTATCTTCGTCAATCGCAATGAGATCGATACGCGTCCCGAACTTCCAACCGCGGACGAACTGGGGGCGTTGCTCAATGCCCGCGTCGGCGTCGACGTCGGTTTGCACGATCTGCGATGGGTTTCTTATTTCAAAATGCACATGCGGGCTGCTGAGCGCGTAAGCGATGGCCGGCGATTTTTGCTGGGCGACGCCGCTCACTTGTCGAGTCCACTCGGCGGCGAGGGGCTAAATGCGGCGTTCATGGACGCGGCCGATATTGCTTGGAAACTCGCTTTGGTCATTCGCGGCGAAGCAAGGCCGTCGCTGCTCGACAGCTACGCGACCGAACGCGGAATAGCCGATCACCATGTGCTCGAAGTATCGGATGAGGTTCATAGCTTCGTGATGAATCTCGTCACCGAGTGCGATGGCGTCGGCGCGCCGGCCGTACCGCCGCCCGATCCGGTCGAGGATATGGCGTCGGCGCGCCGGCGGTCGATGCTCGACATTTCGTATGCGGGAAGCGCGCTGGTAGGGCAGGCCGGTGGAGTTGCCGACGGAGTATCGCCGGGAGCGCGGTTTCCTGCGTGCCATTTCCTCAGTGGCACGCGCCATCACCTGATCGCATTCGGCGAGGTGCCGCGCTTGGATTATCTCCGGTCGCGTTGGGGCAAGCTTGTTTCCATTGTCGATGCGTCAACCGCGCCGTTCGATGCCGCCCTAGCCGGCGTCCCCAACGGCGGGGCGATCCTTGTGCGGCCGGATGGCTTCGTCGGCTTTCGTGTTGACCCCGCCGATGAGAAGACGATGGACGCGCTTGATGCCCACCTTGCGACTTATTTGATACCAAATCCGGCGCCACTTAGCCCGCTTCAGGCCGATCCCGGCGTGGATACGCTTTTCGGTCAATAATCACTCGCACCCGCGCTTCTAGTGCGGCGGCATCGGCATGTAGACGGGCGGATCGCCTTTGTAGTTCATCCGCTTGCGGATCGCATTGTCGTCCGCGCCGTGCGGCTTCAAGTACACGTAGTATCGATCCGTGCGATCGATGATGTCGTCGTCCGGCTCGCTGCGTTCGCTGATCAAGCTGTTGGCTTCAAACCTGATGTGCATGTAGCCCGGGATGAGTTCGGTCCATTCGGCGAGATTGGGCTCGAAGATCGACTGGAAAGTATAAGCGTCGGCAAGCTTGATGACGCGCGCGCCCTCGCCGTCAGGATCACGGGAGGGAACCTCTTTCCAGGACAAGCCTATCTGTTCGAACACGCGCACCGGGCTTTGCATCACATAGAGCGGACGGCCCGGCTCCACATTGGTGATCTTCATTGTCAGCCGGTAGGATTTCTGATCCGGCTCGTACGCGACATTGACCACCTCGACAAACATGCCCTCGTAGGCCGCGTGCTGCAGCCTGAGCTCGGCCAGGCGCTTCTGGTCCAGGCGGTATTGCTGATATCGGCCAATTGTAAAGTCGAGCGCAAACACAAGCGCAATCAGCGCCGCGATGGTGATCAGAACCCTCGCACTCACGAAATCCAATGCGCGGCTTAAGCTGAGGCCAAGGCCTGTCGGTACTTGTCGCAAACTCCGCTTGCCCGCGCCGGCTTGCTGAAGCTTTTTCAGAAGTTGGCCGCTGTCTTGAGCTGGATTGCCGCTTTGCAGAGCGCGCTGTCGCTCCAGTTCTTTCGACCGGGCGCGCTCGTCCTGCAGGTCGCGCCAAAGACGTGCGATCAGCGCATCCTTGTCCGCATCGGACAGTTTCCCCAGAATATGGTCCTCGCCGGCGTTCACGACGCGAGCCTGCCGCCGGCAATGTGAATGATCCGATCCGTCTGTTCCGCGAGCCGAAGATTATGTGTCACCATGATCAGGGTGACGCCGTGCTCGCGATTGAGTTTCCGAAACTGATCCATGATCTGGCGCTCGGTCTCTTCGTCGAGATCGGACGTCGGCTCGTCGGCCAGCAGCAAGGCAGGCGAATTGATGAGCGCGCGCGCGATGACCGCCCGCCGCTGTTCGCCGGCGGAGATCTCGGCCGGGTAGGCGTCGATGTAGTCAGATAAGCCCAACTGGTCGAGAGACTCGGCGGCGGTTCGATAGGCGCTCGCTGGGCCCTGAGCGCGATTGAGCAAAGCCGGCAGGGCCACATTGTCGACGATGCGCAGCGTCGGAAGCAAGCTCGCGAACTGATACACGAACCCGATGCGGCGGTTGCGGAAATTCGCCAAGCGGTCGTCGCTCAACCTCCAGATATCGGTATCCTCGATCCGCACCGTGCCGCGCGACGGCCGGCTCAAGCCGCCGATCATTGCGAGAAATGAGGACTTGCCCGAGCCCGAGCGTCCGACGATGCTCGCGAACTCGCCGGGCCGCACCTCAATATCGATGCCCTTGACCGCTTCGATTTCGCCGCGCTCGGAAGAGTAGGTCTTCGCCAAATCGACACACGACAGCATCGCGCTAGCCCTCCGAGCGAATGAGAGCGTAGGGCTCCAGTCGGCTCGCGCGCCAAGCCGGATAGAGCGCGCCCGCCGCGCCGATCAACGAAGTCAGCGCGATGCAAGCGAGCGCGATCAGGCCTGTTGTGCCGGCCGGAAGCCACAGAAACGGGATGCCCATGCTGTCGAGGTGATAAACGAGCGAGCGCTCGTATACCCGCATCAATAACAAACCCAAAACGCATCCAGCGAGCCCGCCTACCGCGGTCGCCAAGCCGGCTTCCATCAGCAGCATGCCCACGATTTGCTTGCGGCGGGCACCGATCGCTCTGAGCAGGCCGAGCTCACGCCGACGCTCGGTGATGATTGCCGAGAACAGGACGCTCACCATCAGTCCGGTGCTGACGAACATGATTGCCATCAGTCCGAGCACGCCGCCAAGCAAAGCCGTAAGCCCTTGGCGGACGGACGTGAGCATCGATTCGCCCGACACGACTTTGACGCCGGGGAAATTGGCCAGAACGGAAAAGCGCACTTGCTGCGTCTTCGCTCCGGGCGCAAGCTCAAGCAGCACCCCGGAAATTCTATCGGGTTCGAGTGGCGCCTTGCTGCCGCAGATCTGCTGCATGGTGGCGCGCATGTCGGCGAGCGTCGGGAAGGTGATGAACAAACCGCGCTCGTGGGTGCCGACCGCGGTTTGGCCGAGCTTGCCGTAAACGGTCAGCGGCCAGCCGAAGATCAGCAGTTCCGAGCCGATCGCTTCTTCGCGCCGTCCGCCGATGATCACATCGCCCTTGCGCAACGGCCGGTCGAGATGTTGTGCCAGCCATGGTTGGACGGTGATATCGCGCGCAGGATCGAACGCGATCAGATCGACGACTTCGCCGCGTCCTTTATAGCCCGAGGCGTCGGTGCGGAAGACAAGCTGCGGCGCCGCCCTTTGCACGCCCTTGAGCGCTTCGAGGCCTCTGAGCACACGATCGTCAAGCGTCAGGTCTGTCGGCTCGGCGGTCAACAATGCGGCGGTGATGTTGGTCAGCGTACCGGCCGGAACCACGAGCATGTCGGCGCCCAAACGCGTAAAGCCGACCGACATGCTGGATTCGATGCTCTGCATCAGGACCGCGCCGGTGAACACGGCGCCGCTGCAGATCGCCACCGCCGCCAGCAGCAGCAGCGTGCGCGCCTTGCGCCGCCCGAGATTTTGCAGCGCCAGGCTTGCCAGCAGGAATCCGATGCCGGATTTGTGAGGCATCGCGCGTCACCGATTTAGCCGGCCGTGCACGCGACTAGAGCGTACACGAACGCGTATGCTTCATGTGCTCGAGCTCGGTCGGGATAATGACGCAATCATGATGGCCGCCGGTGCTCGGCAGAATGCCGAGCAACTGATCGGTCGCGGTATCGATAACGGCAATGCCGCTGGACTGCCGTTGAAAGCCGCTGAAAGGCGCCACGATATATTTGCCGTCATAGGTGATGGCGGGCGTCTGCAGGTCGGGACCGATACCCTGAATTTCCTTCTTGATCTTCCACGTGGCCGTATCGACCACCATCACGCCGCTTGCCGCCGGCGATGGATGCAGCACCGACAGATAAAGCTTCGAGCTGTCGAGCGAAAACACCATGTGGAACGGGTTCGGGTACTTGCCGCCCCAGAGCGGGTCCTCGACATGGGCGATCTTCTTCCATTTGGTCGGGTCCGGATCGCGCGCATCAAAAACCGAACAATTGTTTTCGCGCAGGTTATTCATCATGCACAGGAACCGCCCGTCGGGCGAAAACCCGATCTCGTGTCCGGGCGAGAACACCCTGTCGAAGACCACCTCCCAGTGATCGTCGTCGATGCGTTTGACGGGATACTGGTCGGGCGAATCCTTGTTGAATTGCAGGAAGGCGACCGGATTGAAGTTGTTCTCCGCGTCGAGAATAGCGATGCCGCCGCAAAGCCGGATGACTGTCGCGGCCCAGCGCCCGGTCGGATGCCAGATGGTGCCGTCGGCGCCGGTCAGCGTGTGCGGAGAATCGCCTGGGATCGTGCCTTCCTCGACGAACAATTCTCCCATCGGCACCATTTCCCACTCGATCTTCTGACCTTTGGTGCCGCGATAGTCGAACTTGCCGGTTTTCGAATCCGGATAGATTTTGGAGATCTTGAGCGTGCCGCCATTCCTCCAGCAATTGCGCAGATCGCTCGAGTTGCCCTCCCAATCATATTTCAAGGCCGCGATGACCCGCGATGATGTCCGGTCGAAACAAGCGGCGATGTCCTTTTGTCCGTCGGTGACGAAGTACGACTGGGCATCCTTCGGATTGATGGTGACGTGAACGCCGAGACCAAGGCCGGTCGTTTCCGACACGTTCTCGATCAGCTCCATCTGCGCGCCGTCGTAGCGCACCCGATAGATGTTGAAGCCCGGTTCAGGCGCTTCCATCCTGGTGTTGATGCCGTAGATCAGGCAGTTCTTGCCGCCTTGCGTGCTGTTGATGAACTCGAAGGAATGATACGGATCGGCGCTCGGAAACGCGCACAGGTGATGGGATATCGGGTTGAAATCCCCGTAGGTCCAATACCAGATCGACGACAGAACGCGGTTGGTGTTGAGATCGAGCGCGTAAGTGCCGCCACCGAGCTTGGTCGGAAGCAGCGCGATCCATTTCCCGAGGCCGCGCCCGCCGACGTCGGACTTCGAGTTGATCAGCGTCCGTTCGATGTTCTCGCGTTGCGCGTCGGCGTAGCGAGCGCCGGCGTTCCGGGCACCCTGATCGGAAGCGGATCCGCTTGTGACCCAGGAATAGGTCGCGGCCGCGGCTTCGCCGGCCACCGCCGTTCCGGCGACGACTTTCAGCAAGTTACGGCGATTGAACTTCGATGGCTGCTCGGGCGCCGGGGCATCTTGCGGCGCAGGCAGCGCTTGCGCTTTCTGGTTGAGATAGTCCTGGAAGGCCTGATGGTCGCTTTGCGTAACTTCGGCTTTCCGTTGCAGGTAGGCTTCTATCTGTTGTTTGACAGAAACCGCGGCGCCCTTCTGCTCTTCTTCTAATTTGATCTGCGGCGCCACGAATTCGTCTTTGACGGTCGTCTTTTTACCTGCATTCGACATGCATCACCCCCGTGTCGGCGGTTTGGATTGCGAAAGGTCCTGTTGACTTGCGTGCCGCCGGCGCTTGCGCGCACCGGCGCCGGTGCTTCGACCGTTTTGCGACTTGTCGCGTCCGAGAAGGACCTCTTTTGCTTGATTGGCCTTCACGGCGAAGTAAGATGAGCCGCCCCGATCGGGGTGGATCAGTTGCATCAGGCGTCGGTGCGATTCAGTAATGTCGGCTTCGGTCGCGCCGGGGCCGAGGCCGAGAACCTCCAGGGCTTCCGCTTCCGACATCGAACGGGCGTCACTTTCGCCATCGTGAAATTCGCGACCGCGACTTTCCGCATCGTGGCCATTTCCGTTGCCGCGCGAGCGAGCGTGTGAAATTTGTGAGCGGCCGCCGCGCAACTTTCCCTGCGGCTCGGAAATACCCGCTGTGCGCCGAAGGTATTCTTCCAGCACGGCGATCGAGCGCTGGACCAGCTCAGTGTCGCTTTCGGAAGGCGCGTGTCCGGCATTCGCGGCGGCCGGCGCGCTAAAATCCGGAACCAGGCGGCGCGGAAAAAGCTGCCCCAGAATACGCGGCCCGTAGAGCGTAAATCCGAGCAGCATGACGGCCGACAGGCCGATGGTTTCGACCCATCGCTGGTTTACCGCCAGTCCCAGCAAGAGCGGCAACGACAGCGCGAAAAGACCGACCGCCGACAATCGCCCCGCTTGCGCGATAAGTTTTGGATCGCTTCGAAGAAACCAGTTGATCAGCCGGATCCCAGAGACAATTACCGAAAGGCCGAGCCCTGAAACCGCAATGAGAAAGACCGGGTCAGTCATTTTGGGTTGACCGATGAGTCTGTTGGCAGTGACAACGCCGCCGTTGTTCAGGAATACGGCGAGCCGTTTTTATCCTCAGCAATTGTTTCGCAACGCTCGGGAAAATCATCAACGCTATCACACGAAAGGTCGACAGGCGAATTCGCGTGTGGATGAAATCCGATACGCGCCGAGACGCCTGATCGCGGAAGCACGCCGCCGATGAGGCCTTCATCGGCTACGATTGTCTCCACAAGCTGCCTTCATTTTGTTAAGCGCGGGACGCGACATCGTCATGAAGCGTTTACGCGGCGGTAGACATCACCGCTGAAAGTTTGAATCGACTAATGCGAAGACTGCGCGGAGTCGGCCGTTCACGGCTCCGCGTCATGCGTGGGTCAGACAGAGTGTGCCTTTGAGGTGCGCCGTCCGCGTCGACAGCGGGCCTGGCCGCGCGTTGCAAACACGACAGAAGCAACGGCAGCGCCGCATCAAAAACAGTCCGGTCCGAACCGGTAGGCGCCTTGCACGAATACGCCCGCCTGCTCGACCGTTGCCCTGAATGCCTGCGGCGGCGTCGGAGAGATGGGCGCACCGTCATCGACCGTGCGGTTGGCCTGCCCGTTGTTCGTCCACAGCGCCCAATAGCGGCCGCCCAGCCCGACGCTGAACTGCGAGGTGACGAAGTAGGACAGCATCGCCTCGATCTGCACGCCGGCGCCTTTGTTCGCCGAATTCGGGATTGATGCTGGCGACCTGCCCGGTATTGCCGAAGAAATGCGTGTCGACCCCGCTGAAGTTGACGACAGGCAGGTAGGCGACATCCCCGCTCAGCCGCAGGCGGTTGATCAGCCGCGTCTCGCCGGAGACGCCGACCCGCATCGCCTGCCACTTGTCGTTTTCGCTGATGATCGCCGAGCCGGTCGTTGGCACGTTCGGAATGCAGTTGATGTTGGCGAGCGGATGACAACCGAAGGCATTCATATCCTGATTGAGAAAGAAATAACCGGCGAAGACGCCGACTTTGTAGCTGGGCGCCTCCAGCACGTTCACGCCCGCATCGATTGCGCCGTAGTTGATGGTCCCGCTGACCGAGGAAATCGTGTTCGAATAGGCGGCGAAGGTGCCGAGCAACGGGATGCCGAAGTCCTCATCGTTCATCTGGCCGCCGGTATTCGCGCCGGTGCCGATGAAGCCTTTGACGAAAACCCGCCACGGACTGTCAATGCGGCCGAACAATTCGCCGGAATTTGTTTGCATGTCGGAATAGGTAAGTCGCGAAACCGACGTAATGCTGGGCAGGCCCGCGCTGGTGAAAACGCCGAGGTCTTTCTGGAAGCGCCCCCAGCTGCCGAAGTAGCGGGCGCCGCCTTCCGCATCCCAGCCTGCGAACCAGTTCTGCACCGGCGCATCTTTCACAACGACGCTCGCCACCGGAGCCCCGTCACCCCACAGCAGCGGATTCGCTCCCCATTTGTAGTTGAGGCCAAGCTTCACCAGCTGGATGCTTTGCGAAACGCCGGACGAGCCCGCCGGCGTCGCGCTCAGCGTCGTGCCGGACATATCGACCGTCGCGCTGCCGAGATTGGCGATGTTGCGGCTGGGGAAGCCGATATAGTCGTATTCTACCTTCAGCGACCAGGCGGCCGACAACGCCTGTTCGATGCCGAGGCCGACAGTCCAGCCCCAGAATGTGGTGTTGGTGCTGTTCGACGTGATGCCCGGCCCGGCAAAGCCCGCGAGATCGTTGTTGATCGCCATATCGATCTGGCTATTGGCCCGCGCGACGCCGGCCTTGCCGTAGATCAGCGTCGCCGATCGGATCGGCAAAAGGCCGATCGGCGCGACGTTTTGCAGTTCATCGGCAGGGCTCATGGCGTAGCCGATGCGGCCGGTCAGCGTGGCGACCGACTGCGGGCGCACCCGGCACGTGGCATTGATGGTTTGAGCGGAGGCGGCAAAGCAGGTGGTTGTCCCATCCGACGAGATGGCGTCTGCATCGGCCTCGATCCCGAGCACCCATCGCCATCCGGGCGCCTGCCAGTTGAAGCCGATCTGGCCTCCGGCCATGAACCCGGGGCTCCGCACCCCGTCGCCGAACACGGAGGTGCCGAACGGGTCGGCAAAGTTGGTGGTCGCGACCGCGAGCCCGGCATTCGCCCCGAAGTAGAATCCGGTCCAATTCCAGACGACGGGTCTCACCACCGTGACCGCCTGCGGGACCAGCACCGGCGGCGGGCCTGACAAGCGGCAGCGGAGGTGGTGGGGCGGCAAATGCCGGCGGCGGCGGCGTTTGCTGAATGGTGTAGGCGGGCGTGGCCGAGCCGCGGAGAAATTCAAGCTCGGCCGCACAGGCGGAAGAAGCAAACCCGATTGCCGCCAGTGCCAATAGCCATCGAAACATGTTGCTCGTCCGAGCGCCGCACGCCCGCACGAGAGTGATCTATTAACCCTAAAAATCCCCTAAAGCCTTACCGTCGCGGGCGATTGAGCGACCACCTGAGGTCGTGGCCCTTAAGAGAAACTGCGCTCCATCACCTCATCAATCTCCGCTCCCGAGGCCACAAATTCAGGTTCGCCGAAGCTTTCAATAAAGTCCTGCGGCACCTGCGGAATCATATCCGGGTTCGCAAGACAGCAATAGGGCTTTGGTCCCCCGGCCGGCCAGATCAGCACAGTGTGGGTCTGAAGCAGAACCTCGAACATCGCGTTCCAGAATTCAGGGAAATGTTCATAGGAAGGCGGGCTGCGAACCGAGATCCCGCGGATCTTCGGCTCATCATCAACGGAGACGGTCCCAAACGTTGTCCGTAGGTGCCAATAATCTCCGACTTGGTCGACCGTGATGTCCTTGAAAGCGCGCTCTACGATGGCGCGGTCAAATTTGGCGGTTTCATCGTCTGTCAGTGTCAACAGATAGATGTCCAAGCTCACCGTGAACTCCATCGCAAACACACGATTTTGCGAAAAGAACAATACGTGAACATCGCGATACGTTGTCACGCCCTTTTTGCGGGCTTGAATCACGAGGGAAGGATCAGACAAAACGCTAAGCACCGCTGGTGGATTTCGCTCGTAAGACTGTGACGAGCGCGCAACGCTGTGGCGGGAAATAGGTCGCCAGCGCCGCTGTCACTTGCGCCGACGTTTCACGCCACCACGTAAGGCGTCCCTCAATTGATCACCCGGCCTCCGCCGGCTCGAAAGTCACCCGATTGAAATTTGCAATGCCACGTAGCGGTCGCTCTAATCTGCTGATCATTCTCATTCTCGGGGCGCTGAGCACCGTCAGCCCTTTCTCCATCGACATGTATCTGCCGGCGTTTCCGCAGATCGCGCACGATCTCGGCACGACGCCGGCGCAAATCTCGCTCTCGGTCTCTGGGTATTTCATTGGGCTTGCGCTCGGGCAGTTGTTCTACGGCCCGTTGCTCGATCGCTTCGGACGCAAGCGGCCGCTCTATGCGGGCCTGAGCTTGTTCACCCTTGCGTCCTTCGGCTGCATCGCCGTGCGCTCACCTGAACTGTTCATCGCCTTTCGATTGCTGCAGGCGCTTGGCGGCTGTGTCGCGCAAGTCGGCGCCATTGCGATGGTCCGGGATTTCTTCCCGGCGCGCGAGAGCGCCAAGATACTGTCGCTGCTGATGCTGGTGCTGAGCGTGTCGCCGCTGTTTGCGCCCTCGATCGGCAGCCTGATCGCGACCACCATCGGCTGGCCGTGGATCTTCGTCATTCTCGCCGCCTTCGCGCTCTTCTTGATGATCGTGATCGGATTGCTGCTGCCCGAGGGTCATCGGCCGGATCCTGAAATCTCCCTTCTGCCGCGGGCCATTCTCGAAGGTTTCCAGCAGATCCTGATGCGCCCGCAGTTCTATACCTATGCGCTCGCCGGCGCGTTCGCGTTTGCGGGCTTGTTCGTCTACGTGACCGGCTCGCCGATCATTTTCATCGACGGCTTCCAGGTCGGTCCGCAGGCCTACGGCCTGATCTTCGCCGCTCTCGCCTGCAGCTTCATCGGCGGAAGCCAATTGAATATTTGGCTGTCGCGCCGGCATGAGGATCACAAGATTTTTCGCGTCGCCGTCATCTGCCAGAACGTAATCATGCTGATTATTTTGGTCGGCACGCTCTATGGCTGGTACGGCCTTGCCGGCAATATCGTCTTGTTGTTGCTCTACCTGCCGTTCTGCGGAATGGCGTATCCCAACGCGGCGGCCATCGCGCTCGCGCCCTTCAGCAAGAATGTCGGCAGCGCTTCGGCCGTGCTTGGCTTTCTGCAAATGGGCATTGGTGCATTCGCCTCGACCGGCGTCGGACTTTTGAACGCCTCGTCGAGCCTGACGGTTTTCATCGTTATGGCCGCGACGGCGTTCATCGGGCTTCTGATCCTGCTCGCCAATCACAGGCGCGTGCTGATCGTGCGGGCCGGCGAAGCCTAACCGTCTCGGGCCGAGCAGCCAATCGTTCGCATTCGGCGGAATCTCTTTTTGAGCATGATCTTGTCCGAAAACCGGTTTCCACTTTTCGGCATCATGCTCTAGTCTCCCCAAGATTGCGTTCGATCTCGCGGGGTCATCTATGATTTTGGTCGTGATTCACATCCTCATCACCGTCGTCATCGCTGCCATCGTATTCTGGATCATCGACAAGTATGTGCGCGACCGGCGGCTCTCGAACCTGCTGAAGCTTCTGGTCATCCTGGTTTGTATTGCTGCCATCTTGCAGCGGTTGCTGCCGCTCATCGGCGTGGGCCTGTAGGCATTGCGTCAGCCATGAGCGCTGGGGACTATCATCCCTTCGTTCCAGCGCCGGGACAGAGCAACATCGCCGGTCCGACGCCGCGCGCGCATGCAAAGGCGCGGATGCGAAGTCCGCGCGCGCATGAGCTATTTGGAACCTGGGCGAAACTTGCCGCCGCGCCGTTTCAAGGAATAACGACCGACGGCCACGTTCAACGCGGCTTGTTTTCGCTTGCGCCGCAGGATGCGCCGACGCCCGCAATGGTTGAAGCGGTCGATGCTCTGCTCGCGCTGCTGAGACGGGAGCAGCTCGTCGCGATGTGCCTGCCGGTTGACTCGGAGCTGTGGCGGCATTGGCAGAACACCGAGCTCTATGTCGAGCATCACGGTCTCCGGCTCGACGAGACGAGCGCGCCGATCCAGGAAGCGGTGATGGCAGTGTTGCGCGCGAGCCTGAGCGGCAAGGGCTATGGCATCACGCGCGGCGTGATGCGGCTCAATCGTTTCCTCGGCGATCTCGTCGGCGGCCCGGCGGTGCTGGGCGAATGGGCCTATACCTTTTGCCTGTTCGGCACGGCGTCGGAATCCGAGCCGTGGGGCTGGCAGCTTTTCGGCCACCATCTCAGCCTCAATTGTTTTGTCATCGGCCGGCAGATGGTGCTCACGCCATGCTTCCTCGGCGCCGAGCCGAATTACGCCGATGCCGGGCCGTTTGCCGGCACGCGTCTGTTCGAGGATGAAGAGCGCGCCGGCCTGGCGCTGATGCGTTCGTTGCCGGCGGGTCAGCAGCAGCAAGCGATCGTCGCGCATGCCATGGTCGGCGGCGACTTGCCGCCCGGCCGCCGCCACTTCGCTGACAATCTGCATCTGGGCGGCGCCTTTCAGGACAATCGCATCGTGCCCTATGAGGGGCTGCGCGCATCGGCATTGTCCGCGCGGCAGCGACGCGATCTCATGGATCTCGTCGCTGCCTATATCGCGCCGCTGCCGCCGGGACCGCTCGCAGCGCGCTTAGCCGAGGTTGAGCAGTATCTCGCCGACACGCATTTTTGCTGGATCGGCGGCTTTGAAGAGACGAGCCCGTTCTACTATCGGATTCAGAGCCCGGTGATCTTCATCGAATTCGATCATCACGCCGGCGTCTTTCTCACCAACGCCGAGCCGGCGAAGTTCCATGTGCATACTATCGTGCGCACACCGAACGGCAACGATTACGGCATCGATCTCTTGCGCCTGCACTACGAGCAGGCCGCACACCACCGGCACAGATAAGAAAGATGCATCGCCCGGCGTGTGATCAGGTCGCGTTACTCACGGACAGCACACGGAAGGTGTGCAACTCGCCCGCATCGTCGCGGATCGAGACATATTCGCCGGGCGCAAAGGCATGTGCGCCGAACCGATAGCCCAACTCGTCGTCATATTCGGCCGCATCGTCGTAATCGAAAACCCATTGCGCATGCTCCGGACCGCCCGGCTTGTGCAGCAGATGTCCAATCTCTTCCTCGCCGCCCCAGAAACGGCGCACGCGGCAATTGTCGCGATGCTGGCGCCAGAGCGACGGGTCGATATGGCCGTTGCCATCGAGCGGCGCCACGAATTCGTAGCCGTGCCGGGACGATCCGGACGGAAATTCCTTGGAGCGCGCGATCTCGAGCCGAATGCGTTTGAAGGCATGCGGTAGTTGAGTGGTCGCCGGTTTGGTCATGGTCTCTGACTGGTTTCGGATCGCTGAAAAAATGTTTGGGATTGGACTGTGATCGTTCGAGACGGCGTCACGGCGTCTTCACCGATGCGCGGTCCTTCCTCCCGCAGGCTTCGCGGGCGATCGAACCGGGGGCAAATCCCTGGTCTGATGCTCGACCCACGCGAGCACTCCGGCAAAAATCACAAAGGCGGCGACAATTGCTGCAACGATCACTGCGTCTACGGCCGGCATGACATCCCTCCTTTTTGTGTCATCCTGCCGTCGCGAGAAGAACCGAGCTTTGACTTGGATCAATAGAACGTGTCGCGGCTTTTCCGATGAAAGGCTTCGGACCGTCTCTTTAGCCCTGGCGAGCCCATGTCCACGTATCGTCTCGAAACGCTTTTTGCCCCGCGCTCCGTCGCCGTCGTCGGCGCGTCGCCGCGCCAGACATCGACTGGGCGTGCCGTGCTCGAAAATCTTCTCGGCAGCGGGTTTCCTGGCGCGATCCACCTGGTCAACCCGCGCTACGACGAAATCGCGAGAGTGCGCGCCGTTAAATCCTACGATGCCTTGCCGGAGAGCGCCCGATGTCGTCGCTATCGCGGTGCCGCCGGCCGCAGTACCCGATGCGGTTGCCGCCGCCGCGCGCAAAGGCACCGCAGTCGGCATCATCATTACCGCGGGGCTCGGCCATGGCCCCGGCTCGCTCGCCGATGCCTGCGAGAAGAACGCCCGCGCCGCCGGCATGCGCTTGGTCGGCCCCAATTGTCTCGGCGTGCTGGTGCCTGGCGCAAAGCTCAATGCGAGCTTCGCGGCGGCGGCGCCGCCGCCCGGCGATCTTGCGCTCATCTCGCAATCGGGCGCCATCGCGGCTGGATTGGTGCAATGGGCTGCCGGCCGTGGCGTCGGCTTTTCCGCCATCGTCTCGATCGGCGATAGCCTCGACGTGGACTTCGCCGATTTGCTCGATCACTTCGCTCTGGATCGCGGCACGCGCGCCATCCTGCTCTATATCGAGTTGGTCAAGGACGCGCGCAAATTCATGTCGGCGGCGCGCGCCGCGGCACGCGCCAAGCCGGTGCTGGTGATCAAATCGGGACGGCATGCGCAAGGCGCCAAGGCCGCGATGACCCACACCGGCGCGCTCGCTGGATCCGATGCGGTCTACGATGCCGCGTTTCGCCGTGCCGGCTTGCTGCGCGTGTTCGATCTCGACGAGTTGTTCGCCGCCGCCGAAACGCTGGCGCGCTTGTCGAGCTTCGCCGGCCCACGTCTTGCCATACTGACCAATGGCGGCGGCGTCGGCGTGTTGGCGGTCGATCGTCTGGTCGATTTGGGCGGCGAGCTTGCCGCCATCTCGCCCGACACCATGAAGAAGCTTGACACCGCGCTACCGCCGATCTGGTCGCGCGCCAATCCGGCCGACATCGCCGGCGATGCGGGCGCCGACCGCTACGCCGTCGCGCTCGAATGCCTGCTCGAGGACAACGCCAACGATGCGGTTCTGGTGATGAACGTGCCGACGGCGCTCGCCTCGGCGCTTGATGCGGCAAAATCCGTCATCGCGGTCGCCGAGCGCGAGCGTGACAAGCGCATGCCGCCGAAGCCGGTCTTTACGATGTGGATGGGCGAAAGCGGTCCGGCCTCCGAAGCTTTCGAAGCGGCCAATATTCCTAACTACAAGACCGAGTCTGCGGCGGTCTACGGCTTCATGCATCTCGTGCACTACCGGCAAGCCCGCGATCTCTTGATGGCGATGCCGCCCAGTATGCCGACGGACTTCGTGCCCGATCCTGCCGCCGTGCGCCCGGTCATCGACGGCGTGCTGCGCGAAAAGCGCACCTGGCTCGATCCGGTCGAGCTCACGACGGTCTTGTCGGCCTATTCGATCCCGATCACGCCCGCCGTGCTGGCGCGCGATCCGGACGAAGCGGTCGCCGCGGCCAGGCCGCACTTGGCCAAGGGCGTCCCGGTCGTTCTCAAAATCCAGTCGCCGGATATCGTGCACAAATCGGAAGTCGGTGGCGTGCGGCTTGATCTCGCCAGCGAAGACGCCGTGCGCGAAGCCACAGCCGACATTCTCGGCCGCGCGCACGCGGCCAAGCCCGAGGCGCGCATCGCCGGCGTCACCGTCTTTCCGATGATCGTGCGCCCCAAGGCGCGCGAACTGATCGTCGGCGTGGCCGACGATCCGACGTTTGGCCCGGTGATCGCCTTCGGGCAGGGCGGCACCGCGGTCGAAGTGATCAGCGATAAATCCTTGGCGCTGCCGCCGCTCAATCTTGACCTGGCCGAACGGCTGATCGCGCGCACGCGCGTGTCGCGCATCCTCAAGGCCTATCGGAACGTACCCGCCGCGGATGAACGCGCGATCGAGCTTCTGCTGGTCAAGCTTTCGCAACTGGTGGCCGACTTTCCCGAAATTCGCGAAATCGATCTCAATCCGGTGCTGGCCGACGAGACCGGCGTGATCGCCGTCGACGCACGGATATCGGTCGCGCCGGTCGAAGCCGCGCACCGCGGCGCTTCCGGCAACCCGCGTTTCGCGATCCGTCCCTATCCGACCGAATGGGTGCGGCACATGCAATTGCGCGACGGCACGGCAATTCTTGTTCGTCCGGTGCGGCCCGAGGACGAGCCGCTTTACGGACCCTTCTTCGCCGCCGTGACGCCCGCCGACCTCCGCCTGCGCTTCTTCGCGCCGGTGAAGGATTTCAGCCACCCCTTTGTCGCCCGCTTGACCCAGATCGACTATGCGCGGGCCATGGCGTTCGTTACGATCGACGAGACCAGTGGTGCGCTGTTGGGCGTCGTGCGGCTGCACGCGGACGCCAATTACGAGAGCGGCGAATATGCCATCCTCATTCGCTCCGACCTGAAGGGTCACGGTCTCGGCTGGCTGTTGATGCAGTTGATGGTCGAATATGCCCGCAGCGAAGGCATTCGCACCATCAAGGGTCAGGTGCTGCGCGAGAATACGATGATGCTGGATATGTGTCGGGAACTCGGCTTCCGTATCGCGTCCGACCCGGAGGAGCCGTCGTCAATGGTCGTGACGTTAGAGCTCTCAGCGTGAGGCGACGTCGCGCGGGGCAATGTGATGTGAAGCAATATCGTCGTCGGGAAGAATGCGCACGGCGGCGCCGTCGAGATCGTCATACTGGCCGCTCTTGAGCGACCAGAGGAAGGCGACGAGCCCGGTCAGGCCGAGCATCAGCGCCAGCGGCACCAGATAGATCAGCACGTTCATGAGGCTACTCCCGGGCGGAGCCGCGCGCGCAGCGCGTTCAAGGTGACCAGCAGCGACGATCCCGACATGGCAACCGCGGCGATCAGCGGCGTCACCAGCCCGGCAATCGCCAGCGGCACCGCGAACAAATTGTAAATCACCGCCAGCGTCAAATTTTCCTTCATCAGGCGGCGAGCGCGCTGCGAGATGGCAACCGCCTGCAGGACCGGCCTCAATTGATCGCCAAGAAACACCGCGTCCGCATGCGCCTGGGTCAGGTGCGCAGCCGTGATCGGCGAGATCGAGACATGCGCAGCCGCCAGCGCCGGGGCGTCGTTCAGTCCGTCGCCGACCATCAGCACCCGATGGCCTTGCGCTTTCAGCTCTTCGATCTTGGCGATCTTTTCCGCCGGCTTGAGCCCCGCTTGCCAGTTCGCGATTCCGAGCCCCTTCGCTATCGGAGCAACGGCGTCAGGCCGGTCGCCCGACAGTATGATGAGATCGAGTCCACGCTTGCGCAGCGCGTCGATCACGGCGACGGCGTCCGGCCGCAACGTCTGCCGGATGGGGATGGTGACGGCCGCGCCATCATGAGTGAAGGTGATGAAGGACGCATCGCTGCCGTGCGGCGCATGCGCGGCGTCTGCAATGCCGCAGAAGTCGGCGCTGCCGAGACGCGCTTCCTTTCCGGCGATGTCCGCCCGCACGCCTTGCCCCGGCTCCTCGATTGCACCGGCATAGGGACTACGCACGCGCGCGAGCCTGGCAAGCGCGGTCGCGAGCGGGTGGTGGCTCGAAAGCGCGAGCCGCGCCGCCTTTTCCAAAATCTCGGGCGCGATGCCGGCGCTTTCATCGACGCGCGGCTCGGGCAGCGTCAGAGTTCCGGTTTTGTCGAACACGATCGTGTCGGCTTCGGCGAGCCGCTCGATGGCGCTGCCGCCATTGAGAATGACGCCGCTGCGGAACAGCGCACCGGCCGCGACCACCTGCACCGCGGGGATTGCGAGCGCGATCGCGCACGGGCAGGTGATGATCAAGACGGCGATCGCGATGACAATCGAATCGTGAATGCCGGCGCCGGCGATCAACCAGCCGACTGCCGTCAGCGCCGCGGTGGTGTGGACAACCGGCGCGTAGAGCCGCGCCGCGCGATCCGCAAGCTGCACCGTCTGCGAGCGCGCCTGCGTCGCCTTGTCGAGCAGCCGTTCGACCTCCTCGACCAACGTGCTCGCGCCGACCGCAGTCACCCGCACAGTGAGCGCGCCGGACACATTGATGCTGCCGGCATAGATCGTGGCGCCGGCGCGCACGGGGCGATAAAGCGTCTCGCCGGTCACGAGGCTTTCGTCGATTTCCGAGGCGCCGTTGATGATGGTGCCGTCGGCAGGAACCCGTTCACCCGCGCGCACCAGCACCCGGTCGCCGGGAAAAAGGGCGGCGGCCGGAACCTGGACAAGTTCGCCGCCCGCATCGAGCCGGTGCGCGAATTCCGCCTTGATGCTCGCGAGATTGCCGGCGAACAGCCGGGTCTTGCGCCGCATCGCCAGATCGAGATAGCGGCCCACGAGCAGGAAGAACAACAACATGATCGCCGAATCGAAATAAGCGTGGGTGGCGTGGGTCGCGGTCTCATAGACCGAGAGCCCGAGGGCGAGCGTCACGCCGATCGAGATCGGCACGTCCATATTGACGTGCCGCGCGCGCAGCGCCCGGAAGGCACTTTGGAAAAACGGCTGGCCGGCATAAGCCGCCGCCGGCAGCGCGATCAAGGCGGACAGCCAGTGAAACAGATCGCGCGTCTCCTGCGTCATGTCGGAGACGTTGCCGGCCCAGACCGACACCGACAGCAGCATCACGTTCATCGCGGCGAAGCCCGCGACCGCGAGGCATTTCATCAGCCACTTGGCTTGCGCGCTTTCGTCGGCGTCGGCGCGCTCCGGCGCGAACGGATGCGCGTGATAACCGATGGTCTCGATCGCCGCGATGATCTTGGCCGCGTCGGTCTCGTCGTTGCGCCAGTCGACGGCCAGCCGGCGCTGGGTGAAATTGAGCCGCGCGTCGATGACCCCCGGCAATTTGTTCAAGCCGTTCTCGATTTTCCGGATGCAGCCTGCGCACGACACGCCTTCGACCGCGAGCGTCATATGCGACGCACCGGCATCGCCAGGCTCGACGAACAACGATAGATCGAGGGTCTCGGCCATTGCCACGTACTTCTATTTCAAGACGACTATTTCAGAACGACGCGATTCTTCGAACGGAACAGCCGCTCGTCCTGGCGCGACAGCTCGATGACCAGATCCCATTGGCCGGCGGCAAGGTCGGTGTTGCCAACAAAGTGGCCGGGTCCGGTTTGACCAACCGCGATGGTGCGATCGAGACGCCGATTGGTCGGCCGCGCGAACTGCGCGCTGGCGGCCACGCCGCTCACCGGCGCGCCGGCTCCGTCGCGCGCGGTAATGTCGATCAGCGTCGTTCCATCGGCCGCGCGGGTTAGCTTGGCGTCAACCTGCCAATGCTGAGCATCCTGCGCCTTTGCCATCGCGACGTCGCGTTCGAACATTTGCCCGGCGTGATAGGAACTGGCGGTTTCCACGCCGCCGAACGTGGAGATCGCGGCGTGCGCCATGAACACATTCACGCCGACGATGATGGCGAAGAAGGCGATCATGAAGCCCAGCACCATCAAACCGGTGATTTGGCCCGGCTGCGGCTCTCGCCCGCCGGGACCGGATGAGAAGGGATTCGTGTGCGCGTCCATTGGGGGGTGTTTATTGGACATGCTACGGCCTCATGGTCCGAAGAAATGGTCGCCGGCGCTCGCTGTGTAGCCGTCGGTCTTGTGACCACCAGTCTTGTTGCCGTCAGTCTTGGGCACAATCGAAAACACGATCGGGATGGAAGCGCCGGGCGCGATCGGATCGCGGGCAGTCACCAGCACGCGCACCTCGCGCGTCTGGTCGGGCCCGATCTGAATGAGCGGGTTGGATCCGGCAAAGCTCGAGCTTCCGATCACGTCGATGTCGGCGTCCGGCAAGCCGGTCATCGACAGTACATAAGTCTTGGGTTCGAGGCTCTTGTTGATGATGCGCAGCGTATAGGCATTGCGCAGCGATCCATCGGACAGGCGCACGTAGAGCGGATTGCGGTCGTGCAGCACGCTGACCGCATCGCTATGGCGGGTCGCCAACGTGTAGGCCATCACGATGCCGACTACGGCAATGATCACCGCATAGAGCACGGTGCGGGCGCGCACGATGCGGTAGATCGGCTTTTCGCCCTGCTGACGGCGCTTGACGTTGATATCGGTGTCGTAGGCGATCAGGCGGGTCGGGCCGCCCGATTTTCTGCATCACGGCATCGCAGGCGTCGATGCACAGGCCGCATTGGATGCAGCCCAGATTCGGCCCGCCGCGGATATCGACGCCGGTCGGGCAGACATGCACGCATTGCAGACAATCGATGCAGTCGCCGGCCGGCAAGCCTTGCTCGTGCAAGGCTGCGGCTTTCTTCACCGACGCGCGCGGCTCGCCGCGGTCGTAACGATAAGTGACGTTGAGCGCATATTCGTCGGTGAGCGCCGCCTGAATGCGCGGCCACGGGCACATGTAAACGCAGACCTGCTCGCGCATCCATCCGGCGAGCGCGTAGGTCGTGAAGGTCAAGAGCCCGATGAACACGTAGGCGACGAGCGGGGCCTGGAAGGTCGCGAGATCTTTGACCAGCGTCGGCGCGTCGGCGAAATACAGCACCCAAGCGCCGCCGGTCCACCAGGCGATCATCAGCCAGAGGAAATGCTTGGTGCCGGCGCGCGCGATGCGGTCGATGGTCCAGGGCTGGCGATCGCGCTGCAGATGCTCGCGCCGGTCGCCTTCGGTCCAGCGCTCGATGGCCTGGAACAGATCGGTCCACACCGTCTGCGGGCAAAGATAACCGCACCACAGCCGGCCGGCGACGGCGTTCATCAGGAACAGCGCCATCGCGGCGAGGATCAGCAGGCCGGTCAGGTAGTAGAATTCCTGCGGCCAGATCTCGATGAAGAAGAAATAGAAGCGCCGATTGGGGAAATCGATCAGCACGGCCTGGCCGGGCGCGTTCGGTCCGCGATCCCAGCGCACGAAGGGCAGCAAATAATAGATGCCGAGCGTGACGCACAGCACGATCCACTTCACGCGGCGATAGGTGCCCGAGACGCGTTGCGGATAGACATTGCGGCGCGCAGTGTAGAGCGGCGGCTCGTCTTCAGGCTCGTCAGGCCCGCCGCCCGCAATAAGCGGCGTCCGCGCCGCCTCTTCGGCGAGCGCGGTGAGCGAATGCGGCGCCGGCTGGTTAGGGGCGTTTTCCAGCATGGCCATCGCGATATCGCAGCCTGGGCACATTCGTTACTGCTCCCCGCCGCCGAAGGTATGCACATACACGGCGAGCGCTTTGATCGTGGCGTCATCAAGCTTGCCGCCCCAGGCCGGCATCACGCTGCCCCGCCCGTTGATGATGCCGTCCATGATGGTCTTCTTGTCGGATGCATAGAGCCAGATCTTGTCGGTCAGGTTCGGCGCGCCGACCTCGCGATTACCTTTGCCGTCCGGCCCGTGGCAGGCCGCGCAATTGTCGGCGAAGATTTTCGCCCCGCGCGTGAGATCGGCGCCTTGCGCGGTCGGTAGTCCCGAGAGCGAACGCACGTAGTCGGCGACGGTCGAGATTTCGTCCGGCTTGAGTAGGCCGTCGTGACCGAAGGCCGGCATCGATCCTTGATGGCCGGCATCGTCGCCGGCGCGCACGCCGTGAGTAATGGTTTGCGCGATCTGATCGAGCGAGCCGCCCCACAGCCAATCGTTGTCGTTCAGATTGGGATAGCCCTTGGCGCCGCCGCCGCCGGCGCCGTGGCAGGGCGCGCAATTGTCGGCGAAGGCGCGCTTGCCGAGCGCCCGGGCGAAGTCGAGCAACTCCGGCGTGGATTCGATCTCTTTCAGCGACGCCGCCGTAAGCTTGGCCATCATCGGCCCGCGCTCCTGCTGAAGCTCCGCAACCTGACTCGCCACCGAGCTCCGCGTATTCCAGTGGAACAGGCCGCTGCTGTAAGAGGAAATCAGCGGCCAGGACGGATAAACAACCCAGTAGCCGATCGACCAGATGATCGTTGCGTAGAACAGCCACAGCCACCAGCGCGGCAGCGGGGTATTGAGTTCCTGGATGCCGTCCCACTCGTGGCCGGTGGTGCCGACCTTGGCAACAGGATTCGCGGGAGTTTTGGCAGGGTTCGGTGTTGCAGTCATGAATCAGTCCTCCCGCAGCGGCATGCGTGCGCTCTCGTCAAACTGTTTCTGGCGCGAGGGCCACAGCGCGTAGACGAGCACGGCGATGAACAGCACGAAGAAATAGACAAGCCCCCATGTCTGGGCGATTTGCGCGAAAAACTCGTAAGACGGCGACACGGTTTTCTCCTCAGCGGATGTTGGCTTTGTCGTCGTAGAGCTTGAAGTCGACCAGCGTGCCGAGCATCTGCAGGTACGCGATCAGCGCGTCGGCTTCGGTGATGTGGCCGGGATTGCCGGCGAAGCTGCGCGCCTGCGCCTTCGGGTAGCGTTTGATGAGCGCCGCGGCGTCCGGCGCGTCGTTGGTCGCCTGCGTGCGCACGTCGGCGAGCGCATTGGCGATCATCTCGTCGGTGTAGGGCACGCCGAGCAGCGCCTGCACCTTCATGTCCTCTGCGATGTGGCTGAAATCAAGTTCGTTGGTGAACAGCCAAGGATAGCCCGGCATGATCGAGGCGGGGACCACCGAACGCGGATCCTTCAGATGGTCGCGCTGCCAGTCGTCGGAATACTTGCCGCCGACCCGCGCCAGGTCCGGTCCGTTGCGCTTGGAGCCCCACTGGAACGGACGGTCGTACTGGCTCTCGGCCGCGAGCGAGTAATGCCCGTAACGCTCGACCTCGTCGCGCAGCGCGCGGATCATCTGCGAGTGACAGAGGTAGCAGCCCTCGCGCACATAAATGTTGCGCCCGGCGAGCTCGAGCGGCGTGTAGGGACGCATGCCCGGTGCGGTCTCGATCGTGCTTTTCAGATAAAACAGCGGCACGACTTCCACCAAGCCGCCGATCGCGATCACGATCAGGATGCCGAGCAGCAGCAGGATCGAGTTGCGCTCGAGGATCCAGTGTTTGCGCCAGAGCGTAGCAGTGATTGACATTGAGCGATCCTCTTATTCGGCAGGCGCCATGGTGGCGACCGAAGCGATCTCTTCGCGCGGATAGACCGTGCGCCACAAGTTGAAGACCATGATCAGCGCGCCAAGGAGGAACAGCAGGCCGCCGATCGCGCGGATCACATAGAAGGGATGCATCGCTTCCACGGTCTCGATGAAGGAGTATTCGAGGAAGCCGAGACTGTTGTAGGCACGCCACATCAATCCCTGCAGGATGCCGGCGACCCACATCGAGGTGATGTAGAGCACGATGCCGATGGTCGCGATCCAGAAGTGCCAGCCGACCAGCCGCTGCGAGTAGAGCGGCTTGTTCCACAGCCACGGCACCAGGCAGTAGATCGCGCCGAACGACACGAAGCCGACCCAGCCGAGCGCTCCGGAGTGCACGTGGCCGATGGTCCAGTCGGTGTAGTGCGACAGCGAATTCACCGCCTTGATTGACATGACCGGTCCTTCGAAGGTCGACATGCCGTAGAAGGCGACGGACAGAACCATCATGCGCAGCACGGGATCGGTGCGCAGCTTGTCCCACGCACCCGACAGCGTCATCAGGCCGTTGATCATGCCGCCCCAGGACGGCATCCACAGCATGACCGAAAAGGTCATGCCGAGGGTCTGCGTCCAATCCGGCAGTGCGGTGTAGTGCAAGTGATGCGGGCCGGCCCAGATGTAGAGGAAGATCAGCGCCCAGAAATGGATGATCGACAGCCGGTAGCTGTAGATCGGGCGCTCGGCGCGCTTCGGGATGAAGTAGTACATGATCCCGAGGAAACCGGCGGTGAGGAAGAAGCCGACGGCGTTGTGGCCGTACCACCATTGCACCATGGCGTCCTGCACGCCGGACCACACGATGTAGGACTTCGGCGAGAACACCGACACCGGCACGGCGGCGTTATTGCCGAGATGCAGAACGGCGATGGTCAGAATGAAGGCGAGATAGAACCAGTTGGCGACATAAATATGCGGCTCGGTGCGCCGCATGATGGTGCCGAGATAGACCAGCAGATAAACGACCCACACGATCGTGAGCCACAAATCGGCGTACCATTCCGGTTCGGCATATTCCTTCGATTGCGTGATGCCGAGCAGATAACCGGTGCCCGCGATGACGATGAAGAAGTTGTAGCCGAGGACGACAAACCACGGCGCGATGTCGCCCACCATGCGCGCGCGGCAGGTGCGCTGCACGACATACATGGACGTGGCGATCAGGACGTTACCGCCGAAGGCGAAGATGACGGCCGAGGTGTGCAGCGGCCGCAGGCGACCGAACGACAGGAACGAGAGGTCGAGATTGAGCATCGGAAAGGCGAGCTCGAGCGCGATCCACAGCCCGACCGTGAATCCGGCGATCCCCCAGAACACCGACGCCACGGTGGCGAATTTCACCGGGCCCATATTGTAGTTCGGCTTGCCGTCGATGATCAGCGACGCGGGTTCCGGCGAGCGCTCGAAATAGCGATTCACGATCGCAAAGATCGCCGCCACGCTGCCGGCGGCGAACAGGTAGGCATGGAACGCGTATTCCGGCGTGTAGGCCTTAGCCGCGATCACAATCGAAAAGATGGCGAGGATGCCGAAGGCAGCGGCAGTGCCGCCCTCGCCGAGGGTCATGTATTTTGTTTGTGCGTGCGATTGGGCCATTGGTCACCCCAGGAAATCGACAAGAAATCGACGAGAAATCGACGAGCCGACGTGTTCGACGAAGCGATGACACTGAGCACGCACGTGCGATTGCACCCTTGATGCAGATCAAAGGGCGGCGAATTGGCGGGGAGATTGCGACGTTTTTTCCGGTCGCTAGCCGGCTCGAGGCGGTGCCGGGTGCGGACCGTTCCGCTTGGCGGCGCGGTGCATGCGACGAACGCAGCATGGATGGGCTAATCACGCCCACGCAACGACGATCGCCGGTCAGGGGTGCGCTTAGTTTTCCAGCGACTTCAAATAGGTAATCACGTCGTTAACTTGACCCGGGTCGAGCTGGAACTCCGGCATGGAAGGATGGCCGGTGACAATGCCTTCGGCCAGCGACTCCTGCAGCGTCTCGACGGGATAGCGTTCGTGCAACCGGCGGAACGGCGGCGCGGCCGGCAGCGGGCTTTGACTGACACGATCGATGGCGTGGCACTTGGCGCAATGCGTGCGCACAAAGACGAGGCCTCTTTGCGCCGGCGGCGAGAGCGCCTCTTCGGCTCTAGCCATCGGTGGCAGCAGCGCGGAAATCGCGACGGCCGCCGCGACAACAGGACGGCCGCCAAACAAATCGGTCCAAGCCATGACTCCTCCCACGCAATGTTAGACGTGACCTGAGATTGCCAGGAACGATCCCTGCGCCGGTCGGCGCCGCGGACCGTGGACAGGAAGCACGCGGCGCCGCGGGTACACTTGATGCAGATCAAAGATCGGCAATTGGAGGGAGAGATTGACGTTTTTCCGCGCCGGCCGAAGGTGACGCCGCCGATCAGGGCCTTTGAGCGAACCAATCCAGCAATTCGGCGGGCGCATGCACCAGCCGCGTAGGCTGAGCGGCTTTCAGCGCCGGAGCGGTCGCATATCCCCATGTCACCGCCAGGCTGCAAATGCCCAGGGCGCGCGCCGCTTCGATGTCCCTGACTTCGTCGCCGATGGACGTCGTCAACTCTGCCGCCGACGCGCATCGTTTGATGACGGCGTTGATCTTGGCGGCTTTGCCGAACAATGGCGCGCCGGTACCGAACTGGTCGATCATCGACGCCACCTCGGCGCCGAGCACGCGGCGAATATTGGCCTTGGTGTTGGAGCTGACGATCGCTATCGAAATGCCGCGGCTTTGGAGCGCGGCAAAAACATCCGGGACCCAGGGGAATATGCTGATCTGCTCGACATCACGTGCCGCGATCTCGCGCAGCTGCCGGACGACGAGCGGCAATTTCCAGGAGGGAATGCCGAGATAGGCGAAGATTTCTCTGCTGGAACAGCCGCGGAGCATTTCGCGCTGTTCGGCCGAGACTTCGCGAAATCCATTGTGCCGCGCAAGTTCGTTCAACGCGTCGCCGAACCACGCGGCACTGTCGGCGATGGTGCCGTCGAAATCGAAAATGGCGAGGTTGCGGTTTCCCATGCAGGACTCGCCCATTGTCGCAAGTTTTGGGCAGAGGTCTTGAATGGGCGAGCAAGGTTAGCACAGAGGGAACGAGGGAGTGCAACGGCGGTGCACGGTGCGCAATGAGCGGCCACGCGGTATTTCGGCTCTAGTGCACCGCCTTCGGCGATCCGGCAGTCCGCACCTTGGCCTCATCCTCCGGCGATGGAAACGCCATGCCGGAAATCGGCTCGACCCAGACCAAATGATCATGCACGGCGTGCACGCCGGCGACGTTCTCGGCGGTGACGATGCAGGCTTGCCGCTCGCGTTCGTCGGTGATGGTGCCCCACAATTCGGCGACGGACTCTTTGACCACGACATTGACGTGCGGCGCCCAGGGCTGTTTGGCGAAGGCCGCGACAATGAGTTCGCGTATTGCCGGGTCGCCGCCGGCGGGCGCTTCTTCGGTCGGCGCCAGACTGACCAGCGCGCGCATCAGATTGGCGCGGCTGACGATGCCAACCATCTTGCCGTCGCGCAGCACCGGAAAGCGTTTGACGCGACGCCGCTCCATCAGCTCCACCACCGTCTCCAAGTCGTCGTCCTCGCGCACCGTCACAGGGTCGCGAGTCATGACGTCTTCCACCTTGCGGCCGGCGGCGCGGACATAGTCCTCCGCCATGCGGCCGGGGCCGAGCACGAATTCAAGCCATCGCGGCCGCCGCCGTTCGGTGCCGATTTCGCTGCGGCGGAGAAAATCGCCTTCGGTCACCATGCCGACCAACTGCCCTTCCGCATCGACCACCGGCAGGCCGCTGACGCGATTGCGCAGCATGGTGCGCGCGGCCTCAAGGATCGTCGCTTGTGCTGCAACGGAAATGACATTCGCACTCATCGCGTCGCGGACTCGCATAGCTTCCTCCGCCCAAGCAATTTCACTTTTCAGATAGTTTGACCGTTCAAGCAGATCGGCCTCTGCGAGCGATCAGCAATTCAAGCGGGACAGCGCCGAACGGTTCCGCAGCACGATGCGGCGCGAGGTCGGCACCTCGATCGTAGCGGCGCTTTCGAGACCCGTGAGCGTCCGGGAAACGGTTTCGATGGTGAGGCCGAGATAATCCGCGATATCCTGACGCGACATCGGCAATTCGACGATGTTGCCGGCGCTGGCGCGTTCCGCCATTTCCAGGAGAAAGCTTGCCACGCGCTCCTGCGCGCTCTTGACCAGGAGCAACACGCGGTCCTGCACCCGCCGCAGCTCGCGCCCGGTCAGGGCGAATAGCTCGCGGCCGATTGCCGGGTCGCGGCCGGCGAGCGCCGTAATGGCGCTGCGCTTGACCACCACCACCTTGGCGTCGGCGATGGCCTCGGCCGAAAACGTATGCTCCTCGGCGAATTCCAGCCCGAAAATGTCGCCCGGCAGATAAAATCCCCCGACCTGCCGGCGGCCGTCACTGAGGATCTTATAGGTCCGCACGCTGCCGCTGATCACCCGATAGACATAGTCGGCCGGCTCGTTCTCGCCGAAAATCTCGCTGTTACGCGGAAACGACATGACGGCGCCCATCATCTGCATCGATTGGGCGAGCGCATTCTGCTCGGCGCCAACCGGATGGCTCGGCGCTTTCGGCATTTGGCGGATCGAATTGGTGCGGATGGACGTGCGAACGGCGGGCTGGGGGAGCATGGGTCTTTACCTCCGTGAGTGTCGCGGAGTATTGGTAACCCTCGGGGGATAGGCGAAAAATTCAGATAATGCCCCTAAGGGGTTTCCCGGAGGGGCGCGGGGCATCGCCGCAGGGTCCAACAGCGTTCCGCGACCACCATCGGCATTGCGATGACAGAAGCCCTCTCATACCTTCGCTCGTCCGTCAGCAGGGCGGTTTGGGGCCCTTCGGCGCGCGCACTCGTTGAGCCATACGGCATTGCCATCATTGGGGTAGCACTGGCGCTGGCGCTTCGCACCACCTTGGCGTCGGTGCTCGAGGGCGCCGCCTCCTATCTGTTCTATATGCCGGCGATCCTGGTCGCTTCGGCACTCGGCGGGTGGGGGCCCGGCGTATTCGCCACCTTTCTCGGCCTGCTGATGGGGTTGTTCTTCGTCGCCGATTATCGCGCGCTGACAGCCGCGGACATCGTCAACGCTTTCGTCTTCGTGCTGGTCGGCGTCGGCGCTTCGTGGCGCGGCGAAATGTTGCGGCGTTCGCGCAGCGCGGCGGCGGCAAGCGCGCAAGAAGCGCTGGCGCGCGAAACCCACATGAAGCTCATTCTCGACACCATTCCCGACGCCATGATCGTGATCGACGAGCGCGGCATCATGCAATCCTTCAGCGCGGCGGCGGAGCGCCTGTTCGGCTACAGCGCGGCCGAAGTGCTCGGCAAGAACGTCAGGATTTTGATGCCGATGCCATATCGCGAAAGCCACGACGGTTATCTCGATCGCTACAAGCTGACCGGCGAGCGGCGCATCATCGGCATCGGCCGGGTGGTGGTCGGCGAGCGCAAGGACGGCTCGACCTTTCCGCTCGAGCTCAGCGTCGGCGAGATGAAGACCGGTCAGCAACGCTATTTCACCGGCTTCATCCGCGATCTCACCGAGCGGCAGAAAACCGAAGCGCGACTGCAGGAGCTGCAAGCTGAGCTGGTACACGTTTCGCGCCTGACCGCGATGGGCGAGATGGCATCGGCCCTCGCGCACGAACTCAACCAGCCGCTGTCGGCCATCGCCAACTACATGAAGGGATCGCGGCGGCTCCTTGAAGACAGCACCGACGAGCGGGTCACGATCCTGCGCGACGCCATGGACAAGGCCGCCGAACAGGCCTTGCGCGCCGGCCAGGTCATCCGCCGCTTGCGCGATTTCGTCGCCCGCGGCGAGAGCGAGCGGCGCGTGGAAGACGTCAAGAAGCTCGTAGAGGAGGCGAGCGCGCTCGCGCTGGTCGGCGTCAAGGACAAGGGCGTGCGCGTCCGCTTCGAGTTCGATCCGCGAGCCGATTTCGTCTTGGCCGACAAGGTGCAGATTCAGCAGGTCCTGCTCAACCTGATGCGCAATGCCATCGAGGCCATGGAGAATTCCGAGCGCCGCGAACTTGTCATCTCGACCGCGTCGGCGCCCGACGACATGATCGAAATCACCGTCACCGATACCGGGGCCGGCATTTCGCCGGAGATCACCGCCCAGCTTTTCCAGCCGTTCATCACCACCAAACGCCAGGGCATGGGCGTCGGCCTGTCGATCTCGCGCACCATCGTGGAGGCGCATGGCGGTTCGATCGCGCCGCGGCCGAATCCAGGAGGCGGAACGGTGTTCAGCTTTACGTTGCCTGCGGTGACGAAGGAGGAGGTCGGCGATGCCGTCTGAGAAGGAGACGGTCCATATCATCGATGACGACGATGCGTTGCGCGAGTTGCTCGCTTTCCTGCTGCGCACGGCGCGGATCGAGGCGGCGACCTATCCCTCGGTTGCGGCCTTTCTGGAGGAAATTCCCGGCGCCAAGTTGAGCTGCGTGATTACCGATGTGCGCATGCCGGGAATGAGCGGTATCGATCTGCTGAAACGATTGCGCGAAATGAAAATCGATGTGCCGGTCATCGTCATCACCGGCCATGGCGACGTGCCGCTGGCGGTCGAAGCGATGAAAATCGGCGCTATCGACTTTCTGGAAAAACCGTTCGACGATGAAGTTCTGCTGGCGAGCGTCAAGGCCGCGATCGAGCGCCGGGGCGGCGATACCAAGCGGAGTGCCGAACGGGCGGAAATCGAAAACAAGCTGGCCGCTCTTTCCAACCGCGAGCGCGACGTGCTCGGCGGGCTGGTGGCGGGACGGGCCAACAAGCAGATCGCCTTCGATCTCGGCATCAGCCCGCGCACGGTCGAGATCTACCGGGCCAATCTCATGAACAAGATGCAGGCAGGCAGCTTGTCCGACCTTGTCCGCATGGCGCTGATCGTCGGCATGGTGGGGTCCGACTAGAGCATTTTGACGGAGCATGATCTTTTCGAAAAACCGGTCTCAGCTTTGCCTGATCACGTTCTAGGCTATGGCTGCCGCGAATTTGAGCCACATCAATGTCGCCGGTATGAGACCTGCGCATTCTGCAAAAATCAGGCGCAGGATGCGAGGTTTTAGGTGCAAGCGATTGCCGCGACGCCGCGGGTTCCGATAGGTCGATCGCCGGTCGTGGTCATCGTGGACGACGACCCGGCAGTGTGCAGCTCACTGAAATTTTCCCTTGAGCTCGAAGGCTTCGCGGTGCGGGCTTACGGCAATGCGGCCGAGTTCCTGAACGCCGACGATTGGGCTTGCGATTGTCTGGTCGTCGACCAAAGGATGCCGGGCATGAGCGGCATGGAATTGATCGCCAAGTTGCGCACTCTTGAGGTGCGGACGCCGGCCATCCTCCTCATCAGCCAGCCCAATCTGAGCGTGGCCGCGCGCGCCGCCAGAGCCGAGGTTCCGATCGTGGAGAAGCCGTTATTTGGCAACGCGCTGCTCGATCGGATTCGCGAAGCCTGCGGGCGGAGCTGACGAGCTGGGCGACTAATCTCAAATCGATATCGCGCGCGCGACACAAAAAGCGGTGTGCGCGTGTGTGCTATCGTCAGCTATTTCGATCGCGCCAGCTATTCCATGATGTGGAGAAGCTGCACTTCCTCTTTGGCGGTCAAGCCGGACGTCTCGTCGCCGCTGCCTTGATCGCCGGCTTGCAGCGCCGAATAAAGGGCCTGCGCGGCGTCGCGAAGCACTGCGCGGTGGGCGAGATCGCTGGCCGGCAGCGAGCTTACCGTCTTCGCCAGATCGCGCAGAATGTCGGCGAACAGACCGTAGTGGAAGTGCATGCGGATCGATTTGCGCACGTCGTCCGCGCCAGTACGGTGCAAGCTGAGCGAGATGCCGTTCTCATCGAGATGAGCGTCGAAACGCGCCGACTGCTCGAACGTGCCGATATAAAGCTTGTCCGGGTATTCCAGGGCGACTTCGGCTTTGTCCGGTATGGGCTTGGTCATGGCATAAATCCAGTAAACGTCCTGCTTCCCTCCCTGATCGTATAGAAAACGCGCCGACAGCCGGCCTTGATCTTGATCAATCGCACGTTGATGGATCGCGCGGCCGGTGGCCGATCCCGATCGCGTGCTCGCTCAGGCTACTGCGCCTGAATGGACCGCAGATAAGCGGTCAGCGCGCGGGCGTCCTCGCGCGTGAAACGGAAGGTCGGCATGTCCGGGTGCCCGCTGGTCAGGCCTTCGCGCAGCCGGTGCGTAAAATCGTCGAGGTCCACCCGATTGCCGAGATCGCGGAAGGGAGGTGCCGGCGCATGCGGGCTCGCGCCGGTTTTGCCGATGGCATGACAGGGGGCGCACATGCGCTCTGCCAGTGCCAGCCCCTCGCGCTGAAGTTCGCTTGGCGCGCCGTCTTCGGCGGCCGCCAGAACAGACCCCGAAAGGTTTATGACAATTGCGAAAGCGATCGCGGCCAGTCGTTCAAGCACTTGCGCTAACCGTTCACCGCTGTGAGGAAAACGTCAGTCCGCTCGACCGGTCTCATGGAACGTTCTAATATTAGTAAGATGCCAGTCACGTGGAAACCCCCGCCATGGACAAGGCCGTAGCCCAATTGAATGTCGAACACTACCGCAAACTGCTTTGCACCGAAACGGATCCGACTAAGCGTGCCACGCTGGAGCGGCTGCTCGCCGAAGAAGAGGCCAAGCTGGCGGCGCTGATGAATAATGTCGCGCGCAAGGCTTTGACGCGATAGCTCTGGATCAATCGGTCCGATCGCCTCTTTACATTCCCCAGCGGCGGACGAACCATATCTTGGTCAGATGCGTCAGCGTCGCGTAGCTCACCAGCATAGCCGCGACCAGCGGCCAATAGAGCGAGGGTAGCGGCGTAAAGCCGAGCGCGGCGCCTGCCCAGGTGAACGGCAGCGCAATTCCCACAATGCAGATGATGATCGTCGTCGTGATCAGCGCCGCGCTTGCTCTGCTCTCGATAAACGGAATGCGTGCCGTGCGGATGATGTGGATTTTTCCTGCGCCCGCCGATGTGAGATCGCGACCGCCGCAGCGTCCATCGGCTTATCCGTTGCTCATTTTCTGGTGAAGCTTGTGCCAGTCGCGCCGGCGCGTGTTACGAGCGACGAGCATTTTCCCCACCGACGTTGCCGCGTCATCGGCGCTATTCATATGAAACAACCCGCCGCCAATCCGTTTGAGGCATATCAAAATCAATTTGTAACGTTGGAATGAACGTTCGAATGCGTCAAATAATATTCATGATAGATCAAGCCAAGTTCGAGCTGTCGTTCGTGTCAGCGCGATGAACTCTTGTCATCATGCCGATTTCATGTTGCTCAATGATCTCGCAAAAGATGTCGATAGCGACTTTCATCTTTAAACTTTCATCTTCAAGGAGGCTAGGCGATGAGAGCAAGCTTGATGACGCTTGTTGGCGCTGCAACCGTCCTGGCGGCGAGTTTGACCGGCGCATCCGCGCAAGTCCTTAATCTCACGGGTCAGTTCCAGTGTGTGAGGCTGTGCCTCGCCGCGCCGCCGGCATTCGCTTATTTGACGCAGGCCGATTGGGAACTGAACCTGGTGAACGAAGCCGGCGTTCCGTCGCGTGCCTGGATCGACTATCCGGGTCACATCTGGGTGGCAGCTTGGAGCGAGGGCGCGTTTTATTCGCCCGATGGTATGACCATTCAATTCGACAACGGTTCGGTATGGCAGCGCGTTGTGGAAGTACCGGTGCTAGCGCCGGCGATCAGACGCCACTACCGGCCCTATCGTCCGATTGCGTCGAACGGCTGATCGTCGGCTGCACTTACTGTCACGCGGAACGCAAAATCCGGATTGCGCCTGACGGCACAATCCGGATTTTTCATTTCTGCCACACTTAGTTTCGCGACAGTCAGTCAGGCGGCTTTCACGTCGATCTTCTTGGCCGCCTTTTGCGCCTCCACGCTCTTCGGCAGCGCGACACTCAGAACGCCCTTCTTGAAGGTTGCCTCGATCTTGTCGGTATCGACGCCATCGGGAACTTGGAACGAGCGCTGAAAGGAGCCGTAGCTGCGCTCGCTGAGATAATAGTCCTTCTTCTTTTCTTCCTTCTCGTCTTTTTTCTCGCCCCTGATGGTGAGAACGCCGTCGGCGAACTTCACTTCGATGTTCTTCTCGTCCATCCCCGGCAACTCGGCCGTGATCTCGTAAGCCTTGTCGGTCTCGGCGATATCGACGGCGGGCACGGCAGCCCAGGTCGATCCGCGCGGCCAGAAAGGCTGCAAGTCGAACGTCGGCCGACCGAATCGCGAGCGCCACATGCCGCCGTCGAAATCTTCGAACAGGCGGTCGATTTCGTGGCGCAGCGATTCAAACGGCCGCCAGGGTGCGATGCCCGGCGCTTTCCTCTCTTCGGTTTTCACGGGCAGTTTGGTGGCTTCGGCCATGATCCGTCCTCCATTCGTGCGCAAGCTTTGTTCCGCTGCGTCAGCGAAAAGTTCCAGCAGGGGTGACCTTGTTCGCCGCAGTGAAACATTGCTCTATTAGCAACGCGTGCGCGGGCCGATGTTGATTTGCGTCAAGATGGCGCGATGTCATTTTGCCGTAACGTCATCTCATTCGCTGATCTCCGCGGATCGAATCCGCGCGATCTGCCTGCGATGTTTTGGAGGATGAGATGCAAACACCGCCCCAAATCGAGTTCCAAAATCTGAGCCCCACGGAAGCCGTAAGAGATGCCATCGAGAGGCATGTCGACGGGCTCGAGCAGCGCTGGGGCAGGGTGACGGCTTGCCGGGTGGTGGTGAAAGGTCCGAGCCAGCGGCATCAAACCGGCGGTCTATATGACATCCACATTCGGCTCGCGCTTCCCGACGGCCGCGAGGTCAATGTCGAGCGCACCGCGCCGGCCGACGAACGGCGCGCGGATTTGAATTTCGCCATCAACGACGCGTTCAAGCGGGCGCGCCGGCAATTGCAGGATCAGGCGCGCCGCACCCAGGGGCAAGTGAAGCACCATGACGAGATGCCGACTGCAACGGTCGCGCGGCTCGATCCGTCAGGCGAATTTGGCTTCCTAGAAACGGCCGACGGCCGGGAAATCTATTTTCACCGCAACAGTGTTCTCAACGGCGGCTTTGCGCGCTTGGCCGTGGGCTCGCACGTGACCTTTGCCGAGGAATTGGGCGAGAAGGGCGCGCAGGCGAGCACCGTACGGCTCTTGGGCAAGCACGCCTTGCGCTAGCGCGCGAACGTTTCAAGTTGCTGCTCAGTTGCTCGGTTTTTCGATCGTCCCGCGGTGGCTCGCAACCCCGCGACGATCGTGCTCGTGATATAATTCAAACCATTAGGCGTCACGCCGCCTTGCGTTCAAACGCCGCCTGGTTGTCGTAAACGACCGTCGCCGCCGCCGTATTCGAGACCGGAATGTGATAGTTGCGGTTGAGTTCGCTCACGCGGCCCGTTAGGGCACCGCGCATCGCCATCCAATTGAGAAACTCTACGCCCTGCGATCCCGACAGTTCCACCAGCTCATGGATCGAATAGCGGGCGAGCGCCTCCGGCTCGGCGACGATCTTGTCGAGACAAAGCGCGTCGAAATCCTTGTTGACGAAGCCGGCGCGCGTACCGTCGAGCTGATGCGACAGGCCGCCGGTTCCGACGACCGCGACGCGCAGGTCTCGCGGGTAGGTTTCCAGCGCCCGGCCGATCGAGCGGCCGAGTTTCAGGCAGCGCGCCATGCTCGGCAGCGGATGCTGCACGGTGTTGATCTCCACCGGAACGATTTTGACCGGCCATGGCCTGTCGGAGGAAGCGGCGGACGGCCACATCAATGCCATCGGAATGGTCACCGCGTGATCGATCAGCATGTCCTGGCACATGGTCACGTCGAATTCGTCGGCGACCAGCGTGTTGATCAAGTGCCACGACAGGTCGGCGTCGCCCGGAACCGGGCGCGAAACCGGAATGCCCCAACCTTCATCCTCGCTGCGATACTCGGCGCTCGCGCCCACCGCGAAGGTCGGCAACTTGTCGAGGAAGAAATTCAGGCCGTGATCGTTGTAGAACACCACGGCGACGTCGGGCTTGGTGCGCGCCAGCCAATCATGGACATAGTCGAAGCCCCTGAAGAACGGCTTCCAATACGGATCGCCCTGCTTTCCTTCGGCGATCGCTTTGCCGATCGAAGGGACGTGAGTTGTTCCGATGCCGCCGACAATCGTTGCCATGATCAGGCCCCCGCTGACAGAAGTTTGGATTTGAACGCTTCGACGCTCATGCCGGTCTGCTGCGCACCGATATCCTGCACGTTGAGGCCGAAAATGCCGGCGAGCTTGGCGAGGTAATAAACGTTGCCGCCGGCTTCGATCATGTTCAGCACGCTCCGGCTTTTCACCGCCGCGCGCTGTTCGTCGCTGAGGCCGTATTTGCGGCAATAGGCGTCTTCATCCTTGAGAAAGGCGGCACGGTTTTCGGCGCTGTTGAAGGAGAAGCACATCCGGTTCAGCGCCAAGCCCTTCTGCGCCTGGGAACCGTCGAAAATGGTCGTACCGGGTATATCCTGCTGCATCGGGATGGCTCCTCCACGGCGCTTCCAGCGTTTTCTTGGCGAACTACGCTAGCCGGCCGAACTGCCCCTGCTTTGATTTGTATCAAATGTAACCAATGACGGGGGCGCGATACTCGCGAGCTTCGCAGAGGAGCCGATGCCCTATCCAACCAACGCCGATCTCCCGCCCTCCGTCCGCTCGCATCTGCCCGAACACGCGCAGGAGATTTATAGGGAGGCCTTCAACCATGCCTTCGCCGCACATGCCGGCGAGGCTCGGCAAGAGGAAGCGGCGCATCGGATTGCGTGGGCGGCCGTCAAGCGTTCCTACGTCAAGGTCGGGAACAGCTGGATCGCCCGTCACCCGTAATTTCCCTTAGGGCCATTTCCGGAATTTTTGCCAGCGCCCGCTGCACCTAGTGTTGCGACGCACCATGGAGCGGGGCGGTTCCTTTCTCCGTCGCCGTTTCTTGTCGCCGGGGCGAAGCGATCGCTAACGTTTGATGCAACGTGGGTGGGAAATGGCTGACAACAGCAAGACCGACGAAGCGACCCGGCCGACAGAACTAGACCACGGTCCAGCGCCACCGCCCACAGGAGATCTCGTTCCCCTTCACCAAGTCGGCGGCTTACCGGTTCCGCAGTCGACCGCGTTGCATGTCCCCAAGAAGGTCCCAAAGAAAAACTGGTGGCTGCGCATCGCCGTTGTGGTTGCGGTTTTAGTCGGCGCCGGCGGCGGCGGATATTACTGGTGGCAGCACATGCGCTCGCAACTGCCGCCCGGTATTGCCTACGGCAACGGCCGGCTCGAGGCGGATGCCATCAACATCGACACCAAATATGCCGGGCGGATCGCCGAGTTGTTTGCCGACGAAGGCGATCTCGTCAAGGGCGGCCAGGTCGTCGCCCGCATGGATACGCAGGATCTTGCCGCTTCGCTGAAAAAGGCGCAGGCGCAGGTCAAGCAGGCAAGCCGCGCGGTCGAGGAAGCGGAAGCCAATGTGAAGCAGCAGCAGTCGCAGACGCTGCTTGCTCAGCAGGAATACGATCGCGCCGCCTATCTGGTGCAAAAAGGATTTCAAACCAAAGAAGTGATGGATCAGCGGCAGCAGCAGCTCGATGGCGCCAAGGCTGCGCTCAACGCCGCAAACTTGCGGGTCATACAATTCCAGCATGCGCTCGACGCCGCCACCCACGACGTGGAGCTCTACGGCGTCCAGATCGCCGACAACACGCTGGTCGCGCCGCGCGAGGGCCGCATTCAATATCGGGTCGCCAATGTCGGCGAGGTCCTGCCCGCCGGCGGCCATGTCTTCGTGATGCTCGACACGGCCTACGTCTACATGGACATTTATTTGCCGACCGAGCAGGCCGGCAAGGTGAGGTTCGGCGCCGATGCACGCATCGTGCTTGATGCCTATCCGAACATCGCCATCCCGGCGAAGGTCTCATTCATCGCCTCGCAGGCGCAATTCACGCCGAAAATCGTCGAAACCCAGAACGAGCGCGACAAGCTGATGTTCCGCATTCGCGTCCGCATCGATCCCGATCGTTTGCGCGGCCGCGCCGACATCGTGCGCAGCGGCCTGCCGGGCATCGCTTACGTCCTCACCGATCCGGACGCGAAGTGGCCGCCTTCGCTACAGGCTTCGGCAACCTGATGACCAGGCCCGTGACGGCCATTGCGCAGGCGCAGGGTGCGCCGATTGCGCAATTGGACAATGTCACTCAGCGCTACAAGCGCGCGGTCGCGCTCGACGACGTGACTGTGGCGCTGCCGTCGGGTTGCATGGTGGGGCTGATCGGGCCGGACGGCGTCGGCAAGTCGACGCTGCTCAGCATGCTGGCCGGCGCGCGCAATGTGCAATCGGGCCGCGTCATCGTGCTCGGCGGTGATATGGCGGATGCCGGCCACCGCAACGCGATTTGTTCGCATATCGCTTTCATGCCGCAGGGGCTTGGCAGGAATCTCTATCCCGACCTGAGCGTCCGCGAGAACATCGAATTTTTCGGTCGCCTGTTCGGGCAATCGCGATCCGAGCGGAACTGGCGGATCGCCGAGCTTTTGCGCAGCACCGGTCTGGCGCCGTTCGCCGATCGCGCGGCCAAGAAATTATCCGGCGGCATGCGGCAGAAACTCGGTCTATGCTGCTCGCTGATCCACGATCCGGATTTGTTGATCCTCGATGAGCCAACGACCGGCGTCGATCCGCTGTCGCGCCGGCAATTCTGGGAGTTGATCGACCGCATCCGGCTGCGCCGGCCCGGCATGAGCGTCATCGTTGCCACCGCCTACATGGAAGAGGCCGAGCGCTTCGATTGGCTCCTCGCGATGAACGAGGGAAAGATTCTGGCAACCGGTTCGCCGGCCGCGTTGAAGGCGCAGATGCACGCGCGGTCGGTCGAAGATGCCTTCGTTGCGCTCTTGCAGCCGGGCGCGATCCGCGACGGCCGTGATCGGCTCGAAGTGCCGCCGCGGCGGATCATGGACGGCGAGCCGGTGATCACGGCGCGCGCGCTCACCCGCCGTTTCGGCGATTTCACCGCCGTTGATCGCGTGAGCTTCACCATCGAAAGCGGCGAGATTTTCGGCTTCCTGGGCTCGAACGGCTGCGGCAAGACCACGACCATGAAGATGCTGACCGGCCTGCTCGCGCCGAGCGAAGGCGAGGCGTTGTTGTTCGGCCAGCCGCTCGATGCCAGCGACATCAATGCGCGCCGGCGCGTCGGCTACATGTCGCAATCGTTTTCGCTCTATACCGAACTCACCGTGCGGCAGAATCTCGAGCTGCACGCGCGCCTTTTCCACTTGCCGCCGCACAAGGCCACCGCCCGTCTCGCCGATCTGGTCGCGAGTTTCAGCCTTGAAGACTATCTCGATCAGGAGACCTCGGAGCTTCCGCTCGGCATCCGGCAGCGGCTCTCGCTTGCGGTCGCGGTCGTGCACGAGCCGGAAATGCTCATTCTCGACGAGCCGACGTCGGGCGTCGATCCGCTGGCGCGCGATTATTTCTGGCAGCTGCTGATCGATCTCTCGCGCAACCATGGCGTGACGATTTTCGTCTCGACCCATTTCATGAACGAGGCGGAACGGTGCGATCGCGTCTCGCTGATGGATTCCGGGCGGGTGCTGGCGACGGACACCCCGCAAAATCTCATCAAGGCACGCGGCGTCGCCACCCTGGAAGACGCCTTCATTAGCTACCTGCAAGCGGCCGCCGAGCCGTCCGTTGCCGAAGGCGAAGCAGAGCCGGTTCCGGCTAGCGAAGGGGGAGGACCGGTCGAAGAAGCGCCGGCGCCATGGCGGCGCGCCTTCAGCTGGCAGCGGCTCGGCGCTTACACCATCCGCGAAACGACCGAGCTCTTGCGCGACCCGATCCGGCTCGGCTTCGCCCTGTTCGGCACGGTGTTTCTGATGGTCGTGTTCGGCTTCGGGATATCGACGGACGTCAACAATTTGACGTTTGCCGTCATGGATCACGATCAAAGCCACGAGAGCCGCGCCTATCTCGAGGAGTTGCGCGGCTCCGCCTATTTCACCGAGCAGCCGCCGCTCGCCGACTATGGCGATATCGAGAAGCGCCTGAAGAGCGGCGAGATCAAAGCGGCGATCGAAATACCGCCGGGTTTCGGACGCGATCTTTCCGCCGGGCGCCCGGTTTGGATCGGCGCCTGGGTCGATGGCTCCATGCCGTATCGGGCAGAAACCATCCGCGGCTATCTGGAAGCCATGCACCAGCTCTATCTGAGCGATCCGGCAGTGAAGACGACGCGGGCGCAAGCGGCGGCGCCGGCCGATATCGAGATTCGGTTCAAATACAATCAGAGCTTCGAGAGCGTGTATGCGATGGTGCCGATCAGCATGTCGCTGATGCTGGCGCTGTTTCCGGCGATCCTCATGGCGGTTGCCGTCGTGCGCGAAAAGGAGCTTGGCTCGATCACCAACCTCTACGTGACGCCGGTTCGGCGCATCGAATTCCTGCTCGGCAAGCAGGTGCCCTATATCGGGCTCGCCATGATCAATTTCTTCGCCATGTTCCTGATGGCCTTGTTTGTGTTTCAGGTGCCGCTCAAAGGCTCCTTCCCCACGCTTCTGGTCGGGGCGCTGTTGTATGTTACGACGACCACGTCCTGGGGGATGTTGATTTCGGCGTTTGCCAGCACGCAGATCGCTGCGATGTTCGGCACGGTCATTTTGACCGTGCTGCCGGCGACGCAATTCTCCGGCATGCTGGTGCCGGTATCGGCGCTGACCGGCGTGGCGCAGCTCATGGGGCGCGGATTCCCCATGACCTATTTCGTTCCAATCAGCGTCGGCACTTTTACCAAGGGCTTGGGCATCGAGGACTTGTGGCCGGATTTGATGGGACTCGCCATCTTCATCCCGGTCCTCACCGGCTGAGCCTGCTGCTGCTGCGTAAGCAGGAGCGTTAGGAGCGGCGAGGATGCGCGCGATCAGCAACATTTTCTGGCTCGGAACCAAGGAGATCCGCAGCTTCCTGCGCGACTGGGTTCTGGTCGGGCTGACGATCTGGGCATTTTCAGTTGTCATCGTCGCCCAGGCGCAGAGCAATTCGCAGGAGCTGCATAATGCTTCGATCGCCTATGTGGATGAGGATCATTCCGAGCTGTCGCGCCGCATCATCCGGGCGTTTTTGCCGCCCTATTTTCAGACGCCGCAGCCGATCACCGAGCGCGACATCATCCCGCTCATGAATGCGGGGCGGTTCACCTTCATCATCGATATACCGCCCGACTTTGAGAAATACGTGCTCGGCGGCCGGACGCCGGCCATTCAGGTCAATGTCGACGCGACGGCGATGGTGCAGGCGGGTCTCGGCTCCGCCTACGCCCAGCAGATCATCACCACCGAGATCCAGGATTTTCTGTCCCGCAAGGAAGGTGCGCCGCTGCCGCTCGTCAATATCGACGTGCGCGTAATGTTCAATCCCAATATCGACACGGCTTGGTTCACGAGCGTCATGGGCATCATCAACAACATCACCATGCTTGGCATCATTCTTGCCGGCGCAGCGATCGTGCGCGAACGCGAGCACGGCACCATGGACCATCTGTTGGTCATGCCATTGACGCCGTTCGAGATTGCCATGTCGAAAGTCTGGGCCAACGCGCTGGTGATTACCATCGCCGCCGGCCTGTCGCTCTATCTCGTCGTTCGCACGCTTCTGCATGTGCCCATCGTCGGCTCGGTGCCGCTGTTCATGCTCGGCGTCGCGATCTATCTGTTCTTCACCTGCGCCATCGGCATATTCTTAGGCACGGTCGCGCGCACCATGCCGCAGCTCGGTTTGCTGTTCATGTTGATCTTTCTGCCGATGAATTTGCTTTCCGGCAGCAACACGCCGCTCGAAAGCATGCCGCGTTGGCTGGCGACCGTGATGCAGGCTTCGCCGTCCACGCATTTCGTGTCGTTCGCCCAAGCGATTCTTTACCGCGGGGCCGGTATCGATGTGGTCTGGCCGCAATTTGTTTTTGTCGGCGTGATCGGCGCCGTGTTCCTTGCGTTCGCCATACTGCGCTTCCGCTCGACCTCGGCACAGGCCGTTTGACGTCTGCCAGAACGTCGGATTCGCAAAAGGATGATCCGGATGGCCGCAGATCCCACCAAGCGAGTGCCGTCACCGCCGCATCCGCAGGCGCGGCGCCAGCCGTTGCCGGAGCATTCACCCAAATCGACCGAAGAGGATCCGGCTGCGCCGCAGGCGCTCCGCGCCATCCGCGAAAGCCCGACCTATCGGCTTGCCGAGCAGGATGCCGAATTCATCGCGCGCGCCGACATTCGCGGACCGCGGCTGGAAATCGAATATCTCAAGGCCGACGTCATTTTGGCGGAACAGCATATCGACCATACGATCGTCGTTTACGGCAGCACGCGCATTCCCGAACCGGGCGCGGCGCGCCGCAAGGTCGAAGCGCTGCGTGCCTCGGTTCGCGCCCAGCCGGGCAATGAGGAACTGAGCCTTCACCTCGCAGCGGCCGAACGGATCTCGGCGAAGAGCCATTACTACGATGTCGCGCGGGAATTCGGGCGTTTGGTGGGGGAAGCGGATCGCGCCGCGCCATCGCCGCGCCTGGTGATCATGACCGGCGGCGGTCCCGGCCTGATGGAAGCCGCGAACCGCGGCGCCTTCGATGTCGGCGCCAAGTCGGTCGGGCTGAATATCGAATTGCCGCATGAGCAGTTTCCGAACCCTTACGTCACGCCCGATCTGTGCTTTCGCTTTCACTATTTCGCTTTGCGCAAGCTGCATCTGCTGTTGCGGGCCAAAGCGCTGGTCGCCTTTCCCGGCGGATACGGCACGTTCGACGAATTATTCGAGGTTCTGACGCTGGTTCAGACGCGAAAGATCAAGCCGATCCCGGTGGTCCTGGTCGGCGAACAATTTTGGCGCCGGGCCGTCGACTTCGATTTTTTGGTCGAAGAAGGCGTCATCGACCTGGAGGATCGCGAACTTTTTTGGTTCGCGGAGACGGCAAAGGATATCTGGAACGGCATCCTGGACTGGTACAAGGCCGCCGGTGAGCCGCTTGCTCTATAGTCGAGGCCGCATCGCGGCGGCGCTTGATTTCGCTCAACAGGCTATCGGCGATTTCTGCGATCTTTATGCCGATGAAAACGTCCATCGACTTTGATCGGCTGCTGCGGCGCTCCCTGGTCGTCATCGCCGTCGGCGGCTTGGCGATCGGCGCCGCGGCGCGCCTTGCCGGTTACGGATCACTCGCCAATCAGTTCTGGTTTGCAGCGACCGTGCCGGTGGCCGTGGGACTTCTTTATTCGATCGTGCGCGACCTTGCCGCCGGGCGCATGGGCGTGGACGCGATTGCGCTCGTGTCGATGCTCGGAGCGCTGGGGCTCGGCCAGCCGCTTGCTGGCGCGGTGATTGCGCTGATGTATTCCGGCGGCAATGTGCTGGAAGACTTCGCGGTCGGCCGCGCCGAACGCGATTTGCGCGCGCTGGTTGACCGCGCGCCGCGCGTCGCCCATCGAAGGCTCGATCATCGCGTCGAAGATGTGCCGGTCGCGCAGATCGCCGTCGGCGACACGCTTCTGGTCCGCGCCGGAGAGGTCATTCCGGTCGACGGCATTGTCATTTCGCCCGCTGCGATCATTGACGAGTCGGCGCTGACCGGCGAGCCGCTGCCGGCCGCCAAGCTGCGCGGCGCGTCGGCTTACAGCGGCACGCTCAATGCGGGCGAGACATTCGAACTCATGGCTTCGGCGATTGCCGGCGAGAGCACCTATGCGGGGATCGTGCGCATGGTGACAGCAGCGCAGACCGCGAAGGCGCCGTTCGTGCGGCTTGCCGACCGGTTTGCGGTGATCCTGCTTCCAGTGACGATCGTGCTCGCCGCTGCCGCTTGGCTCATGTCCGGCGATCTTATCCGCAGTCTCGCGGTTTTTGTCGCGGCCACGCCGTGTCCGCTCATCCTCGCCGCGCCGGTCGCCTTCATTGCCGGCGTCGCGCAAGCCGCGCGCCGCGGAATCCTGGTGAAGGGCGGCGCCCCGCTTGAAGCCTTGGCCCGCACGCATACGGTCTTGTTCGACAAGACCGGAACGCTGACGGTCGGCGGCGCGCGTCTGTTGTCGATCGAAAACGCTCCGGGTGAAACGCCGGACCGGGTGCTGCAGCTTGGTGCGGCGCTCGAGCAGGCGTCGCATCACGTGCTGGCGCGCGCCGTGGTGCAGGCCGCTCTCGATCGCGGCTTGCCGCTGCCGCTGCCGCGCGACGTGCATGAGACCATGGGATCCGGCATCCATGGCGTCATCGATGGCAAGAACGTCAGCGCCGGTTCACGCGATCTGATCTACGCCCATCGCGAGCCGGAGGATTGGGCGTTGCGCGTCATCCGCCGCGCCTCCTGGCGGTCGGCGCTGGTGGTGTTTGTCGCGGTCGAGGGCCGCACGATCGGTGCGCTGCTCTTGGCCGACGAACTGCGCGCGGAAACGCCGCATGCGATCCGCATGCTGCGGGCGGCGCGCATCGGACGTATCGTCATGGTCACCGGCGATCACGCCGCCGCGGCCCAGACCATCGGCGCCGCGCTCGACCTCGACGCCGTGCTCGCCGACCGCGTGCCTTCGGACAAAGTCGATGCCGTGCGCAGCGAGCAGCGGCTTTTCCCGACCACCATGGTGGGCGATGGCATCAACGACGCGCCGGCGCTCGCCGTCGCCAATGTCGGCATCGCCATGGGCGCGCACGGCGCCAGCGCCTCTTCGGAAGCGGCCGACGTGGTAATCATCGCCGATCGGCTCGACCGCGTTGCCGAAGCGGTCGCCATCGCCCAGCGCGCGCGGCGCATCGCGCTCGAAAGCATCGTGGTCGGCATGAGTCTATCCGGCTTCGCCATGGTTGCGGCGATGTTCGGCCTTATCGCGCCGGTGCCGGCGGCGCTCGTTCAGGAACTGATCGACGTCGCCGTCATTCTCAACGCCCTGCGGGCGCTGCACCCGGCCGTGCGCCGACGCTCTCGCGTCCTTCCGGCCGCGACCGGTCAGCAATTGCGGCACGATCACGTCACGCTTGGTCATGGCCTTGATCGCCTGCGCAACATCGCCGACGCGCTTGACGATGCTTCGCCCGAGACTGCCGTCGGACTGATCGACGAAGCCAACACGATCGTTCAGCAGCAGGTGGTTGCGCATGAGCGCGACGACGAAGGCAACGTCTATCCGGCGGTCGCGCGGCTCCTGGCCGGCGATCGTGCTGGGCTGTCGGCCATGAGCCGCGCGCACCGCGAAATATTGCACCTGGCGCGCTTGCTCGGCCGCGTCGCCGAGGATGCCCACGCGCAGACAGTCGATCGCTATCTGTTGCGCGATGCGCAGCGCGCAATCGAATCGATCGAAGTGCTTGTCCGCATGCATGTCGCGCAAGAAGAAGAGATTTACGAAGCGGTACAGGCGGCATGACAACGCGACGACCATAACGATGGCGTGACATGCTGCGACAATGACAACGGCGCGACAAAATTGCGCCGCGCCTGCGATACGCGCTCTTTGGCTCGGAACTTTCTAAAAGTCGCGCTTAATTTTTGATCACGGTTCCCTTGACGAAGATCAACACGCTTATGCCATCGAACCTCTAGTAATGTCGGCGTCGACGTAAAATCTCTAGAGCATGATCCGGAAAAGTGGAATCCGGTTTTCCGAAAAGATCATGCTCAAACAAAAAGCTGGAGCGGGATGCCGATCCAACCACAACTCATCCCGCTCTAGGACGGGCCCGCTGCGCGAACGCCCGGGCTCCAATCGAACCAACGCCAATCGAAATCAACGTATGTGAGGATGATTATGACAACGCTCGTCGCCGAAGCGCCAAAGCAGAAAACCAAAGCCCCTACGGTCATGAAAGCGCTTGTCTATCAAGGTCCCGGCAAGAAGGCGCTTGAGGAGCGGCCGATGCCCGCCATCTCCGCTCCGACCGATGCAATCGTAAAGATCACCAAGACGACCATTTGCGGAACCGATCTGCACATTCTCAAGGGGGACGTGCCGACGTGTAAGCCCGGCCGCATTCTCGGTCACGAAGGCGTCGGGGTGGTGGACAGCGTCGGCGCCGGTGTTACGAGCTTCCATCCCGGCGATCGCGTGCTGATCTCGTGCATCTCCGCCTGCGGCAAATGCGACTATTGCCGCAAGGGCATGTATTCGCATTGCACCACCGGCGGCTGGATTCTCGGCAACGAGATCGACGGCACGCAGGCCGAATATGTGCGCATCCCGCATGCCGACACGAGCCTCTATCGTATTCCCGAGGGCGCCGAGGAAGATGCGCTGGTCATGCTCAGCGATATCCTGCCGACCGGATTCGAATGCGGCGTCCTCAACGGCAAGGTTCAGCCGGGCGATGTCGTCGGCATCGTCGGCGCCGGCCCGATCGGGCTTGCTGCGCTGTTGACCGCGCAATTTTATTCTCCGGCCGAGATCATCATGATCGATCTCGACGACAGCCGGCTGGAAGTGGCCAAGCGCTTCGGCGCGACGGCGACCGTCAACAGCAAGGACGGCAAGGCCGCCGAAAAGGTCATGAAGATGACAAGCGGGCGCGGCGTCGATGCCGCGATCGAGGCAGTCGGCATTCCCGAAACATTCGTGCTGTGCGAAGACATTGTCGCGCCCGGCGGCACCATCGCCAATATCGGCGTTCATGGCGTCAAGGCCGACCTGCATCTCGAGCGGCTGTGGTCGCACAACATCACGATCACGACGCGGCTGGTCGATACCGTGACCACGCCGATGCTGCTGAAGACGGTACGATCCGGCAAGATCGATCCGAAGCGGCTTATTACCCACCACTTCAAGCTCGACAAGATTCTCGACGCTTATGACACGTTCGGTCGGGCGGCGAGCACGCGCGCGCTCAAAGTGCTGATCGAAGCCTAGAGCGGGATGAGTCGTGGTTCGATTGGCATCCCGCTCTAGCTTTTTGTTTGAGCATGATCTTTTCGGAAAACCGGATTCCACTTTTCCGGATCATGCTCTAATCAACGATCGGATCGCGCCGGCCGCGCCCACGGCCGGCGCTCCCGGTCCGTCGCCTTGAAGGCGGCAATGCGCGCGGCATAACTGTCAGTCATGTCGACATCGTCCCAGCCGTTGAGCAATTGATTGCGGCTGACCGGGTCGATGCTGAAAGTGAAGCTCCGGTTGCCGCGCCAGATTGTTTGTTCTTCGAGATCGACGGTAACCGGCATGTCCGGATCGGCGGCGATCGCGGCGCCGAGTTCGGCCACGTCAGCTTCCGACAGCACCGCCGTCAGCAATCCATTCTTGACGGCGTTCTGCGCGAAGATATCGCCGAAGGATGGCGCGACCACGCAGCGGATGCCGGCTTCGTAAAGCGCATAGACCGCCGCTTCGCGCGAAGAGCCGCCACCGAAGTTCCGCCCGGCGACCAGAACCCGCGCGTCGCGCCATATGGGCTGGTTGAGCGGAAGGTCCGGCCTTTCGTTGCCTTGGGCGTCGCGCCGCAGATCGTGGAACAACACGCGGCCCAGCTCGCTCGAGCGCGGCAGTTTCAGAAAGCGCGCCGGCAAAATCTGGTCGGTGTCTACATTGGCGAGCAGAAGCGGGCAGGCCTTGGTGACGAGGCGAACGAATTTTTCCATCGCTCAACTCTCTGCCTTGCGGTCGGCGAGCAACTGCCGCACGTCCGTCAGATGTCCGGTCACCGCGGCGGCGGCGACCATGGCCGGCGACATCAAGTGTGTGCGCGCGCCGGGCCCCTGCCGGCCGCGGAAATTGCGGTTGGTGGTCGAGGCGCAGCGTTCGCCGGGCGGCACCACGTCGCCGTTGATGCCGACGCACATCGAGCATCCGGAGTCCGCCCATTCGAGACCGGCATCGCGGAAGATGCGGTCGAGACCTTCCTCCTCGGCCTGCCGCTTGACGGACGAAGAGCCGGGCGAGACCAGTCCCGGCACTTTGCTCTTGCGTCCGGCGAGCACGGCGGCGGCCGCGCGCAAATCTTCGATGCGGGCGTTGGTGCAGGAGCCGATGAAGATGCGATCGATCGCAATGCCGGTAAGCTTTTTGCCGGGCGCGATCCCCATATAGTCGAGCGCATCGCGCAGGTATTTCGCTCGCGCCGGATCCGCTTCGCGCGCCGGATCGGGTACGCTCGCGTCGATCGGCAGCGCGTCGTCCGGCGTCGTCCCCCAGGTGACGATCGGCGCGATCGCGCCGGCATCGACTGCCACTTCGCGATCAAAAATCGCGTCGCGATCGGACGCGAGGCCGGACCAGGCTTCCACAGCGCGGTCGAACGCCGCGTCCTTCGGCGCAAATGGCCGTCCTTTCAGATAGGCGAAAGTGATCGCATCCGGCGCCACGATGCCGCAGCGGCCGCCGCCCTCGATCGACATGTTGCACAGGGTCATGCGGCCTTCCATCGACAGCGCCGAGATCGCGCTGCCGGCGAATTCCACCGCATGGCCGCGTGCGCCGTCGGCGCCGATACGCGCGATCACCGATAGCGCGATATCTTTGGCGGCAATACCGGGAGTGGGCTTGCCGCTGACTGTCACGCGCATGCGCCTCGGCTTCTTCTGCCATAACGTCTGCGTCATCAGTACATGCGCCACTTCAGAGGCGCCGATGCCAAAGGCGTAGGCGCCGCACGCGCCATGCGTCGAGGTGTGGCTGTCGCCGCACACGATCAGCAATCCCGGCAAGGTCAGGCCCTGTTCGGGACCGACCACATGAACGATGCCTTGGCGCGGGTCGCCCAAGCCGAAAAGGCCGATCCCATTGCCGGACGTGTTGGTCTCGAGCTTGCCAACCATGTCAGCGATTGAGGGGTCGGCGATCGAGCGCTCGCGCCCGCGGGTCGGCACATAATGGTCGGCGATGCCGAAAGTGAGCGTCGGCTCGGCGACCGTCCGGCGGCGCTTTCGGATCTGGTCGAAGGCGAGAAACGAGCCCTCGTGCACGTAGTGGCGGTCCACCCAGAGCAGCGCCGCGCCGTCTTCGCGGCGCGCGATCTCGTGCGCCGACCAGAGCTTGTCGATGATGGTTTGCGGTCCGCTCATGCGCGACAGCTAGTCCCTGGGCCCCGGGCTTGTAAGGGTTGCGGACAATATTGTACGCTAAAGAATACCAAGTAAAGGCGTCTGCCATGGCGCCCGGTGGAGTGTCAAATTGCGCGATTGGCTCGGTGAGGCAAAGGCGAAGCAGGTTTATCTCATCCTGCGGGATCGCATTCTTTCGGGTGCGCTCGGCTTCGGCGCCAAACTGCCGACGGAAAACGAGCTAGCCGAATATTACGCCGTATCGCGCGTCACCGTTCGCCGCGCGCTCGGCGAACTGGAGCGCGAACGCTTCATCGAGCGGCGCCGCAGCGCCGGCACGCGGGTGATCTATCGCGCCGCGCCCGCACCGGTGGTGGCGGATATTTCAGGCGTGCTGGCCAATATCGCCGACATGGGCCGGCGTACGGCGGTCAAGCTTCTCTCGTTCGATTATGTGCCGGCGACGGGCGCCGTCGCCGAGGCGCTCGGTGTCGATACGGATGCTTTGCTGCAGCGCTCGATCCGCGTGCGCTCGGTCGACCGCGTGCCGTTCTCCTATCTGACGACCCATGTTCCGGAAAGCGTCGCCGTGACCTTCACCAAGCAGGAACTGGCCTCGCGGCCGCTGCTCGAGCTTCTGGAACGCGCCGGTGTCAAGGTCGAGAATGCGCGCCAGCGCATCAGCGCCGGCCTTGCCACGCCCGACGTCGCGCAGGCGCTCGACATCCGCGCCGGTTCGCCGCTGATCGAGCTTGTACGTGTGGTGTTCGATCAATCCGGCCGCGCGGTCGAGCATCTGCACGCGCTTTATCGGCCCGACCGCTATGCGTTCGAAATGGATTTGGTGCGCTCGGGAACGGCGGACACGAAAGCGTGGTCGCCGGTCATGTCAAAATACGGCGCACGCACCGGAGTGCCGCCGCCAAATCCACGGACCTGAACGAAGGCAAGTGAGAAGACGGCGGAGCATGTCTCGCCCCGCCGAATTGAAAGAGAGGACGCCATGTCGGAACAAAAAATGCCGTTGAGCCGCCGCCGGTTTCTTGCCACCTCGGCGCTGGGGGCGGCCGCCGCTGCGTCAGCTACGCTCGCCATGCCGTCCGTCCTGCGCGCGCAGAGCGCGGGTGTGAAGCTTGGCCTTCTGCACCCGGTCACCGGCGCCTTGTCCTATTCGGGTCAGCAGGGCCGCATCGGCGCCACCATGGCGGTCGATGAGATCAATGCCGCGGGCGGCATCAAATCGCTCAACGGCGCCAAGATCGAACCAATGCTCGGCGACGCGCAATCGACGCCGGATGGCGGCACCGCCGAGCTGGAAAAGATGAATTCGGCGGAGGTGTCCTGCGTCGTCGGCGGCTATGCCTCATCCATCTGCCTTGCCGTCAGCCAGGCCGCCGCCCGCTACGATCTGCCTTATGTGGTCGACGTGGGTGTCGCCGATTCCATCGTCACCCGCGGGCTCAAGAACACCTTCCGCTTCAGCCCCGGCTTTGGCGTCATCGCCAAGACGGCGCTGGACAACCTGGCCGTCATCAACGACCAGGCCGGCAAGCCGGCCAAGACGGTGATCATCGTTCACGAGGATTCGCTGTTCGGCTCAGGTCTCGCCAAGCTTTTGAACGCACAGCTACCGACGAAAGGCTTCGAGATCCTCGAAACGATCCCGCATCCGACCCCGATGCGCGACTTCGCCAACGTCGTGCTCAAGATCAAGGCGCAGAATCCCGATATCGTCATCCCGGCCAACTACTATAACGAATATGTACTGCTCGCCCGCACCATGCAGGAGCAGCGCGTGCGGCCGAAGGGCATCTATTCAGTGCTCGGGGGCGCTGCTTCCTCGTACAAGTTCGTCAAGGACTTTCCCGAGGCCGCCAAATACATCATGGATTGCAATCACTGGTACAATCCCAAGAGCGCCAAGGCCCAGGAACTGAAAAAGAAGGTCGAGGACAAGGGCCAGTTCTTCACCTACGAGCTCTATCTGAATTACAGCGCGGTACTGCTCGTGGCGGATGCGCTTGAACGTGCCGCGTCGCCCGATCGGGCGAAAATCATCGCGGCGTTGGAAAGCTCGACCTTCGCCAGCCCGATCATGCCTTATGGGCCGACCAAATTCGTCAACGGCCAGAATCAAGGCGCGGCGCCGGTCAACACCCAAGTGCTCGACAACGACATCAAGGCCATCCTGCCGCCCGAATTCGCCATCGCGAAGGCGGTATTCCCGATGCCGGCGTAGGGATGGCACAATGCGTTCGAAGAACTGCGCTGACGTTGTGCGATTGGAAGCGTCATTGCGAGGAGCGACGCGACGAAGCAATCCGCCCTCTCATTCCTTCCCCCGTTCGCGGGGGAGGGTAGGGCGGGGGCTCCGGATTGCTTCGTGGAGCTTGTCATCGGGCCGGCCTCTTCGAGCCGGACCCGTTGGCTCGCAATGACGGCGTGCTCTCCCCCATCATATTGCTCACAGCCGTCGTCAACGGCCTGATGACCGGCGCGGTCTACGCGCTGGTCGCGCTCGGGCTGACGTTGATCTACGGCGTGCTGCACATCATCAACTTCGCCCATGGCGCGCTGCTGAGCGCCGCGCTGTTCGCGGCCTTCTTCGCCTTCCAGAAACTCGGGCTTGACCCCTATCTCGCCGCGTTTCTGATCGCGCCGGCATTCTTCGCGCTCGGCTATGGCATGCAGCGCTTTGTGATCGGGCCGGCGTCGCATGGCGACGACCGCAACATGCTGCTGGTTACGCTCGGACTAGCGGTGCTGATCGAGAATGCGCTCCTCTTTGCGTTCCACGCCGACACCCGCACAGTCGATCTCGCTTACGGCTTCAAAAGCATCGATCTCGGCTTCACCTTCATTGCGTTGCCGCGGCTTATTTCCTTTGCGGCAGTCTTTGTCGTCGCGCTCGTGCTGTGGCTGATCATGGCCTTGACCGATACCGGCAAGGCGATCCGCGCCGTAGCCAAGGAGAAGCTCGGCGCCCAGCTTGCCGGCATCGATGTCGCGCACATTTATGCGATCACCTTCGGCCTTGGCACCGCGTGTGTCGCCATCGCCGCCTGTCTGCTCATTCCGACCTATTACGCCAATCCGCGTGCCGGTAATGCGTTCGTGCTCGTCGCCTTCACCATCGTCGTGCTGGGCGGCATGGGGTCGGTCCCGGGCGCGCTCATCGGCGGACTGATCATCGGTGTCGTTGAAAGCCTCGCTGGCTTCTATTTTGGTGAATCGCTCGGCCAGGTCGGCATTTTTCTGATCTTCATCGTTGTTCTTTTGGTGCGGCCGCGCGGGCTGTTTGGAGCCGGCGCATGAAGGCGTTTTTGCCGATCATCGTCGTGGTGGCGGCGCTCGCCGTGGTGCCGTTGTTTGTTCACTCCAATGTCGTGCTGAACTTCCTTGTCGTCACGCTCCTGATCGCACTCGCGGGCCAGGGCTGGAACATCCTCGGCGGTTATGGCGGTCAATATTCCTTCGGCCAGGCCGCCTTCTTCGGCACCGGCGCCTACACCACCGCGATCCTGCAAGTGCATTATGGCGTCAATGCTTGGATCGGCTTTGCTGCCGGCATTGCCGCCGGCGCCGCCGTTGGCGCGATCATCGGCGCGCTCACGTTCCGCGCCGGTCTGCGCAGTTCCTATTTCGCGCTGGTGACGCTCGCCTTCGCCGAAGTGCTGCGCATCCTCGCCAGCGTTGCGCCGATAACAGGCGCGGGCGTGGGTCTCCTGGTCAAGCTCGATCTGCGCGCGCAGTCGTTCCAGTTCCAGAGCCGGGCGATCTTCTATCTCGTCATCTTGGCGCTCGTCGCCGTCTCGCTCGTGATCGCGCAATTGCTGCAGCGCTCGCGCTTCGGCGTCTGGCTGATCGCCGTACGCGAGAATGAGGACGCCGCCATGGCGCTCGGCGTCGATGCCTTTGCGGTCAAGCTTGCCGCCATGGTCGTGTCGGCGACCATCACAGCGGCCGCCGGATGTTTCTACGTGCAATATTTTCTGTTCATCGATTCCGGCATCGCCTATGGCACCTGGATCTCGATCGAAGCGCTGTTGACGCCGATCATCGGCGGCGTCGGCACCGTGTTCGGCGCCTTGGCCGGCGCGCTGGTCGTGAAACTCCTCGGCGAAGGCATCAAGCTTGTGACCGGCGACGTGCCTGGGCTTGATCTCATGATCTATGGCGCCGTGCTTGTGCTGGTCATCCGCTTTGCGCCGCGCGGATTGGTCGGCGCCTTCGCCGATATCCGCACATATTTCCTGCGCCGCACCAAACTGCGCGCTCCGATCGGGGAGGCGGCCCGTGGCTGAGCCGCTTCTTTCGGTCGAAGGCGTTTCGCGCCGCTTCGGCGGTCTGCTGGCCGTTAATGCCGCCTCGCTGTCGGCCGACGCGGGCCGCATCACGGCGCTGATTGGTCCCAACGGCGCCGGCAAGACGACGCTTTTCTCCATGATCTCGGGCTTTCTGAAACCGAGCGCCGGAAAGGTTCGGTATGCCGGCCGCGATGTTACCGGCGAGCCTCCGCACCGGCTCGCGCGGCGCGGCATCGCCCGCACGTTTCAGATCGTGCAGCCGTTCGCCGGCTTGTCGGTGCGCGACAATATTCTGGTCGGCGCGCATCTGCGCCATCCCGCCCGTGCCGCGGCGCTCGAACGTGCCGAGCAGGTGGGACGCGACGTCGGCCTCGGCGATTTGCTCGAACGGCCAGCGCATACGTTGACTGTCGCCGGGCGAAAGCGTCTCGAGCTCGCGCGCGCGCTCGCGACCGAGCCGAAGCTTCTTCTGCTCGACGAGGTCCTGGCCGGGCTCAACCCGTCGGAAATTCGCGACATCGTGCCGGTGATCCGCGCGCTTTCGGCGCGGGGCATCGCCGTGCTGATGATCGAGCACGTGATGCAGGCGGTGATGAGCCTCGCCGAGCATGTGTTCGTGCTGGCCGAGGGCCGCATCATCGCGCAGGGCAGTCCGGCGCAAGTGGTTGCCGATCCAGTAGTCGTCGAGGCCTATCTGGGCCACGGCGCTGCGGCCAGGGTCGGAGGCGCGCATGTCGACTGAAACAATGTCCACCGAGCCGCTGCTCGACATTCGCGCGCTGTGCGCCGGGTATGGCGACACGGACGTACTGCGCGGCGTCGATCTGAAAGTCGAGCCGGGCGAGATCGTCGCCGTGCTCGGCTCGAACGGCGTCGGCAAGTCGACGCTCAACCGCGCCATCTCCGGCATTGTGCGTGCGCGCGGCGGCGCGATCCTGTTCGACGGCGCGGCCATCGAGCATGAGAAGCCGGCGGCGATCGTTGCCCGCGGCCTCATTCACGTTCCCGAAGGCCGGCGCATTTTTCCCAACCTGTCGGTGCGCGACAATCTCGATCTTGGCAGCTATCGCCGCGCCGCCGCCCGCCGCCCCGTCAATCGCGATAGGGTATTTGCCATCTTCCCGCGCCTTTATGAACGGCGCGCGCAGGCGGCCGGCACGCTCTCAGGCGGCGAACAACAAATGCTCGCCATCGGCCGCGGGCTGATGGCCGAACCGAAATTACTGATTCTCGACGAGCCTTCGCTCGGCCTCTCGCCGCTTCTGGTCGAGGAATTATTCGCGCTGATCGCGCGCATCCACGCGCAGGGCGTCGCCGTTCTTCTGGTCGAGCAGAACGTGGTGCAGAGCCTCGACATCGCTGCCCGCGCCTACATCCTCGCCGAAGGGCAATGCGTCATGTCGGGACCTGCCGCCGCCATCGGCGCCGACCCGCAGCTCAGACGCGCCTATCTCGGACTTTGACCTCGGGAATCTCACGCATGAATGTAGATCCTCTGTCTGCCCGTCTTGCTCGCTCGCCGATCTTGATCGCTCCCGGCGTGTATGATGCGCTGACCGCGCTCATCGCCGAGCGCGCGGGCTTCGAAGCGCTCTATGTCTCCGGCGCCGGCATCGCCTATACGCGGCTCGGCCGTCCGGATATCGGCCTGGTCGGAATGAGCGAAGTGGTGCAAACCGTCGCGCTGATCCGCGACCGCGTCGGCGCGCATCTGATCGTCGATGCGGATACCGGTTATGGCAATGCGCTCAATGTGCAGCGCACCGTGCGCCTTCTGGAACGCGCCGGCGCCAATGCGATCCAGATCGAGGATCAGGATTTTCCCAAGCGTTGCGGTCATCTCGACGACAAGGCGCTGATCCCGGCAGAAGAAATGGCCGGCAAGATCAAGGCGGCGGTGGATGCGCGTGCGTCATCCGACACACTGATCATCGCGCGCACGGACGCGGTCGCGGTCGAAGGCTTCGACCGCGCCTTGGCGCGCTCGGAGCTCTATCGGGACGCGGGCGCCGATGTGCTGTTCGTCGAAGCGCCGCGCCAGCGCGACGAGCTCAGTCGCATCACCCAACGGCTCGGCAAGGGCGCATCCAAGTCCCTTCCGCTGATGGTGAACATGGTGGAAGGCGGCAAGACGCCGATGCTGCCGGCCGGCGAGCTTGAAGGCTTGGGCTTCGCGCTCGTGATCTTTCCGGGCGCCATCGTACGTACGCTCGCCAGGGCGGCCGAGGATTTTTACGGCTCGCTCAAGGCCCACAGCAGCACCGAGCTGTTCCGCGCCCGCATGTTCGATTTCGATGCGCTCAACCGGCTGATCGGCACGCCCGAGATGCTCGAGCGCGGCAAGCACTATGCCGGGATGAAGCCGCACCCCGGCCGCACGTCGGGCCGGCGATGAGATCATCAAGATTGCGCGCGCGTGTCGACGCAATCTCCGTTGTCAGGAAGGTGAGAAGCTGCAAATGAAAATGTTCGATCTGGTCATTAAGAACGCCCGCGTCGTCCGCCCGAACCAGGCCGGCGTGGACTGTCTCGACATCGGCATCAAAGACGGCAAGGTGGCGCGGCTCGCGCCGGAAATCCGCGCCGAGGATGCCAATGAGGCGTTCGATGCCAAACGACTGTTAGCTTTCCCCGGCTGCGTCGATGCGCACATGCATGTCGGCATCTACCGGCCGCTCGCGCAGGACGCGGTGAGCGAAAGCAAGGCCGCCGCCATGGGCGGCGTCACTTCGAGCCTCAACTACATCCGTACGGGTGCGTATTACCTCAATCGCGGCGGGCCCTATCGCGAGGTGATGCCCGAAGTCCTGAAACTGTCCGATGGCAAGTTCTTCGTCGATTACGGCTATCACATCGCGCCGATAGAAAACCGCCACCTCGGCGAGATGGAATATCTCGCGCTCGAGCACGGCGTCACGTCGTTCAAGATTTTCATGTTCTACGGCGGCTATGGCCTTCACGGAAAATCGGCCTCGCAGAACGAATTCCTCATGCTCGGCCCGGACGACCGCTACGATATCGCGCATTTCGAGTTCATCATGCGCTCGGCGCGCGCGATCGTGGAGAAGCACCCGGAGCTTGCCGATCACATCAGCGTCAGCCTGCATTGCGAACTCGCCGACATTCTCAATGCCTATACGACGCTGGTCGAGCGCGAGGGCAAGCTCACCGGTTTGCGCGCCTATAGCGCGGCGCGGCCGCCGCACTCCGAAGGCCTTGCGGTGTGGATCGCCTCCTATCTCGCCAACGAAACGAACTGCATGAACATCAACCTGCTGCACCTGAGCTCGCGCAAGGCGGTCGATGCGGCCTGGACCATGCAGCAGGTCTTCCCGCATATCGCGTTCCGGCGGGAAGTAACCGTCGGGCATCTTCTGCTCGACACCGATTGCGAATGCGCCGTGCACGCCAAGGTCAATCCGCCGATCCGTCCGCGGGAAGATGTGGAGGCGCTCTGGCAGGCCGTGCTCGACCGCAAGATCGATTGGATCGTCAGCGATCACGCTTGTTGCTCGGCCGAGCAGAAATGGTCGAAGGACGACCCGAACAATATCTGGCTGGCGAAATCCGGCTTCGGCGGCACCGAATATCTGCTCTCGGGTGTGATCAGCGAAGGCAGCAAGCGCGGCCTATCCTATAACCGCATGGCCGAGCTGCTGAGCTGGACACCGTCGCGGCGGTTCGGGCTGCTCAACAAGGGCGACATCGCCCCCGGCTACGATGCCGACATCGTTCTGGTCGATCCGCATGAAAGCTTCACGGTGCGCGCCGCCGAGTTCGAGTCCGAGCAGGGCTATTCGCCCTTCGAGGGCCAGGAGCTCAGCGGCCGCGTCAAGAGCACGTTCTTGCGCGGTGCTTTGATCTATCATCAGGGCGACGTTGTCGGCGCGCCGCGCGGACGCTATCTGCATCGGCCGATCCAATAGAAACTCCCGCCCACTCCGGGGCGAGCGCCCACACGATCTGAAACCGCGTGGAACGCGCGCGAGGCCATTGCCGTCGCGGCGTTTTGCTGCTTAACCGACTGCCGCTATACAATCGAGTGAGAGCGGCGAAGCTTTGAGTGAAGCGTCTCGCCGCGGGAAATCTTGGTGCGACCGAAATTTTGGGAGGCTTTGCAATGTATCGCGCGACGAAGGACATCATGCTGCCGACGACGATTACCGGCTCGCTGCCGCGACCGAGCTGGTACACGGAAAATCTCGGTACCCGCATGTTCCTCGACGCGATGGTGAGCCGCCGCTACCGCGAGCAATATATCGACGCGTTGTCCTGCTATCTGCGCGAGCAGGAGCTCGCTGGCCTCGACATCGTCACCGACGGCGATTGCCGCTTCGACGACGACGTTGGCGGCCAAAGCTGGACCAGCTATCCGCCGCATCACATGACCGGCTACGAGCGCGGCGACCCGCGGCCGACGCCGGCCGGGCGCGGCGGTCTCTGGTTTCCGCGCGGCCACATCCTGCACGATTATCTGGAATCGCGGGTGATGCCGGTCATTATCGGCCCGGTCGGGCGCGGCGACCTGCAATACACCACATTGTGGAAGACCGCACAGCGGCTCACCACGCGTCCGGTGAAATTCGGCGCCGTGTCGGCGGAAATCGTCGCGTTCGCGTCGCAGGACAGATATTACAAGACGCTGCCCGAGCGCATGCTCGCCATCGCCGAGGCGTTCAACGAAGAATATACCGAGCTCGCCGACGCCGGCTGCCCGGTGATCCAGATCGAGGAGCCGCAAATTCATCTGGCGGCCGCTCGTGGCATTCAGGACAAGGTGCTCACGCTCGAATTGATGGTCGAGGTGTTCAACCGCACGGTGAAAGGGCTGCGCGCCAAGACCGAAGTCTGGGCGCATTCCTGCTGGGGCAATCCTTCGCAGCAGCGGATGTTCGCCAAGGTGCAGACCTATAAGCCGTCGCTCGAGACCTACAACACCATCGACGCCGACGTGATCACTTTCGAGTCCGCAAGCTCGGGCGGTATCGATCTGGAAGCGATCGGCAAGTCCATTGCCGGGAAGAAGATCGCGATCGGCGTTATCGACCATCACACGCTGCAGGTGGAAAGCCCGGACGAGGTGGCGGCGCAAATCCGCGCCGCGCTCAAATACATTCCGCCGGAGCGACTGGTGATCTCGTCCGATTGCGGCATGGGCCGCGAGGGGATGAGCCGCCGCCACGCCTACTACAAAATGGTTTCGCTGGTACTCGGCACCAACATGGTGCGCAAGGAATTGGGCTATCCCGAAGCCGAATGCCTGGCGGCCGACGAACGCTATTCGCTGGTGGTGCCGGCAAAATAGGCCATCCACAAGCTCCGCCGGGGAGGTACCATAGCCGGAACCCGAAAGCGGCCCCAAGGGTTGGTCGGACAGAGCGTTGGCCCCTCCGAGCGCCAGCCCAACCGGCTTGGGGCACGCGGTGGCGGTAAGGCTGTGGAGCTTTTGTTCTCATCCTTATGGCTTGCGGTCATAACGTGGCTGATCGCGAAGGCCGTCCAGCAGCGCGGGCTTCTCCCCCGGCTCGACCGCGCCACGTTGCCGCCCCTCGATAGCGCGCCCCACATCAGCGTGATCATTCCGGCGCGCGACGAGGAAGCCAATATCGGCGCGTGCCTTGGTTCGTTGCTCGCGCAGGACTATCCGGACGACCGCCTTCATGTGCTGGTGGTCGACGATCACTCGGCCGATCACACCGCCGCCATCGTCGAGGGTTTGGCCCGCACGCATCCGCGGATCGCGCTGATCAGAAGCCCGCCGCTGCCGCCACGCTGGATCGGCAAGGCGCACGCCTGCGCCATCGGTGCGCGCGCGGCGGTGCCGGAAAGCGAATGGCTGTGTTTCATCGATGCCGACGTGACGGCGTCGCCTCACGCGCTCTCGAGCGCCTGGCAGGCCGCAGTGTGGCGGCATCTCGACCTGCTCTCGCTGATGCCGCGTCAGGAGCTGAAAAGCGTCGCCGAACGGCTCATTCTCCCTTGCGGCCTCATTCTCTTGTCGTTCCTGCAGGACCTGCGCCAGTCGCAGGCCCGCTCCGGCCGGGAGGTCAGCGCCACCGGCCAATTCATGCTGGTCCGCCGTGCCGCGTACGAAGCAGTCGGCGGGCATACGGCGGTCTGCACGGCGATTTGCGAGGACTTGGAATTCGCCCGGCGCCTGAAGCAGTCGGGCCATGCCGTCCTGTTGATGGGCGGCGACAAGATGCTGGCGACGCGGATGTATACCGGCTGGGGGACGCTGTGGCCGGGGCTCGCCAAGAATCTGGTCGACACATTCGGTGGTCCGGCCGCGACCTTGGGCGTGGCGCTGGCGGCGGTGATCGTCGCCTGGGCGGCTTACTTGCTCCCGCTGTTTGATGTGTTGGCTTTGCGGAGCGGCGGCGATGCCGCATTGTCGGCAACCTTGCTCGCGGTGGCCGGCTCGGGCGCCGCCATTGGGCTGCATATTGCGGCGGCATTCTATTTCCGCATTCCTTTCTGGTACGGTTTCGTTTTTCCGCTCGGCTACACGGTGGGAGCCCTCATGGCTCTCGACAGTGTGCGCCGCCGGCTCAGCGGCCGGGTGACCTGGAAGGGGCGAATCTATTCATGAAATTGCCGCGTCAACGCAGCGACGAGCAACGCGCGATCGAGCGCGCCCGTGCCGCCGGCCCGCTCGATTCCGGAGAAACCCGCGCCATCATGATCGGCGCGGTCGTCCTGACCATCTTTCTCTATTTCATCAAACTGATTTTGCTGCCTTTCGTGCTGGCGGGCATCGTCGCTTACATTTTGACGCCGGTCTTGGATTGGGCGGCCAAGCGGAGCGGATTGCCGCGGGTATTGCTTGCGGTCGTTTTGTTCTTGCTGTTGTTCGGCTTGACGGCCCTGGTGCTCGTCTTCGCCGGCCAAAGGCTGCTGGTCGAAGGCCGCGGCATCGCCGCCGATCTGCAAAGCATCATCGAGAACTTTACCCGCCAGGCCATCGGCGACCAGCCGATCAGCCTATTCGGCTCGACGGTCAATGCGCACGACATCGCTCAAGGCGCGCTCAACCGGCTGCGTGATTGGGCCGGCCAGACCGACCAACTCGGCATGTTGACCGAGTACAGCCTGGCCTTCGTGATGGGAGCGTTCCTGACCATCGTCCTCTTGGCCTACTTCCTGGTGAGCGGACGGCAGGTTGCATACGGGATTTTCTGGATCGTGCCGCCGCATCGCCGCCCCTTGGTGGCCCGCATCTGGACGCGGCTCGACCCGGTGCTGTTGCGTTATTTCATCGGCGTGCTGGCGGTCGTCGTCTATGCCACCATCGCCGCCTATGTCGGGCTCGGCGTGATCCTCGGGATCAACCACGCGGTTTTCCTGGCGTTGCTCACCGGGATCCTGGAAATCGTGCCGGTGATCGGGCCGACCAGCGCGGCCATCCTTGCGGGTCTCGTTTCGCTACGCACGGCGACCGGTATCATCAATATCTTCGAATACGCCGCCTATGCGACGCTGCTTCGGCTGTCGATCGATCAGATCGTCGGCCCGGTCGTTCTCGGCCGGGCGGCGCATGTGCATCCGGTTCTGATTATTTTTTGTTTCCTGGCCGGCGGCGTCGTGCTCGGCATTCCCGGCGTCATCCTCGCCGTTCCGGTTGCACTCGTGGTCAAGAGCACGCTTGCAACCGTCTACGGCGACACGCCCAAATAGCGAACGAGCGCGCGCCGCGGGGCTCGCAAAGTTGGCGGAAATCCGGCTATATTGTGCGCGCCCGCCGGCAACCATTTTCGTGGGCGGGGAGTTTGTTTCGAGCTAGGCGGGGAGATCCGCTCGATGGCGGTGTGCGATTCCGCCCAACGAAAGTCGCGCGCGCCGTACAGCCGTCGGTGGCTGGTTGAGGCACTTTCCGCGTTTGACGATCGGCAGCGCCGGCGTCAGGCGGTGTTTGAATATACCCGCAATCCCACCTGTATTTTCCGTCTCGATATCAGCCGCGCGCCGCGCGAGCTGAGACTGCGCGACGGCACGCTCGTCCGCCCGGGCGATCGTGTGGCGCGTCTGCATTTCTGGAACGAGCAGATACCGACGTTGCCGGAAGACGGCGCGACCATCGCCTGGGCGCGCCGCATGCAGCACGCGATCAGCGTGTCGCTACAGGAGCTCGCCCACTATCTGGCGGGGCGACCCGATCTCGCCGACGTCGCCGTGATCTGTGGCTACGTCCCATCAGGGACGAAGTCGCAGAGCGGACAGGTCGCCCGCATCATGGCCTACTACGGCTTCGAGACGATTCCCGAGACTGAATTCTTGTCGCTGGGCGAGCGTCTGCACCGGTTTGGCGAGAATATTCTGATTTCGCTGATTGTCCTTGCACATAACGCCGCTGCGCTGCGCAGCGACACGCTCGCGCGTGTGCGGGTGCCGATCTTTCTATCGCGCCGCGCGTTGGAAAATGAGTTTACGGCTGGGGAGAAGGCGGTGCTCGGAGCGTAGTTTTCGGAGCGAAGTTTAATGACTATCGCGGAGAATATTACCGACGCAATTTCATTTGCCCGTTCGCTGGGCGATGTGTGTTTGGTGGTCGCGATCATCGGCTGCATTTTCATGCTGATGGCGAGCGCCTGCGTGCTGAGCTTTCCGGACGAACATCCGGACGGGTCGGTCGCCGAGCCGCCGGTCACCGTGCTCAAGCCGCTGCACGAGGCAGAACCTGGGCTGCCAAGCCGGCTGATGGCGTTCTGCCGGCAGAACTATGGCGGTCCCATTCAGGTCCTGTGCGGCGCGCAAAATCGCGATTCGCCGGCGGTCGCCGTCGTCGGCTCGATCAGTGTCAGTTCGCCGGATGCGACAGTGGAGCTCGTGGTCGACCCGCGCACCCATGGCGTCAATCGCAAGGTGTCGAACCTGATCAACATCATGCCGCGCGCGCGCCACGACACGCTCGTGCTCTCCGACAGCGATATCGTGGTCGGGCCGAACTATCTGCGCACGGTCACGGCGATGCTCTCCTCCGCTAGCGTCGGCGCCGTGACCTGCCTCTATCACGGCATCGGCGGGGAGGGCGTATGGACGCGGCTTTCGGCGCTCGCCATCAACTCGCAATTCCTTCCGCAGGCCATCACCGCGGTCAGTCTCGGCTTGGCGCAGCCGTGCTGTGGCGCCACCATCGCGTTGCGGCGGCCGGTGCTCGATCGCATCGGCGGCTTCGGGGCGCTGGCCGATACGCTGGCTGACGATCACGCTATCGGTGTTGCGGTTCGCGCCGAGGGCTACGAGGTCGTCACCGCGCCGTTCCTGGTCGGGCACCGCTGCTTCGAGACGAGCCTGCACCAGCTGGTGCGACAGCAGATCCGCGTCGCTCGCACGATCAAGAGCATCTACCCGCTGGCTTATGCCTGCACGGTGATAACGCATCCATGGCCGCTCGCGCTGATCGGCCTGTTGCTCGGCAGTCCGGCCGCGGCTTTGGTCGTCGTCGCGGCGTTGCTTTCGCGCGTTATGCTCTGCGGCTGCATCGAATGGCGGTTCGATTTGCCGCGGCAAAACTACTGGCTGCTGCCGTTGCAGGACATCCTTGCTTTCGGCATCTTTGTGACGAGCTTCTTCGGAGCGACGGTGCATTGGCGGGGCGCCGATTTCCGCGTCTCGGCCGATGGCACCCTGCTTGAAGGCCAGGATTTGCGAGGATCGTCCTGACGGCCATCTGAGAGGGTCGCCATGCGCACACTGTTTCTGCAGGCTCCTTCCTTCGACGGTTTCGATGGCGGCGCCGGTTCGCGCTATCAGGCCCGCCGCGAGATCCGTTCCTTCTGGTACCCGACCTGGCTCGCCCAGGTGGCCGCGATGGTGCCGGACAGCAAGCTGATCGACGCGATCCCGCATCGGATCGCGCTCGCCGACGTCGTGCGGCAGGCGGCGGGTTACGATCTTGCGGTCCTGCACACCTCGACGCCATCCTTCGCTTCCGACGTCCGTGTCATGGAGGCGCTCAAAGCCGCGAACCCGCGGCTCAAGGCCGGATTCGTCGGCGCCAAAGTCGCGGTCGAGCCGCAGAGCAGTCTGGAAAGCTCGCGAGCCATCGATTTCGTCGCGGGCAATGAGTTCGACTTCACCATCAGGGAGATCGCCGACGGCCGCGATTGGAGCGCCATCGACGGCCTGTCCTATCGCGACGCTGGCGGTACCATCAGGCACAATCGGCCGCGTGCGATCCTCCAAAACATGGACGAACTGCCGTTTGTGACGCCCCGCTACAAGCGCGACCTGACCATCGAGAATTACTTCATCGGCTATCTCAGGCATCCCTACATTTCGCTCTATGCCGGCCGCGGCTGCAAATCGCGCTGCACCTTCTGCCTGTGGCCGCAGACGGTGGGCGGCCACCGCTACCGCACGCGCAGCGTCGGCCATGTCGTCGACGAGATCCGCTGGGCGAAAGCGGCGTTCCCGCAGGTCAAGGAATTCTTCTTCGACGACGACACCTTTACCGACGATCGCCCGCGCAGCGAAGCGATCGCGCGCGAGCTCGGCAAGCTCGGCGTTGTCTGGTCCTGCAATGCCAAGGCCAATGTGCCGCGCGACACGCTCAAGGTCATGCGCGACAACGGCCTGCGCTTGCTGCTGGTCGGATACGAGAGCGGCAATCAGCAGATTCTGCACAATATAAGAAAAGGCATGCGCATCGACGTGGCGCGGCGCTTCACCAAGGATTGCCACGCGCTCGGCATCACCATTCACGGCACTTTCATCCTCGGCTTGCCGGGCGAGAGCCGCGAGACCATCGAGGAGACCATCCGCTTCGCCACCGAGATCAACCCGCATACCATCCAGGTGTCGCTCGCCGCGCCCTATCCCGGAACCGAGCTTTATCGTGAAGCGCTCGAGCACGGCTGGCTCGATCAAGCGCACGCCGAACTCATCGACAACAGCGGCGTGCAAATGGCGCCGCTGCACTATCCGCATCTCGCCCATACCGAGATTTTCCAGTCGGTCGACGAATTCTACCGGCGCTTCTACTTCCGCGCGCCGAAGATTGCCTCGATCATGGGCGAGATGGTACGCAGTCCGCAGATGATGATGCGGCGGCTGCGCGAAGGGGTCGAGTTCTTCTCCTTCCTGCGCGAACGCCGGGAGCTCGCGCACTGAACCGGCTGATAATCACGGCGGACGACTTCGGCCTCAGCGAACCGGTCAACGCCGCCATTGAGGAAGCGCACCAGCGCGGCATCCTGAGCGCGACAAGCCTCATGGTTGGCGGGGCCGCAGCCGCGGATGCGGTCGAGCGGGCGCGCCGGCTGCCGAACCTGCGCGTCGGGCTGCATGTTGTTCTCACCGATGGCACGCCGCTCAGTCCGCGCGACGAAATACCCGGCCTGGTCGACGACGCGGGAAATTTCCGCAACGACCTGCCGCTTTATGGCGCGCAGATCACCTTCAATCCTTCCGTGAAGCGGCAGATCGAAAGAGAAGTCGCCGCGCAATTCGAAGCCTATCGGGCAACCGGGCTGCCGCTCGATCATGTCGACGGCCACCGGCATTTCCAGCTTCATCCCGTCATCGCCCGCGTGATCATCAGGATCGGCAGGCGCCATGGCATGAAGGCGCTGCGTGTTCCGCTCGAGCCATGGCAAACAATCGCCGAGATCGATCCCGGCACGCAGCGCCGGCTCGGTCGCATTGTCGCGCCGTGGGCCGCCTGGCTGCGCCGGCGTGTGCGTGCCGCAGGCCTCGTCACCGCCGATGCGGTGTTCGGGTTGGCATGGTCGGGCGCGATGACCAAGGAGCGGGTCGCCGCGCTTCTGCGCCGGCTGCCGCCCGGCGTCGTCGAAATCTACCTGCACCCGGGAATGCAAAATTCCTTCGCGGGCGCGGCGCCCGGCTATCGCTACACCGACGAATTCGCCGCGCTGTGCGATGCCGATTGCGTCGCCGCCGTCCGGCAGTCCGGCTATGCCGTGGGCGGCTATTCCGACGTTGGGGGTTAAGCCCGCGCGGTTCTTACGGCGGCGCTTCGGCGCTTCTTGTCCAAATATCCCGCCGCCCCGAACCAGCGGATCGCGTCCTCGAGCGCCGCCCGGTACGGTCGCGCCTTGAAGCCGAGCTCGCGCTCGGCCTTGGCCGCGGTGAAGAACATGTGATGCTCGGCCATGCGGATGCCGTCGCGCGTGGTGAACGGCGGGCGCCCGGTGAAACGGGCGGCCGTCTCGGCCGCATAAGCGACCGGAATGATGGCGGCGCGCGGAATCCGCCAGCGCGGGGCGCGACGGCCGGTCAAGCGCGCGATATCGGCGAGCATGTCGGCGAGCAGCACATTCTCGCCGCCGAGAATATAGCGCTCGCCGATCCGGCCGCACCTGAGCGCTGCGATATGGCCCTCGGCCACGTCATCGACATGGACGAGATTGAGCCCGGTATCCACGAAGCCGGGCATGCGTCCGCGCGCGGCTTCCACGATGATGCGGCCGGTCGGCGTCGGCTTTACGTCCCGCGGTCCGATCGGCGTTGAAGGATTGACGATCACCGCCGGCAGATTTTCGTTGGCGACCATGGCCTCGACCAGCCGCTCGGCGGCGATCTTGCTGCGCTTATAAGCGCCGATCCCTTCCTCGACCGACAATCCGATCGATTTATCGGCCGGGGTGCCGTCCTCTCGCAACGCAATGGTCGCCACGCTCGAGGTATAGACAATGCGCTCGGCGCCGACGCGCTGTGCCTCCTGCATGATGGTGCGCGTTCCGTCCACATTGGCGGCATAAATTTCGTTCGGATCGCGCGCCCACAACCGGTAGTCGGCCGCCACATGGAAAACGTGTCGTATCCCGGCCATGGCGGCGCGCACCGAGCGGGCATCGCGCATGTCGCCTTCCACGAACTCCAGATCGAGACCGTCCAGGTGAAAGCGCGGACTGCCGGAGCGCACGAGCGCGCGCACGGCTGTTCCCTCGGCGACAAGCTTTCTCGCCAGCGCCGAGCCGACCAAGCCGGTGGCACCGGTGATCAAAACGTGTGCCGATTTGCTCATGCGGTCCGTTTTGTTGCCCAAAACACCCAACCACTTCCACTGCAAAAAGGCTATCCCCGCCGCTCCGCCGCTATGTCCTCCGCTTCTAATTGCTGGTATTTGCTTTAGGAATGGCGTCGGCTTGGGATTATGATAAACTCGTGTCGGGAACTCGGTGATTTGCCGGAAAGAAGCCGAGAACGTCTGCGAGGTCGCGCTGTTTCGGGGGCGTTGTTGAGGTTGGGCAACAGACGTAAGGGGCTAGGGATTTAATGGCATCCCAATTGGATTTTGCCGGGGGAACTTTCGTCGATGGACTGGTGGCTGATACGGATGACTTGCCTCGGGTCGCCGAAGCTGCGGCCGTTGAATTGCATCGACGCCTCGTCATTGCATTTGTCGGACTGGACTTCGAGGCACGCATCGCCGCTGCCCCAGGAGTGCAAGTGGTCTGCCGCACGGCCGGCAAGGAGCTCGAAGAGATCGCTGATACAGCCGTCCGGCAAGGCTATCGCGGTTTGATCAGCTTCGGCGTTGCCGGCGGGCTTGCTTCGCATTTGCGGGCGGGGGATTGGGTGGTCGCTTCCTCGATCCGCGAGGCGCAGACCGTCCGCGCCACCGATGCGGTGTGGTCGCGCAAGCTTCTTGGTCTCATCGACGGCGCCATTCATGCGCCGATCCTGGGCGTCGACTTTCCCGTCGCCGAGCCGGCAAAAAAGCGCGAGCTCTATCGGACGACCGGCGCCGCCGTGGTCGACATGGAATCACATGTCGTCGCCCGCGTCGCCGACCAGCATAAGCTTGCCTTCGCGGCGCTCCGCGTCGTGGTCGATCCCGCCCACCGCACAGTGCCGCCGGCGGCACTCATCAACATGCGGCCCGACGGACGGCCGAATGTGCCGGCGATGTTGCGCAATATCGCCGCGCGGCCGTCGCAGCTCTCGCGGCTGGCGCGTATCGCCGTCGATGCGTTCGCCGCCCGCGCCGCCATGAATCGCGTGCGGCGCGATATCGGGCCGCATTTCGGCCTGATGGATCACAGCTGATCTGATACTGCCGATCAGCCGGCAACGTCTTGCAGGAGGTCGAACGCGCCGCCGAGCACAAGGTCGAGGCGGCCGGTTCGCCATTGCCCAGCGGCGTCGCGCACCAGCGGCGGCTGTTTGCGGTAGCGCCGCACGACGCTGTTCGAGCGAGGCGCCGTATTCAGTGTGGCGAGGATCGCGCCGCGCTCTTCGGCGGCGGAAAGCTGGCCGAGCGGGACCGCGTCGACACGTACGCGCGCGGCGACACGGCTGGTCCCGCCCTCGGACGGCTCGAAAACATGCAGGCCCGCTTCCGCGGCAAGAACGCGATGGGCGCCGAAGCCGCTGACGAGCAATATCGGGTCTTCGGCCGCCCGTGAGGCGTTCGCCGACGGCAGGTCGCGGATCTGCATGCGGCGCTTCTCCGCCCAGGCGCGATACATTGCAGTCAGATCGCTGCACCAGGTCAGCGTCGCCGGCCGGTCGCCGGCGCCGTCGAGAACCGGCTCGATGGTCAGCGCAACCTCGACCGGAGCATCGTCGAAAGCGTCCCTGATCCCTTCCCTGATGAGATAAAGCTGCAGCGCGAAGCGGCCGTTGAGCTCCCCCGAATAACGCCGCGGCGACTGGCTGTAGCGCCGGGCCCGATCGCGCAACGCATGTGCCGTCTCGGCTGCAGCCTTCACGCGATCCATCAGTGCGAAACGGGCGAGCACCGCGAAGCGGTCCGGGCGATTCCAAAAATCGCCGGAGGACATCTCGGCGGTCAGCCCGTCTTTGAGATCGCTCCACTCGGGCGCGCTCAATTTCCGCTCCACCGCCGCGCATTCGGCTTCCAGCATCTGGAATTCGTCAAGAGTGCCCTGGGGCGCGAGGATCGCAGAGGCGAGTGCCGAATGGGTGATCGGTTCGGCAACGGAGGCCGCAATCAGCTTGTCGTTCGCGTCCGCGTCCGGATCGACGAATTCGACCTGAATACCTTCGCCGTCGCTGCGAACGAACAGAAACTGATCGCCCTCCGGAAAACGCCTTTCGACGATCATGGCCGCCAGCGGAGCGACCACATATTGGTCGATGGCGCGCTTGAGCGGCCGTGCGCCCATTTCCGGCGAAAATCCCCGTTCGAGCAGGAATTCGAGGGCGGACGATTCCCACTCGACCGCCCAGGTACGATCCTTCAGGCCGCGCCGCTCGCGCAAAGCGGTGAGTTCTTTCTGAAGGATGGCGCGCATGCGGTCGCGGGTCAGCGGCGCAAACACGATGACCTTGTCGAGCCGGTTCCGAAATTCGGGCCGGTAGGTCTGGGCGATCGCGCGCAGCACCTGCTCCTTGGTGAATTCGTCCGCTTGCGGGGCGAATCCGAGTCCCAGGCTGCGATGCGCGGTGGCGCCCAGATTCGACGTCAGGATGATCAGGCAATGGCGCAGATCCGCGACTTGACCCATCGCGTCCGTGAGTTTGCCTTCGTCGAAAGCCTGCAGGAACAGATCCCAAATCATCGGGTGCGATTTCTCGAACTCGTCGAGAAGCAGAACGGAGAATGGCTGCTTGCGGACGCGATTGATCAGCGAGTTGGCGTCGGCGAACGCGGACGCCTGCCCGAGGATCTTGCCGATCGAGTCGTGGGTCTGGAACTCGCTCATATCGAGCCGGATCATCCGCTCGACCGAGCCGAACAGAAATTCGCTGACCGCCTTTGCGAGCTCGGTCTTGCCGGTGCCGGTCGGTCCGGCAAACAAAAAGACGCCAATCGGTTTGTTGGGATCGCTGAGGCCCGCTTTCAGCATGGCGATGCGGCCCACAATCGCCTCGACGGCTTCGTCCTGCCCGATGACGCGCGCCGCAAAAAAATTGCGCACCGATTTGAGGTCGAGCTGTTCCCTGGTGTCGAGGATCGAAACCGGCAGGCCGGAGAGCTGCGACAGCGTTTGCAAAATGTGGCGCGGTCCGATCGACCCTTCGGCATCTGTCGCCCGCAGCGCGGTCAGCTTGAGCATGAGCAGCGCAGAGCCCGGCATACCGCTGCCGGAAAGGTATTGGCCGGCCGCGTCGAGGGCCACCTGGGCGCTTTCGGGAGCAAAATGCAGGCTCGTCGTCTTGGCCATGCCGGCGACCACGTCCTCGGCGAGCGCCAATGTCTCGTTGGCGGGCAAGGGCTCGATGGTGATGGTCTCGAAAACGCCGCGCAGCGACGGCCTGATCTGCATCAGCCGCGCGAGGCCCTTGGGCGTCGTTTCGCCGAAGACCACGAGGCGCCCGGCGGCGATCGCCGGAACGATCTGGTCGAGCATGGTCGCGCTCTGGCCATGATGGCGGCCGCTCATCGCCACCTGCACGATATCGGGGATGTACCAGATCGTCCTGTAGGTGCTGGCCAGTTCGTCGACGACCTGGCGAATGCGGCCCTCGAGTTGGCCGATATAGACCTGACCCGCCTGCAGATCGGCGCCGCTCGCCTCGAAGACGCTCCAGCCCTCGTGCCGGAGGCGTCCGGCCAGCAGCCGAAGGAACGACGATTTGCCGACGAGCGGTTCGCCGGAGATCAGCAGCGAACGCGGCGGGCGCTGGCCGATCGCCGTTTCGGCGAGCGCGAAAGAGCTTTGCCAACCGTCCGGCTCGACCAAAATGTCGGCGCCGGGTTCGTGCGGCCAGAAACGGCCCACCGAGGTCAAGACGGTGACCTTCTGCGTGACATCGGCCGAATGAACGGTCGGAGCATCGAGCTCCTGGCTCAGGGTCTCGGCGAACGGGTGAGTAACCACGGCCAGAAAGCGCCGGATGACGGCGTGCGGCGAAGCGTCCGCCGTGGTCCGCAACGCCGCTCCGAAGGTCGCAACGTCGCCGCGCTCCGCGCATCGCGCGAGATAATCGCGAAAAATATTCGGCATCCAGCGGCTTTCGATCCACCAGTCCTTGGTGCGGATGAGCGGCGCGCCGACCGGAACATGCGGTGCGATGTCGAACAGGAAGTCGAGCGCGAAATACATGGTCCAAGGCGCGAAGTGCTGGCATTGCGTCAGCACGCGCTCGATCGCCTCGGTCCCATCCTTGCGCTGCTTGAGGGCCGCCAGCGCGGCGCTGGCAAGCGACCAGCTATTGCCTTCGACATATTGCAGGACGACGGCGAGCGAAACGCCGGGAGCGGCAAGCAGTCTGGCCGCCTCGATAAAGTGCGCGTGCGCGCGCAGTGCGCTCGGATGCGCGGCGTCCGAGCCGAAGGGGCCGAACACCTTGTCGAGTTCGTAAAGCCTGGTCGTCAGAACCGGCGGCTCGGAGCTGCCGGTCGGCACGGACAACGCTTTCAGCTTGCGGCGTATCCACCACGCGCGCAGTTGTGCGCGGAAGATAAACGCAAACACCGCGGCGGCCAGGACCACGTAGAACAGAACGACGACGTAGTCCACGTCTCCCGCCCGCCGCCCGGTTGCGCGCTGCTCAGCCCTGCGAAATGAACTTGGTGCTCAGATAGGCTTGCAGGCCTTCGACGCCGCCCTCGCTGCCGTAACCGGATTCCTTGACGCCGCCGAACGGCGTCTCCGGCGTCGAGATCGCAATCGAGTTCACGCCAACCATGCCCGACTGCATGGCATCGCCGATCATGGTCGCGGTCTGTGCCGAGCTGGTGAAGGCGTAAGCCGCGAGGCCGTAAGCCAGCGAATTGGCGCGCTCGACGACTTCGTCCATCGTCTTGAAGGTGACGATCGGCGCGACCGGTCCGAACGGCTCCTCGGTCATGAGCTTACTGTCGTCCGGCAGGTCGGTGATCACGGTCGGTTCGTAGAAATAGCCCTGATTGCCGTGCCGCTGCCCGCCGGCCACGATCTTGCCGCCGCGGTTCTTGGCGTCCGCGACGATCGATTCCATCGCCTCGATGCGGCGCGCATTGGCGAGCGGACCCATGGTCACGCCCTTTTCCAGGCCGTCGCCGAGTTTGAGCGACTTGGCATATTCGGTGAAGCGCTTGAGGAAGCGGTCATAGATCGGCTCCTGCACATAAAAGCGCGTCGGCGAGATGCAGACCTGTCCGGCATTGCGATACTTGAACGCCGCGATGGTGTCGGCGGACTTTTCCGGATCGGCGTCGGCGAACACCACGACCGGCGAATGGCCGCCGAGCTCCATGGTGGCGCGCTTCATCTTCTTGGCGGCGAGCGTGGCGAGATGCTTGCCCACCGGGATCGAGCCGGTGAACGAGATCTTGCGCACCGCATCGTTGGCGATCAGGTACTCGGAGATCGTCGCCGGCACACCGAAAACGAGATTGAGCACGCCCGCCGGCAGCCCGGCATCGGCGAAGGCGCGCACCATTTCAACGCAGGCGCCCGGCGTCTCTTCGGACGCCTTGATAATGATCGAGCATCCGGCCGCAAGCGCGCCGCCGATCTTGCGGGCGGGCGTCAGCGTCGGGAAGTTCCACGGCGTGAAGGCGGCGACGATGCCGACCGGCTCCTGGATGACAAGCTGGCGCACCTTGCCGCGGCCCGGCACGATGCGCCCATAAGCGCGGCGGCCTTCCTCGGCATACCACTCGATGATGTCGGCTGAGGTGAGCACCTCCATGCGCGCTTCGGGGTAGACCTTGCCTTGTTCCTGCACCAGCGTCTTGCTGATGGCATCGTGCCGCTCGCGGATAAGGTCGGCGGCTTTGCGCATGATTTTCGCGCGGTCGTAGGCCGCCGTCGATCGCCACACGGCGAAGCCTTTTTTGGCGGCTTCCAGAGCCTGCTCGAGATCCGCCGTGCTCGCGTGCGGCAGGTGGGCGAGCGGCTTCTCGGTCGCCGGATTGATCACATCCTCGCCGCGGCGGCCGTCGCCGTTGAGCCATTGGCCGTCGATGAAAAGTCCGAGATTGGCGTACATGAAGGGCCTCTTGGAGTTCCTCGTGAAAGTCGTCGTGCGATGCCGGCGGCATCCGCCGATGCGCGCGTCCCGTCCGATTGTCGTGGGCAGTGTTCGCTGGCCGGTGGTGTAGCAGGTTTCCGTGCGGGCTTCATCCCCGCTTTGGCAGGTCAGCATGATCCCGAAAAGTGGGACCCGGTTTTCGGAAAAGATCATGCGCAAGCAAATCGCTCTAGCTGATGGAAAATGATGGCATCGGCGCACGCCGGGGCGCCGGGCAGCGCCTAGAGCGCGATGGCTTTAGGTCTAATCGTCATCGCGCTCTAGATCTTTGGTGGAGCATGATCTTTTCGGAAAACCGGCATCCACCCTCGGATCAAGTCCGAGGGCAAGCTTTTTCCGGATCATGCTCTAGTAGCGGTTGGCGATCGGCAATTCTTCCGCCGGGAAGAGCGTGATGACCCGGCATCCCTTGTCGGTGACCACGACCTCTTCCTCGATGCGGGCGGCGGAGTAGCCGTCCTTCGCCGGGCAATAGGTCTCCAGCGCGAACACCATGCCCTCCTTGATCTCGGTCGGATGTTCCAGCGACACCACGCGCGAGATGATCGGCCGCTCATGCAGCGCCAGGCCGAGGCCGTGGCCGAACTGCAGACCGAATGCCGCCATCTCATCCGGAAAGCCGAAGTCCTGCGCCTTCGGCCACACGCTGCAGACCTTGTCCGTACTGACCCCCGGCTTGATCAGCGCGATGGCGTTGTCGACCCATTCGCGCGCCTTTTTGTAGGCGTCGTGCTGGACCGGGGTCGCGCGACCGACATTGAAGGTCCGGTAGTAACAGGTCCGGTAGCCGACGAAGGAATGCAGGATGTCGAAGAAGGCCTGATCGCCCGGCCGAACCATCCGGTCGGTGAAATTGTGTGGATGCGGGTTGCAGCGCTCGCCCGAAATGGCGTTCACCGCTTCCACGTCGTCGGACCCGTGCCGGTAGAGAAACTCGTTCACCTTGGCGACGATATCGTTCTCGCGGATGCCGGGCTTGAGTTCTTCGTTGATCAGATGATAGGCGCCGTCAACCATCGCGGCGGCGCGATTGAGCAGCGCGATCTCGTCGATATTCTTGACCTCGCGCGCCTCCAGCATCACCTGCTGGCCGTCGGCGACTTTCAGTCCGGCTTTCTGCAATTCGAACATCATCGGCGGCTCGATCAGATCGACGCCTACCGGCATGTTGCCGACGCCGGCTTCGCGTATGAGCGAAGCGATCTCCTTGGCGTGCCGCTCCATCAGGCCGAAAGCCGGCGCCACGGTGCCGCGCATGCCGATGAGCCCGGCCTTGCAATTCTCCGGCTTGAGCCAGGGCGCGTACAGCTTGTGATGCACGGCCGCCGAGCCGAAGTCCCAGAGGATTGGATCGTTGCTGGTGCGGGTGAGCAGCGCGAAACGGCAGAGCTTGTCGCGCTCCCATTCGCCGATCTTGGTCGAGGTGATGTAGCGGATGTTGTTGACGTCGAAGACCAGGAGCGCGCCGAGGTCGGACTTCTCCAGCGCAGCTTTGATGCGCCCGAGCCGATAGCGATGCAGTCGCCGGTAGTCGACGCGCTCCTCGAAATCGACCCCCATGGTGCCAAATGCCGGCAAGGCGCGTCCCCAATTGTAGCGCGGGTTGATGTCCTCGGCGCGGATGACGGTCGGCTCGCGGGTGATCTCGTCCATGGGGTGCTCCTCTTAGTTATCCGTCATCCTGAGGTGCCCGGCGCAGCCGGGCCTCGAAGGATTGAGCGGGCACTGGCCAGCGGATGACTTTGAACTATTGTAGCTTTGATGGGCGCATTTGTTTACATGCTTCGTTGTAGCGACGGAACGTACTACGTGGGCAGCGCTACTGGTGAGGACTTGTCAAGGCGAATTGCGGAACATGGGCTCGGCGTCCTTCGTGGATACACATATTCGAGGCGACCGGTAGAACTCGTCTGGTCTGAACATTTCGATCGAACCGTAGACGCGATTGCGACCGAACGACAACTAAAGGGTTGGAGCAGGGCGAAGAAGGAAGCTCTCGTTCGGGGTGATTGGTCTACCGTCCAGCGGTTATCGCAAAGACGAGCCGGCAGGTAAGGACACGGGTACCCGGGCCGTCGTCCTTCGAGGCTCGCGGCTTTGCCGCTCGCACCTCAGGATGACGGAACAAAAGGCTCCCGCTACGCCGCGCTCTTCCGCCCCCACAGCCGCGCCGAGGCAATATCGGCGCCGTCGCGGATCGATTTGAGCTTGAGCCAGACCACCGGCTCGATCACCCATTCGCGGCGCGTGAAGGTACCGAAACCGCAATCGGTCGAGGCGACGACGCGCTCGCGGTCGCCGACCGCCGCTACCGCCTCTTCGATCCGCCGCGCCACCACTTCAGGGTGCTCGACGAAATTGCTGGTCGACTCCACGACGCCGGGGATGAGGATCATGTTTTGGGGGAACCGCACGCGCTGCAGCGCCGTGTATTCGTGCGCGTGCCGCGGATTGGAGAACTCGATCGACAGCGCGCCGACTTTGGCCTGATAGAGCGCCGGCAGAATCTTTTCGAGCGCGATATCGTGGATGTGCGGCCCTTCCCAATTGCCGTAACAGACATGCAGCCGCACGCGGTCGGGCGGAATGCCCTCGATGCCTTTGTTGATCATCGCCACATGCAGTTCGCACGCCTTGACGAAGTCGGCATCGGAGGCGTCGCGATAGAACATGGTGCGGTCCATGGCGAGGTCGGGCGCATCGATCTGCAACACGAGGCCTGCTTTGTAGATCGCCTGATACTCGTTGCGCATCTCGCGCGCGATCGCGGCGAGATAAGCTTCGTTGGTATCGTAGAAGGCGTTGAGCATGGTGGAGGCGATGATGCCGGGCGAGGGCGCCGTCATGAACGACTCGGCAAACGGCTTGCCTTCGCCGGCGATGCGCTTGTAGAGCGCAATCTCGCGCTCGATTGCCGACGTATCGCGATAGTGGATCTCGCCCTGCGCTTGCGGGGCGTTCTGCTGCCGGCTCACATTCGGAAAGCGGCGCGTCAGATAGCTGACGAGCTCGGGAAATTCCTCGAATTCGCGTCCGCGCCGCCGTTTGGATTCGCCGCCGAAGCCTGACATGCGTTGCGGTATGTAAGTCTGAAAACCGACGCGCTGCTGCTCGCCGTCATTGCCGATATCGATGCCGGCCTCTTTTTGTTGGGCGACCACATGCCGGATCGCCCTTTCCATTTCCGCGTCGAACAGCGCCTTGTCGTAAGCATCGCCCGCTTCGCGCTGCACCAGAAGCTCGCTTAAGCCTTCGTTGCGCGGCAGGCTGCCGACATGAGTGGTCAGAATGCGGTCACGGCTGAGGATCATGATTGGGACTCCGGAGACGGCTCGCGCGTTTCATAGCGCAATCTCTCCATCTTCGCAGCATGTTTGGCAGCGCAGTTGCGACCAAATTCCGTTGACGGCATAATGCGTTGCGTGGGCCAGCGGTGGGCAGCACCCGGCCCGCCAGAGCATGATCCGGAGAAGGCCTGCCCCGGACTTGATCCGGGGTGGGAAACGGTTTTTCGAAAGGATCATGCTCAAACAAAATGCTAGAGCGGAATTACGATTCGAAGAAAAGTCATCCAGCGCTAGCGGAGGAAATGCTCGATGAATGTTGCTCAGCCGAGCCCGCTCTGGCGCGCGCCCCTCGAAGCGATCCCGCGCGAATACAATTTCGCCGCCGATATTCTCAAGCGCAATCTTGATGCCGGCCGCGCCGGCAAGCTCGCCTTCATTGACCATCGCCAAGGTTCAAAACATCAAGGTTGGACCTATGGCGACCTCGCCGAGCGCGTCGAGCGTTTCGGTCATGTGCTCCGCGCGCTCGGGCTTCGTCGCGAGGAGCGGGTGCTCCTGTGTCTCCTCGATACCATCGACTGGCCCACCGCTTTTCTCGGCGCCATCAAGGCCGGCGTGGTGCCGGTGCCGGTCAACACGCTTCTGACCGAAGACGATTACCGCTTCATGCTCGAGGATAGCCGCGCCCGGCTTCTGGTCGTATCGGAGGAGCTCTATCCCAAATTCGCCAAGGCGCTCGCCGAATCCGTCGAGCCGCCGCACGTGATCGTCTCCGGCGCCAACACACATGGCCATGCGCAATTCGAAGCGCTGCTTGCCGGCGCCGCGCGCGATCCGCTGACCGCGCCGACCGTCTGCGACGACATGTGCTTCTGGCTCTACACCTCGGGCTCGACCGGCAAGCCCAAGGCCGCCGTGCACACGCACGCCGATCTGAAACTGACCGACGACCTCTACGGCAGGCCCTATCTCGAAATCGGCGAGAACGACATCTGCTTCTCGGTGGCGAAGCTGTTCTTCGCCTATGGGCTCGGCAATGCGCTCACGTTCCCGATGTCGGCGGGTGCGACCACGGTACTGTTGGCGCAGCGGCCGACGCCGGAGTCAGTCGGCGACATTTTGAAGAAGCACGGCGTCACCGTGTTCTACGCGGTGCCGACATTCTATGCCGCCTTGCTGGCGAGCGCGGCCGCGCCGGCGGCGCGCGAGGTGAAGATCCGCTGCTGCGTCTCGGCCGGCGAGGCGCTGCCGTCGGACGTCGGCCGCCGCTTCCGCGAGCGCTACGGTGTCGACATTCTCGACGGCATCGGCTCGACCGAGATGCTGCACATCTTCATCTCCAACCGTGCCGGCGACGTGAAATACGGCACCACCGGCAAACCGGTGCCCGGCTATGACGTGCGGCTGGTCGATGACGACGGCAACGTGGTCGAAGCGCAGGGCGAAATGGGCGAGCTGCAAGTGCGCGGGCCGACCAGCGCGGTCATGTACTGGAACAACCGCGAGCAGTCGCGCTCGACCTTCCTCGGCGAATGGACGCGCTCCGGCGACAAATACCTCAAGGACGAGCAGGGCTATTTCGTTTACTGCGGCCGGCGGGACGACATGCTCAAGGTCGGCGGCATCTATGTCTCGCCGTTCGAGGTCGAGGCGGCGCTGCAAAGCCATCCCGAAGTGCTGGAAGCCGCCGTGGTCGGCTGGCCCGATGCCGACGCGCTCATCAAGCCGAAGGCGTTTGTGGTGCTGAAATCGCCGGACCAGGCCGGCGAGGCGCTCAAGCTTGCCTTGCAGGACCATTGCCGCGAAAAGCTCGCGGCGTTCAAATATCCGCGCTGGCTCGAATTCCGCGCCGAGCTGCCGAAGACCGCCACCGGCAAAATCCAGCGTTTCAAGCTGCGCGCGGAGGCGCCGGGACATTAAACCGGCGTTGCTGGCCGCTCAGGGTGGGGCGCCCGGCATAGGGGCCGCAAAAACCGCTGATTTCCCGCTATCGGGGCCCATCGGCGCCGGTCGCCGACGCCTTGCGTTTACAGTTTCGGGGTATTAGTAGGACGGCTGCCTTCAACATGCCGCGGTAGCTCAGCTGGTAGAGCAACGCATTCGTAATGCGTGGGTCGGGGGTTCGAATCCCTTCCGCGGCACCATTCGTTGCGTAGTCGCCGCTTCCGCGCAGCGTGGGCCCGCGGAAAAGTGTTCCCGAGCAGCGCCCCGGTGGCTCCAGCTCTGGCGCCATGGCGTGCGACGTCCCCTCCGCATTCGGGTTTGCTGTCTTCAGTGCTTCCAACGATCGGGGAACATTGCCTCAAGACCAGGCTCAGCTGGTTGCGAGCCCTCGTGTAACCAGTAGCAAGTCAGCCGGGCATAATTGTCCAGGTCCGCGCTGATCAGACAGGTCATGAGCACGGGCTCGGGGTCGTACCACCGGAAGCGCAGAACGCGCCCCTCGTTGGGAGGTGAAGGCACCTCGAAGCGACCCATGGCCGTCACCTCATGCTCCCCCCGCCGTCGGTTCAATAACAGTCCGCCTTCCCCGAGTTCGACGCGGGCTGTGCCGGAGTAGGGTACGCCGCGATCCGGCTCGCGGCCGACGATGACGTAGTCCCCCACGACGAAATTCAAAAACGGGTCCGCTTCGATCCTCGCGTCCTTGCCAAGTGCGACCCCAGCGCTCAATACAAGCGCAGCGAGCGTAAGCCACCGCAAATTCCCCATCGCCATCCTCTAATGGTTCGGAGAGGTTGGGCGGCAATAGTAGAGCATGAAGGCGGTGGATTTTCGACCCACGCGTCCGGCGTGGGTCGTTGTCATGCGCGGCCTAGAGCATGATCCGGAAAAGTGGATACCGGTTTTCCGAAAAGATCATGCTCCATCAAAGATCTAGAGCGCGATGACGATTCAACTTAAAGCCATCGCGCTCTAGTGGCGGAGTGCGCTAAATCTCCGCTCATCGAGCGCCGTTGAACCTGCCGTCTCGGGCGGCGGCACGTCTTCGCCCTGATTACGATAGTCGCGGATCTTGTTGCGCAACGATCGAATCGAGATGCCGAGCAAGTCCGCCGCGCGCGTTCTGTTCCCACGATGGAAACGCAACGTTTGCAGGATGAACTCGCGCTCAACATGCGCGAGCGTGTGCCCGATCAGTTGACTGACACATGCCCGCTCGATGGTGGAGAGCCCGAACAGCGTTCCCGTCTCGATGGACGGTCGCTCCAGCGGGCGACGATCAGCTCTGTAGCCTGGCATCAACACCTCCATACTCCCCCGGAAATGATGCCCCTGTCCCCGCAGCCAAGGTTACGCAGCGTGGTTAAAAATCGGTTAGCGTTCCGTCGCAATCGCCGCGGAACTATTTGATTGAATGGAACTTTTGGGAACTCGATGGAACTTCATGTCGGCGAACGGACGCTCCGTTCGCGCGGCTGTCGATCATGCCGGCGAAGTCGCGATCGCGATCGGCATATCGACAAAGATTTTGTAGCTCTGCGACTTCGGCTTGGCCTTGTCCTCTTCGTTCAGATACTCGACCGAGCTGCGCGCCAAATAGGCCATCGGCAAGATCATGACACGAATGAAACGCGTCGGCGTATCGGCCGCCTGCGCGAACACCGGATCGGGTCCGCTTTCAAACCAGGCGCCGCCCGGTCCATACGACGTCGAATGGCCCTTGGTGTCGATGCGGATGCCGCCGTGGAGCAGGCAGCGGATGCCGGGCCCCTGATGGCGGTGCAGATAGGCGCAGCCGCCGGGGGGAAAAGCGACGCTGTCACCGCGCAGCAGCACCGCCCCTTTGGGCATGGTGTCGAGCCGCGCCGAGAGTTTTTCGCGCGAAACGACGCCCGGCCCGCTTGCGGCGCTCGCTTCGCCGTCCGGGGCTAGCTCCCAGCGCCAGAGTGTCGCCCCCGCGCGCTCCGCTTTGCAGGTCACGGCCTTTTCGCTGCCAAAGGCTTCGTCGTCCCGGAGGCTGAGGTCGCCCATTATGATCGCGCCGTGCACGACATAGATCATGCGCGGGTGCGCGGGGACCGAAACCTCGGCGTCGCTCGCCAGCACGTCTTCGTAGAGCCGCAGCATGGGGGCCATCATGGGGGCCATGAACATCTCCTGACGATGGGCGCGCTCTGCGCCATGCGCAGAGTGACCGTGCATTTGCGCCACCGCAACGGGATTTACACCCGCTTGCACGCCTTGCTAAATCACGTTCCGCTCGCCGATAAGCTTTACCCCAAGATCAATAACAACGGGGAAAGCGGCACCCACCCGGAGGAAACCGATGCTGCGCACTGCGCCGCCGTTCCGCGCCGATCATGTCGGAAGCCTGCTGCGGCCGCCGGCGCTGAAAGAGGCGCGCTTAAAGCGCGAGCGTAACGAGATCGCCGCCGAAGCGCTGCGCGCGGTCGAAGACCGCGAGATCGAGCGGGCGATCAAAAAGCAAGAGGAAATCGGGCTGAAACTCGCCACCGATGGCGAGTTTCGTCGCACTTGGTGGCATTTTGATTTCTTTCGCGGCCTCGACGGCGTGAAGTTCTACCTCACCGACCACGGCATTCAGTTTCACGGCGTGCAGACCAAGGCGCACGCGCTCAAGATCGACGGCAAGATCGGCTTTTCCGGTCATCCGATGCTGGAGCATTTCAAGTTTCTGAAGGCGCATGCGCGCGTCGTGCCGAAAATGACGATCCCGGCGCCGAGCACGCTGCATTTCCGGCAAGGCCGTGCGGCCATCAGCCAAGACATCTATCCCGATCTGAACGCGTTCTTCGACGATGTCGCCAAAGCCTATCGGGCGGCGATCCGCGCGTTCTACGATGCCGGCTGCCGCTATCTGCAGCTCGACGACACCGCCTGGGCGATGGCCTGCGATCCGAGCGAGCGCGCGCATTCCAAAGAGCGCGGTGACGAGCCCGAAACACTGCCGCAGCGCTATGCGCGGCTGACCAATGCGGCGCTCGAAGGCCGGCCGGCGGACATGGCCATCACCATGCATTCCTGTCGCGGCAATTTCCGCTCCACCTTCATCGCCTCGGGCGGCTACGAATTCGTCGCCGACCACCTGCTCGGCCATACCGGGCTCGACGGCTATTTCCTCGAATACGACACTGATCGCGCCGGCGGTTTCGAGCCGCTGCGGTATTTCCCCAAAGGTAACAAGCAGCTCGTGCTCGGCCTCGTCACCTCGAAAAGCGGCGCGCTGGAGAAGAAAGACGACATCAAGCGCCGCATCGACGAGGCGACCAAATATGTCGCGCTCGATCAGCTCTGCCTGTCGCCGCAATGCGGCTTTGCCTCGACCGAGGAAGGCAATGTGCTTTCCGAGGAGGAGCAGTGGGCGAAGCTTCGCCTCGTGGTCGAGATCGCAGAGGAAGTGTGGGGCAGATAGTCATTCGTCATAAGGCGCTGGCGCGTGTGGCGCCGTGCGGTGATCCCGCACGAGCGGGCAGTGAAACAACTATTGAGACGGCTGCGAAAAAGCGGCCGTGACGTGCAAGGATTGGAAGCCGTGTCTGAACGTACCAAACCTCCCTATCGTGCCGATCATGTCGGCAGCCTGCTGCGGCCGGAGCCGCTGAAAGAGGCGCGCGCCAAGCGCGCAGTCGGCGAAATTTCCGCCGAAGCGCTCAAGGCGGTCGAGGATCGCGAGATCGAGAATGTGATCCGGCGCCAAGAGGAGGTCGGGCTCAAGTCGATCACCGACGGCGAATTTCGCCGCGTGTCCTGGAACTACGATTTCCTCGAGCGGCTCGCCGGCGTCGAATCCTATGAGGGCGAGCGCAAAATCAAATTCAGCACGCAGGGCCCGCAGCCGCGCTCGGTCCTTTTGCGCGTCATCGGCAAGCTCGGCGGCTACAAGCCGCATCCGATGATCGACGATTTTCAGTTCCTGATGAATCACACCAAACAGACGGCGAAGATGACTATTCCGTCGCCGTCGTCGCTGCATTTCCGCTACGGCCGCGATGCCGTGCCGGAGACCATCTATCCGGTGATGGACGAGTTTTACTTCGATCTCGGCCAATCCTATTGCAAGGCGGTGCGCGCCTTCGCCGATGCCGGCTGCCGCTACCTGCAGCTCGACGAGGTCAATCTCGCCTATCTGTGCGACCCCACTTTGCGCGAGCACATCAAAGCGCGCGGCGAAGATCCGGTGGCGCTGCCCGGCATCTATGCCGGCATGATCAATGCGGCGATTGCCGATATCCCGGATGACATGACCATCACCATGCATCTGTGCCGCGGCAATTTCCGCTCGAGCTTTGTCGCCGCCGGCGGCTACGAGCCGGTCGCCGAAACCCTGTTCAACAGCATCAAGGTGCACGGTTATTTCATGGAATACGATACCGAGCGCGCCGGCGGTTTCGAGCCGCTGCGTTTGGTGCCGAAAGACAAGACGGTCGTGCTCGGGCTCGTCACCAGCAAATCCGGCACGCTCGAAAGCCGCGACGAGATCAAGCGGCGGATCGACCAAGCCGCGAAATACATTTCGCTCGATCAGCTTTGCCTCTCGCCGCAATGCGGCTTTGCCTCGACCGAGGAAGGAAATGTTTTGTCCGAGAGCGAGCAATGGGCGAAGCTGCGCACGATCGTCGAGATCGCCGAGGAGGTGTGGGGGTAGACTCCCTCTCCCCGCACGCGGGGAAAGGGTTGGGGTGAGGGGACCTAGCCGCGAGGCTCAGAATCGTGGCGACGCGCCCGCCCTCCCGGATTGCTTCGCAATCCGACCTCTCCCGCCAACGGGCAGAGGTAGATCAAGGAACCAGGTTATGACTCTACGCACCAAGCCGCCCTTCCGCGCCGATCACGTCGGCAGCCTGTTGCGCCCGGCGGCGCTGAAGGCGGCGCGCGAGCGCCACGCCAAAGAGGAGATCTTGGCCGCGGTGCTGCGCGAGGTCGAAGATCGCGAAATCGAGGCGATCATCAAGAAGCAGGAAGCGGTCGGGCTGCACGCCATCACCGATGGCGAATTCCGCCGCTCCTGGTGGCACCTCGATTTTCTTTGGGGTTTCGACGGCGTCGAACGCCACGTGATGGATGGCGGCATCGCCTTTGCGGCGGTGACTACCCGCAATGAGGGTACGCGCGTCACCGGCAAGCTCGGCTTTTCCGGCCATCCGATGCTGGATCACTTCAAGTTCCTGAAAGCCCACACCAAGCAGACGCCGAAAATGACCATTCCGGCGCCGTCGGCGATCTATGGCCGCCCGATGCCGACGCCGATCAACAAGGCGATTTATCCGACGCTGGACGAATTCTTCCACGATCTCGGCCAGGCCTACGGGAAAGCGGTGCGTGCCTTCGCCGATGCCGGCTGTCGCTACCTGCAGCTCGACGAAGTCTTCATCGCCATGCTGTGCGATCCGAAGTACCGCCAGCAGATGAAAGACCGCGGCGACGATCCTGACTATCTCGCCATTGCCTATGCCGATCTCATCAACGCCGCGGTCTCCGACATTCCGCCCGACATGACCGTCACCATGCATCTGTGCCGCGGCAACTACAAATCGACCTTCATGGGCACCGGCGGCTACGACGCCATGCAGGAGATTCTGTTCGACCGCATCAAGGTGCACGGCTATTTCATGGAATACGACACCGCGCGCGCCGGCGGCTTCGAGCCGTTGAAAAAACTGCCGGCGGATCGCATCGCGGTGTTGGGCCTCGTGACCACCAAAACCGGCGAGCTCGAATCGAAGGACGCCATCAAGCGGCGCATCGACGAGGCAACGAAATTCACCAGCCTCGACCGGCTCTGCCTGTCGCCGCAATGCGGCTTCGCCTCCACCGAGGAAGGCAATATCCTTGCCGAAGACCAACAATGGGCGAAGCTGCGCATGATCGTGGAGCTTGCCGAGGAAATCTGGGGCTGAATGTGCCATATCCTCCCGCGCAAAACGGGGGAGGGGATCGCCCGCCAGGGCGGTGGGAGGGGCGCTGCCCCGCGCGGTCACGACGGCGGATTGCGGAAGGTGAAATGACCATCGTCTACGACAAGCTGATGGCACTCGAGATCGAGCCGGTGGTGCAGGTCTACGAGGCCAAGGACTGCATGCTCTATGCGCTCGGCGTCGGCCTCGGCCATGATCCGACGAGCGAAGACGAGCTCGCCTTCGTCTATGAAAAGAACCTCAAAGTATTACCGACCATGGCCACGGTCATCGGGCACAGCACGGCGCTGGCGCGCAATCCGAATACCGGCATCGACTGGCTGATGGTGGTCAACGGCGAGCAAGGCTTCACGCTCCGGCGTCCGCTAAAAGGCCAGGACGCGGTGATCGGGCGCACGCGGATTGTCGAAGTGATCGACAAGGGGCCGGGCAAGGGCGCGCTGCTGCTGCTTGAGCGAACCATCACGGAGAAAGCGAGCGGCGATCTGATCGGCGCCGTGACGCAGACGATCTTCTGCCGCGGCGATGGCGGCTTCGGCGGGCCGCCGCGCGAAGCGCCGCCGCCGCACCCCATTCCGGCGCGCGCGCCCGACGCGGTCTGCGATCTCGGCACGCGCCCGGAAATGGCGCTGATCTATCGGCTCAGCGGCGACTACAATCCGCTGCATGCCGAGCCTGCGTTTGCGAAGGCGGCCGGATTTCCGCGCCCGATTTTGCACGGGCTCGGGACGTTCGGCGTGTCCGGTCACGCGCTCCTGAAAACCATGTGCGGCTACGATCCCGGACGGCTCGCCTCCTTCGCCTGCCGCTTTTCCGCGCCGGTCTTCCCGGGCGAAACCATCCGCACCGAGATGTGGCGCGACGCCCATATCGTCAGCTTTCGCGCCCGCGCGGTGGAACGCGATGTCATCGCCATCAACAACGGCCGCGCCGAGGTACGCTCATGACTGACGCAGCCGATCTCGCCCCGATCCGCGAAGCGGTGCGGGCATTGTGCGCCGATTTCCCCGGCGAATATTGGCGGCGGCTCGATCGCGAGCGCGCCTATCCGACCGAGTTCGTCGCGGCGCTGACCAAGGCGGGCTTTCTCGCCGCTCTCATTCCGGAACAATACGGCGGCAGCGGACTGACCATGACGGCCGCCGCCGCCATCATGGAGGAAATCCAGGCCTCCGGCTGCAACGGCGCGCCCTGTCATGCGCAGATGTACACAATGGGCACGCTTCTTCGCCATGGCAGCGCCGCGCAGAAGGAGCGCTATCTGCCGGGCATCGCGCGCGGCGACTTGCGCCTGCAGGCATTCGGTGTGACGGAGCCGACGTCGGGCACCGATACGCTCAGCTTGCGCACCACCGCCGTCCGCGACGGCGACCACTATGTCGTCAACGGCCAGAAGATCTGGACCTCGCGCGCCGAGCATTCCGATCTCATGTTGCTGCTGGCGCGCACCACGCCGCGCGAGCAGGCGAAGTCGCGCACCGCGGGCCTTTCGGTGTTCCTCGTCGACATGCGGCAGGCCAGGGACAACGGGCTGACGATCCGCCCGATCCGCACCATGATGAATCACGCCACCACCGAAGTGTTCTTCGAGAACATGAGGGTGCCGGCGGAGAATCTGATCGGCAACGAAGGCGAAGGATTTCGCTACATCCTCTCCGGCATGAATGCCGAGCGCATCCTGATCGCCGCCGAGTGCATCGGCGACGCCAAATGGTTCATCGACAAGGCCGCCTCCTACGCGCGTGATCGCGTCGTGTTCGGCCGCCCGATCGGGCAGAACCAGGGCGTGCAATTCCCGATCGCGCGCGCCTATATCGGCATGCGCGCCGCCGAACTGATGGTGCGCGAGGCGGCCTCGCTCTACGAAGCCGGCAAGGATTGCGGCGCGGAGGCGAATATGGCCAAGCACCTCGCCGCCGAAGCCTCTTGGGCGGCGGCCGATATGTGCGTGCAGACCCATGGCGGCTTCGGCTTTGCCGAGGAATTCGACATCGAGCGCAAATTCCGCGAAACGCGGCTCTATACGGTGGCGCCGATCTCGACCAATCTCATTCTGTCGTACATCGCCGAGCACGTCTTGGGGCTGCCGCGATCTTATTAGAGGGCGTCATGACTCTCCCCCTTTCCGGATTGCTCGTCGTCTCGCTCGAACAGGCGGTCGCCGCGCCCATGTGCAGTTGCAAGCTGGCGGATGCCGGCGCGCGCGTCATCAAGATCGAACGGCCCGAAGGCGATTTCGCACGCACCTACGACACGCTCGCGCACGGCGAGTGCAGCTATTTCGTCTGGCTCAATCGCGGCAAGGAATCGGTCGTGCTCGATCTCACCACGGCCGCCGACCGGGCGCTGTTGGCCGCCATGCTCAAACGCGCCGATGTGTTCGTGCAGAATCTGAAACCCGGCGCGATCGAAAAGCTGGGCTTCCCGATCGCGGAGCTGCGACGCGAATTTCCGCGGCTGATCTGCTGCAGCATTTCCGGTTTCGGCGAGACGGGTCCGTACGCCGCGCGCAAGGCCTACGATCTTCTGATCCAAGCGGAATCGGGTCTCGCCGTCGATTACCGGCACGAACGAGCCGGCGCGGGTCGGGGTATCCGTAGTCGATATCACGACCGGCTTGAATGCCTATCAATCGATCCTCGAAGCCTTGATCGGGCGCGCGCGCACCGGCGAAGGTGCCGAGCTTTCGGTCTCGATGTTCGACTCCATGGCCGACTGGATGGCCGTGCCGCTGTTGCAATTTGAGGGGGGCAAGCCGCCGCAACGCATGGGTCTCGCCCACACCTCGATCGCGCCTTACGGCGCGTTCAAGAGCCGCGACGGCGTCGACGTTCTCATTTGCGTCCAGAACGATCGCGAATGGCGTGTGCTGGCCAAGGAGGTGCTCGACGATCCCGCGCTTGCCGCCGACCCAGCCTTCGCCACCAACATCGAACGCATGAAACGGCGCGCCGAGACCGACGGAAAAGTCGCCGCCAAATTCGCCACTCTCGATGCCGGGCAGCTCATGCAAAAGCTCGCCGCCGCCGACATCGCCTTTGCGCGGATCAACACGCCCGCCGAGCTCGGGCATCATCCGCATCTGCGCCGCATAACGATCGGCACGCCACACGGTCCGGTCTCGTATGCGGCGCCGGCGGAAGTGCACACATCGACGTCGCGCCGCTACGGTCCTGTGCCGGCGCTCGGCGAGCACACTGAGAAAGTGCGGGCGGAATTCATGTCCTAACAGTTCGTCATGGCGGGGCTTGTCCCGGCCATCTCGATCCGTGGGCGCGGCGTTTCAAATGTCGTCATGCCCGGCACGAGCCTGCACGAGGCCGGGCATGACGACGAAAAACTTGAGAGAAGGAGACACGCCTCATGGACATCGGCTTCATCGGTCTCGGCAATATGGGTGCGCACATGGCGCGCCGGCTGCTCGAGGCCGGCCACAAAGTCGTCGTCTACGACACGCGTCAGGAAGCGATCGGCGATCTCGCCGCGCTCGGCGCGATTGCCGCGCGCTCGCCGGCCGAAGTCGCCGATGCCGCCGAAACCGTGATGGCAAGCTTGCCGACGCCGGACGTGGTGCTCAATGTCGCGACCGGTCCGGGCGGTGTGATCGAGGGCAAGAGGGTGCGCCGCTTTGTCGATCTATCGACGACCGGCGCCGTCATGGCGCAGCGCATTTTCGACGTGCTACGCGCGCGCAACATCGTCCAGATCGACAGCCCGGTGAGCGGCGGCGTGCGCGGGGCGGAGCAGGGCACGCTCGCCGTGATGGTGTCCGGGCCGCGCGCGGAAATCGCTGCGGTTGAACCGGCGCTGAAAGTGATCGGCAAGATTTTTGTTCTCGGCGAGCGGCCGGGCCTCGGCCAGACCATGAAGCTCGTCAACAACGTGCTGTCGGCGGCCGCGATGGCGGCAACGGCGGAAGCGATGGTGACCGGCGTCAAGGCCGGGCTCGATCCGCGCCAGATGCTCGATGTCATCAATGCCGGCACCGGGCGCAACACGGCGACCGAAGACAAATTCACCAAGGCCATTTTGCCCGGCACGTTTGACCTCGGCTTTGCCGCGGGCCTGATGCTCAAGGACGTGAAGCTTTTTCTCGCCGAACGCGAATTGCTCGGCGTGCCGACGGACGTCATCGAGGCGGTCGCTCGGCTCTTCCAGGCCACGTGCGACGAATGCGGAGCCGACGCCGACATTTCGGCTGTCATTCTGCCGGTGGAAAAGCGCGCCGGCGTGAAGGTGCGGGCTTCTTGAGCCGCCGGCAATCTCAATAATTTAAACGCGCGTTTGCATAAAATCTTTTGCAGATCAGTGGTTTGCGCAAAACTGCACTTGTGTGATGGCGGTCACTTCACCAACCCCTCCACGCCGGTAAGGTCCAATTAACAACTGACTTGGTTCGCCGCGCTGAGCCGCGCATCCCCCCGACCCCCCCGACGGCCGGCGGCGAATTCAAGGGGTGGAACTCGGTCCCCAACCCCCACCCATGACCCCCTCGAGGGTCGACTGAGCCCGCCCGGCCAACGCCCGGGCGGGCTTTTTATTGCGAGGCTTTTTATCGCGAGCCTGCTTATTGCGAGCCTTGGCTGCTCATGCTTTTGTGCGGGCGGCTGAGCCGAAGGGGGTCAAGGCTTATGCTCAAGACAGCCCGGCCGGGTCCAAGCCTGCTATCGGGGTTGCCCGGACATTTAGCGACAGATCTGTTTGCGGGTGCCAAGCCGGTACGGCTTAAGGCCGACGAGGTACTTTTCCTCGCCAGCGATCCGGGCGACGGCTGCTACCGAATCGACGAGGGCTTGCTGAAAGTCAGCATGATGTCGCGCTCGGGCACCGAGCGCATTCTGGCTTTCATGGGTTCCGGCTCCATCGTCGGCGAATTGTCGATGATTGACGGGCTGCCGCGTTCGGCCGCGGTGGTGGCGGTGCGTGATTCGGCCTTGAGCTTTCTCAGCCGCCCCTCCTTCGAGGCGTTCGCGCAAAGGCGGCCGGAAATCTACAAGTCCCTGGTGACGCTGCTCGCCACGCGCTTGCGCGAAACCGATACCGTCATCGCCGCCGGAAGCTTCCTGCCGCTCAAGGGCCGGGTGGCGTCGACGTTGCTCGAGCTTGCGGACCATTTCGGCCAGGATGTCGGCTCGGGCCGCGTCGTCATTCGCCAGAAAATCGGTCAAAGCGATATCGCCGCCATGGCGGGCATCGCGCGCGAGAATGTCAGCCGCATTCTTAACGATTGGAAACGGCGCAAGCTGGTCAGCCGCCTGTCCGGCTATTATTGCCTTGAGAACAAGGCGCAGTTGGAGCACGAAGCGGAGCTGTAGCAGGCGTCCGCTCCGCTCGCGCCGTCGATTTGAAGCTCCTGTACTCGGCCATGAAAGTTCCTGCGCTTGCCGACTTCCGCCGTGTTGTCGTGAAGGTCGGCTCATCCTTGCTTGTCGATCGCCGCGCCGGACGGCTGCGCGAATCGTGGCTTGCTTCGTTGACCGCCGACTTGGCCGAGTTCCACCGCGACAAGCGGGATGTCCTGGTCGTTTCCTCCGGCGCGATTGCGCTCGGGCGCGCCGTGCTCAAGCTGCCCGCAGGTCCCCTCAAGCTAGAAGATAGCCAGGCGGCGGCGGCGGTCGGCCAAATTGCGCTGGCGCGCACCTGGACCGAGGCGCTCTCCCAGCACGGCATCATTGCCGGTCAGGTTCTGGTGACGCTGGGCGACACCGAGGAGCGGCGGCGCTATCTGAATGCGCGCTCGACCATCGACACGCTGCTGCAATGGCGCGCCATTCCGGTCATCAACGAGAACGACACCGTCGCCACCAACGAAATCCGCTATGGCGACAACGACCGGCTGGGCGCCCGCGTCGCCACCATGATGAGCGCCGACCTGCTGGTGCTCCTGTCGGATGTCGACGGCCTCTACGACGCGCCGCCCGACAGTGATGCCGGCGCCCGGCACATACCCTGCGTACCGCGCATCACCGCGGAGATCGAGGCGATGGCCGGCGCGGCCGGCTCCGAGCTCTCGCGCGGCGGCATGCAGACCAAGATCGAGGCGGGGCGAATCGCGACCAATGCCGGCACCCACATGGTCATTGCCTCCGGCGTCGTCGAGCACCCGCTGCGCGCCATCACCGAAGGCGCGCGCTGCACCTGGTTCCTGACCTCGGCCAATCCGGTTACGGCCCGGAAAAAATGGATTGCGGGTGCGCTCGAACCGAAGGGGACGCTTGCGATCGATGCCGGCGCGGTGGCGGCCCTGCGCCGGGGCAAGAGTCTTCTGCCGGCCGGGGTGGTCGCCATCGAGGGCAGTTTTGCGCGCGGCGACGCTGTGATTATCCGCGGCCCAGGCGGTGCCGAAATCGGGCGCGGCCTGGTCGCCTATGACGTCGAGGATGCGCACAAAATCCGCGGGCGTTCGTCAGCCGACATTCCAGGCATTCTCGGCTTCAGCGGCCGCGCCGAGATGGTTCACCGCGACGATTTAGCCGTCAGCCCGGAATAGACCAGCGGAGCCCTTGGAGTGCGATCCACAAAAGAGAGAACCCCGGCCGCTTGTCGCAGCCGGGGCTCAACGCCGGGTGATTGAGGGTGAGGGGCTGGGGGGCTTCGCCCGGCGCCACACCGTCAACGCGTGGCTGGTTAACCGGTTCCTCGCCGCGCCGTGATTTTTTTGCTGCCGCTTGCAGCGCGGGCTTTGGGCTGAGATTTTTTGGTGCTGGCCCGCCGCCGGAAGGCCGCCGCACGCGGCGCCAGCGGGCTTGAAAGATCGGCGGGGACGTTAATCCGGTGTCCGCCAGGTAACACAATATAGCGGGCGATAACGCGAAAATTCCCTTCCTCACCGCCAAACCCTTCGACAACATAAGTGGCTCCAACCGGGAGCCGCTCGGGCAAGCGGCTTACCATATGACACGACGATACACTCATCGGAACCCTCCTGAAGAACCAGGGCGTAACTCTCTCGCGTCAGACAGGTTCCGCGTTTTCTATGACCGGAGCGCGAATAGCTGTGGAGCGATGTGGACAAGCCGGTTGTGGGAAGCCGCCTCGCCGTGCCGCGCCGAACATGGTAGGAAACCGTAACGCAAGACGGATCAAGGCCATGAACGCCCCGCTCAAAGCGGTAGCAAATACCGGCGCCCTTGAAGCGACCATGCTGGAGATCGGCCGTGACGCCCGTGCCGCTGCGCGTGTGCTCGCCCTTGCCGCGCCGGCGCGCAAAAACCGCGCTCTCGCCGCCATGGCGGCGGCGATCCGCGCCTCGCGCGCGGCGATCCTGGCCGCCAATGCGGAGGATGTCGCGGAGGCCAAATCCGCGGGTGTCGCCGCGGCCTTTCTCGATCGCCTCACGCTCGACGCCCAGCGCGTCGAGGCGATGGCGGCCGGTATCGATGTCGTGCGCAAGCTCAAGGATCCGGTCGGGACGGTCTTGACCTCCTGGCGGCGCCCCAACGGCATGCGCATTGAGCGCGTGCGCGTCCCGCTCGGCGTCGTCGGCGTGATCTACGAAAGCCGGCCGAACGTGACCGCCGACGCCGGCGTGTTATGCCTGAAGGCCGGCAACGCCGTGATCCTGCGCGGCGGCTCCGACAGTTTCCGCTCGACCAAGGCTATCCATGCCGCCCTGGTCGAAGGACTGGCCGAAGCAGACCTGCCGGCCGCCGCCATTTCGCTGGTGCCGACGCGCGAGCGCGCCGCCGTGGGCATGATGCTCGCGGGGCTCGGCGGCGCCATCGACGTGCTCGTGCCGCGTGGCGGCAAGAGCCTGGTCGAACGCGTCCAGACCGAAGCACGCATCCCGGTGTTCGCGCATCTTGAAGGCGTGTGTCACGTTTATGTGGACGGCGCCGCCAAGCTCGCCATGGCGAAGTCCATCGTGCTCAATGCGAAGATGCGCCGCACCGGCGTGTGCGGGGCCGCCGAGACCTTGCTGGTCGATCGCGCCGGCGCCGGCAAATTGCTCAAGCCGCTGATCGCCCTGCTGATCGATGCCGGCTGCGAGGTGCGCGGCGATCAGGCGGTGCGCGCCGCCGACAGTCGGGTGAAGCCGGCGAGCGCGGCAGATTGGAGCACCGAATATCTCGACGCGATCATTACCGCCGGCGTCGTCGACGGCGTGGACGGAGCGATCGCACACATCGAACGCTATGGCTCGCATCACACCGACGCGATCGTCACCGAGGATCGCGCGGCGGCGGAAAAATTCTTGCGCGAAGTGGATTCGGCGATCGTGCTGCACAATGCGTCGACGCAGTTTGCCGACGGCGGCGAATTTGGTTTTGGCGGCGAGATCGGTATTGCGACCGGGCGCTTGCACGCGCGCGGGCCGGTCGGTGTCGAGCAATTAACGAGTTTCAAATACCGGATTCGCGGTAACGGACAAACGCGGCCATAATGTTTTTTTGCTCCGCCGGCACCGCTCGGAAGAAGCGACGGCAGGCGAAAGTGCGGGGGAGGGGTTGTTTCAGACGGCCATGAATTGTGAGTTCCCGCCTCCGCGTGCGGCTGACATAGCAACCACGCATCAACTCCGCCGCCCCGTGCTGCCGCCGCATGCGCCCGGCCTGCGCATCGGGCTGTTCGGCGGCACGTTCGATCCGCCGCACGCGGCGCATCGCGGCGCCTGCCTGTTGGCGATGAAGCGGATCGGTCTCGATCGCGTCTGGTGGCTGGTGACGCCCGGCAATCCGCTGAAAGACACGCGCGGGCTTGCGCCGCTCGAGGCGCGCGTCGTCGCCGCCCGCGCGCTCGCCGACGATCCGCGCATCGATGTTACCGATATCGAAGCCCGGATCGGCACGCGCTACACGTATGAAACGGTGAACTATCTGGTCAGGCGCTGCCCGCAGGTGCGTTTTGTTTGGATCATGGGGGCGGACAATCTGCGCAGCTTCCACCGCTGGCAGCGCTGGCGCGAGATCGCCAGGCTCGTGCCGATCGCGGTTGTCGACCGGCTCGGGCCGAGCCTTTACGCTTCAGCCGGTATCGCCGGTCAGGCGTTCGCCTATGCGCGTTTGCCGGAGACCGCGGCGCGGGCCTTGCCGGAACGAAAGCCGCCGGCCTGGATTTATTTGCATGGCCTGAAATCGCCGCTTTCTTCGACCGCGCTGCGGGCGGCACGGGCCCAGCCACGACAACTAGCAGCCGGTAATTGATTGCAACAAGATGACGGCGAGGCAGTTGAAACTGTTAACTGCGCATGCCTATCTTAGTGTCGGTTCCGGATTCGATGCGGAGCCGAAAATGGAGCGAAAGGATAAGGACCCCTGTCCACACCTGTAACTCTTCGGGCCGAACGTCGCGCGCCCGAGCCGGTCTCCAGAATGCGTCCTGACGCCGAGGAGATCCTCCGTATGGTCCTCGCCCGCCTCGACGATATGAAGGCGGAGGACACCCTCACCATCGATCTGCGGGATAAATCTTCGGTCGGCGATTACATGGTTGTGTCGTCGGGCCGCTCGCAACGTCATGTCGGCTCGGTCGCCGACAGGATCGTCGAAGATTTGCACAAGGCCGGCGTTGCCGCGCGGGTCGAGGGCGTTCCGCATTGCGACTGGGTGCTGATCGACGCGGGCGATGTCATCGTTCACGTCTTCCGCCCCGAGGTTCGGGCCTTCTACAATCTCGAGAAGATGTGGATGGGCAATCGGCCGGCGCAGCGCGCGAGCTAGTCTTTCCCGCTTGCTCCCGCCCCCGGCCGCGTCGGGGTAGCTGCGGCGGAGACGAAGCGGAGGCGCGGCATGTCGGCGCGCGCGCGGTTCTCCGCCTTTTGCGGGGATGGGCGGCGCGCCGCAACAGCCGTACGCCCGCGAGCTTATTTGCTTCGCATCAGCAGCAGTCGCACCCATGCGTGTTGTGATCGCGGCGGTCGGCCGCCTCAAGCAAGGCCCCGAGCGGGAACTCGCCGCGTCTTATAGGAAGCGCGCCGAGGCGACCGGGCGCGCGTTCGGTCTTCGCGAGATCGAAGTCATCGAGATTCGCGAGAGCCGCGCTCAGGATGCGGGGCGGCGGCGGGTCGAGGAATTGATCGCGATCGCCAACATCATCCCGGATGGCGCCGTCGTCATCGTTCTCGATGGGCGCGGCGAAAACCTCGATAGCGCGGCGCTCGCCGGCCTGTTGCGCGAGTGGCGGGCGGAGGATCGCGCGGCGGTATGCTTTATCGTCGGCGGCGCCGACGGGCTCGCGCCAAGCCTGATCGAGCGCGCCAAGCTGCGGATCGCCTTCGGCAAGGCGACCTGGCCGCATCAATTGGTGCGGATCATGCTGCTCGAGCAGGTCTACCGCGCCGCCACGATACTTTCCGGTCATCCTTACCATCGGGCCTGACGGCCTCTCGTGTTTTGATTCCGACCTTCGCAAGAGCTTCGGAATCAAAGCGCTGCGAGCAAATTTATGATTTCAGTGCGGTTTTCCGATTTGACGTTGCTTGGCGCGTTTTCCGCTTGATTCGAGGAACCTCAATTCCCGGCACTGGTCGGCCTTAATTGCTCTCAAATTCTGGCTCATCCTTTGCATTCACCCTTTCGTGACGGAAATGGGCGCATTGCGTCCTATTCCGGACGCATGGCGACTGCTTTGTCTTGTTTTCTTGAGGTTGGCGCCTACCCTTGGACCGCATGATTCCCCGCCGCTCGCGTCGCTCCGATCCGCGCCTCGTGCTCGGCCCGGTATTGGCGCTGGTACTGCCCTGCGCCGGTGCCCTGGCGCAGAATGCGCCCGCGCAGGTCCCCGCTGGCGCACAGCCAGCCCCCGCCCGCCAGGCACCGGGCGCGCCGGCGGCGACGCAAGCCCCGGCCGCGCTTTCGGCTCCGCGGCAGGCCGATACCGAAGCCATCAAACAGCGCGATCAGGAGCTCGATGCGATCCGCGCCGACGAGCGGGTGTCGGCCGAAAATCAGGCCAAGCTTCGGCGCGAGATCGAGACGATCGGCGAGGATCGCCGCACGCTCAACCAGCAACTGATCGATAGCGCCGCGCGCGTGCGCGATGTGGAGGCGAGCATCGACGCGACACGCGGGCGGCTCAAACCGCTCGACGCGCAGGAGACCGCTCTGCGCAAATCGCTCGACGAACGCCGCAGTGCCATCGTGGAAATCTTGGCCGCGCTTCAGCGCGCCGGCCACCAGCCGCCGCCTGCGCTTTTGGTGCAGCCGGAGGACGCGCTGAAGGCCGTGCGTACCGCGATTACGCTCGGCGCCATTCTTCCGGACATGCGCAGCCAAGCCGATGCGATTTCCGGCGACCTTGCCGACCTCCTCACCGTGCGCAAGGCGATCGTCAGCGAGAACGAGCACCTCGCGCACGATCGCGATGTGCTCGGGCGCGAACAGCTGCGCATGAATTTGTTGATCGACGAACGCCAGAAGAAGCAGTCGCAGACCGAAGAGGCGCTCGAAGCCGAGCGCGCGCGGGCCGCCGAGCTCGCCCGCCAGGCCGACAACCTCAAGGACCTCATCGCCAAGCTCGAATCAGCGCTCGATCCGGCGACGCGCAACGCGCATGCCGAGGCTCGCTCGATCGAAGAGGATGCAACCCGCCCGGCGCTCGCCGCGCTCAAGGATCCGGGGCGGCTCGCGCCGGCGGTCACTTTCGCCGCCATGCGCGGGCATCTGCAGCAACCGGTTAACGGTGCGAAAATCCGCGACTTCGGCGGCTCCGACGGCGTCGGTGGAACTCAGAAGGGGCAATCGATTGCCGCTCGAGCGGGCGCCCAGATTACCTCTCCCTGCGACGGTTGGGTCGTTTACGCTGGGCCGTTTCGCAGCTATGGCCAACTCTTGATCCTGAATGCCGGTGGCGGGTATCATGTTTTGTTAGCGGGGATGGAGCGGATCTCCGTCGATCTTGGCCAGTTCGTTTTGACTGGTGAACCCGTAGCGGTGATGGGCAACGGATCGCAGGTATCCGCGGCCGGGGCGGCCAGGTCCAAGCAACCTGTACTCTATGTGGAGTTCCGGAAGGACGGCACTCCCATCGATCCCAGCCCCTGGTGGGCAACAAACGAAGGCGAAAAGGTTCGCGGATGATGCGCAAAACTTCCCTTATTTTCCTGGGTGCGATCGCAGGCGCCGGGCTCACGCTGTTGGCGACGCAACCACATTCGGTGCTGGTCGGATCGAGCGCCAAGGCCGCCTCCTCCGACACCTACCGGCAGCTCAATCTGTTCGGCGACGTGTTCGAGCGGGTGCGCGCCGATTACGTCGAGAAGCCGGACGACTCGAAGCTCGTCGAATCCGCGATCAACGGCATGCTCGCCGGGCTCGATCCGCATTCGAGCTATATGGATCCGAAGAGCTTCCGCGACATGCAGGTGCAGACCCGCGGCGAGTTCGGCGGGCTCGGCATCGAGGTTACGATGGAGGACGGCCTGGTGAAGGTGGTCGCTCCGATCGACGAGACGCCCGCTGCCAAAGCCGGCGTGATGGCCAACGACATCATCACCAAGCTCGACGACGAGCAGGTGCAGGGCCTGACGCTTAATCAAGCGGTCGAGAAGATGCGCGGCCCGGTGAACACCAAGATCAAGCTCACCATCATGCGCAAGGGTCAGGACAAGCCGATCGACGTGACCATCGTGCGCGACGTGATCCGGGTGAAGTCGGTGCGCTCCCACACCGAGGGCGACGATGTCGGCTATATCCGCGTCACCCAATTCAACGAGCAGACCACCGAAGGTCTGAAAAAGGCGATCAGCGATCTGACCAGCCAACTCGGCTCCGATAAGATCAAAGGGTTCGTCATCGACCTGCGCAACAATCCGGGCGGCCTGCTCGATCAGGCGATCTCGGTCTCGGATGCGTTCCTGGACAAGGGCGAGATCGTCTCCACCCGCGGCCGTAATGCCGAGGAGACCCAGCGCTTCAATGCCCGGCCGGGCGACCTGACCAAGGGCAAGCCGGTCATCGTCCTGATCAACGGCGGTTCGGCTTCGGCTTCGGAAATCGTCGCCGGCGCGCTGCAGGACCACAAACGCGCGACGCTCGTCGGCACGCGTTCATTCGGCAAGGGCTCGGTGCAGACCATCATCCCGCTGGGCGCCGGCAACGGCGCGCTGCGCTTGACCACGGCGCGTTACTTCACGCCGTCCGGCCGCTCGATCCAGGCCAAGGGCATCACCCCCGATATCGAGATCCTCCAGGAAGTGCCGGACGAGCTGAAAGCGCGCACCGACACCAAGGGCGAGGCGTCGCTCCGCGGCCACCTCAAGGCCGAGGGCAGCGAGGAATCGGGCTCGCAGTCCTACGTACCGCCTGATGAAAAGGATGACCGCGCGCTCAAGGAGGCGCTCGATCTCCTGCGCGGCACCATCACGGACGCGGCCTTCCCGCCGAATCCGAAGGCCGCCGTCCCCAACTAAGCGGTCGGTTCACATCTCAGAGCGCGCGGGGCGGCGAAGGCCGCCCCGCTTGCTTTTTGGGGATGATGGAAGCGGGGGGACGATGGCCGCTTTCTGGTACTGCAAGACCACGGCCGGAACTATTTGTTTACCGTGATAAACTCCGGCCGCATGATTCGCCGGACGATCATCACTTGCCGCCTCCCGGCCCAGCTATCCGGATTTTGGTCGGATATGGCGCAAGTATTGGCTCAAGTATTGGCGCGAGGATTGGCGCATGGCCGCCGATGACCTAAGCGCGCCGCTCGGCCAGGAAACCAAACGCGGGCGCGGCCTTTCTACTGCGATCAAGGCATCGCTGCCGCAAGCCATCGCGATCGCGCTTGCGACTTTCCTCGGCGCATTCGTGTTGTGGGCGGTCATTGCCGACAATCCGTTCGGCGGCGAACCGATGGCAGTCGTTCAGATCGCCCCGCCCGGGCCAACGGCGCCGCGGGTCATCGGCGGACCGGCCGCGCACGGGGCGCCGGCCATAGTGGCGCCGAACGCATCCGGGCCGGCCGAATCGGGACCGGGCCGCCATGACGGCCCGCCGGAAGGTCCGGTCACCATTCCGGTGCCGTCTGGGCTTCCTGCGCCACCCGCGCCGGGCGTGGCCGATAGTCCCGCCAATGCGGGAAATAGCAGAACCGTCACCATCATCGACGGCAAGACCGGTGCGCGCCAGGAGGTTGTGATTCCAGGCTCGTCGGAGCCCCAGAACACGCCAAGCACGCCAGCTATGCCCGCCACACCAGGCGCGCCGGGCACATCAGATGCGTCGCCGAGCGCTCCCGCCGCGGAGACGCAACCGAATGACCAGAAATTGGTCGAAACGACCCCGCAAGGTCCCATTCCGAAAATTGCCGCCAACGGCATGCGCCCGGCGGAAGCCTATGCGCAGCCGATAAAGCCCGTTCCCGGCAAGCCCGACGCGCCGCGCGTCGCGCTCATCGTCGGCGGGCTTGGCGTCAGCGCCAGCATCAGCAATGACGCCATCAGCAAGCTGCCCGGCGCGGTGACGCTTGCCTTTATGCCTTATAGCTACGACGTCGATCATCTTGCCGGGCGCGCGCGCCGCGCCGGCCACGAGATTTTGCTGCAGGCGCCGATGGAGCCGTTCAACTATCCGGACAACGATTCCGGCCCGCAAACGCTTTTGACCACGCTCTCGCCGGAGCAGAATCTCGAACGGCTTTATTGGCTGATGAGCCGCTTCCAAGGCTATGTCGGGATCACGGGAGCCATGGGTGCGCGCTTCACGGCTTCCGAGCAGGCGTTCACGCCGATCCTGCGCGAGACCGCCAAGCGTGGGCTGATCTTCGTCGACGACGGCGCCAATCCGCGCAGCGTCGCCGCGCGCGTTGCCGGGGGCAACAATCTGCCGTTCGCCAAGGCGGATATGGTCCTCGATTCGGTTCCGACCCCGGCGGAGATCGATCATGCTCTCGGGCGGCTTGAAATGACCGCGCGCGAACGCGGCGTTGCCGTCGGCATGGCGTCCGCGCTCCCGGTCTCGATCGAGCGGATCGCCAAATGGGCGAAGGCGGCGGAGAGCCGCGGCTTGCAGCTCGTGCCGATCACAGCAGTAGCGTCGAAGGCCAAGCAGAGCTAGTTGGCCAGGCGCGAATAGCCGCCGGGCAAAATAGCGAATGGCGAAGAGACCGCAGGTCGGCTAAAACGCCCCGGAACTAGCGGCCTGCTTAGCCTTGGCCCGCCGCTCCCCGCTCACCATCCGCCAATATCGCAGCCGTTCATGACCCGTTTCGAGAAACGTCCCTATCGTCCCTGCGCCGGTCTCATGGTGCTCAATCGCGCCGGCCGGGCGTTCATCGGCCGCCGCATCGAGGGACCCGAACACATCGACGCCACGCATGTGTGGCAGTTGCCGCAAGGCGGCATCGATCCGGGCGAGGATCCATGGCCGGCGGCTCTGCGCGAGTTGCGCGAGGAGACCAACATCACGTCGGTCGAGCGGCTCGGCGAAATCGCCGAATGGCTGAATTACGACATCCCGCCGGACATCGCCGGTCATGCCTGGAGCGGCAAGTATCGCGGCCAGACGCAGAAATGGTTCGCGCTGCGTTTTACCGGCGACGAAAGCGAAATCGACATCGCGCATCCGGCCGGAGGCCATAAGCCGGAATTCGTCGAATGGCGCTGGGAGGAATTGCACCGGCTGCCGGCCCTCGTGGTGCCGTTCAAGCGCGGCGTCTACGAGCGGGTGGTCGCCGAGTTCGAGCACCTGGCTGGGCGCGCTAAAGATCGAAGGCCAACGCGATCCGAGCGATAACGCGTCGCCGGCCGCTCCTTCGGCTCGACCGCAAACGGACCGATCGCGACCACGCGGCAGGAGCGATATCGCCGGGCGCCACCGCAGTTAGGCGCTGCGTCTATTGCGCGAGCGCCGCCTGCAACGCCTTCAGCTGATCGAGGTGGCGCACCAGCTTGTCGCGCAGCGCCTGATCGGTGGCGTCGGCCATGTCTTCTTCGGCGTCTTTGATTTCGGCCACCAAGGTCGCCATGTCGAAATCGGCACGCGCCACTGCACGGTCGGCGAGGATCGTGAGGCCGCCGGGGCCGACTTCAGCGAAGCCGCCGGTGATCACCACCGGCTCGCGCGTGGAACCGCGGAAGATGGTGACGATGCCGGGCCGCAGCGTCGTGACCATCGGCGCATGGCCGGCGAAAATGCCCATGTCGCCCTCGGCGCCGGGCAGGTCCACCTGATCGACCTCGCCGGAGAACAGAACGTTCTCGGGAGAAACAAATTCAAACTGTAATCCGGCCATCTGATCCCCACGCGGCGAACGGTAAGTGGCGAGGTGCGAATAGAACGCGTGCCCTTTTCGCCATTCGCACTTTCGCTATTGGCTCTCTTACGCTTCCTCGGCGAGCTTCTTGCCCTTCTCCACCGCTTCCTCGATCGTTCCGACCATGTAGAAAGCGGCCTCCGGCAGGTGGTCGTACTTGCCTTCCACCAAACCCTTGAAGCCCTTGATGGTGTCCTGCAGGTCGACGAGCTTGCCGGGCGAGCCGGTGAAGACTTCGGCGACGTGGAAGGGCTGCGACAGGAAGCGCTCGATCTTGCGGGCGCGCGCCACCGTCAGCTTGTCCTCTTCCGAGAGCTCGTCCATGCCCAGGATGGCGATGATGTCCTGCAGCGCCTTGTAGCGCTGCAGCACCTGCTGCACTTGGCGGGCCACCGCATAATGCTCCTCGCCGACGATCAGCGGCGAGAGCATGCGCGAGGTCGAGTCGAGCGGGTCAACCGCCGGATAGATGCCCTTGGCGGCGATGTCGCGCGACAGCACGGTGGTGGCGTCAAGGTGCGCGAACGAGGTCGCCGGCGCCGGGTCGGTGAGGTCGTCGGCCGGCACGTAGATCGCCTGCACCGAGGTCACCGAGCCCTTGGTCGTGGTGGTGATGCGCTCCTGCAAGGCGCCCATGTCGGTCGCAAGCGTTGGCTGATAACCCACCGCCGAGGGGATGCGGCCGAGCAGCGCCGAGACTTCCGAGCCGGCCTGCGTGAAGCGGAAGATGTTGTCGACGAAGAACAGCACGTCCTGGCCCTGGTCGCGGAAATACTCGGCGACGGTCAGCCCGGTGAGGCCGACGCGGGCGCGCGCGCCCGGCGGCTCGTTCATCTGGCCGTAGACCAGCGCGCACTTCGAGCCATCGACCGAGCCCTTGTGCGGATCCTTGTTGACGCCCGACTCGATCATCTCGTGATAGAGGTCGTTGCCTTCGCGGGTACGCTCGCCGACGCCTGCGAACACCGAATAACCGCCGTGCGCCTTGGCGATGTTGTTGATCAGTTCCATGATCAGCACGGTCTTGCCGACGCCGGCGCCGCCGAACAGGCCGATCTTGCCGCCCTTGGCATAAGGTGCGAGCAGGTCGACGACCTTGATGCCGGTGATCAGGATGGCAGCCTCGGTCGACTGGTCGGTATAGGCCGGCGCATCCTGGTGGATCGCCCGCAGCTTTTCGCCTTTGACCGGACCGGCTTCGTCGACCGGATCGCCGATCACATTGATGATGCGCCCGAGCAGGCCGGCGCCGACCGGCACGGAGATCGGCGCGCCGGTGTCGGTGACTTCCTGGCCGCGCACCAGCCCTTCGCTGGTGTCCATCGCGACGGTGCGCACGGTGTTTTCGCCGAGCTGCTGCGCGACTTCCAGCACCAGGCGGTTGCCCTGGTTGGTGGTCTCCAGAGCGTTGAGGATCGCCGGCAGGTTTTCGTCGAAATGCACGTCGACGACAGCGCCGATGACCTGGGTGATGTGTCCTTTGTTTGCCATCATGGCCCTCTTTGAGAAAAGACTTACAGCGCCTCGGCGCCGGAGATGATCTCGATCAGTTCCTTGGTGATCATCGCCTGGCGCGTGCGGTTATAGGTGAGCGTTTGCTTGCGGATCATCTCGCCGGCGTTGCGGGTGGCGTTGTCCATCGCCGACATCTGAGCGCCGTAAAACGAAGCGCCGTTCTCCAGAAGCGCGCGGAAGATCTGCACCGCGATGTTGCGCGGCAGAAGGTCGTGCAGAATCTCTTCCGCTTCGGGCTCGAATTCATAGACCGCGCCACCGAGCGCTGAGTTTGCGTTGCCGTCGAATACCGGCGGGATGATCTGCTGCGCCGTCGGGATTTGCGCGATCACCGAGCGGAAACGCGAGAAGAACAGCGTGCAGACGTCGAATTCGAAATTGTTGAAGCGTGCGATGATCTTTTCGGCGATGCCGTGCGCATGCTCGAAGCGCAGCGTGCGCGCGCCGCGCAGATCGACCATCTCGACGATCTGGTTGGCATATTGCCGGCGCAGCTGATCGTAGCCCTTGCGGCCGACGCAGAAGAATTTGACTTCCTTGCCCTCGCGCATCAGCGCGTTGGCGCGCTCGCGGGCGAGCCGCACGATCGCGGTGTTGAACGGCCCGCACAGGCCGCGCTCGGCGGTGCAGACCAGAAGCAGATGCACATTGTCGTTGCCGGTGCCGCGCAGAAGCCGCGGCGCGGTGTCGGAATCGGCCACCGAGGCGGCGATGTTGCCAAGCACCTTGTCCATCTGCGACGCATAGGGCCGGGCCGCTTCGGCGGCCGCTTGGGCGCGGCGCAGCTTAGAGGCCGCGACCATCTGCATGGCCTTGGTGATTTTCTGCGTCGCCTTGGTGGCGGCGATGCGATTGCGTAGGTCTTTAAGCGAGGCCATGTCGTCTCAGTCGTTTCTCTTCATCGTCATACCCGGCCGGACCTGAGGCGCGAAGACGGCCTTCGCGCCTTTGGCCCGGCCATGACGGCTAGGCGAAGGTCTTGGCGTAGCTCTCGACCGCCGCCTTGAGCTTTGCCGCCGTGGCATCGTCGAGGTCGCGCGTGTCGCGGATGGTGTTGAGGATATCCGGATGCTGCTGGCGCAGCACGCCAAGCAGGCCGTCCTCGAACGCGCGGATGCGCGCGACCGGCAGCGGGTCGAGATAGCCGTTGACGCCGGCATAGATGACGCAGACCTGCTCTTCCATCTTCAGCGGTGAGAATTGCGGCTGCTTGAGCAGCTCCGTGAGCCGCGAACCGCGGTTGAGCAGGCGTTGCGTGGTGGCGTCGAGGTCGGAGCCGAATTGCGCAAACGCCGCCATCTCGCGGTATTGCGCGAGCTCGCCCTTGATGCGGCCGGCGACCTTCTTCATCGCCTTGGTCTGCGCCGCGGAGCCGACGCGCGACACCGACAGACCGACATTCACCGCCGGGCGGATGCCTTGGTAGAACAGGTCGGTCTCCAGGAAGATCTGGCCGTCGGTGATGGAAATGACGTTGGTCGGAATGTAGGCCGAAACGTCGTTGGCTTGTGTTTCGATCACCGGCAGCGCGGTGAGCGAGCCTGCCTTGTGGTCGTCGTTCATCTTGGCGGCGCGCTCGAGGAGCCGCGAGTGCAGATAGAACACGTCGCCCGGATAAGCTTCGCGGCCCGGCGGGCGGCGAAGGAGCAGCGACATCTGGCGATAGGCGACGGCCTGCTTGGAGAGGTCGTCATAGATGATCACCGCGTGCATGCCGTTGTCGCGGAAATACTCGCCCATGGCGCAGCCGGAGAACGGCGCCAGGAATTGCATCGGCGCCGGATCCGACGCGGTCGCCGCGACCACGATCGAATAGTCGAGCGCGCCCTGCTCCTCCAGCACCTTGACGAATTGCGCGACTGTCGAGCGCTTCTGGCCGACCGCTACATAGACGCAATAGAGCTTGATCTTCTCGTCGCCGGTGGCGTTGAGCGGCTTCTGGTTGAGGATGGTGTCGAGCGCGATCGCGGTCTTGCCGGTCTGGCGGTCGCCGATGATCAGTTCGCGCTGGCCGCGGCCGATCGGGATCAGCGCATCGATCGCCTTCAGGCCGGTCGCCATCGGCTCATGCACCGACTTGCGCGGTATGATGCCGGGGGCTTTGACGTCCACGCGCGCGCGGTGATCGGCCTTGATCGGGCCCTTGCCGTCGATCGGCTCGCCGAGCGCGTCGACCACGCGGCCAAGGAGCCCCTTGCCGACCGGCACTTCGACGATGGCGCGGGTGCGCTTGACGGTTTGGCCTTCCTTGATCTCGCGGTCGGTGCCGAAGATCACGATGCCGACATTGTCGACTTCCAGGTTCAGCGCCATGCCTTTGACGCCCGATTCGAACTCGACCATCTCGCCGGCCTGCACATTGTCGAGGCCGTAGACGCGGGCAATGCCGTCGCCGACCGACAGCACCTGGCCGACTTCCGAAACCTCGGCCTCCTGGCCGAAATTCTTGATCTGTTCCTTGAGGATGGCGGAGATTTCCGCGGCGCGGATATCCATTATCGAGCCTCTTTCATCGCGTGCTTGATGGAATTGAGTTTGGTGCGGAGGGAAGAGTCGACCATGCGGCTGCCGAGCTTGACCACAAGCCCGCCGATGATCGCCGGATCGACCTTGATCTTGAGGTCGACCTCCTTGCCGCTGACCGCTTTGAGCGCATTGCGCAGAGCGGCGACGTGATCGTCCTTGATCTCTTCGGCCACCGTGACTTCGGCCGTGGTCTCGCCCTTGTGCTGGGCGACCAGGTTGCGGAACGCGCGCACCATGTCGTGGACTGCGAACAGCCGGCGGTTCTTGGTCACGAGCTTGAGGAACTGCGCGGTCAGCCCGCCGATCCCGGCGCGTTCGAGCACCGCCGAAAGCGCGTTTAGTTGCTCATCCGCGGAGAAGACCGGGCTGCGCACCAGCCGCGCCAGATCCGGGCTTTCGCCAACGAGCGCGTCGAAGCGCTCAAGATCGGCCTTCACGGCGTCGATGGCATTGGCGTCGCGCGCCAGATCGAACAGCGCCGTCGCGTAACGGCCGGCCACGCCGGACACAAAGTGTTCTTCGCCTGCCAAGTGGGGCCCTCTATGATCGGGTCGTCTCGGATTCTTTTGAGTTTCCGCAAGCCCGCATCCGGCGCAAACGATCGGAGCAAGCCCTTGGGATTAAAGCGGGACCGGGAAGTTTGGGGCTCCGGGGGGAGTGCCCCGCGCGCCCCGCAAAAATCGCGATTTTGCTAACATAGCGCGGAATGCGGTGCAACACGCGCAAACGAGGCTTGTTGGCCCCGAGCCAAAGCGATCTCGATCGGCCGAAGGGTTAAGGCCGTCCGGCCGCGTGCTGGCGGATCACATCGAGGAAAACCTCGCCATATTGGCGCAGTTTGGCGGCGCCGACGCCGTGCACGGCGCCCATCTCGGCCACCGTGGCGGGTTTGCGGCGCGCCATGTCGATCAGGGTCTTGTCGGCGAACACCACATAGGCCGCGACCCGCTGCTCCTTGGCGAGTTCCGAGCGCCGCCGCCGCAACGCTTCGAACAGCGCCGCGTCGCCTTGGTCGCCGGCAAGAGCTGCTGCATTGGCGGCGGCGCGGGCGGCCTTGCGCGTCGCCGGTTTCAAGGTGTCCTGGCGCAAGGTGACGCGGGCTGCGCCTTTGAGAACCCGGCGGCCGGTCTCGGTCACCGACCAGGTGCCGTGGCCGGTGATGTCGAGCGCGACGATGCCGGCGCCGTGCAGTTGACGGAAGATCGATCGCCACTCCTGCCTGCCGTATTCCTTGCCGACGCCGAAGGTCGGCAGCCGATCGTGGCCGAATTTTCCGATCGCCTCGGTGGTTTCGCCGAGCAGCAGGTTGGTCAGATGCTCGGTGCCGAAGCGCTCGCCGGTACGCACCATGGCGGAAAGCGCCTTCTGCGCCGCAATGGTGCCGTCGATCACTTCGGCGCCGTCGCAGCAGAAATCGCAATTGCCGCACGGCTCGGCCGCCTCGCCGAAATAGGCCAGCAGCGTCTGCCGCCGGCAGCGCGGCAACTCGCACAGCGAGACGAGCGCATTGAGGCGTTGCCGGTCGACGCGCTTTTGCTCGTCCGTCGCCTCGCTTTCGTCGATCTGCAAGCGGCGGAGCCGGATGTCGCCCATGCCGTAGAGCGTGAGCGTATCGGCCGGCAGTCCGTCGCGGCCGGCGCGGCCGATCTCCTGGTAGTAGCTTTCGATATTGGCCGGCATGTCGGCATGGAGGACGAAACGCACGTCCGGCTTGTCGATGCCCATGCCGAACGCCACCGTCGCAGCGATCACGACGCCGTCCTCCTGCAAGAACGCGTCCTGGTTGCGCGAGCGCGCGGCGTTCTCCATGCCGGCGTGATAGGGCAGCGCATTCATGCCGCTCTGGCGTAGGAACGCGGCAAGTTCTTCGGTCTTGCGGCGCGACGCGCAATAGATAATGCCGCTCTGGCCGTCGCGGCTGTTGAGAAAATCGGCGATCTGGGTGCGGCCGCCGGCCTTGGCGCGCATGGCCAAGCGCAGGTTGGGGCGGTCGAAGCCGTGCACGAACAGAGCTGGTGGGCGTGCGAACAGCTTGTCCAGAATATCGGTACGGGTTGCGGCGTCGGCCGTCGCTGTGAACGCCGCCGTCTGCACGCCGCCCAATTCCGACTGCACTGTGCCGAGCGCCGCGTATTCGGGGCGGAAGTCGTGACCCCATTGCGAGATGCAATGCGCCTCGTCGACCGCCAGCAGCGTCACGTTTGCGCGCTTGAGCAAGTTAAGCGTGTCGCTCTTGAGCAGGCGTTCAGGCGCGACATAGACGAGACGCAATTCGCCGCGCCCGATCCGCTCGAGGATGGCGCGGTTCTCCGTCGGATCGTTTGCCGAGTTCAAGCTCGCCGCCGCGATGCCGTTGGCGCAGAGTTGCGCCACCTGATTGCGCATCAGCGCGATCAGCGGCGATACCACGACGGTGAGCCCATCGCGAACCAGCGCCGGCAACTGATAGCAGAGCGACTTACCGCTGCCGGTCGGCATGACCGCAAGCACGTCGCGGCCGTCGAGGATGGCGGAGACGATTTCGGCCTGACCCGGCCGGAATGCCGCAAAGCCGAAGATCGTCTGAAGCTCTGACTGCGCGGCGGCGAGATCGGACATTCGGGGGCGGATTTGGCTGTTGGTCGGGTTCTATCTTTGTTCTGACGGAGTCGCAAGATAGAGTCGCAAGCAGAGCCGCAAGCGCCATGACCGGTAGCGCCTCGCGCCAGCGCGATTTCTTGCAGAGCGCCGCATGCTGATGCAGGGTGCACTCCGGAAATCTGCTGCACGCATGCTCCCCGCCGGGACTAAAGCCGCCGCAACATTGGCCGGCACTCTCCGTTTTTTCTGCCTGCTCTGGCTGGCCGGTTTGGCCATGCGCATGACTCTTTTGGTCGTGCCGCCGGTGATCCCGCTCATTCACGAAGACCTGCGGATGTCGGAAACCCAGATCGGGCTTCTGATCGGACTTCCGCTCGCGCTATTCGCCATCGCCGCCGTTCCCGGATCGCTCCTGGTCGCGCGCGGCGGCGCCAAGCTTGCGGTCACGCTCGGCATGGTCATCGCCGCTGTCGCCGGAGGTCTGCGCGGCGCCGCTTTCGATGTATGGACGCTCTACGCGGCCGCCATCGCAACCGGCTTCGGCATCGCCATCATGCAGCCCGGCATGCCGAAGCTGGTGCACGATTGGTTGCCCAACCGCATCGGCATAGCCACCGTGGTCTATTCGAACGGCATGGTCATCGGCGCGATCCTGCCGCCGGTGTTCACCATTCCGTTTGTCCTGCCGCTGGTCGGCGGCAGTTGGCGGCTTAACTTCTTTGTCTGGGCTGCGCCGGCCATTCTGATCACCATCGTGTTCTTGCTGCTGAGCCCGAAGGAGACGCATCGCTCCCGCGCGGCGGGGGCCGCGATCGGTGCGCTGTGGTGGCCGGATTGGAGAAATCCCCTGATCTGGCTCCTTGGCTTCACCTTCGGCTGCAACAACAGTCCGTTTTTTGCCGCCAATGCTTTCCTCGGCGATTATCTCGCGAGCCGCGGCCAAGCGGATTTGCTGGGCCCGGCGTTGGCGTCGTTGAACGGCGCGCAGCTTGTCGCCTTGGTGCTTTTGTTTGTGGTCGCCGGCCGCCTGCAGCGGCGCGCATGGCCGTTTCTGCTGTTCGGTCCGGTGATGCTGGCGGGCTTTCTCGGGCTGATCTTGATCAAGGCTCCGCTCGCCATCCTTGTCAGCACCGCATTGATCGGCATCAGCACGGTGATGACCATGACGCCGATTCTGGCCCTGCCGCCGCTTCTGGCCGCGCCAGGGGACGTAGCGCGCACCGCCGCCGGCATGCTCACCATCAGTTATACCTGCGCGATCGTCATTCCGACGCTCTGTGGCGCGCTGTGGGACATGACCGGCAGGCCCTGGATCGTGTTCGTGCCGCTTTGCCTGTGCGCCGTCGCGCTGACGGTGCTGGGCTCGATCGTGAGCCGGCGCAGACCGGCCGCTCATGCCGCGCATAGCTGATGCGCTAGTAAGTTGACGACGAGAGCGCCGACCGGCAGGAAGGGGCCGCAATGGCAACGCGGCCGGGAAAATCCGCGCAAACACCAGGGAGGACGCCGCAGCTTATGCTGCCGACCGACCGCATTTCCTATTCGGCCATCACCGAACGTCCGCCACTCAAGCTGCCGGATGGCGCGCGCATGGCCGTGTGGGTGATCGTCAATGTCGAGGAATGGGATCCGCGTGAGGCCATGCCGCGCACGGTGCTCACGCCGCCCGCCGGCGGCTCGCCAATGCCCGACATTCCGAACTGGGCCTGGCACGAATATGGCAACCGCGTCGGCTTCTGGCGCTTCGTCGAAGTCTTCGATGCACTCTCCATCCCGGCTGTGCTGGCGATCAACGGCTCGGCGCTTGCCGCTTATCCGGCGATCGTGCGCGCGGCGCTCGAGCGCAATTGGGAATTCATCGGCCACGGCTTCACCCAGCGCAACATGCAGAAGGTCGAGAACGAGCGCGCCGATATCCGCAAGACGCGCGAGGTCATCGCCAGAGCCACCGGAAAACCGCCGCGCGGCTGGCTTGGTCCTGGACTGACGGAAACCTGGGAAACGCCCGACCTCCTGGTCGAAGAGGGCTACGACTATGTCGCCGACTGGGTGCTCGACGATCAGCCGGTCTGGCTCAAGACCAGGAGCAAGCCGATCCTCAACCTGCCCTACACGCAGGAATGCAACGACGTCGCCATGATGCTCATTCAGCACCACAAGGCGTCGGAATATAGCGACCGTGCACTCGACCAGTTCGAGCAGATCTATGCCGATTCAGAAAAGTCCGCGCGCGTCATGGCTTTGGTCGTGCATCCCTACATCATGGGTGCGCCGCACCGGCTGAAATATTTCCGCCGCGTGCTGGAAACGATCAGCAAGAAGAGCGACGTGACATTCTGGACCGGCGCGCAGATCGCCGACTGGTATCTCGCCGCCGGGCCCAAAGCGCCGTGACGGTTGAAAGCCACACGTCCGCCAAGCCGTCCGTTAAGCCGCGCGGCGGCGCTGCCGGCGACGTTCAAGCCAAGCTGATGCTGGTCGCGCTCTGCTTGCTCTGGGGCGTCACCTGGCCGGCGATGAAAATCGCGTTGGTCGAAATTCCGCCGCTCAGCATGCGCACGCTGACGGCCGCGGCCGGCGCGGTCACCTTGCTCGCCGTCTGCCTTGCGACCCGGACCAGGCTGCGCGTTCCGGCCAACGCCTGGGGTCATGTCGTCGCCATCGCGTTTCTGAATATCGGCGCGTTCAGTCTGTTGACCGCTTACGCGCAGGTGGCTGCGGCCACGTCGCGGGTCACCATCCTCATTTACACGATGCCGATCTGGGCTGTTTTGTTGGCCTGGCTCGTGTTGCGCGAAAAGCCCAATGCGCGGCAGCTGCTTTCGGTCGTGCTGTGCGCGCTGGGGCTTGTGGTCTTGATTGCTCCGGTGGCCGCGACCGGCGTGCCGTTGGGGCTTCTGCTCGCCGTAATTGCGGGCGCGAGCTGGGGCGCCGGTACGGTCTATGTGAAATGGGCCCGGCTCGATATCGATTCGTTGGCGCTTGCCTTCTGGCAATTGGTGGTCGCTTTCATCCTGATCGCCGCCTGTCTCCTGCTGTTCGACGGCCGGCTTGACATCGATCGCGCCCATGCCCCCGCGCTGCTCGCGACTGCGTTCTCAGGCATCGTCGGCAGCGGCGTTGCCTACGCTATGTGGTTTGCGATCGTGCGGCGCTTGCCGGCGGCGACCGCCTCGCTGGGTGCGCTCGGCATTCCGGTCGTTGGCGTGCTCTCGACAGTGCTGATTGTCGGCGAGCGGCCGACCGCAACCGACATTGTCGGCTTTGCGCTGATCTTTGCGGCTTCAGCCTGCGTTCTCTTGGTGCCGTCGGCCGCAGCGCGCCAACCGAAATCGATTACACGCTGATCCGCCGCGCCAATTCGGCGATGCGGGCCACCATCGCATTCTTAGGATCGGCGAGCGCGTCGATCACCGTGAAGTGGTTGCCCGGCAATTCCGCATAGCGCGTTTCCGCTTTCGCTTGTCGCCAAGCGTCGGCCATGCTGCGGCTCTGGCGCTTGAACTCGCTCGATTCCAGATCGCCGACCGCGGCATCGAGCGTGCGTCCCGCCGGCACCGTCCAGAAGATCGGCGAAATGCGCCGCGCTTCGGTGTCGTCGAGCCGGAAGTCCTGATTCATGCTGGTCTTTGTCAGCGGCGTCAGATCGAACACGCCCGAGATTGCATAGCCTACCGGCACCAGGTCGGACGGCACTTTCGGCCAGAGCTTTTGCCAGTCGGTCGCAACCATGGCGGCGGTCAGATGTCCGCCCGCCGAATGGCCGCACACCAGCATGCGGCGATTGAAGCGCTGCCACAGCGACGCGCAGGCGCGCCGGATCTGCTCGATAATATCGGCGATGGTGACGATCGGGCAGAGATCGTAGCCGACCACCCCGACCGCGAAGCCGCGCTCGTTCAGCCCGCGCGCCATATGGCTATGGAACGACGGATCCATGGCGCGCCAATAGCCGCCATGGATGAAGATCGCGAGCGGCGCGCTTTCGCCCGCCGCCGGGAAAAACAGATCGATGAATTGCCGTGACGAATCGCCGTACGGAAAGCCAAGCTCGGCCTTGCCTGCTTTCAGCATCTCGGCGCGATAATCTTCGGCCGCGCGCGCCCAGCGGGCAAAAATCTCCGGATGGTCCGGAATGGTCAGGCGGGGACTATACTCGGTCTCGAGATCGAGGTCGGCCATCGGACGCTCCAACTGTGAGGCGGGCGAGATTGCGCCATGAGCTTCATCGGAGCAACAGTGGTCTTGCTCGTCATCGCGAGGAGCAAAGCGACGAAGCAATCCGGCAACTGCGCGGCCGACTGGATTGCTTCGCGGCGGTCACCATCGGGCCGGTCACTTTGGCTCGGACCCGTTGGCTCGCAATGACGCGGATGGTTCCGGCGCCGGCAAATCTGCTAGGACGGCAAGCATGAAAGTCGGCGGCAAATCCATGCGCACCATCTGGCTGGAGCCGGACGGCTGGTCGGTCGGCGTCATCGACCAGACGGCGCTGCCCCATCGCCTGGTGACCTCGCGGCTGACGACGCTGAAGGAAGCCGCGCATGCGATCCGCGCCATGGTGATCCGCGGCGCGCCGCTGATCGGCGCCACGGCGGCTTACGGTATGGCTCTCGCGCTGCGTGAGGACGCTTCCGACGAGGCGCTGGAGCGCGCATACGCCACGCTCCTTGCGACGCGCCCCACGGCGATCAACCTCAAATGGGCGCTCGACGAGATCACGGCCGTGGTCCGCAATCGGCCGCGTGCCGAACGGACGACTGCGGCCTACCGGCGCGCCGCCGAAATCTGCGAGGACGATATCGCCATCAATACCGGCATCGGCCAAAGCGGCCTGCCGCTGATCGAAGCGATTGCCGCGAAGAAGCCGCCGGGCGGACGGGTGAATGTGCTCACCCATTGCAATGCCGGCTGGCTTGCGACTGTCGATGTCGGCACCGCCACCGCGCCGATCTACACGGCGCATGACAAGGGCATTCCGCTCCACGTCTTCGCCGACGAGACCCGCCCGCGCAACCAAGGCGCTTCGCTGACCACATGGGAGCTCGGCCAGCACGGCGTGCCGCACACGCTCATCGCCGACAATACCGGCGGCCATCTCATGCAGCATGGCATGGTGGATATCGTCATCGTCGGCACCGACCGTGTCACCGCCAATGGCGATGTCTGCAACAAGATCGGCACCTATCTGAAGGCGCTGGCCGCGCACGACAACAACGTGCCGTTTTATGTGGCGCTGCCGTCGCCGACCATCGATTTCACTGTCGCCGACGGCATTGCGGAAATCCCCATCGAGGAGCGCAGCCCCGAGGAGGTGGCGACCATGACCGGGCGCACCGCCGACGGCCGCATCGAGACGGTGCGTATCGCCCCGCCCGGTACGCCTATTGCGAATTACGGGTTCGACGTCACGCCGGCGCGGCTGGTGACCGGGCTGATCACCGAGCGCGGCGTGCTCGCCGCCTCCCGCGCGGCCTTGGCGAAGGCTTTCCCTGAGCGCGCCGGCGCGGCAGAATGACGGACTGCGTCGAGTTCTTCGTAAGGTCGGGTTGGCGTGAGATGCGTAAGTTCGAAGCGCGATTTTCATCCGTTGTGCCGCTTCCCGGAATCCTGACGATGAGCGTCAATCTTTTGCCGGCGACGCCGCCGGTCGATGGCAGGCAATCGGCGACCGCGCTTGCGATCGCGCGCGGCACCACGCGTTATCTCCATGCGCTCGGTTATTGCGTGGTGAGCGAGCTGCCGCTGCCGTCCGGCCGCCGCGCCGACCTGGTTGCGCTCGGCGGTGGCGGCGAAGTGCTGATCATCGAGATCAAATCGTCGGTCGCCGATTTCCGCGCCGATCAGAAATGGATGGAATACCGGCTGCACTGCGACCGGTTGTTCTTCGCCACCGTGGTCGATGTTCCGCGCGAGATTTTTCCGCGGGACGCCGGGTTGATCGTCGCTGACGCGTTCGGCGCGTCAATCGTGTGCGAGGCGCCTGAGCACCGGCTCATTCCGGCGCGCCGTAAGAACGTGATGCTGCGGTTTGCGCACGCCGCCGCATTGCGGCTGCAGGCGCTGGTCGATCCGCACTTGGCCAACGGCGCGGAGTTTTAAACCGCGCGCCGCGTGCGGCCAATTCTAATGACGGAATGACAATGGTGTCGCGGCTGCGGTTTGCGCCGGCACGGGTAGCCGCTCGGCCACGGCCACGGACGTGGTGAATCGCTTCACCCCCGTTTCGTCGAAGACGAAGAGCGGCACGGCCCGCGCCATCGCGGTGTCCTCAACCAGGACCAGGCGGCGATTGTCGAGCATCACCCATGTCTCGTCGATGCGGGCGGCAGCGACCGCGTGATCGATCCCATTCGCAAGATCGCGGACGATAACAAGCCGGACGTCGCTTTCTGAAAGTCCCGCTTCGCGGAGCGCCACATATTTGGCAATGGCGTAGTCTTCGCAATCGCCGCGGCCGCTGGCGAGCGTCGCGAGCGGCGCGCTCCAGCGATCGGTGACGCCCCATTGGGCGAGATCGCTGGTCGGCCGGATCGCCATATTGATATCGCGGTTGATCACGCCGACACGGGCGCGTCCATCATGCGCGCGGCCGTCGGCGATGACGTCGAGGAATTTCTTCGCCGCCGCCGGGCAGTGCGCGGCGTCGGTGCGGCAGCGAGCGAGAATTTCGCTTTCGCTGCGAACGTCGGCGACGAGTGCGTTCCACTTGTCGAGCACTTCGCCGTCGGTCACCGGCGTCGCGTTGAGAGCGAACGGCTGCGCCGGCATCGGCATCTGCGTTGAATGCTCCTGCGGCTCGCTGGTCGTTGCCGGTTGCGGCAGTGGCGGTGCCGGCTGCGGCGCATCAGTCAGCGCCGAGAACCGGCTGGCAAAGGTTGCGATCTCTTCCGTCCCGGCGTTCGGCGCCGACTGGGCAAACGCGCGATCGAGCAAGACGATACCCAACAAGGCCAGCAGCACGGCCAAGCCGTGCAGAAACTTGATCAACATGAGACGCCCCTGACGGCACGGACGTTGCGCCGATGAGCGCTCGCCCGGCTCTTTGATTTCAGAGGACGCGAATACCGCCATCGTGCCTGCTATCGCGTTAAAGCAGGTAGCGGGATGGCGGAACTCTCGATAACAGCGTGCAGAAAGTCTTACGCCCGCGCGAACAGTTTTAATGTTCGATGAACACGGCCACGCAGACGCTGCGACGTTCCAACACGTGAGCAAAAGGCGCCACCGCACAAAGCCTAGAGCAGGATCCGGAAAAGTGGCTACCGGTTTTCCGACAAGATCATGCTCCACCAAAGATTTAGAGCGCGATGACGCATCGCGCTCTAAGGCCCGCGCGGTTCTGTACACGCCCAGGCTTTTGCGTTTAAATGGGAACAGTTCAAAATGTAACCAATCACATTATCTGGAGGAAACGATGCGCCGGATGCTGATGCGCTGCGGAGCGGTGTTTCTCGGGCTTGTGCTTGCGGCCGGCGCGGCTTCGGCCGAGGACAAGACCGTCGAGCTCAAGCTGTCGCATTGGGTTCCGCCGACGCATCCGCTGCAGAAGGCGATCGAGGACTGGGGCGCGGATGTCGAAAAGGCCTCCGGCGGAACCATCAAATACAAGATCTTTCCGGCGCAGCAGCTCGGCAAGGCGTTCGACCATTATGACATGGCGCGCGACGGCATCGCCGATCTCACCTACGTCAATCCCGGCTACCAGCCCGGCCGCTTCCCGATCATCGCCGCCGGCGAATTGCCGTTCCTGATCGGCGACGTCCATGGCGGCATTCGCGCCATCGACAGCTGGTATCGCAAATACGCAGCCACCGAGATGAACGGCGTGAAATATTGCTTCTCGTTCATTCTCGACCCGCTCACCTGGCACTCGAAGACCAAAAAGATCGTGGTGCCCGCCGACATCAAGGGCATGAAGATCCGGCCGTCGCAGTCCACCGTCGCCGCCTGGGTCACCTCGCTCGGTGGCACCAACGTGCAGGCGAGCGCCACCGAAGTCCGCGATGTGATGGAAAAGGGCGTGGCCGACGCGGTGAACTTCCCGTGGGGATCGATCCCGCTGCTCGGCGTCGATAAGGTGACCAAGTATCACATGGAAGCGCCGCTCAACACCGTCATGTTCCAGTGGCTGATGAATCCGAAGACGTATGCGGCGATGTCGCCGGCGCAGCAGAAAGTGATCGACGATCACTGCTCGACCGAATGGGCGGCCCGTTTCGCCGACCCGTGGGCGGACTGGGAGCATGCCGGGCTCGAGAAGATCAGGACGATGCCGGGCCACGAAGTCTACAAGATCACGGACGACCAGCTTGCCGAATGGCGCAAGTCGGCCGAGCCGTTGCATAAGAAATGGGCCGATGCGGTGCGCGCCGCCGGCGGCGACGCCGACGCCATCATGAACGAGCTGAAAGCGTCGCTCGCGCAATACAACGCGAATTATTGATGTGATCGCGGCCATCAGGCATGTTCGCACCGGACCTCAGGAGCACGCATGACTGAGCCGGCCGGTGGCGGAGCGGGCGGCGACGGCGACCAGCCGCCGCCGCGCAGTTCGCGCGGCCCGATGAACTGGTTCATCGACGTCATCGAGCTTGTCGCCGCGGCCTTCATCGGCATCGTCGCCGCCGACATCTTCATCTCGGTCATGCTGCGCTACTTCTTCAGCGTGCAGATTCCGGATGCCTACGACTTCGGCCGGCTGCTGCTCGGCATTCTGATTTTCTGGGGCATCGCCGCCACGAGCTATCGCGGCACCCACATTACCGTGGACCTGCTTTACGCCAATGTCGGCCCGCGCCTGCAGCGCCTCATCGACGTATTCGCGACGCTCGTTCTTCTGTTCGTCGTCACGGTGCAGACCTACACGCTCTACGACAAGGTCTGGACCACGCGCGCCGATCATGTGCTGACCTTCGATCTGCGTCTGCCGGTCTGGCCGTTTTTCCTGGTCGCGTGGCTCGGCGATATCTCGGCCGTGTTGTTGATCGCCATCCGCACCTATCGGCTGATCTTCCAGCCAAGCGAGTTTGGCGCGCAGTATCAGATCAAGCCGGTCGAGTAGGCGCGATGAGCAGCGACGCGATCGCGGTCCTGGGTTTTGTCGCGCTGTTCGTGCTGATGCTGTTGCGCGTGCCGGTCGGCATGGCGATGGGGCTCGTCGGCGTGACCGGCTTTGCCTATCTGGTCAACGGCGATGCGGCGCTGAAAATCATCGGTCACACCTCGATGCGCACGGTGACCGACTACACCTTCGGCGTCATCCCGATGTTCCTGTTGATGGGCGCGTTTGTTTCCAATTCCGGGATGAGCCGCGAATTGTTCCGCGCCGCCAATTCGTTCGTCGGCCATTTTCGTGGCGGGCTCGGCATCGCCACCATCGCGGCCTGCGCCGGCTTTGCCGCGATCTCGGGCTCCTCGGTTGCGACCGCGGCGACTTTCGCCACCGTCGCCTACCCGGAGATGCGCCGCTACAACTATCCGCAATCCTTCGCCACCGGCGTCATTGCCGCCGGCGGCACGCTCGGCGCCATGCTGCCGCCGTCCACGGTGCTCGCCGTTTACGGCATTATCACCGAGCAGGACATCGGCAAGCTCTTTATCGCCGGCATCATCCCGGGCTTGCTCGCCGCCTCGATGGACATGGCAACCGTGGTAGTGATCGGCTGGCTGCGGCCGGATTTTCTGCCGGTGGCGCCGCGCCATTCCTGGAAGGAACGGCTCATCGGCCTGCGCGATATCTGGGCGATGCTGCTTCTGTTTATCTTCGTGATCGGCGGCCTCTATGGCGGGCTGTTCACGCCGACCGAGGCGGGCGGCGTCGGCGCGACCGGCGCGCTGATCATCGGCATCGTGCGCGGCAAGCTCGATGGCCTGCAAATCCGCCGCTCGCTCCTGCAAGCCGTGCGCACCGCAGCTGCCGTGCTCACCGTGCTGATCGGCGCGCTGCTGTTCGGCTATTTCCTCACCGTCACGCAGACTCCCCAGAAGGTGACGGCCTTTCTCACCGCGCTCGGGCTCGGGCGCTACGGCGTGCTGGCGCTGATCATGGTGATGTACATCGTGCTCGGCTGCCTGATGGATTCGCTGGCGATGATCATTCTGACCATCCCGATCATCTTTCCGGTCGTCATGCAGCTCGGGTTCGACCCGATCTGGTTCGGCGTCATCATCGTCATGACGGTCGAGCTCGGACTGATCCATCCGCCGGTCGGCATGAACGTGTTCGTGATCAAAAGTGTGGTGCAGGAGGTGACGTTCTCGACGATCTTCCGCGGCGTGCTGCCGTTCATCGTCACCGACCTGATCCGGCTGGTGATCCTGATCGCGTTTCCGATTCTGGCGCTGTGGCTGCCGTCGCATATGTAGTTCCCTTTTGGTCGCGGGTAACACGGGGGTAACGACATTTCGATGGTTCAGTCGCCGCATTCGTGCGACCTGACTTCTCGCGATGCGCTGCTTGATGACCCCGATGCCGTGCTTTAACCGGTGTCGGGAGCTAAAATCATGAGCGGAGCGGCACCATCGATCGGCAAACGTCCATCGCACCAAATGCCAATATCCCTATTCTACTTCCGCTTTCAGGGCAGAGCCGACATGGACTAACTCGCCGCTTCCCTGCTTCGGTCGCGAATGACCCACAACAGACGTTCACCAGCTCGCCATTTTCATCAACTCTTGTTTAAGTAGCGACCGCTTCGCGCGCGGATGATCTTGACCTGATCGTTCAAGATCCTGCCCAAACAAGGTTTGAGCAAGGTAAGTCTGCGCGCGCATGAAGCACGTGGATGGATTTCCAACCTCAGCGGCACTCGCATTGCGCCTTCGCACTATGCTGGGTGCATTCTCCAAGATCGGCGTAACCGCAGCCGCGCGAATAAGGATTGCCCCGACACGATGTTACTAGATATCGCTTCTCCTGAAACGTAAAATGTGGATCAAATGCGCGCTTTGGCTTGAGCGGGTGCTCTCGGAAAGAATTAACAGCCATTGTGTACTCTCCTAGCCCGTCCGAACAACGGTCTATCGCGTTTGTTTTATGCGGGCATTGCCTTGATTCGGAATTTGCACCTTGATCTATCGGATTTCATCGACGCGGAAATCGCGGTCGTCGATGCTATCGGAAGGATCGTGCATGGCAATCGAAAATGGGACGAGACCGCGAGGATTGGCCAGCTTTTACCGAAGCTCCCAGGCTGGAACTATATCGCAGAATGCGAGGCGGCGATTGTAAGAGGCTGTAGTGAGGCGTCGAGGATTCTCGATGGATTGCGCGCGGTTCTGAAAAGCGAACAACCGTATTTCGTCGATACCTATGCTTGTCCGTTCAACGAAAAGATATCACTGGTATCAGGTTCAAATTTCAGCATTTGATCTCAACAACAAGCGGCATGCCATATTGATGCATGTGGACGTCTCCGCGTTCCAACGTGATTCGCTAACGGGGCTTGCCAATAGGGCCATGTTCGATGCCCAGCTTGATTTGGCAGTGTCGTTGGCTCGCGAGTACGGACGACGGACCGGCGTTATCATCGTCGACGTTAACAGAATGAAGCTCATCAACGACGTGCACGGGCATCGCGTTGGAGACGAAGCCCTACTCGCAGTTGCGGGCGGAGATAAGGAAGATGGGCGGCGCGGACTGTGTGACGGCGAGGATAGGAGGTGACGAATTCGGAACCGTTCTGTCCGCTAATTGCGACGCTCTGACCGCGCCGCGCCTGCGTGCCAATCTCAAGTCTGAAGTCGTTTGCTCAACCAGCGCCGCGGGTAAGCCCGTATTCGTATCTGCGAGCGTCGGCGTTGCGCTATATCCGGATGACGGCACGACCGCTAGCGAGCTTCTCGTATCTGCCGACAAGTCAATGTACGAGCAGAAGCGGGCCTTATCGGTCGCCTAATCGAGTTATGGATTTTGGGAGGTTGACGCTTCCTGCGTCAAACGGGTCAAAATTGCATCGATGGACCACAGGCGGCGTCAATCGCGCGGTCAACTAATCCTATCCACTAACGCAATACTCATACCAAACCGCATCCGGGCGAGACTCGTCAGGGATGCTCAGATCCCAATTTAGGTGAATTGTTGCTCGCTGTTCCTCGTATCATCTGCCGAGCAGTCTCATTTGTTGGAAGCGCGTTAAGGCCCTTGTAACGCATTTCATGCTCCGAGTCATAACTTTTCGGATCGAATAGGTCGAATTGCATTGCAAAACCAGGAGCAAACAATGTCCAAATGCGGTGCAGGGGATTGCAAGTTGCGAATGCGGCGGGAATAAGGGTTGCGGATGCATTGCTAGTAGCGACTTCCCCGATCAATGCGAATGTCACTGTTACGGAGCTGCGTTTGGTGGGGGCCTAACGCTTGGGCTGAATGCGTATGTTGACGTAACGATATCTGGGCTTCCCCTTCTTGACGCTGCGAGATTCCTGAATTCCGTGCACTCCGGGCGTGTCCTAGTTCCAGCTGCCATATTGACAAAATTGAACAAACGGGTCCGCCTGAAGGTCAAACGAAAGCGCTTCGCCGACGTGTTGGACCGTTTGGGTCTCGCTGCAAGTCGAAATCCGAAGAAAAGGGAGAAACGCAAATGATCGGCGCGGCAGGAATGACCAAGTAATGAGTTTTAGTTCGCCACAGACGCTCGGCTGCTTACGTCGATCGCATCCTCAAGGGCGAGAAACCTCCGAGCTACCAGTGCAAGCACCTACAAAATACGAGATGGTCATCAACCTCAAGACCGCTAAGGCGCTCGGTATTACTGTTCCAGCGACGGTGCTCGCCCGGGCTGTCCAGGTAGTTGGATGACTCGCCCGACTTCCCCTTTTGGCACGTCGCGTCGTTTCGCTTCCCCGATGAAATAGCGTCGCTTTCGGGGGGCAAAGCCGACATGACCGGATTGGCCGGACCGCCGGCATCTGTCGCGAATAACCCAATAGAGACATGGCATGCTCCTTGTTTTTGGCGCTTCTATCGTGCTTCAGGGCCCGGGCAGGAACGAGAAAGGCCACGTCTGGTTCGTCCGCTATCTTTGGGCGCGTTTGTAGTTGATCGACACTGTCATGCCGTGATGTTAGGTTTCTTCAAAACTAGGAGGAAGCCAATAGCGACCGAACGCATCCAAAGAAGACTTGCGGCAATTCTTGCGGCTGATGTCGTCGGCTACAGCCGATTGATGGCGGCCGACGAGGCGGGCACGCTTGTCGAGCTTAGCGCACTACGCAGGGAGCTGATCGATCCAAAAATCGCTGAACACGGTGGCCGTACCGTCAAGCTTATGGGTGACGGCGCGTTGGTCGAGTTCGCCAGCGTGGTAGACGCTCTCGAATGTGCCGTGGCGATTCAGCTGGCTGTGGGCAAACGCAATGCCCCGAAACCAGAAGACCGGCGGATCGTTTTTCGCATCGGCATCAATGTCGGCGATATTATCATCGAGGGCGACGATATCTACGGCGATGGCGTCAACGTAGCGGCTAGGCTTAAGTCCTTGGCCGAGCCGGGCGGCATTTGCATCTCCAGCTCAGTTCGCGAGCAAGTGCTCAACAAAGTGCCTATCAGTTTTTCGGATCTTGGGGAGCAGACTGTAAAGAACATTGAACGTCCGATCCGCGTTTACTACGTCTTGTTGGAGGGCACGTCATCCGCGACTCCCCAGGAGGTCGCCGTTTCGCAGCCAGCGCAGGCGCAACGCCCGTCGATTGCCGTGCTGCCATTTGCCAACATGAGCGGCGATCCCGAACAGGAATATTTCGCCGATGGCATTTCTGAAGACATCATCACCGCGTTGTCGAAGATTTCCGGACTATTCGTGATCGCTCGCAATTCGTCCTTCACGTTCAAGGGGAAGAGCGTTCACATAGGGGAAGTCGGCAAAAAACTCGGCGTACGCTTCATTTTAGAAGGCAGCGTGCGGAAAGCCGGCAACCGGGTGCGTATCACCGCCCAGTTGGTCGATGTCGGCTCGGGCGGACACATCTGGGCTGAACGTTTCGATCGCGAATTGACGGACGTTTTCGCAGTACAGGACGAGGTTACAAAGGAGATTGTGGCAGCGCTTGCTCTCAATCTGACGATTGGCGAGCAGCAACAGCTCGCAGGCGAGCATACAAGCAGTCCGGAAGCATACGATTGCTTTCTGCGTGGGCGCGAGCTTTGGCATCTGCAAACCAAGGAGACAAACGCCGAGGCGCGGGTGGCGTTTCAGCGCGCAATTGAGTTAGATCCGAATTTTGCGCCCGCTTATGCGCTGCTCGCGATTGCGCACATGCGCGACTACCTCAATCAGTGGACCGCCTCGCCTTCATTGTCCTTGGAAGAAGGATACAAAGTCGCGCAGGAGGCGGTAGCCCGGAACGACAGCGACCCTTACGCTCACTGGGCATTGGGCAGCCTTTATCTCTGGCTAAGACGCCACGACGAAGCTGAGCGGGAGTTAAAAAGGGCGATTTCACTTAACCCAAGCTTCTCGCTGGGGTACACCATCCTCGGTCTTACCCTTCACTATTCCGGTAGGTCCGAGAATGCGCTCGATTGTTTCGAGCGCGCGATTGCCTTGGATCCGTATACCGACGTCTATCTCCACTTTCAATCGCAGGCCTATTTTCAGCTTGGCCGCTACGAGAAGGCTGTGGAAGTGCTCAAACGCCGGCTGACGCGACATCCGGATACCGACATTTCGCGCGTGCTATTGGCAGCGAGTTTCGGTCATTTGGGCCGGACAGAGGAAGCCCGTGCCCAATGGCAGGAGGTCTTTCGCATCAACCCGGACTATTCCCTTGAACATCGCCGCAAGGTGCTGCCTTACAAGAACCCGACCGATTTCGAGCTCGTTGTGGAGGGTCTTCGCAAAGCGGGCATAGAACCGTAGAAGCGTAGTTGGCATTCGAAGCGAAGTTGAGCGCTCATTATCCCTCAGAGTGGGGAGCCTTCCTTGCGACGTTTATCGGCCAGACTATCGGCTGGTACCGCGCGATCAGGGGGCTGGATTTATTGGCGCAACAGTGGGGGCGATAATTGTTCTCTTTGTTTGGAATCGGCTCGTTGCCGCGAGAGTTGTGTCAGATCCCGGTGCCGGTCCTCGGTGATAACTTGTCGCGAGCCTAGTGCCGCGACTGCTGGGATGGAGGTCAGTCATGCGCCTCGATGAGTTACCGACCAGCGATCGAATTGAGGATCGACGGGGCCTGCCCGGGGGGCGTGCCGGCCTCGGGATTGGCACGGTCGTGATACTTGGCCTAATCGGCTGGGCCTTAGGCATTGATCCGCGTGTCCTCATCGGTGGCGCGGAAATGATGTCCCAAAACGGACAAACACAGCAACAGGCCGATGCCGGCCGAACTGGCCCTACTGGAGCGCCGTCTGACGAAATGGGCCGCTTCGTCTCCGCCATTCTTGGCAGTACCGAAGCAGAGTGGATTGAAATTTTTGCTGGCGCGGGGAAGACCTATAGACCGCCGACCTTGGTCCTGTTCTCCGGAGCGACCCAATCCGGGTGTGGGTTCGCGAAAGCCGCGATGGGACCGTTTTACTGCCCGATCGATCAGAAGGTCTATCTCGACACAAGTTTCTTTCAAGACCTCGAGCGGCGCTTTCGTGCGTGCGACGTCGGGAGCAAGTCCTGCCAGTTCTCGGAGGCCTATGTGATTGCCCACGAGATCGGTCACCACGTGCAGAATCTACTCGGACTACTGCCGAAGGTGCAGGAGGCGCAGCGGGGAATGGAAAAGGCCGACGCCAATAGCTTGCAGGTCCGAGTAGAGCTACAGGCGGATTGCCTTGCTGGCGTCTGGGCAAACCACGCGCAGGCTAAGTGGCAATTCATTGAGCCTGGAGACGTTGAAGCTGCACTGCGGACGGCTTCAGCAATCGGAGACGATCGGCTGCAGCGACAAACCCAAGGCTACGTCGTGCCGGACGCGTTTACCCATGGTACTTCAACACAGCGCACCCGTTGGTTCATGACCGTGCTAAAATCCGGACAAGTCGCAAGCTGCGACACGTTTCGCGCTCAGGAACTCTGACACAGCGCCCGCGGCGACATCACAGACCAACTGCGATCGAGGAAGGAGCCTCCGCCTTGTTGAATAGGTCGAGCGTTTTAGTTTTATCCGCCTTCAGAGCGGCTACTGTTTTCGGGAGCATGGCCTTGGCTTTGTCGGCTTTGCCATGATCTGTCTGCTGGGCAAAAGCAGTTGCCGAACTGCGGTCGACGCCGCAGCAATTATGATGCTTCGAATATCGACTCTCTTCCTGTTGAGGCCTCGGAGCGCTAAGGTATGGTGATGTTTAAAAAGATTGCGGTGACAGTCTCGGCAGTGGCGTTCGTGATGCTGGCCGTCGCTTTAGCACCAGGTGTGCCGACGGTTCTCGCAACCGTTCGCGCGACCACGACAAATGATGACACCAAATTGAACCAGCCGCTTGCACAGCAGTCCTGTGCTGCTTTCCAGACTTGGTTTCTTGATCCGACTTGCAGACAACCGCACGCCAAGAAGATTGCGCGGACGAAGAAGCATCTAACCCGCAACTAAGCCACAAGGGCTGCGTTGGCTAAACCTTCGGATAGGCGGTCGGCTGCTCGGGACTATTGAGTGTGACAGGGGGCACCCTACGCTTCTGTTGTTAGGCCACCGTACGGCACCCCGATCCCCGACAAGATGCGACTGCCGTGCGACAGACCCTGCGTCCCCATCCCCGATGACCTGCGCATAGGTCCCCAGCCTAACAGAGCGAGAGCTCAGGAACCCCGGGCGGACCACACGTCCGGGGTTCTTGCGTTGGCATCACCGTGTTTCCCCAGCCGAGAGCTAATCGCCGCACATGTCTCTTCGTGGCCCATCGCTGCAATTCGCGGCGACGCAGCAATTCGGTTGCTTTCGGAGCGAAGCGGACATTCAGCGAGCTGCGCTTACATAACCGGATTTAATGAGTACGCGCCTTAAGACGCTCTGCGGTTGAACTTAGGGCTCACCTTGCTAAAGCCGAAGAGGCGCTCATCGAATTTGGCGCCACTTTAGACGCTTGAACGCCAGAACAAGGCTCGCTGAAAACGTGGGGTCAAGACATGCGTCGCTTGCCGGCAAAATTCGATCCAACCGCGATAAGCCAGTCCACGAAAGAGATCAGCGATCCGTTGATTGCGGACCACCGCAACTTCTACAAGGTTGGGAAATGGACCAAGGACGGTACCAAGGTCGATCACCTGCTATATGCCGACAGCAACGTGGGCAAGGCGCGAGAGGCCTTCGCGGAGGCGATCTACCATAAGCCAAGTATCCGGCTGACCATCAGGCAGCGTGCCCACGTGCTCAAGCAGTGGCCCATTGTCCGCCGTAGCTGCGCGTCAAGCGCGATAACGCCCGTTCTGCTGACAACCTGCCAGCGCGAAGTTCAGCTGCGCGACAGCTAAGACAACACTCCGCATTCGCGCGCGTGCTCGACGGCGAGTTAGCCGACCCAATGATTTGGTTAGCCCGCGAGCTCGGTGCGCATGACACGCATGTGCCGTAACCTCGGTGCTCGCCGTTCCGCCGGCTTACCAAAGCGTCGGAGGAGTATTCCCCCTACGCAATAACTCGCCTGTAGAATGATTAAGTTCGCCATTGTGGCGAATACGAGATCCAACGTGCCCCACCCGTTAACGAAGCCGAAAACTAGCGCTGGACCAAGGGCGAGCAGGCTGGCCGGCACCAAAGCAAAAGCCTTAAAGCGCACGCTCAACACAAAGCCGAGCGTCGCGCAAGAAAACGCGATCGTCCCCATACGCGATTCCCCAAGTGAAGGCGATCTTTAGAGTCACCTTCACGACCAGCGTTCCCCAACGCACTGGTCAGTTTTGTTAGGAATTGCGGCGAAAAAGAGTTCGCGCCGCGGCAACAAGCACGGCATGGTTAATGCGCAACCGCAAAGGCGCAGCACCTTTCGACTTAAGGTGCTGCTAACCTCGCCACCGTACGTTGCGACGGGGACAATGCGGGACGAAAGCGACCGCATCGAACCGGGGCCTCAGCGCAACGCTTAGCGTTCCCTCGCGCTGGGCTTCCCCAACTTCTCCTAGCAACAATCAAAACACCAGACTTTTTGGGTAATTGCGCGCGCGCAGCGTTATTCATCCTAAACAGATTGCTCATGCGCCTGCGCCGTCGCAGTACTGCCCTGACGTCGGTGGCTTTTCGGTCACTCACCGCGCGTCGCTTGTCACTGGGCTCTGGCGCAGAACATGCGTGCGTCCCGACGACTTAAGCAAATTTCCGCTTGGGCAGTTGCATCGGTGCTTACCTTCGTTTGCGTTACCCGGCCTCTTTAACGGTCATTCGTTGCTCGAGCCAGACTGTGGATTGGGTGCTCAACCACTGCAACGCCTCAAAGTAGTCAGCGAAAATCTCTACGGTCTCAGTCAGGCCGTCGGGCCACCTTGCTTCGACAATCCATTCCCTCTCGCTGCCCCGCACTACACAGAAAAAAGGATCTCCCGCTTCCATGCCGGAATTCTCGCTTGCCTAATCGCCCGTCATTGAAACGAGCATTAGATGGGGCGACGACCGTTATGCAACGCATTTTCGACGTGGTAGGCGGACGAATGCCGCGACCCTTTCGCCGGCTCTGAAAGGGCTAATCGAATTGACGCTCCGCGGCGTCTCTGATGACAAAGGACGAGGCGAGAAAGATCGCGGCAGGCATCGCCAACCTGCCAGAACTATTGAAACCGCCGCAGTATTAAAGCCGGTCATCCAATGCCTGGCCCCAAAATGGTGGAACCCCGAGGCGCGATCACGCCCGGGGTTCCTGAGCTCAGGCTCAAGTCAGGCCGCTAAGACGTGCGGAGGGTCATCGGGGGATGGAGATCCGCAAGCCCAGTGTGAAACCGAAAGGCAGGGGTGTCGGGGGATGGGGTAGCCATTCAGTTGCCTAACAACGCAACGGTACGATCCGCGTGTCGTCACATTCCATTGTACGTCGGTATATGTGTGCAGCCCTATTGCGGCCAACATCGTTGGGCGGGGCGACACAAAACCAGCGATCGGCCAAGACAACAAAAAGCCCCGCGAGCGGGGCTTTAACAGGGGCCACTGAGGGGCTGGGGGGCGAGGGCGGCCCGCTGTCATTAGAGCAACAACAATGCCGCGATCTCGTTCCCATCGAAAACCAAAACAGCAGAGTGCGAGGCGTTCCCGCCATCCCCCAACGGCGCTCGCCCCGCACTCCGCCTTCCCCCGGTCTCCACCGGTATGGATGAACGGTCGTTTAGAAAGATGGCGAAAGGGCGTCAGGGAACAAGCTCACCGCGTTTTCGATGCTCCGATCTGCGAGCTGGCGGGGCTCTCCGGGCCGCCCACGCTGTTCAAAGAACAACTCTGATCTATGAATAGTCGGCGCCGCGAACTGTACGTGAACAGCAGTAAAAGCGATCCTGCGTCGGATCGCGCCAGCCACTGAAAATTGAACGGTTACACTAAGGCGGCTACCCAGGCTGATCGCCGCGCGGTGTGGACTCAATACTCGGACTTTTTCAACAAAATCGACCCTAAGCAGAAATAGAAGCTATAGCGAATGCGCGCGGCTAAAATTTGATGGTGTCTGAACGGCCGCCAAATTTGTATGCGATGCCGGCCCGTAGATCGCTGATCGGCATGCGATTGGGCGCCTCGGCGGAATTGGTCGCGACGCTCACGAAGCCCGCAGTGGCAAGGCTGGTGTAGCGATATTCGATGCGCGCAAAGACGCTTTCGGTGATCGCGTAATCGACGCCAACACCCGCAGTCCAGCCCGTAGCCCTTCCGCCCTGATTGACGAACGGCGCCGCGCCGACGAGCGCATAGGTGGTCGAAGGATTGCCCCAGGCCCATCCGGCGGTGCCGAATGCCAAGAAGCGATCGAACGCGAAGCCCAGCCGGCCGCGGACCGAAGCATAGTCCTTCACCGTCGTCGAGATCGTAAAAGGTCCGGCCGGGAAAGCGCCGGCTGCTCCGAGCGGTGCAAGTGTCTGATTGTTGCCGACCAGATTGGACCATTGCCAATCGCCTTCAGCACCAAGCACGATCCTATTCAACTGATAATTGCCGCCGACAAACAGCCCGGCGAGCGGACCGCTCACACGGTAATTGTAGCTCGTGAGAGGAGCGCCCGTGGCGTCTGTCAGCGTTCCCTTCGCGGTTTCCCAGCCAAAGCCGCCGTCGCTGCCGAGATAGATGCCGCTCCAGTTGTAGGCGTATTGCGCAGGAGGCGATTTGTAGACCAGCGCCGGTGACGGCGCTCCCGCGGGATACAGCGCCGGTGGCACGCCGGAGAACTGCCCGCCCGAATTGAACTTGTAATTCATACCCAATTCGACCGTGGTCACTGTCGTCGTCGTCGTTGTCGTCAACTGCGAGAACGGAAGCGAGAAGCTCGATGATCCAAAGCTTGTGTAGCGATACTCGGCAAACACGTTCCAATTCTGCGCGAAGGCGTACGCAATACCGCCGCCCGCGACCCATCCCATAAGCCCTTTGTTGACGGCCTCGTCGGTGCCGGCGGTCGCGCTGTTGAGCGCGCCGGTCAATTGCGTGCGGACGAACTGAGCATTGGACCAGGCAAAGCCGCCCGTCGCATAGAACAACACGTTGTCGGCCGCATATCCAAACCGTCCACGTATCGTTTCACTGTCGAATACCGTTGTCTGGTTGGCGCTGATGCCGGAGGGGTCCGAGATCGTCGTCGTCTTGGTGCCGCCGGACGATATATCGGCCGCGACGCCAAGCACGAGGCGCGACGGCAGCATGTAGTCGAAGCCGAGTTGAACGCCGCCACCCCACCGCGACGCACCGGTGTTGAAGCCGGAGCTTCCACCGCTCACATTGTCGACCGTGGAAGCGCTCGTCTTGGACCAGGTGTTGTCGACATAAGCGCCGACGTAGAAACCCGTCCAATCGTAGTTCGGCGCCGGCGGCTGATATGTGGGCAGCGCACGTTTGAATTCCTTGGCCATCTTCGGAATGTCGATGCTGTCGATCGGTCCGGCGAGCGTGAGCCGCACGGCCGTTGGGTCCAACGGGTGGATCGAATAGTCCATAAAGCCGTTCTGGCAGACCGCCGCCGGCACGGTGGGAGCGCCGCTTGCCGGAAAGCACTTGGCGAACAATGCGTCGGAGGGCAGCAGCGCGCCGTAGGCGTAGCTGGCATTGTAGCTCGAGGAATTCAGCAGATTGAGCGCGTCAAGCTGGATGCGCCAGCCATTGGCGAACTGATACCCCACCCGGCCGTTGATCGTATTGACGGGCGGCGACTGAAATACGCCGTCCTCGGTGAGCGGCCGCGAACTGATATAGCGCCAGCGCAACGTGCTGAACCAGCCGGTTCGCTCGCCGAGCGTGATGCCGGCCGACGCGACCATCCATGGCGCTTCCGGAATGAAATTTCCTGGCGCGTTGCCGATCTGCGCCTGCGGGAAACCGGTGAGCGAATCGAAGAGCTCCTGTTGAGCAGTATCGGGGCCGATAAAGCGCGCGCGGCTGAGCGCGAGATCGGCATCGAAGCGCATCCACGACACCGGCTGATAATTGTTGGTGATCTCGATACCGGTGCGGAGGCTCGGCGGACCGGGTACCGTGGTGCCGGTGTCACCGTCGAAGAACAGTTCCGAGTCCTGACGCAGGGCGAACAAGCTGATCGAGCTATCGAGACCAGGCACGATCTTGGTGCGGGCGCCGACCTCGGCGCCAGCCGACCGCACCAGGAAAGGCGTGCCGCTCTGCGGCGTGCTTGGATCTCCAGGCACTTGGGATGTCACAACGCCGCGCGCATCGTTGCTGTGGTAGCCCAACCCCGCACCGAGAAAGAATTCGGTTTTGTAAAAAGGACCGAAAACGCTCGTGAATTTTGGGCTGGGGAGCGCGGCGTTGGGATTGCCGGAGTTCGCGGGCTGCAACATGGAATTCACCGACGCCGCAAAATAGTCGCCGCGCAAACCAAGGGTGGTCCGCCACCAGTCGGTCCAGCGCGTCGTGTTCTCCGCATAGACGCCGACATTGCCCTCGTTCACATGGTCGAAAAGCGTGTTCGAGAGAAACTGGCGGCGGAACGTGTTGGTCAAACCGACATTGATGTCGTCATCACGGGTTTGCAGCCCGACCACCGTTTGGCTCGGCAAGCTGAACAGCGTCCCATTGAACGTCCGCGACACCGCGCCGCCGCTATAGATGCGATCGTCGGACTGATGGAATTGATCGCCGAGCGTCGGGTTGGTGGTGAACCAGGTGAAGTTGTTGAAGAGGTTGAGCGTATATTTGACCACATAGGCATTCGCCTTCCACATGCCGTTGTCGTCGGAATGCGCGAACCTGGTCGACAGCATGAAACGGCTGGTGTCGCCGCCGTCAGTGGGATCGATCTCGCCGAAAAGACCAACCTGTCCGGTCGTGATGGCGCGCAGCGCGATCTGATCACTGGAGTTCCAGGAATTGGCATACGCCATGGCCGTCGCTGAAAATCCGTCGGTCGCGGTGCCCTGGCTATAACGCAGAAGCCCACTGAATTTGCGCAGATCCTCGGCGGTGTCCCAAGGGCCATTTTCGGTGTTGAATTCACCGGCATAGAGCAGCGAGCCGCCGCCGACCTTGACCGAGCCGTAGCTGAGAAGTCGCGTATATCCGAAGCTGCCGGCAGTAACCGACTGGATGTTTTGACCGATGCTATCCCGCAGCGAGATATTCAGCGCGCCGGCGTTGTCGAAATCTCCGACGTCCGCCCAATACGGCCCCTTGCGGACCTCCAATCCGCTGATTGTTTCGGGGATCAAGAAAATTGAGGTCGGTGTAGCCTTGGCCATGCGCGTTGGTGGGCAAATTGATCGGCACGTCGTCCCAGAAGGTCGCCATGTCGGTGCCGTGGTCGAGATTGTAGCCGCGCAGGTAGTACTGATTGGCCTTGCCTGAGCCTGAGTGCTGGACGACCGCAAGACCGGGCGCCGCTTCGAGGATCTCGGCAGGTTCCGACACGGGGCGGGAGTTGAGGTTCGCGCCGGAAATGACCATCTGGCTCGCCATTTGCGGCACGACGGGCGTTCCCCCAGCCACGTTGGGAGCGCCAGTCTGATAGGGCGACGGCGGCGCGGGTGCGGGCGTCGTTGCCGCTGCCGCGGAGTGACATTGCGTTTTGGCGGCGTCGGCGGAGGCTTGGCGGAAACGTTGATGGTCGGAAGCTCCGTCGTACTCGACGGTGCGGACGCCGCGGAGTTCCGGAGCGCTTACAGCGGAGCCTCGCCGGATGGAGCTCCAGCAGCGGGCGCTTCCGGCGTCGGCGAGGGTTGCGTCGGCGCGGGCGGGGGCGTCTGCGCAGAAGCGCGCACGCTCAGCGCCGCAAGACGCACAACGCCACAGCACACTGACGCGACGCCACCCCAGCCCCCAGAGTCGCGCGGCCTTCCTCCCGGTAAAGCGCTATGATGTGCGCCAAGCCAGGGAGGGCCGCTTTCGCCATCCCGTTTCACTTAAGTCTATTAGTGGGTATGATGATGTCAACTACTCATCATACTCGCGGCAGCGTGAGGAACAGCGATGCAGCGCGTCACAATAACCATCGATGATGATCTCGTTGCGGAGCTGGAGCGCTACATGGCGGCGCACGGCTACGCCAATCGCTCCGAGGCAATACGCGATCTAGCGCGGTCAGGCCTGCAGCAGCATGCAATGCAGGCGGCGGGGCGACAACAGTGCGTCGCCGCCCTCATTTATGTGTACGACCACCATCAACGCGAATTGCCAAAACGGCTGACGCGCGATTTCCACGATCATCATGATCTCGCGCAGGCCACGCTTCACGTCCACCTAGACCACGAAAGCTGCATGGAGGTGACCGTCCTGAAGGGACCCGGTGAAGATGTGCAGGAGCTCGCCGATCACGTCATTGCCGAACGAGGGGTGCGCCATGGGCAAGTCGTCTACTTGCCAGCGGCGCCTCATGCTCACGGGTCGGGACACCGCAACAGCCACGTGCACGGCCATCGCGCACCCCGGAAGTAAAAGACAGCTCGCATTGGGAGTGGCCGAGCCGGACGAGCGTGAAGAACGTGTGTCCAAAAATGCCCCCATGACACGCGCTAGTCTTGCCAGAATGTCTTGAACCGCTTCGGCGCCAAGGCGCTACAGCGCGTCGTGTTCTAAATATTGCGATGCCCGAGATACGACGCTTGATCGCGCGCGTGTCGTGGCCATTCGCGAGCTTGTAGCCTCAAGCATGGCGGAGCATGTGGGCGTGCGCCTTGATGCCTAGATCAGCGACGACTTTCGCCGCTGCCTTGATCGGCCATCAAAATGTCGAAACGAGGACCTTTGAAATTCATCGAACATCGCGCCAGTGAGGAATGAGATGGCTGACGAAACCAAAGGCTGGCCGCCCCCAGGCCGAACCATCATCGGAGCGGTCACGAGAGGTCCAAGACTTTGTGAGTGATCGAGTTCGCGCGTGTGAGTTGGAGAGTTTTCCGAGAAGGGAACTGCACAGACCCAGGGAGAGGCTGGGTCCAATCAAGTCCAGTAACACTCGCGCGCAGAAGTGGCCCAAATGTGATTAAGCCGCATGATGCGGCAAGCCTCTGAAGTCGCTACGCTGGCATGAGGGTGAGGAGCATCTAGGGAGTATCAAGATGTGCGACTACAGGACCCAGTACAGGTGGGCGGAAGAAATGGAGCACATCGCCCACAGCGGTGGGATGCGTCACTTCTTCATCTTCAAGTCACTGCCCTTGAAGGTGCTGACCATTGCAACCATTAACCCGTCGTGAGTTCTCGTAGGCGTCGGAACCTTTGTACGGTTCAGCAAGGAAGTCGGCTCAGCCTTCCATTGAATGTTGAGAGTGTCACCGACGACCAAAGTCTGTTCAGGCGAGAACTTTATGCCGCACAAACCACCTTGATCGTGAGGCTTTACGAAGTCTGCGAAAATTTTGGCTGCTGCTTCTCGGCCTTTGACGACCACACCATCGGGCAGATTAAGTTGATAGTCTGCTGGATACTGCGCCATCAGCCGGTTCCAGTCGCACTTGTTCAGCGCGTCCATGTGCTCGTCTATGACGGCCTGCGGGGTAGGCTGTTTCTTGAGTGGCGGCAGCCTCATATCTTCAGCCAACGCGACCGATGATCCAAGGGGCAACGCAAGAAGGGCGACGGCTACAAGTCTCCACATAGCATTTCCTCCTATTGGCGCTTGTTCTGCGACAAGTGTTCAGCGACGATTGGAAAGTTGAGCCGAGGGCGTAGCGTGGTCAAGGAGAATTAGGGTCAAGGCGTCCGGTAGCGTCTCGTTCTCAATTACTACCGCCCGCCGAGGTCTTACGAAGCCGTCGCGGTTTCTCCGCTATTTTGGAAGTTGGTGGGTGAAACTCAAACACAAAGGTCCTTGCGGGGCCTAGAGGCAAGCATCGGGTTTGGGCCGACGCTTCGATCGACGACCGGCTCAGCCAACCCGAGTTCGGATACCGACGATGTTTGGCCCGGAAAGAATGGAAAGCATTGGATGACACTTTTCAACTTGGAAAGACGAGTTGCTTGCATCGCTGGACCTCAGAGGAATGGAAATTTGGGCGCCGAAGTGCGGGTACGCGCGCACGGGCACAGAATCCATTCCTTCTTCTTGACCTTTACTCGACCCGCTCAGCGCTCGGTATGGGCGCGCGACGCTAGGTGAGGAGGCGGACGAGCCGCGACGCTAGGTGAGGATGGGCGGAGACGGCAGGAGAAAGGGATGTGAGATCCAACGCGACGGGGAGGGTAAAATCGTCGCCGCCCCAAACGCTCGCAACGCTGGCCTCACGAAGCGTCGTGGTGTCGCGACAACAGAGGTTGGCTCGGGGGGCATGTGGCCACGCAGGAGCCCTGGTGAAAATGCCGATCAAGTCGGTACCTTTCATGTACCGAGGATTTTGGCACTCGCATTTGTGACACTGCTTGGTCCTGTCTGGAGGACGTGTCGATCAGGGATGGACACTGGCGTATTGGCACTGGCGCTAGGTCGTCGCAGAATTAGGGTTCGTTCGTCGCTGTCAACAGTGTCAATCAGTGCCATAGTGCCCGCACGAATGGTGACGGAGTATAGCGACCGAGTGGGGACTTAAATGGCCCGATGAACCGCTTGAGGTGCTTGTAGTCCACAAAATGCCGGACGGCACATTCGCCGCCGGCGACGCGCCCAAAAACTTCGCATCGTGCAGGACGGCTTTAAGAGTGCCGTTGAGGCGGAAAAATTCATTGAGGATTTTTATCTAGGGCGTGGCATCATCAGGCCACGCAAGCCGGAACAATGATCGACAATCTCCAATCGGAGAGGCAGGATGATGACTTCGGTCGATGTGTTTCAGTCATGCCCCGGATTGGCGTTCCGTGATGAAGGAATTGATCCACCAATACGGCGCTTGGCTTGTGTTTGCGCTTGTTTTCCTGGAATCGATTGGTCTGCCGCTGCCGGGAGAAGCGATCCTAGTGAGCGCTGCGATTTTCGCGGGAACGACGCAGGACATTAGCATTGCCCTCGTTCTTCTCTGCGCCGTGTTTGGGGCAATATCGGCAGCATGATCGGCTTCTGGATCGGCGATCGGTTCGGATATCCACTGCTGCTTCGCTACGGCTTCTACATCGGACTGACCGAAACAAGAATAAAAATTGCCCAGTATCTGTTTCGGCGTCAGGGAATGCTGGTTGTCCTCATTGCTCGCTTCGTGGCCGTGCTGCGATCGGTCGTCGATTTATTGCTGGAGCAAACCGGATGCCCTTCGCCAAATTCATGATTGCTAACAGCGCCGGTGCAGTGGCTTGGGCATTGTTCTACGGGTTTGGAGCATACTATTTCGGCAAAGGTGTCGAGGAATTTGCGCGACCATTCGCGATCGCGCTAACCGTAGTCGGGGCCATCGTGGTGGTCTTGATGATCGCGTATTGGCGGCGCAAGGAACAGGAGCTTGCTGCTGCGGC